>NZ_JBIWMV010000022.1:12836-183147 GCF_044766845.1 Streptomyces sp. NPDC101776 | reverse complement strand
TCAACATATCTGGCGTTGATTTTTGGCACGCTGTTGAGTTCTCAAGGAACGGACGCTTCCTTTGTACTCACCCTCTCGGGCTTTCCTCCGGGCTTCCCTTCGGTGTTCCAAACTCTATCAGTGTTTTTCCGGCCCCCTGACCACCGTCCTGCAGGCATGCAGAAGATGACCCCGGGATAGGATCTGACAAGTTGGGTGCTGCCAGGTCAAGCAAAGACGCTTGATCGCGTCGCTCGGCCTCAAGCAGGAGTACGACTGTACATGCGGCCGTAGAGCAGGTGCAAATCGATTAGAGGTGTGGTCTAGACCACTAATCCGGACCTCTCAGGCGGAACCCGTACTACATATGACATACCCTGCTGCTCAGTGTGCCGTCCGGGACAGGCAGTGACGGCCCCATCACATATCCACCCCTGGGAGGCTTCCCATGACCAGCGTGACGTCCCCTCTTGCAGGACGTGCCATCGGACTGACCGAGGTGCCGGATCCGGTCTTCTCCGGGGCCATGGTCGGCCCCGGCACAGCCATCGACCCCGTACGTGAGCCCTCCGAGGCCGTCTCTCCCGTGGACGGAGTCATCGTCTCGCTCCACCCGCACGCCTTCGTCGTCGTGGACAGCGAGGGACACGGCGTGCTCACTCACCTCGGTATCGACACCGTGCAGCTCAACGGCGAGGGCTTCGAGCTGCTTGTCAACAAGGGCGACACCGTGACCCGCGGCCAGAGCGTGGTGCGCTGGAACCCGGCCGCCGTCGAAGCCGCCGGCAAGTCCCCGGTGTGCCCGATCGTGGCTCTCGAAGCCACAGCAGAGGCCCTCTCCGGTCTCCGCGAGGACGGCGACGTGAAGGCCGGCGACAGCCTCTTCATCTGGGCGTGACGTCAGGCCGTCGTAATGACGGTGTGCAGGACAACCAACGCGGCGGCGGGACCCGCCGCACTATCGGAGACGGGTGAGATGGAGACAACGCTGCGAGGCGTCGGTGTGAGCCACGGTGTGGCGATCGGCGAGGTTCGGCACATGGGGACGGCGGTTCTGGAACCGCCTGCCAAGCAGATTCCGGTGGAGGACGCGGAGCGTGAACAGGGGCGCGCCCGCCAAGCCGTGGACGCTGTGGCGGCCGACCTGATGGCGCGCGGCAATCTGGCGGGGGGCGAAGCCCAGGCGGTGCTCGAGGCGCAGGCCATGATGGCCCAGGACCCCGAGTTGATGGCGGACGTGGATCGCCGGATCGCGGTCGGCAGTACCGCGGAGCGGGCCGTGTACGACGCCTTCGCCGCCTACCGTGCTCTGCTGGCCGGTGCCGGTGAGTATCTCGCCGGCCGGGTGGCCGACCTCGATGACGTGCGGAACCGTATCGTCGCCCGATTGCTCGGGGTGCCGATGCCTGGTGTTCCGGACAGCGACGAGCCGTACGTCCTTATTGCTCGCGACCTTGCGCCTGCGGATACGGCGTTGTTGGACCCGACGCTCGTGCTCGGTTTCGTCACCGAGGAGGGTGGGCCGACCAGTCACAGCGCGATCTTGGCGCGGGCGCTCGGTGTGCCGGCCGTGGTGGCGCTGCCGGGGGCCGGGGAGTTGGCCGAAGGCACGCTGGTCGCCGTGGACGGCAGCACCGGCGAGATCTTCGTGAACCCCAGTGCCGAGAAGAAGGAGCAGTTGGAGGCTGCGGCCGCCGCACGCAAGGCCGCTCTCTCCGCTTCTACGGGTCCTGGTGCCACCTCCGACGGACACAAGGTGCCGTTGCTGGCCAATGTCGGCGGTCCTGCTGACGTGCCCGCCGCCCTGGAGGCGGGGGCCGAGGGTGTGGGGCTCTTCCGTACCGAATTCCTTTTCCTGGACGACAGCAAGAACGCGCCGTCCGAGGAGAAGCAGGTCGAGGCCTATCGGAAGGTGCTCGAGGCGTTCCCCGAGGGACGTGTCGTCGTGCGGGTGCTGGACGCCGGCGCGGACAAGCCGCTGGACTTCCTGACGCCCGCCGACGAGCCGAACCCGGCCCTGGGTGTGCGCGGGCTGCGTTCGCTGCTCGACCACCCCGATGTGTTGCGGACTCAGCTGACCGCGCTCGCGAAGGCCGTCGAGGGTTTGCCTGTCCACCTTGAGGTCATGGCCCCGATGGTCGCGGACCGTGCGGACGCGAAGGCATTCGCGGACGCGTGCCGGGAGGCGGGGCTGCGGGCCAAGTTCGGTGCGATGGTGGAGATTCCGTCGGCCGCGCTGCGGTCGCGCTCGATTCTGCAGGAGGTCGAGTTCCTGTCGCTGGGGACCAACGACCTCGCGCAGTACACCTTCGCCGCCGACCGTCAGGTGGGCGCGGTGTCCCGTCTGCAGGATCCGTGGCAGCCCGCGCTGCTCGACCTGGTCGCGATGTCCGCCGAAGGGGCGAAGGCCGAGGGCAAGAGCTGTGGTGTCTGCGGTGAGGCCGCGTCCGACCCGCTGCTGGCTTGTGTGCTGACCGGTCTGGGTGTCACCTCCCTTTCCATGGGCGCGGCTTCGATCCCTTATGTGCGTACGGCGTTGGCGAAGTACACGCTGGCGCAGTGCGAGCGGGCCGCGCTCGCCGCACGGGCCGCGGACAGTGCTGAGGAGGCGCGCGCCGCCGCTCAGGCGGTGCTGTCCGGCGAGTAGTCGGGCGGGAAGCCGTCCGTCGGCAGTTGTTCAGGGGCGCCTCACCAGTGGTGGGGCGCCCCTGGCGTGTTCAGTGGTGGTGTCCTCCCGGGGGCTGCTCCAGGTCTCCGAGGTCTGGCGGTACGCAGTAGTCGACGCCTGATTCCGGGGAGATGAGGTCGCCGGACTCGACGTCGGTGCAGTAGGCGTCGAAGACCTCGCCGGCGGTCAGGGCTTCCAGGCCGTCGCCGCGCAGGCGCCAGCCATAGATGCGGTCGGTGGTGTTCGGGCTGGTGGTGCGCATGACGAGGCCGCCGGGGCTTCGGGTGGCGAGGCCGAGGGCGAGGACCGTGGTGAATTCGAGGGCCTCGGCCTCGTCCAGGTGAGTGGCGCCGTCCTCGTCCTCGTCGGCGTGGAGGACGGCGACGATGGTTTCCGGTTCCGCCGCGACGCTGCAGACGAGGTGTCGGTTGCCGGGGCGGGCGGTGTCGAGGATGCGGACGAGGAGGCCGGAGGCCTGGGTGAAGGCGGCGCGGCCGATGTCCTCGCCGCAGGAGGCGCAGGCGCCGAGGCGGGAGAGGAGTGTGGTCGCGTACTCCCAGGTCGCCTGGCGGACGGCCTCGTCGACCAGCGCCGGGAGGAGGTCGGCCAGTGGCTGGCCTTCGTAGAGCAGGGTGGGGCCGGTGGCCGCGAGTTCGGCTGTGAAGCGGGTTCGGCTCGACGGGTTGTCGGGGTCGAGGCCGCTGTCGGCGCAGAACTCGGCGTATTCCTCGGGGTCGAAGAGGGCCACGCTGGTGTGGCTGCCCTGGAGGGCGCGGCTCCTGAGGAGGGCCTCCACCTGCTGGAGGTAGGCGGTGTGGTCGTCGAAGGTGAAGCTGCGGTAGCGCCGCATGGCGCTGAAGTCCTGTTCGTCGGTCAACAGGCCGATGGTGCCGGCGATTTCGCGGCGCAGTACGCGTCGCATGGTCTGGTTGTCGGTGTGCGCCATGTTTCCCCCTGTGCGCGGTCGATCAATGCTCACTCACAGTAACCGGCGGCACTGACAACGGCGTCCGAGCGAGCGGGGCGCGGACCAGGCGGTGCTGAATTATGCAGGTCAGAGCGATGATGGCGCCGAAAGCGGTCCAGCCGAAGGGGCCGGTGGCGATGGCGGCGGTGACGGCCAGTGGCCCGATGCTGCGCTGGGCGGACTGGGCGAGTCCGTGTACGCCGAGGTAGGAACCCTGCGCGGTGTCGGGTGCGAGGGCGACGGAGAGTTCCCACGAGATGGTGGCGTGGAGCATTTCCGCCAGGGTGAAGGCCGTTGCCGAGGCGGTGAGGAGAAGCGCGGCGGTGACGGCTCCGCCGGTGGCAGAGAGCGCCAGAGTCGTGCCGCCGAGGACGAAGGCGGCGGAGAGCGGTATCAGCAGGTTGCGGGTGGCCACTGTCGTGGTGGCGAGTCGGGCCAGGGGGACTTGCAGGGCCACGACCATCACGTTGTTGAGAACCATCAGCAGGGGTGCCAGGCCGTGCGGTGCGTCGCTGGCGTGGGCGATCCACAGCGGCAGGCCGACCTTGAAGACGGCGTCGTCGAGGAAGAGGACGGTCTCGGTCGCGACGTATGCGAGGTAGGTGCGGTCGCGCCAGGGGTTCGGTGGTCTGGTCGCGAGTGGCGTGTCCTTCGATGTCGCGACGGTGCGTTGCGGTGACGGGGGTTCGCCGCAGCCGAGGGTGAGGGTCGCGACCGCGACGAAGGAGAGGGCGTCGCCGAGGAGGAGCCAGTGGTACGCGGCGGTCGTGCCGAGGGCGAGTGCCGCTGCGGCGGTGAGGCCGCCCAGGGCCCAGCCCGCGTTGGCCGCGGTGCGGCTGATGGCCTGATAGCGGATGCGATCGGGCCCTGCCACGCGGGTGGCGTAGAGCCTGGTGAGCACGTTGGCCGCACGGTCTCCGAAGCCGCCGACGGCCGAGACGGTGATCAGCAGGGCGTAGCTGTCCGTGGTGAGGAGGGCGAACGAGGCCAGGGCGCGCAGGAGTTGGAGGGCGACGAGGACGCGGGTGAGCGGGAACCGGTCGGCGAGGTGGCCGCCCAGGGGTGCGCCGGCGATGCCGATGGCTCCGGCGATCGCTGCGAGGGTGCCCACCTGGGCCACGGAGAGATGCGAGACGTAGGTGAAGTACAAGACGGACACGGAGGCCCACAGACCGCTGCCGGTGCGGTCGACGAGGGCGATCGCGAGCATCCTGCGACCGTCGCGTCCTCCGGGTATGCGTTTTCGCCGTGCGGCCGCGCGACGCGTGGTGTCCACTGCTCTCCCTTGCACTGAATTATGTATTGATACATAATCACCGATGTGGCAATACAATATGGGACCAGTGGTACGACGGCCAAGGGGATTGCCGCGTCCATCGAACGGCGTGTGGCCGAGGGGGTGTTGGGCCCGGGGGCCGCGCTGCCTCCGGTGCGGCGGCTCGCGGACGAGCTCGGGGTGAGTCCGGGAACCGTCGCCACGGCGTACAAGGAGCTGCGGCAGCGGGGCATCGTCGTCACGCGTGGGCGGGGCGGGACGGTGGTGGCACAGGCTCCTGCGGTGGCGTCGCGGCGGCCGCCCCGGGTTCCGGCAGGTCTGCGGGATCTGGCCGGCGGGCATCCCGATCCCGCGTTTCTGCCCGCTCTCGTGCCGCCCTCACGGTTGTCTCCAGGTGCGCGGTCCCATCGGTCGACGCCTCGGTTGGCGCGGTTGGAGGAAGCCGTGCGGCACTGGCTTCGGCCCGACGGTGTGCCCGTGGAGCATGTGACCTTCGCGCACGGTGCGCTGGATCTGATCGGGCGGCTGCTGTCCGTGGAGTTGCGGCCCGGGGACGCCGTGGCCATGGAGGATCCCGGGTATCACCATCTGCTGGATCTGGTCACGGCGTTGGGGCTGCGGATGGTGCCGGTCGCCGTGGACGACGAGGGGATGCGTCCGGATGCGCTGCGCGCGGCGCTGCGGGTCGGTGCGCGCGCCGTGGTGTGCAGCCCTCGGGCGCAGAATCCGTACGGGGGCTGTTTCTCGGCCTCGCGTCGGGACGCGCTCGTCGAGGTGCTCCGGGACGAGCCGGAGGTGCTGGTCGTGGAGAACGATCACGCTCCCGCCGTGTCGGCCACTCCCCTGTGGTCGCTGACGTCCGGTGGGCTGTCGCGCTGGGTGCATGTGCGGACCGTGAGCAAGTTCCTCGGCACGGACCTGCGGTGGGCCGCGGCGGCCTGCGATCCGATCACGCTGGCACGGCACGACGGGCGGTTGCTGCTGACGTCCGGCTGGGTCAGTCATCTCCTCCAGGAGACCGTCCATGGGCTGATGACGGACGACGGCACGCGCGCGCTGGTCACGCGCGCGCAGGAGGCGTACAGGCTGCGCCGGGAGGCCCTCCACGAGGAGCTGCGCGGGCGGGGCATCGAGGCTCATGGGGCGAGCGGGATGAATCTCTGGGTGCCCGTGCGGGACGAGTCGGCGGTGGTCAACGGGCTGCGGTCGTACGGCTGGTGGGTCGCCGCCGGTGCGCGGTTCCGGCTGTCGTCCGGGCCGGGTGTACGGATCTCCGTCGCCGAGCTCGAACCGGCCGACGCGGTACGGCTGGCCTCGGACTTCGCCGCTGTGCTCGGCGAGGGCGAGTCCGAGGCCACCTATGGAGGATGATCGACCTCTACGGGAGGTCGATCAGGCGCGTTTGCGGGCGAGCTCCTCGTAGAAGCTCAGCAGGCCGAGGTTGTCGATGGAGCCCGGGTTGACCGCCTTCTCCAGCGGGGTGCCCTGGAGGAGGCGTTTGACCGGGACCTCGATGCGCTTTCCGGTGAGGGTGTGCGGGACGCCGGGGACTTCGATGACCTCGTCGGGGACGTGGCGTGGGGAGAGTTGTTCGCGGATGGTCTGCTTGATGCGGCCCAGGAGTGCCTCGTCGAGGACGGCTCCGGGGGCGAGGTGTACGAAGAGGGGCATCCAGTAGCCGCCGTCGGGCTGTTCGATGCCGATGACGAGGGACTCCTTGATCTCCGGGAGCCGCTCGACCGCTTCGTAGATGTCGGCCGAACCCATGCGCACGCCTTGCCGGTTGAGCGTGGAGTCGGAGCGGCCGTGGATGACTACGGAGCCTCGGGACGTGACGGTGATCCAGTCTCCGTGGCGCCACACACCGGGGTAGGTGTCGAAGTAGCTGTCGTGGTAGCGGGTGCCGTCGGGATCGTTCCAGAAGTAGACCGGCATGGACGGCATGGGGTTGGTGACCACGAGTTCGCCGACCTCGTCGACCAGGGGTTCGCCGTTCGGGTCCCAGGACTGGAGGTCGGTGCCCAGGCCGGGGGCCTGGAGTTCGCCGATGTACACCGGGAGGGTCGGTACGGCTCCCGCGAAGCAGGAGCAGACGTCCGTGCCGCCGCTGACCGAGGCGATCCACAGGTCGGCTCCGCTGTCTGCGAACTCCTCGTGCAGCCAGCGGAACCCGTCCGGCGGCAGCGGTGATCCGGTGGTGGCGACGCACTGCACCTGGGAGAGGTCGAAGTCGCGGGACGGGTGCACGCCGGCCTTGCGGCAGGCCATGACGTACGCGGCCGAGGTGCCGTAGAGGGTCGCTCCGGTGCGTTCGGCGATGCGCCACTGGGCGCCCGTGTCGGGGTACCCGGGGCTGCCGTCGTAGAGGACGATCGTCGTGCCCGTCAGGAGGCCGGAGACGAGGAAGTTCCACATCATCCAGCCGGTGGACGTGTACCAGAAGAAGCGGTCCTCGGGGCCCAGGTCGCAGTGCAGGCCGAGTTGTTTGAGGTGTTCTACGAGGATGCCGCCCTGGGACTGGACGATGGCCTTGGGGAGGCCTGTCGTGCCCGAGGAGTAGAGCACCCACAGGGGGTGTTCGAAGGGGACCTGTTCGAAGACGGGTTCCACGTCGGCCGAGGTCAGGGACGACCATTCCAGGGCGCCTTCGGGGGCGTCGGTGCCCAGGAGGGGGATGTGGACGACGGCGCGCAGGGTGGGCAGTTCGCGGCGGAGTTCGGCGACCGTGTCGCGGCGGTCGTGTTCCTTGCCGCCGTAGCGGTAGCCGTCGACGGTGAACAGGACGACCGGTTCGACCTGTTGAAAGCGGTCGAGGACGCTGCGGGCGCCGAAGTCGGGGGCACAGGACGTCCAGACGCCGCCCACGGCCGCCGTGGCGAGCAGGGCGACGACGGCCTGCGGGATGTTCGGCAGGTAGCCGCTGACGCGGTCTCCGGGGCGTACGCCGAGGGTGCGCAGTTCGGCGGCCAGGGAGCCGACCTGGCGGCGGAGCTCGGACCAGGTGACCGGGGTCGGCTCGTGGGTCTCGTCGACGTACAGGAGGGCCGGTTCGTCCGCGCGGGTGGCCGTCGCGCGCAGGGCGCGCTCGGCGTAGTTGAGGGTCGCTCCGGGGAACCAGTGCGCGCCGGGCATCGAGCGGTCGCCGAGCACACGCGCGTAGGGGGTCGAGAACCGCACGTCGAACCATTCGGTGACGGCCTGCCAGAAGGTGTCCAGTTCCGCGACGGACCAGCGGTGCAGTGCCGCGTAGCCGCCGTCGGCGGGGGCTCCGTGGTGTTCGGCCGCCCAGGTCTGGAACCTGGTGACCTGTGCCTGGGCGATGCGTTCCGGATCTGGCTGCCAGAGCGGCAGGGGGTTCGCGGTCGACATGGGGCGGCTCCCGGGACTGTGCGCGTCGTGTGCGTCCGTCGCGCACGTGCGGGGGTGTGCGCGTGACGCGGCTGACACGGACGATGCCATGTGATCGACTTCCGCACCAGGGCGCGCCCCCACATGGTCCGTGTCGTGAACATGTGGCCCCACCACGGGTGAACGGCAGTTGAACGACGCGGTTATCCGGGACCTGTAATGGCAGGGTGAGCAGCATGGACGGTCGTGACCTGGTGCGTTCGGTGAAGGTGGTCGGTTCGACGGGGGCGGCGCAGGGTTTGCGTACCGTACGGGCGGCGTGGCGCAGGAGGCGTGCCGACGCCACCGGGCTGCCCGCGCGAGGGGCTGAGCGGGCGCGGGTGCCCGGGCCGGTGCGGGAGGCCGAGCCCGGGCCCGGCGGCGGGATCATCCGGTTCAGCCGTTCCGAGCTGCGCATCACGGTCGCCGCGAACGGAGCCGTCTTCTGGGGCTGGGACGGGGCCGGTCCGGAGCCGTCGTACGCGCTCGGCGGGCGGTGTCCCGAGCCGGATCCCCGGGCCGTCCTGGAGCCGGACAAGGACGGTGGCTGGCGGGTCGTGGCGGAGCGGGTGACGGTCTCCGTGTCGCGGCACGGCGCGGTCGAGGTGCGTACGCCCGGTGGTGTGACGCTGCGCCGGGATCTGCCGCCGCGTTGGTGGGAACCGGTGGGCGGTGGAACGGCGCGCTGGATGCAGCGGTCGGAGGTGGCGGCGGACGCCCGGTTCTTCGGGCTGGGCGGGCGCGCGTCGGGCCCCCGGTTGCGCGACGGGACGTACCGGCTGTGGAACACCGACCCGGGGCGGCCCTTCGCGCCGGGTGACGATCCGCTGTACGTCACCATGCCGGTGCAGTTGGTGGTCGCCGACGCGGCCACGCATCTGGTGTTCCACGACACCTCCTGGGACGGCACGGTGACGCTGCGGGAGGGCGAGGAGGGTGCCGGTTCCGGGCACGACCGGGCGGGGGCGTCCGAGCTGCGGATGGACGGCGGTCCGCTGCGCTGCTGGGTGATCGTGGGTACCCCCGCGCGCGTGCTGCACGCCTGGGTCTCGCTCACCGGTGCTCCCGCGCTGCCGCCGGCCTGGGCGCTGGGGCACCATCACGCGCGGTGGGGCTTCGGCAGTGAGCGGGAGGTGCGGCGGATCGTCGCCGGCTACCAGGAGCGCGGGCTGCCGCTGGACGCCGTCCACCTGGACATCGACCACTACGACGAGCACCAGGTGTTCACGGTCGACCAGGAGCGCTTCCCGAAGTTGCCGGTGCTCGCCGAGGAGTTGCGGCGGGACGGCATCCGGCTGGTGTCGATCGTCGACCCCGCGGTGAAGGCCGAGCCGGGAAACGCCGTCCACGACAGCGGGATGTCCGAGGACGCCTTCGTGCGGGACGCCTCGGAGCGGCTGGTGCGGGGCGTCGTGTGGCCCGGGGAGGCCGTTTTCCCGGACTTCACGCACGCGCGTGTGCGGGAGTGGTGGGGAGGGCTCTACCAGGAGCGGCTCGCGCAGGGCTTCGCGGGGTTCTGGCACGACATGAACGAGCCCACGTCCTTCACGGCCTTCGGGGAGTCGACGTTGCCCCGTTCGGCCCGGCACGACCTGGACGGGCGGGGCGGTGACCATCGTGAGGCGCACAACGTGTACGCGCTGTGCATGGCCAGGGCCGCCTACGAGGCGTTGCGCGAACTGGCCCCCCAGGAGCGGCCGTTCCTCTTCTCGCGCTCCGGGTGGGCCGGGATGCAGAACTACGGGGGCACCTGGTCCGGCGATGTGGCCAGCGGCTGGCCGGGGTTGCGGGCCTCGTTGTCGCTGGTCATTGGGCTCGGGCTGTGCGGGGTGCCGTACTCGGGTCCGGACGTGGGCGGCTTCGACGGGAGTCCCTCGCCCGAGCTGTATCTGCGCTGGTTCCAACTCGGCGCGTTTCTGCCGCTGTTCCGCACCCACGCGAGCCTGCGGGCGGGGCGTCGGGAGCCCTGGGAGTTCGGTGCCGACGTGCTGGAGCACGCGCGCGCGGCGCTCGTCGAACGGCGCCGGCTGCTGCCGTACTTCATGACGCTGGCGCACTTGGCGCGGCGGACCGGAGCGCCCTATGTGCGGCCCCTCTGGTGGGGTGCGCCGGAGGATCGTGCGCTACGGGACTGCGAGGACGCCTTCCTGCTGGGCGACTGTCTCCTGGTGGCGCCGGTGCTCTATCCGGGGTCGGACCGGCGTGCGGTGCAGTTGCCGAGGGGGCGCTGGTACGACACGGAGACGGAGCAGGTCTACGAGGGGCCGGGCCAGATTCTCGTCGACGCCCCGTTGTCGCGGATTCCGGTGCTCGCGCGCGCGGGTGCCGTCCTGCCGGTGCGGGGCGCGGACGGCGCGCTGGAGCTCGAGGTGTGGGCGCCCGCCCGGGGGCGGACCGGGGGCGGGCTGGTGGTGCCGGACGCGGGCGACGGGTGGGAGGAGTCGGAGATCGAGCGGTACGTCGCCCGCTGGGAGGGCCGGCGGGTGGTCGTGGAGCGGGAGTCGGAGGACGGTGTGAGCGCGCCGTCCTACCCGGTGCGGGTGCGCGGGCTCGGTGCGGGCTGACCTCAGATGTACCGGCCTTCGAACCAGGCCTTGACGGCCACGGAGTGCAGCGGGAATGCGAGTTCCTCCGGCCGGCGCAGGAGGTGCCAGCCCTCGGTCTCGTCGGTGGGGACGGACTTGGGCAGGCCCTCGACCGGGCGCTCGGGGAGCACGCCGAAGAGCAGGAGATGCCCGTCGGGCGAGCTGATGGCGTCGACGAGCCGTACGTCGCGGCTCGCGGCGTCGATGCCCGTCTCCTCCCGGAGTTCGCGGACGAGGGCCTGTCGCCAGTCCTCGCGGTCGTCGACGTAGCCGCCCGGCAGGGCGACGCCTCCGCGCGCGGGGGCGACGGTTCGGGTGATGACGACCAGGGCGGTGCCCTTCGTGTCGTACACGGGCTGGAGTGCGACGGCTACGGGCAGCGGGTTGCGGTACGCGACGGTGCCGCAGGCCGGGCAGGTGCGGGGCCAGCCGGAGACGCCCTCTCCGTAGGGCGATCCGCAGCTCGAACAGTGGGAGTTCGGCCCGGAGTTGGGGACGGAGGCTTGAGTTTCGGACACTCGGCGGACTGTATCCGATCAAGCGGAGGGCGTCTTTCCGGGGGCCGCGCGAGTGAACGGGAAACGGCCGGAACCACCCCCGTGGGCCCCGGCCGTCTCCCCGGTATCACGACGCGGTAGGTGGCCGGATGGTTCACCGAAACGCCCTGCTCATTTTCCGTTGCCCGTGGCACACTTCTGACGTTCCGTCAGATCCAGTGCTGTGGAGGGACGTTGTCGCGAACACGCACACCTGTGGTCACCGATTGGTTCACCGGGGACGGGGACGACTTCCGGTTGCTCGGCACGCGTTGCTCGGCGTGCGCCTCGGTCTTCTTCCCGCGTGAGGACGGTCATTGCCGCAATCCGGGCTGCCCGGGCGGCGAGCTGGAGGAGGTCCCGCTGTCGCGGCGCGGCCGTGTCTGGTCCTACACGGACAGCCGGTACCGGCCACCGTCACCGTATGTGAGCGATCCGGAACTTCCGTGGGAACCGTACGCGTTGATCGCTGTGGAGCTGGAGTCCGAGCGGATCGTGGTGCTGGGACAAGCGGTTCCCGGGATCACCGTCGCCGATCTGGCGGTGGGCATGGAGGTGGAGGTCGTCCCCGGAGTGCTCGACGAGGACACGGAGACGACCTGGACGACCTGGCACTGGCGGCCTACGGGGGTGGCGGCATGACGGCGGACGTGGCGGTGCTCGGCGCGGGCATGCACCCCTGGGGGAAGTGGGGGCGCGGCTTCGTCGAGTACGGGACGGCGGCGGCCCGCGCGGCGCTCGCCGACGCCGGGCTGGAGTGGCGGGACGTCGGCTCGATCGTCGGCGCGGACACGGTGCGTGGCGGATATCCCGGCTATGTGGCGGGCGCGACGTTCGCCAAGGCGCTGGGCTGGCAGGGCGCCCGGGTGGCGAGCGTGTACGCGGCGTGCGCGTCCGGGGCGCAGGCCGTCAACGCCGCGCGGGCGCAGCTCCTTTCGGGGCTCGCGGACGTGGTCCTGGTCGTGGGCGCCGATGCCGCGCCCAAGGGGTTCTTCCGGCCGGCCGGCGGGGACCGGCACGACGATCCGGACTGGCTGCGCTTCCGGGTCCTCGGCGCGACCAATCCGACGTACTTCGGGCTGTACGCGCGCCGGCGGATGGCCCTCTACGGGGACACCCCCGAGGACTTCGCCCAGGTCAAGGTGAAGAACTCCGCCCTGGGTGCGCTGAATCCGTACGCGCGCTACCGCAAGCGGGTCTCCGCCGAGGAGGTCGCCGCCTCCGCGGTGGTCGCCGATCCGCTGCGGCTGCTGGACATCTGCGCCACCTCCGACGGCGGGGCCGCCCTGGTGCTGTCGACCATGGCGTTCGCGCGGCGGCACGGGGCGGCGGACCCGGTGCGGATCCGCGCGGTGTCCACGGTGACGCCGCGCTATCCCAACACGGTGCTGGACCTCCCGGACATCGCCACGGACTCCGCGGCGGCGGTGGCACCGCCGGACGAGACCTTCCGGGCGTCGATCGCGCGCGCGGCCTACGAGGAGGCGGGCATCGGCCCGGAGGACCTCTCCCTGGCCGAGGTGTACGACCTGTCCACCGCCCTGGAGTTGCAGTGGTACGAGGATCTGGGGCTGTGCGGCGAGGGCGAGGGAGCCAAGCTGCTGCGGGAGGGCGCGACGGCCCCGGGCGGGCGCATACCGGTGAACGCGAGCGGTGGGCTGGCCTCCTTCGGGGAGGCCGTTCCGGCTCAGGCGATCGCCCAGGTCTGCGAGCTGACCTGGCAGTTGCGGGGCGACGCGGGCGACCGGCAGATCGCGGGGGCGCGGGTGGGACTCACCGCGAACCAGGGGCTGTTCGGGCACGGGTCGGCGGTGCTCGCCGTGCGGTGACCGACGACGGCCCGCGCACACCGTGTGATCAGCGCGCAAGGCTGCGTGAACGTCTTATGAACTGGGCCTGGGCGTACGCCGGTGGCGTCATCATGCTGCCGTGCGCTCCTCCACGGACACTCTCAGTTTCGCCTTCCAACCGGTGGTCAATCTGACCACCGGTGGAATCGCGGGGCTGGAGGTCCTCGTCCGCCCGGAGACCGGGGACCTTCTCGCCGAGGCCCGCCGTGACCCCGAACTCGACGGCAGGCTCGCCGTGTTGGCGGTCCGCGCCGCCGCGCGCAAGGAGACGCTGCTGCCGCTGCACATCAATGTGTTCGCCGGCACCCTCGCCGACCTCGGCGGGCTCACCCCGCTGCACAGCGCGGTGCGCGAGGCGGGACGGCTCCCGTGGGAGGTCACGATCGACATCGGGCCGCCGTACACGCACGTGCCCCGACGCGCGCTCCTGGAGGCGGTGTCCGAACTGCGTGCCCAGGGGTTCCGGATCTGTGCGGACGGCGTCGGCGACGGTGACGTACCCCTGCGGCTGCTCACGGATCTCGCGCCCGACCTGGTGAAGCTCGACGCGTCGCTGCTGGAGCGGCCGGCCGCGGTGCGGGCCATGCGGACCCTGTGCGAGCAGTTGGGCGCCCTGCTGTCCGTGGAGGGCGTCGAGACCGAGGAGCAGTGCGCGACCGCGCGGTCGGCCGGGGCCCAGTTGGCGCAGGGCGAGCTGTTCGCGCCGGCGACCCGGGTGCCCGCGGCGGACGTATACGTTCCGCCGCGCCCGCCCGGTCTCGCGACGACACCGCCGTCCGGGCCATGGGTGCGGGAGTTCGTCCGGCCGGCCGCGCTGTTGCCCGACTCCGCGTCCGCCGATCAGGTGCGGGCGCTGCTGACCGGCTCGCCCGACGTGTCCGGAGTGGTGCTCGTGGGCCGGGACGGGGTGCCCGTCCGGTCGGTGCACCGGTCCCGCTTCCTGCTGTCCATGTCGGGGCGCTACGGCCACGCCCTGTACGCCGACCGGCCCGCCGCCAAACTCGGCGACCCGCCGCGGACGGTGGGCGTCGACGCGACCGCCTGGGAGGTCCTGGACGTGGTCGCCGTCGGCGACGCGGACCGTACGTCGGACGACGTGGCGGTCGTCGACCGCCACGGGCGGTGTGTGGGCGTCGTACGACTCGCGGATCTGGTGCGGGCGTTGGCCGAGACGCGGGTGGAGGAGGCGGCCGGCCTCAATCCGCTGACCAGGCTGCCCGGTTCGGACGCGATCACCGGTGAGGTGGACCGGCGGATCGCGAACGGGCGGACGTTCGCGCTGAGTTGGCTGGATGTCGACCACTTCAAGGAGGTCAACGACGGGGCCGGTTTCGCGGCGGGCGACGAGTTGATCCGCTCGGTCGGCCGGACACTTCAGTGGGTGGTGTCCGGGCACACGCATGTGGGGCACATCGGCGGGGACGACTTCCTGGTGCTCACCGATCCCGAGGGGCTGGAGCAGTTGGCCGCGGCCGTGCTGAACGTGCCCTGGGCGGCGGGCGGAAGAGCGGTGACGCTGTCCCTGGCCACCGTCCTGTGTGTGCCGGGCAGTGTGACCGACCACCGTCAGGCGGCCGCGTTCCTGGCGCCGCTGAAGAAGGCGGCGAAGTCGCTGCGCGGCACGAGTTGGGTGCTGAGCCAGGCGGGGCTGGGCGAGTACGAGATCCTGCGCGGCACGCCTGTGACGGCCGTACAGGCCGACCGTACGACCGCGGAGTCCCCCGGGCACTGAGTGGCGTCCCGCGGGCGTCCTACGGGGCTCCAGGGGCCGCCAGGGCGGCTGTCACCGTTGCCGTCCGCGACCTTGACGCTCCATGGGCGCCGGTGAACACTTCCCGGTGTCGGTCGACATCGCCGTACATTCTCGGCGTACCAGGCACTGCGCCGCGCAGGTTCCGCCTGCGCTCAGGCCCACTCCCCAAGGGCGATCTCGGCTGCGACGGCACGCTCGTCACGGACGCCGGGCGGGGCTCGGGACCCTCCCTGCCTTCGGCTGAAGTCGCCAAGGGAACCGCACCCTGCACGGAGGACCGGGGCCGACCGTCCCGGGCGAGGGCCTAGGAGCCGCCATGAGCAATGGAGACATATTCCTCGGTGAGGTCATCGGCACCGCGATCCTGATCCTCTTCGGCGCCGGCGTGGTCGCCGCCGTCGTACTGAACTACTCCAAGGCACAGAACTCCGGTTGGATCGTCATCGCCTTCGGCTGGGGCTTCGGCGTGATGGCCGGGGCGTACACCGCCGCTCCGCTGTCCGGCGGGCAGCTCAATCCGGCGGTGACGATCGGCATCGCCATCGACACCGGGAAGTGGGACAAGGTCCCGCTCTACATCGCGGGGCAGATGGTCGGCGCCATGCTCGGCGCGGTGCTGTGCTGGCTGGTCTACTACGCGCAGTTCCAGGCCAACGCCGAGGAGGAGATGGCGCAGCCGACGCTCGGGATCTTCTCCACCTCGCCCACGATCCGCAACGTCGTGGCGAACCTGATGACGGAGATCATCGCGACGATCGCGCTGGTACTGCCGATCCTGGCCTTCGGGCTCACCAAGGGGCTGGGCGAGTCCGGCACGGCGGTGCTGGTCGTCTCCTTCCTGGTGGTCGGCATCGGTCTGTCGCTCGGCGGGCCCACCGGGTACGCCATCAACCCGGCCCGCGACCTCGGCCCCCGCATCGTCCACGCGCTGCTCCCGATCCCCAACAAGGGGACCTCGGACTGGAGTTACGCGTGGATCCCGGTGGTGGGGCCGCTGATCGGCGGGGCGCTCGCCGGAGTCATCTTCAACGCGGCCTTCTGACCACGGCGTTCCGACAACAGTCGTAGCAGTCTTCCGAAAGCAGCCCTCTGAAGGACCTGAAGGATCTGAAGGACACGACAAAGGGGTCGTCATGACGGACAGGTTCGTCGCCGCAATCGACCAGGGCACCACCTCCAGCCGCTGCATCGTCTTCAACCAGGACGGCGCGATCGTCGCCGTCGACCAGCGTGAGCACCGCCAGATCTTCCCCAAGCCGGGCTGGGTGGAGCACGACGCCACCGAGATCTGGTCCAAGGTGCAGGCGGTGGTCGCCGGGGCGATCGCCAAAGCGGGACTGCGCGCCGACCAGCTCAGCGCGCTCGGCATCACCAACCAGCGTGAGACGACGGTCCTTTGGGACCGCGCCACCGGCAAACCCGTGCACAACGCCATCGTGTGGCAGGACACCCGCACCGCGGCCCTGTGCAAACAACTGGGCGGCTCGGACGGCCCTGACCGCTTCCGCGAACAGACCGGACTGCCGCTCGCCAGCTACTTCTCCGGCCCCAAGGCGGCCTGGCTGCTGGACAACGTGCCCGGCCTCAGGGACCGCGCCGAGCGCGGCGAGATCGCCTTCGGCACGATCGACTCCTGGCTCATCTGGAACCTCACCGGCGGCACCGACGGCGGCCGGCACGTCACCGACGTCACGAACGCCGGGCGCACCATGCTGATGAACCTGGAGACCCTCCAGTGGGACCCGTCCATCCTCGCCGCGATGAACGTGCCCGAGGCGATCCTCCCCGAGATCAGGTCCTCGGCCGAGGTCTACGGCACCGCGGTCGGCCAACTCGCGGGCGTGCCCGTGGCGTCGGCCCTGGGCGACCAGCAGGCGGCCGTGTTCGGGCAGGCCTGCTACGACGTGGGCACGGCGAAGAACACCTACGGCACGGGCAGCTTCCTGCTGCTCAACACCGGGAACCGGCCGGTGCCTTCGAAGAACGGGCTCCTCACGACGATGGGCTACAAGATCGGCAGTGAGGCGCCGGTCTACTGCCTGGAGGGATCAATAGCCATAACGGGCGCGCTCGTTCAGTGGTTCCGCGACCAACTCGGCATCATCCGCAACGCCGACGAGATCGAGACCCTCGCCGCGAGCGTGGACGACAACGGCGGCGCGTACATCGTGCCCGCGTTCTCCGGCCTGTTCGCCCCCTACTGGCGTGCGGACGCGCGCGGTGTCGTCACCGGGCTGACCCGGTACGTCACGAAGGGGCACCTCGCACGCGCGGTGCTGGAGGCGACGAGCTGGCAGACGCGGGAGGTCGTGGACGCCATGTTCCAGGACTCCGGGGTGCAGATCACCACCCTGAAGGTGGACGGCGGCATGACCAAGAACAACCTGCTGATGCAGCATCAGGCGGACGTCCTCGACGTGCCGGTGATCCGCCCCAAGGTCTCCGAGACGACCTGCCTGGGCGCGGCCTACGCGGCCGGGCTCGCCACCGGTGTGTGGAACGACCTGGACGAGCTGAAGTCGCACTGGCAGAAGGACGTCGAGTGGACGCCGTCCATGGAGTCGTCGGTCCGGGACCGCGAGTACCACAACTGGCGCAAGGCGGTGGAGAAGAGCTTCGGCTGGCAGGAGGAGGGCGACAACTAGGCATACACGCGTGCGTGGTCACCTGGGGCACACGCGCGTGCCCAGTCGTTGGGGCACACGCGCGTGCATCGCTCCGAGAGCTGCGGTTCGTACCCCTGTCGGCGGGGGTACGGGCCGCGCCCGTGCCTCAGTTGGTGACGCTCTGGCGGCGCTTCGCGCCGTAGGCCATCGCGTGCTGGACGACCTCGATGAGGACCTCCTTGACCGACGAGCGGTCGCGCGCGTCGCAGAGCATGAGCGGTACGTCCTCGTCGAGGTCGAGGGCCTGGCGTACGGCGTCGACCGGGTAACGGTCGGAGCCCTCGAAGCAGTTGACGCCGACGACGAAGGGTATGGAGCGCCGCTCGAAGTAGTCGAGGGCGGCGAAGCAGTCCTCCAGGCGACGGGTGTCGGCGAGCACCACGGCGCCCAGCGAGCCCTCGGAGAGCTCGTCCCACATGAACCAGAACCGCTCCTGACCGGGCGTACCGAACAGGTACAGCACCAGGTCCTCGCGCAGCGTGATGCGGCCGAAGTCCATGGCCACGGTGGTGGTGTGCTTGCCCTCCACTCCGCTGGTGTCGTCGACCGGACGGCCTGCCTCGGTGAGCAGTTCCTCCGTGCGCAGCGGCCTGATCTCGCTGACGGCGCCGACGAGGGTGGTCTTGCCCACGCCGAAGCCGCCGGCCACCAGGATCTTGAGCGTGACGGGCTCGACCGGGGGCTTGCCACGCTCAGAACGCCCGAAGATCATCGATCTCTTCTCCTGCTTGATGGGCTTGTTGGGGGGCGGCCCCCGGAACGGCGGCCGGTCACGTCTGTGCTGCGAACTCCGGTTCCGCGCCGCTCACAACGCCCGGAGACCGGTGATGACGTCGCGCAGAATACTCTCGTCCACCAGTTCGGCAGGCGGTACGGGACGGGACACATGGACGAGCTCGCCGTCCACCAGGTCGCCGATGAGGACCCGTATCACCCCGATGGGCAGGTCGAGTTCGGCGGCGAGTTCGGCGACCGACTGCGGGGCGTCACGGCACAGGCCGACGATGTCGACGTGCTCCGGGGACAGCGTCTGGTCCGCTTCCGAGTCGTCCTCCTGGGACTCGGCGATGACCACCGCGATGAGGTCGAGGCGGTGCTGGGCCGCACTGGTGGTGCGGCCGCGCGTCATCGCGTACGGCCTGACGACCGGTCCGGCCTCGTCGTCGAACCAGTGACTTCTTCCCTGACCGTCTCCGCTCATGTCACTCAACTACCCGCCGGAGGACAGATCGGTGCGCGGAGCGGCCCCCAAGTGCACACCGACCCGCTTCACGAGCAGCGTCATCTCGTAGGCGACCTGTCCGACGTCCGAGTCGGCGTCCGCGAGGACGGCGAGGCAACTGCCGTCACCCGCAGCCGTCACGAACAGGAAGGCCTCGTCGAGTTCGACGACCGTCTGCCGCACGCTGCCCGCCTCGAAGTGGCGGCCGACGCCCTTGGCGAGGCTGTGGAAGCCGGAGGCCACGGCGGCCAGGTGTTCGCTGTCCTCCCGGGTCAGGTCCTGGGACACACCGGTGGCCAGGCCGTCGCCGGAGAGCACGATGGCCTTGCGGATGCTGGCGACGCGATCGACGAGGTCGTCGAGAAGCCAGTTCAGCCCGCGCTGGTCGGTCGTACCCTCGCCGGTCGCCTTTGGTGCGGTCATCGACCGTCCCCCTTAGTTCCTTGTGCTGTGCCGCCTGGGACGTCGTCGCCCTCGGCGTTCTCCTCGCGGCCGCGCTGCCAGCCGCGCTGGAGCGAGGCCATACGGCTGCGCACCTCGTCGGCGTCGCGCTCGGCGACCTCCGCCGGGCTCGCGGCACGCCGATCAGGGTCCTGTTTCAGCTGCGGGGCCAGGTTGGCCTGGCGCACGCGTCGGGGCAGCGCTCCCAGATCGGGCCCGGCCGGGCTCGGCGGGGTGTCGGAGTCCGGAGCGCCGGACGCGATCTCGGCACGCCGGGTGCGCCTGGGGAGAGCAGGGGTCTCGGGTGGCTCGCCGCGGCCGCGTCCCGGGGAAGCCTGGGTCTGCGCGGCCTCGGCGCGCCCACCGGGCACGTCGGTACGGCGGCGTAGCGGCGTGTCACCACGACGCCGGGCCGGGAGGGGCGCGGGCCCGTCCGTCTCGGAGGCGCCGAAGGTCGGGGTCTTGGAGGGCCCGTCGAAACCGTCCTCTACGGAGTCCCCCGGTTCGCGCCGGGAGCGCGGTTCGACGACCGGGCGTCCATGGGAGCTGACCAGCTTGGGAGTTCGGCGTCGGGGCAGCGGTAGCGGCTCATTGCGGTGGCCGTCCGTATCGGCTCCGCGCGGTCCGTCGTGGGGCTCAGGGACCGGCTGATGCTGGTCTACGGAGCGGACGGGGGCGAGGTCGTCCCGGTGGGCGGCGGAGCGGCGTGGGCGGAAGATCCCGCCGCGCTCGCCGTCCTCGTCGTCGAGCGGGTTCGGGAAGCCTTCGAGGGTGTCCAGGTCGACGGGCGCTTCCAGTTCGACCGGGCCGTCCAGGAGCGCGGGCGGCAGGCCGGGCAGCTTCACGGGCACCTGGGAGAGCGCGGAGCGGCGGCTCTCCTCCAGCTCGGCCTCCTTCGTCGGCCGGGGGCGGTCGAGGCGGAAACCGATGCCGTTGGTGTCCGGGACCTCGTCGCTCAGCAGGGCGTCGGGGATGAACACGACGGCGGTGGTGCCGCCGTACGGGGAGGGCTGGAGCGAGACGCGGACGTTCTGCCGCTGGGCGAGCCGGCTGACCACGAAGAGGCCTAGGCGGTCGGTGTCGGAGAGCTCGAACTCGGGTGTCTCGGCGAGCCGGAGATTGGCATCCAGGAGGGCCTCGGCGGCCATGCCGAGGCCGCGGTCGTTGATCTCCAGGGTGAAGCCGTTGGCGACCCGCTCCCCCAGGACCTGGACTGCGGTGTGCGGCGGGGAGAACACCGTGGCGTTCTCCAGGAGTTCGGCCACCAGGTGGGTGAGGTCGGCCACTGCGGGACCGGTGACGGCGATCTTCGGCAGCCGGCGGACCTCGATGCGCTCGTAGTCCTCGACCTCGGCGACGGCCGCGCGGACGATGTCCATGAGCTGGACCGGCTTGCGCCACTGCCGGGAGGGGGCCGCTCCGGAGAGGATCACCAGGCCCTCGGCGTGGCGCCGCATACGGGTGGTCAGGTGGTCGAGGCGGAACAGGTCGGCGAGTTCGTCGGTGTCCTCGGTCCTGCGCTCCATGGTGTCGAGCAGGGTGAGCTGCTTGTGCAGCAGGACCTGGCTGCGCCGGGCGAGGTTGACGAACACCTCGGAGACTCCGGACCTCAACTCGGCCTGTTTGACGGCGGCTTCGACCGCGGCGCGCTGCAGGGTGTTGAGGGCCTGGCCGACGTCGCCGATCTCGTTGCGGTCGTACTCCAGGCGCGGGACCTCGGTCTCCACGTCGACGACTTCGCCGACGGACAGCCGGCGCATCACGCTGGGCAGCCGGACGCCGGACGCCTCGTGGGCGTCCAGGCGCAGTTGGCGCAGGTCACGGATGAGACCGCGGCCGATGCGCACGGACAGGAAGATCGAGAACAGGAGGGCGATCAGCCCTAGGACGCCCGCGATGGCCACCTTGAGGATGACGCCGATCGCGACGGGGCGGACGCGCTCCTGGTACCGGTCGTTGGCCTGGTCGTCGAGGGTTCCGAGCTTGGCCAGCACGGCGCCGGCGGCGGTGTTCCAGGTCTGCGCGGTGACGTTGCGGGGCGTGCCGGAGGTGGTGGACACGGCGGCCTGCTCGGCCACGCGCAGGGGGGCGCTGGCCGCGTTCTTCCAGAAGCGTTCGAAGTGGCCGCGCTCCGAGGAGGGCAGCAACGGCAGATTGATGTCGTACAGCAGAGTGCGCTGGGCGACGAGGTCGGAGACGTCGCGGGTCTCGTCCCGGGTGAGCTTGCCGACGATCAGGGAAGAGCCGAGCAGGGCGTCCTCGCGGGCGAGGAACTCGCGGGCGCGGGCGAGGTTGACGAGGGCGCGGTACTGCTTGTCCATCTCGACGTTGTCGACGACGTGGAGGTTGGACAGCAGCACGTAGCACGGGTCGACGAGATGGTTGTAGAGATCGAGGGCCTGGGCACGGCTGACGGTGCCGTCCTCGACGCTGCGGCGCAGGGACTGGAGACCGTCGAAGGCGTCGAGGACCGCGGAGACACGGCTGTCGGTGGCCTGTCCCATCGCGTCGCGCACATCCGGGTTCTGGGCGTTCTTGCGGATCCTGGCGACGGCCTCGTCGGACGCGGTGCGGCTGCGCCGGAGATCGGTGAGCCCGTCGGCGGCGCGCGGGTCGGCGAGATAGACGAGCGACTGTCGGCGTTCCTGCTGGATGACGCGGACCGTGTCCTCGGTGGGGTAGCCGATCTTCTCGACGACCGACGACACGTTGAACAGGTCCCCGGCCGCCCGGCCGGTGAGGACCGTGGCGAACGCCCAGATCGCGGTCAGGGACACGAGCGGCACGAGAAGAAGCGCCACGATCTTCCGGCGGATGGACTTCCCGCGAAAGCGCATGGCCTCCCCCAGCTGGACCCCCGCCGGCCGGGGGTACACATGTGCGTCAACAAACGGCGCGAGCCTACTACTGACACAGAGGTAACTCGAAGAGCTGTCCGGAGCGTGAACTTCCGCAACAGCGACCGGACATGGGGCGTTGTCGGTGCATTACGGGAGATTGCCGCCCCGATATTCCCGAGATCACCACACCCCACCCGATCGGTCCGCTTGGCCAGTTGGCCGGAATTTTTCGTCCGTTGGGAATCTTCGTGGCATGTTGTTCGTCTTTCTCTACGGGACATGGGTGCGGAACCGGCCACAGGAGCCGCATCCGCCCCCGGGCGGCGTAAAACAGGGCAGGCCGGGCACCCACTGGGGAGCCGGAGTTTTCAGACTCCGGGGCGAGTGGTGTACCGGCGGTGGGGAGGACACGTTGATGGGCACGGCGGAGCGGCAAGAGGCGCTTGAGGACGGCGTGGTGGCGCGGTCGACGGGGGACGGCGAGGCTCGGAGGCGTTCGGACGGCCCGGCGGCGGAGTCCGACAGGCCGCGTGCGGCGGCGCGCGCGGCCACCGAACAGCAGGAGTACTACCGCCCGTTGTGGATCGAGGAGCCCGCGCGTCGGCGTCGGCTGCCCGATCCGGTGCGTACGGCGGCCGTGCGGGCGGTGATCATCATCGCCGTGACGCTGCTCCAGGCGACGGTGGCCTTCCTGTGCACGATGGCCGGGTCCTGGCTGGCGTTCCCGATGGTGATCAGCAGCGTGGTCAGCACGGTGGTGGCCACCTGGGGCGTCCTCGACGTATGGGTGACCCGCCAGATGTGGAACCAGCGCAATGGCGTGGTCTCGGAGCCCAGCAGCACGGCAAGGGCCCTCCGCCGCGAGCGGCGTCGGGCCCAGCGTCAGGCGAAGGCCACCCGGCGGGCGCAGGAGCGGATAGCCCGCAAGGGCGGCGCCGGGCAGCTGTCGCACTCCTGAGGTCGGCCCACGGATGACTGAGGTCAGCCCCGGGTGACCTTGCGCCTACGGACGACGTTCGCCTACGGGGCGGTCGGCGCCGGACGTTTGAACATCCGGGTCGCGGTGATCTCGCTGTGCACCGACTCACCCTCTCCGGCGGGGGCCTGCTGCGGCAGTCCCGGCCGGAGATGCTCCTCCACGCTGATGTACTTGAGGCCCGCCCTCAGGTCGGCGTCGTTGCGCAGCCGGATGACCAGCGGGAACTCCGCCAGTGCCGTCGTGTCGAACAGGCCGGTGGTGTACAGGAGTTGCACACCGAGCGCGTCGGACACGGCGCGCTGCAGCTCCAGCAGATAGGTGGCGTTGGCCCGCCCGATGGGGTTGTCGAGGAAGAGCGTGCCGGCGTGCCGGTGCTTGTCGCGGCCCCGGTCGTTGGAGCGCAGCGCGGCCATCGTGCAGTACAGGGCGATGGCCGCCGTGAGGAGCTGACCGCCGGAGAAGACGTCGCCCATCTGCCCGACGGGCACCCGCTCGGCGCGCAGTACGGCGTCCGGCTTGAGGATCTCCACGGCGATGCCCTTGGGTTCGAGGGCCGCGCCGACTCCCCTCAGCAGCAAGGACATGCCGTCGCGCCGCATGTCGGAGTTCTTCTTCACGGCGGCCCGGGTCGCCTCGTCGACGACCACGCCGAGCCGCTCGGTGAGCGTGGCCTGGTCGGGCTCCTCGAAGCGGATGCGCAGGAACTCCTGCCCGGACCACTCGCCGAGCCCCTCGGGCAGCCGGGACAGTCGCTGCGCGGACCGCAGGGTCGCCAGCGCCGACTCGACGAGCCCGCGGAGCCGGTCCACGATCGAGTCGCGGTTGCGCTCCAACTGCGCCAACTCGTCGGTGAGGACCCGGAGTCGGGGCGCGAAGGCGTAGGCCCACTTCTGCGCGTGCTCGGGCAGCGCGGACGCCGGCAGCTCACGGATCTGCTGCCGCGCGGGGGTGCGTACCTGCTCGTAGCGCGTGGAGTTGGCGTGCCGCACGAGCACATCGCTCGCCTCGCGTACGGCGCTCTCGGCGGCGGACAGGTCGGCGGCGCAGCCGCGCAGTGAGCGGCGGGCCTCGGCGGCGGAGTGCCGGGCCTCCTCCACGCTGCCGGGGTACGGCTCGGTCTCCTCCTGCTCCTCGGCCTCCTCCGTGGAGCGCTCACGCAGCAGGTCGCGGAGCATCGCGGCGGTCTCGTCGAATCCGCCCGCCCCGTCCTCGGCGCTGCGGTGGGCGTCGAGGAGTTCGGCGTGCGCCGCGCGGGCCTGGCCCAACGCGTCGGTGCGGGAGCCGAGTTCGGCTGTCGCCGTGCGCAGCAGCGCCTGGGCGTGCTCGGCGTCGCGCGGGATCAGTTCCTCGGTCAGCTCGGTGTGCGCCTCGCCGTCCTCGGGCGCGTGCCGCTCGGCCTCGCCGCGCAGCCGTCCGAGCTGCTCGCTCGCGGTCGACACCCGGGTCTCCAGAAGCTGCACCAGCTCCTCGGCGCGCGCCACGGCGGCCTGCCGGGACGGCCCGTCGGAGCCGTCGGGTGACTGGAGCAACTGCGCCGCGCGCGTGCGGACCTTGTTGCTGAGCCGGTCCAACTCGGCGATCGCCGCGCTCTCGTCGCTCTCCGCCCGCGCCTGCTCGGCCCGCAGATCGGCGCCGACGCCGACCTTCTCGTAGAGCTGCGAGGCGGCCCGGTAGGCCTCCCGCAGGGCCGGCAGCGCGGGCTTGGGGGCGTCCGGGTCGTCTTCCGGTACGTCGTCGGGGGCGCCCGCGATCTCGGAGCGCTCGGCGCGCAGGGCACGGGCCGTACGGCGGGCGTCGTCGGCGGCGCGCTGGGCGGCGCGGCGGTCCTCGTCGGCGGCGCGGGCGCGCTCCAGACAGGACTGGGCGCGGGCCTCCGACTCGGCCGCCTCGTCGGCGAGTTCACGCAGTTTGACCTGCCAGCCGGCACGTTCACGCAGCCGGAAGGCGAGTCCGGCGAGGGCGTCGGCGGCCCGCCGGGCCTTCTGCGCGACCTCCTGCCGCTCGTCGCGCACCTGGGCCGCCTCGGCGGCGACTTCGTCGGCCTCGGCCCGCACGGTCCGCGCCTCGGCGAGCTCGGCCTCGGCCTCCTCGGCGAACGCGCGCGTGTCCTGCGCGGCCCGCGCCAGCTCGACCAGCCGCCCGCTCGGGCAGCCGGTGCGCCAGGAGGCGAGCCGCGCCGCCAGCTCCCGGTCCTTGCCGAGCCGCGCGGCGAGCGTACGGATCTCCTCGTCCCGCTGCCCCGCCCTTGCGCGCAGCGCCTGCCGCTCCTCGTCGGCGGCGTGCTCGTCGTGCATGGCGGGGTTCGGCGGTACGAGGAAGACGTCACCGGTCTGCGCGTCGGGCGCCGGGGTCGGGGCGAGCAGGGCGGCGGCCGTACCGACGGCCACGGCGGACCGGGGCAGCAGGGCCGCGTCGTTGAGGGCCTCACGGGCACGCGCGTGCGTCTCCGGGTCGGTGATGATCACGCCGTCGACCAGCTCGGGCCGGGCGGCGAGCACGCGCGCGTGGTCGACGGGGTCGACAGCCTGGGCGAGGTAGCGCCAGCCGGGCAGCGCCGGGATGCCGTGCTCACCGAGGTACTCCACGGTGGCCAGCACGTCCGGGCCGGGCGGCAGGAGGCCTCCGTCGCCGAGCGCCCCGAGGATGCGGGAGTCGTCGGCGGCGGCGGTCCGCAGATCGAAGAGCTGCCGCTCGGCGGAGGAGACCCCGTCGTCGAGCAGCTCGCGCAACTCGTCGGCGAATCGGTCGAGTTCCTCGGGAGTGAGGGGGCCTTCGGCGAGGGGACGGGAGGGCTTGGCGGTGCCGGAGCGGGTGGACGAGGAGACGTTGGCGGCGGAACGGCCGCTTGCCGCAAGGCCGTTGGCCGAAGCGGCGTTGGCCGGGGCGGCATTGGCCGAGCTGGTGTTGGCTGAGCCGGTGTTGGCCGAGGCGCCGGTCCGCGCATCCGCCTCGGCACCGCCACCGTCGCCGTCGCCACCCGAGCGCGCGCCCGCCTCCCCGTCAGCGCCCTGGCCCGCAGTGCGCGGTACCGGCACACCACCGCTGCCACCGGCACCGGCACCGGCACCCGGCAGGCTGAGCAGCTCCGCAAGCCGCTCCTCCCCCGCCAGCCCCTCGGCGAGGCGCCGCTCCGAGTCGTAGGTCCGCTCGGCCGCGGTCGCCGCGTCGGACGCGCGGGCCGCCGTCAACTCCGCGCGGGACTCGGCGGAAGCCGCCTCACGAGCGTGCTCGGCGGCCCGGCGGGAAGCCTCGCGCGTGGTGTCCCAGGCGGCCACGGCGGTCTTCTCGGCGTCGCTCGCGGCGAGGGCCGCGCGGGCCGGGTCGGCGTCGGGGGCGCTGTCGTCGAGCCAGCCCGCGCGCACCGCCTCGGCGGTCTCCTGCTCGACCTCGGACAGGCGCTGGCGCAGATGCCCGACCTCACTGCGGGCGCGCTGCGCCTCGGTGGCGGCGGAGGTCGCGTCCCGGTGCGAGGTCTCGCCGACCTCCTGGAGCGCGGCGGAACGCTCCTCGCCAACGTTGGCGAGGTCCTCGGCGCTCGCGGCGGCCGAGTGCAGGGCCCGTACGAGATCGGCGGCGGCCTGGGCGCGGGCGGCGAGCGCCGGTGCGGCGTCCCGCTCGGCCTCGCGGATCGCGACGGCCACGCGCGCGGAGCGGTCGGCGGCGGCACGGTGCCGCAGGACCGCCTCGGCGGCCTGCCAGGCGGCGTGCAGTGTGCGGGCGTCGGCGAGTTCGCGCTTCTGGGCGGCGGCCGACTTCTCCATCGTGGCGAGCGCCAACGAGGCGTGCCGGTACGCGAGTTCGGCGGCGATCAGCGCGCTGCGCTCGCGCGCCCCCTCGGCGTGCGTGACGGCGTACGCGGCGGCGGTGACCCGCTGGGCGAGGTCTGCGGCCCGCACCCGCTCCCGCGCGCCCCGCGCGGACAGTCGGCGCGCGAGGGTGCGGGTACGGCGCTCGGCACCGGCGTGGGTGTCACGCGCGCGTGCCCGTGCCTCGGCGGCCTCGACGATCCGGCCGAGCAGGTCCACGGAACCGGCTGTGAAGTCCCGCTCGGCGATCAGCTCGGCCCGTCGCCCCAGCTTGTTGCCGAAGCCGCCGACCAGGTCCGCGAGCCCGTCGGTGTCCCGGGTGTCGGTGACCGCGCGCAGCAGCAGGTCGGTGAAGTCGGAGTCCTTCTTGACCGCGAAGAGACCGGCGGCCTCGCCCTCGTCGGCGTTCATCTCCCGCTGGTAGCGGAAGAGTTCGGGGTCGAGACCGAGGTCCCCGAGATGCTCGATCCAGCGGTCGTGGATCTCCTCCCAGTGCACTTCGAGGTGCGGATACGCCTTGCCCGCCTCGGTGATGGCGTCCCGGAAGCCCTTCATGGTGCGCCGACGGCCCTGTGCTCCGGACACGCCCTCGACGGGCGGTCGTACGGAAGTGGCCTCGGCGACGGGGAGGTTGTCCAGGCTCAGCCCGGGGCCGGGCCGGAACGAGTACCAGGCCTCGGCGAACTTCCGCGGGTCGTTGGAGACTTGGCGTCCGCGCCACTCGCTGACCTTGCCGACGACCACGCACTCGCCGGTCAGGGTGTGCTGCCACTCCAGGGCGACATGCCCGCAGTCGTCCGCGAGGAGGAACTTGCGCAGCACTCCGGAGCTGGCGCCGCCCAGGGTGTTGCGGTGTCCCGGCAGCATCACCGAGAAGATCAGCTTGAGCAGGACGGACTTGCCGCCGCCGTTCTCCAGGAAGAGCACGCCGGCAGGCGCGGGGCGGCGCGGCGGCCCGACGGGCTCGTCCGCGAAGAACTCCGCCTGGGTGGGGGCGGGGTCGGGCACGGGCTTGCCCACGCCTCGCAGGTCAAGCACGGTGTCGGCGTAGCGCGCACCGGCGGGCCCGATGGAGTAGAGGCGGACCCGGGACAGCTCGTACATGGCGGACTCTCGTCGTAAGTCTTCGGCAGGTGTGGGGGGTTCGTAGGTTTTCGGGAGGGGCTCGGAGGGGCTGGGGATCAGGAGTGGAACGGCAGTCCGGCGTCGGCCACCAGCTCCAGGTCCTCGGTGTCCTCGGCGGGCAGCAGGCTCGCGGTGCCGTCGGTGACCGGGACGACGCCCAGCTCCAGCAGTTCGGCCATGGCGGCGCTGCCGGCCATGTCGCGTACCTGGAGCTGATAGCGGGCGGTCGTGCGGTAGGTCCCGCCGTTGTCGTCGCCCGTGCGCTGCAGGAAGCCGGAGTCGGTGAGGAAGGCGGCCGCCTTGCCGACGATGCCGGTGGTCGAACCGGCCAGTCTGCGGGCGTCCTTGGTGGCTCCGGTGGCGCTGCGTCTGACCCAGATCCGCCAGGCGGCCTCCAGTCCGGGCGCGTCGGTGGCCGGGTCGGTGTTCATGCCCTGCTCGTCGGCCCGCTCCTCCAGACGACGGCAGGCCTGCCGTACGAAGGCGTCGACCCCGTTGACCGTGACCCGCCCGATGTACCCGTCGTCGGCGAGATCCTCGGGCCGCGGGAACGCCATGGCGGCGACGGCGAGATGGGCGAGCCCGTGCAGGAACCGGTCCCCGGAGTCGGCGGCAGTACGCCGCGCGTAGTCCCCCATCCGCACGGCGAACACCGAGTCCTCGGCGGCGGTCACGGCCATCCCCGCGCGCGGGGACACCTCCAGAACGACCAGCCCGAGCCCGGCGGCCACGGCATCGGCGAGCCGCGCGAACGGCGAGTCCTCCCGGTACCGCCGCAGCAACTCCGCGTACTCCTGATCCCGCGCGGGCTGCAACTTCGGCTGCAACCCGAACGCGACAAGCCGAGCCGCGTCGGCAGCGTCGGCGGGCGTGATGACAGCAGTCACCGCCGGAGCGACAACCTCCGGCTCACTCCATTCGACGGTCTCACTCACGACGACAACTCCTTGATCTCACATACGAGCGTGGAGGCAAGCGCCCCTCCAGGGGCGCGGGGCTGTGACATTTGCGGCTCCGCCGCGCGGGCGCGACCAGCCACAACGGGCCCGCACCCGAACAACGACACAACCCTCACGCCGCCTCACTCCGCCCCGCGGCCATCCCCACCGCGTCCAAAAGGGCCACCCCCACAATCAGATCGGCCCCACCGAACTCCGGATCGTCCAACTCCGTCCCGTCATCCACAGCGAACAGCAACTTCGCCTCCCCCTGCCGGTAAGCCGTACCAACCGGAGGACTAGCCGCATGCACGGCCAACAAGGCGACTAGATAAGGCAGTTCAGAATCCTGGCGCCGCGCGTCCGCAAGCAGCCCCGACAACCGCCGGGGCGCATCCGCAGGCAGATCCAGCAACGCCATCGCCGCCGCCAACTGCCCCTCACTGAACCGACTGTCGTCCGGCGTCGCGATGAGATCCGGCTCCGGCATCTCCGCCCCGAGATGCTCCCGCTCGGCGGCCGGGGTGAGCAGTATGTCGACAAGGTCCCCCACCCGGACGGACACCGGCGTACGCAACCCGGTCCCGCGAGCGAAGAACGCGTCCGTGACCCGGATCGCCTGCTCCAGGGGCAACGGCAGGACGGGTGCGACGAGATGGCCGTAGAGGTCGATCCCCGAGGTGGTCATGGGGGTCGCGAAGGCCTGCCGGTCCTGCTCCGCGCGGAACAGCGGCCCGGCCTCCAGGAGGCGCGACTGGAGTTGTGTGTGCCGCCGGATACAGTCCTTGACGATGTCGACCAACTCGGCGGCGCGGCGCTTCTGTTCGGGGTCCTCGGACTCGTCGCGGGCCTTGCGGATGTTGGTGAGGATCGCGTTCTCGTGGCGATAGCGGTCGGCCACGTGGTCGAGGGCCTCGGCGATCATGTCCGGCACGGCATTGAGCCAGTCCACCGCGCGGACGTTGCGCCGGGTGGCGTCCAGGGCGCGGCGGAGGGTCTCCGAGTACTGCACTGTCCGGTACCGGGCCTGTTCCGCGGCGAGTTGCGCGTCGGCGAGCCGGCCGCGGCTGATGAGGACCTCCAGCTTGACCTCGGCGGCGATCTGCGCGCTGGTGACGTCGGTGTCGAGGGCGCCCACGAGGACGTTGACGGCCTCGTCGGTCGTCCGGAGATAGACGCTGCCGCCGTAGCCGGGGACCTCTTCGATCAGCTTGAAGTCGTAGTCGCGGCGCACATAGGTGCCGTCCTGCGCGAACGTGCCGTAGACCGTGCGAAAGCCGCGGTCGACGCTGCCGACGTTGATCAGGTTCTCCAGGACCCAGCGGGCCACGCGCTCGTGCTCGGCGACGGGGCGCCGGGGGGCCTGGGCGGCGATGCGCGGGATGAGCCTGGCCACTATCTGGTCGTGGTCCGCGCCGGTGTCGAAGTCCATGTTCAGGGTGACCAGGTCGATGGCCGCGAGGGCGACTTCCGCCATGCCGTAGACCGAGTACTCGCCGGCGAGATTGGCCTTGCGTGCGTCGAGGTCGTGCAGCGGCGCGGTGCAGGCGAGCGCGCGCAGTCGCCGCGCCAGTCCCTCGTCGGCGGCCGGGCCCGGGGCGGGGCGCGGCCCCGCGCTGAACTGGGGCGGAACGCTGTCCGTCGATGCAGGCGAAGTCACGCTGCACAGACTAGGTCCTCGGTCTGACAACGACCCAAACGACGCAGAAGCGACTACCGCCACAGCAGCGTGCGCGGGGTCCGCCGGACTCCGGACCGTCCTCAGTCGAGCGCCGTGCCGTCCTCGCCGACCCGCTGCCGGTAGGCCTCGACGACGCGTTTCAGCGAGTCGTCGAGGTAGACCTCGAGCAGCTTCTCGGCCTCGGCGCGGTCGCCGGCCTGGAGCGCCTGGAGGATCAGGCGGTTGCGCTGGAGATAGGGCTCGTGGAGCGCCTTCGGGTCGTCCACGAGGTGGAAGGCGAGCCGGAGTTCGGCGAAGACGCTGCGCATCCACTCGCCGGTGCGGGCGCTGCCGGCGAGGGCGACCAGTTCCCGGTGGAAGTGGATGTTGGCCGTACCCACGCCTTTCCAGTCATCTTCGACGGACGCCAACTGCCCCTCGGTGACGGCCGCGGCGAGCTGTCCGAGGGCGTACGGCGGTTCGCCCAACCCCCGTACTACGGCGCACTCGACGAGGCGGCGGGTGCGGTAGATGTCCTCGACGTCCTCGACGCTCAGGACCCGGACGAAGACGCCCCGGTTCAGCTCGTGGACGAGCAGGCGTTCATGTGTGAGCAGCCGGAACGCCTCACGGAGTGTGTTGCGCGACACACCGAGCGCTCCGCCGATGCTGTCCTCCGAGAGCCGGGTGCCCGGCGGGAAATAGCCCTCGGCGATCCGACTTCTGAGGATGTCCGAGACGCGCTCCGCGGTGCTCGTACGGCCCAGGAGGGCGCGGTCGTCGGCCAGTCCCGCCATCTGCTCTGCCATGCCCGGAATTCAACCGCAGATACAAGAACGAAACAACATGGGTATTGAAGGATCGTTCAACGATCCTCTAGATTTCTCGGCACGGCGCCACCCGCTCACACCGGGACCGACGGCTTCCGCACGGCACTGCTCAGTCCCAGCACCCTCCGTCCTCCTTCTGCGAGGTGCACATGAGCACGACCCCTCCACCTCAGGCCCTGAACACCGGCGCACACCCGGACACGGACGAACTCACCGCCGACGACGGTGCGTTGGCCTGGCTGCGCGCGCTCGGTCCGAACGGCCGCCGCGCCTTCGCCGGCGCGTTCGGCGGCTACGGCCTGGACTCCTACGACTACTTCACGCTGCCGCTGAGCATGGTCGCGCTGGCCGCGTACTTCGGCCTGGACAGCGGCCAGACCGGCCTGTTCACCACCGTCACGCTGGTCGTCTCCGCCATAGGGGGCGCCATCGCGGGCGTCTTCGCCGACCGGGTGGGCCGCGTCAGGGCCCTGATGATCACGGTGATCACCTACGCCGTCTTCACCGTGGCCTGCGGCTTCGCGCCCAACTACGAGACCCTGCTGGTGTTCCGCGCCCTCCAGGGGCTCGGTTTCGGCGGCGAGTGGGCGGTCGGGGCGATCCTGGTCGCCGAGTACGCGAGCCCCAAGCACCGCGGCCGTACGCTCGGCGCGGTCCAGAGTTCCTGGGCGGTCGGCTGGGCGCTGGCCGCGGTCGTCTACACGCTGGTCTTCTCGTTCCTCGGCAACGACCTGGCCTGGCGGGTGATGTTCTGGACCGGCGCACTGCCCGCGCTGCTGGTGCTCTGGGTGCGGCGCCGGGTGCACGACGCCCCGGAGGCGACGGCCGTGCGCGAACAGAACGCCCAGAAGGGGACGTTCACGGCGATCTTCAAGCCGGGCACGGCCGACGCACCGGGCCTGCTGCGCACGACGGTCTTCGCGGGCCTGCTCTCGACCGGCGTCCAGGGCGGCTACTACACCCTCGCCACCTGGGTACCGACCTACCTCAAGACGGAGCGCGGACTGTCGGTCGTCGGCACCGGCGGCTATCTGACCTTCCTGATCTCCGGCGCCTTCCTCGGGTACCTCACCGGCGGCTATCTCACGGACGTGCTGGGCCGTAAGCGCAACATCTGGCTCTTCGCACTGCTCTCGGCGATCTGCATCCTGGTGTACACACACATCCCCAACGGCGCCAACACCCTTCTCCTGGTGCTCGGTTTCCCGCTCGGGTTCTGCATGTCGGCGATCTTCAGCGGCTTCGGCTCGTACCTGAGCGAGCTGTACCCGACGGCCCTGCGCGGCACGGGACAGGGCTTCACGTACAACACCGGCCGCGCGGTCGGCGCCGTCTTCCCGACCCTGGTGGGCTTCCTGGCCGACAGTTGGGGTGTGGGCGGAGCGCTCGTCTTCGGGGCCATCGGTTACGGCATCGCGGCACTGGCGCTTCTGGGGCTGCCGGAGACCCGCGGAAAGGAACTGGCGTGAACCGTACGGAGGACCGCCCCCTGACCCTCGTCGACGAGCACGCGCACGCGTGGAGCCCGCGTTCCGCCCGGGCCCGGTTCCGGGCCGGGCTGACGGGTCCCACGGCGGGGGTCGCGGCGGGCCACACCCAGGTCAACCTGATCTCGGTGCCCGCCGACTGGGCCTACGACATGCTGCTGTTCTGCCAGCGCAACCCGAAGCCCTGCCCGGTGCTCGACGTCACGGACGCCGGCTCCTGGAAGACGGTTCTCGCCGACGGCGCGGACCTGCGCACCGATCTGCCGCGCTACCGGGTGTGGCGGGACGGCGAGTTGGTGGAGGAGCCGACGGACGTACGGGCGCACTGGCGCGACGACCTGGTGTCGTTCCTGATCGGCTGCAGCTTCACCTTCGAGTGGTCCCTGAGCGAGGCGGGTGTCCCGATCCGGCACATCGAGCAGGGTCGCAACGTCCCGATGTACGTGACGAGCCGCCCCTGTCGCCCCGCTGGGCGGCTGCACGGCCCGATGGTGGTGTCGATGCGCCCGGTGCCGCCGGAGCACCTGGCGACGGCGATCCGGGAGACCGCGCTGCTCCCGGCGGTGCACGGCAGCCCCGTACACTGCGGCGATCCCTCAGGGCTCGGCATCGCCGACCTCGGCCGTCCGGACTTCGGTGATCCGGTGGACGCCGCGCCGGACGACATCCCGGTGTTCTGGGCCTGCGGAGTGACCCCGCAGGCCGCGGTGATGGCGTCCCGCCCGCCGTTCGCCATCACCCACGCGCCGGGCCAGATGTTCGTCACCGACGCCCGCGACGAGCAGTACCGCGTCGCCTGACCCGTCGCCCGACCAGGAGAGATGATGATCGATCTGAACGCCGACCTCGGCGAGGGCTTCGGCCGCTGGCACCTCACCGACGACGAACAGCTGTTGTCCGTCGTCACCAGCGCCAATGTGGCCTGCGGCTTCCACGCCGGGGACCCGGTCACCATGCGGCGGGTGTGCGAGCTGGCGGCCGAGCGCGGGGTACGGGTCGGCGCGCAGGTGTCCTACCGGGACCTGGCGGGGTTCGGGCGGCGCGCGATGGACGTGCCGCCCGCCGAGCTGGCGGCCGAAGTGGCGTACCAGATCGGCGCCTTGGAGGTGTTCGCCCGGGCGGCGGGCACGCGCGTGTCGTACGTCAAGCCGCACGGGGCGCTCTACAACCGGGTCGTGCACGACCCGGAACAGGCCGCCGCGGTGATCGAGGGCGTGCTCCTGGCCGACGCCTCGCTGCCCGTGCTCGGGCTGCCCGGCTCGGTCGTGCTCGACCTGGCCGCGAAGGCCGGGCTGCCGGCCGTCACGGAGGCGTTCGCGGACCGCGCCTACACCGACGAGGGCACGCTCGTGCCGCGCGGCCGGGACGGTGCGGTGGTCACCGACCCCGAGGCCGTCGTGGAGCGCTCACTGGGCCTGGCCCGCTCCGGGACGGTGGAGGCACTCTCCGGGGCACGCATCGAGGTACGGGCCCGCTCCCTGTGCCTGCACGGGGACACGCCCGGCGCGGTCGAGCTGGCCCGCAGGGTCCGTGCGCGGCTCGTGGAGTCGGGAGTCCGGGTGGAGGCCTTCGTATGAGGGCCCTGCCCGTCGGCGAGGACGCCCTGCTCGTCGAGGTGGCCTCCGGGGAGGAGGCCGAGGCCGTCCACGCGGAGCTGCTGCGCCGCCGCGCGGAGGGCCTGCTCACCGTCCGCGAGATCGTCCCGGCCGCCCGCACGGTCCTCCTCGACGGCCTCGCCGACCCGGCCCGCCTGGCCTCCGAACTCACCACCTCCGACGTACCCCCCGCTCCCCCACGCACGCGTGAGGCGATCGAACTCCCGGTGCGCTACGACGGCCCGGACCTCGCCGACGTCGCCGCCCTGTGGGGTGTCCCCGAGCGGGAGGTGGCACGTATCCACGCAGACACCGAGTTCCGCGTCGCCTTCTGCGGGTTCGCCCCCGGCTTCGGCTACCTCACCGGCCTCCCGGCCCGCTACGACGTCCCGCGCCGGGCCACCCCGCGCACGGCCGTCCACGCCGGTGCCGTGGGCCTGGCGGGCCCGTACACCGGTGTCTATCCCCGTGCCTCGCCGGGCGGTTGGCAGCTCATCGGCACGACGGACGCGGTCCTGTGGGACCCCGCGCGCGAACCGGCCGCGCTGCTGTCGCCGGGCACGCGCGTGCGCTTCGTCCCGGTGGCGGACGTATGACGGACCGCGCCTTCGCCGTCGTACGGTCCGGGGCCCTGACCACCGTGCAGGACCTGGGGCGGCCCGGACACGCGCACCTGGGGGTGCCGCGTTCCGGAGCGCTCGACGGGCCCGCGGCGGCGCTCGTCAACCGGCTGGTCGGCAATCCGCCGGAAGCGGCCGTCCTGGAGACGACCCTCAACGGCTGTGCCGTACGGCCTCGTTCAACGATCCTCGTGGCCGTCGGCGGCGCGCCCTGCCCGGTCACGGTGAACGGCCGGCCGGCCGCCTGGGGCGCACCCGTGCATGTGCCGGCCGGGGCCCTCCTGGACATCGGAACGGCCGTCTCCGGAGTACGGACCTACATCGCCTTCGCCGGTGGGGTCGGCGTAGAGCCGGTGCTCGGGAGCCGTTCCACGGATCTGCTGTCCGGGCTCGGGCCGGCGCCGCTCACGAACGGCGCCATACTGCCGCTGGGGTCCCCGACGACCCGCCACGCGTGCGTGGACGTCGCCCCGCAGCCGGCTCCCCCGGCCGAACTCGTCCTGCGGGTGACCTTGGGGCCGCGCGACGACTGGTTCACCCCGGAGGCCGTCCGCGCGTTCACGTCACGCGCCTACCAGGTGTCCTCGGCGAGCAACCGCATCGGGCTGCGCACCGAGGGGCCCGCTCTGGAGCGGGCCCTTACCGGTGAACTCCCCAGCGAGGGCATGGTCCTGGGCGCCGTCCAGGTGCCACCGGACGGCCGCCCGGTGGTGTTCCTCGCCGACCATCCGACCACCGGCGGGTACCCGGTGATCGCCGTCGTCCGCCCCTCGGACCTCCCGGCGGCCGCCCAGGCGGTGCCCGGCACCCCGGTCCGTTTCGTGGCCGTACGGCGTCGCTGAGGCCCGTGACGCCCTATGCGGCGTCCGGCTGCTCCTGCTGCACCGAGAGGGAGGCCAGTGCCATCGACACGGCGTGGGACGCGCTCAGGTCGAGCCGGGCGCTGGTGCCCCGCGCGCGGTGGCGCATCTCGTCGGCGGCCAGCCTCAGGAGCTGCGGCAGCAGGTCGGTGCAGCGGCGGGCCACCCACCCGGTGCCCGCGGTCGCCAGCCACAGCAGACTGGCCGACCTGGTGGGCACCGGGAACTCGGGCTCGGATGAGGGCGCGACCCCCGTGGCCACACCCTCCTCGGCGAGCAACGCGTGGAAACGCAGCGCCAGTTGGCGGTGACCGCGCTCCCCGGGGTGCAGCCGGTCCGCGCTCCAGATCGCGCGGTCCATGATCCACTCGCCCTCCGCCGCGTGCAGATGCACGGCCCCGTACCGCTCGGAGAGCGCGTGCACCACGGTGTTGACGGCGCGCTGCCGCCGGGCCAGCGGGCGGGCCAGCGCGCCCGGGAGGCCGAGCATCGCGCCCGGGTCCGGCAGACAGGCCGTCAGTAGAACCGCGCCCTGGGCCGTGAAGGCCGCGTAGACCTCGTCGAGCCGGGTGGCGAGAGCCTGGATGTCGAAGGTGCAGCGCAGGGTGTCGTTGACGCCTATGACGACGGACACGATGTCCGGGTTCAGGGCGAGCCCGGCCGGGGTCTGCCGTTCCAGCACGTCCCGTGACTGCGCCCCGCTGACCGCGAGGTTCGTGAACTCCACGGCGTCTTCGGGCTGTTGGGCCAGCCCGTCGGCGAGCAGCGCGGCCCAACCGCGCCACGCCTCGCCGACGGGATCGCCCACGCCCTCGGTGAGCGAGTCACCGAGGGCGACGAAACGGACCGTTCTCATGCCACGCCTCCGGGCACGAACCGCCGTACCGGAACATCCGCGTCGTGCGCGGCGAGGAACGCGTCGACCGCCGTGTGCCAGCCGAAACACTCCGCACGCGCGCGTGCGGACTCCCGCCGCTCCACCTCGGAGCGTTCGAGCAGCATGTCCACGGCGTCCGCGAAGGCCCTCCCGTTGTCCGCTGCCGTGGCCCCGGCGGAGCCGATGACCTCGGGCAGCGCGGACGAGGCGCTGGCGACCACGGGCGTTCCGCAGGCCATGGCCTCCAGGGCGGCGAGCCCGAAGGTCTCGGCGGGCCCGGGTGCCAGGCACACGTCTGCGGAGGCCTGGAGCGCGCCGAGCAGCCGCCGGTCGGAGACGTGTCCGAGGAAGGTGACCGGCAACCCCCGCTCCCGCGCCCGCTGTTCGAGCCGGGCCCGCAGCGGCCCGTCCCCGGCAACCACGAGGACCGCCCGCCGCCCGCGCCGTACCAGCGCCTCCAGGGCGTCGAGCGCGGTGCCGGGCTTCTTCTCGACGGAGAGCCTGGTGCAGGTCACCAGCAGAACCTGGTCCACACGCGCGTACTCCGCGCGCACGACCGGGTCCCGCAGCGCCGGACTGCGCCCCACCAGGTCGACGCCCAGCGGAGCCCGTACGACATTGCGGGCACCGATGCGGACGAACTCCCGCTCGGCGAACTCCGTGGTGCACACCACGCGCGCGTAGGTGTGCGCCGTACGGACGTTGAGGGCGTCGGCGGTGCGCCGGGACATGTTCTCCGACAGGCCCCAGGTGCGCAGAACGCCGTCGGCGGTCTCGTGGGACACCATCACGGCGGGGACTCGGGCCCGCCTGGCCCATTTGCCGGTCCAGCGCAGGGTCGTACGGTCGGAGACCTCCAGGCGGTCGGGGGCGAGCTGTTCCAGGAGGTTGGCCACGCGCCGCTTGTCGGCGAGGACGCGGTAGCCGCCGGTGCCGGGCAGCAGCGGGCCGGGCAGGGTGATGACGCGCCCCTGCTCGGTCTCACGGTCGGTGTGGCGCTCGCCGGGCACGATGAGGACCGGGTCGTGCCCGGCCTCCTTGAAGCCCTTGCCCAGCTCGCGCAGGGCGGTGCGCAGCCCCCCGGAGGAGGGGGCCACGAAGTTGGCGAGCCGCACGATCCTGAGGGAAGCGGTGTTCATGCCGCCACCACCAGCTTGCGCGCGGCGAGGACATCGCCGTAGTGCGCGATCAGTTGGTCGCCGACGGCCGCCCAGGTGCGGCCCTCGACCATGGCCCGCGCGGCGGTGCCGTACTCGGCCCGGAGCGCGGGATCGGCGGCCAGGGTCCGTACGGCGTCCGTCACCGCGTTCTCGTCGCGAGGCGGGAAGAGGAATCCGGTGCGCCCGTGGGCGACCAGGTCCAGCGGTCCGCCGGCGGCGGGCGCGACGACGGGGACGCCGCTGGCCATGGCTTCCTGGACGGTCTGACAGAAGGTCTCAAAAGGTCCGGTGTGCACGAATATGTCCAACGAGGCGAAGATACGGGCGAGCTCGTCGCCGGTACGCCGGCCGAGGAAGACCGCGCCCGGCAGCGCCTCGTCGAGGTGCGGCCGGCTGGGTCCGTCGCCGACGACCACGACCTTGACGCCCTCGATGCCGCAGGCTCCGGCGAGGAGTTCGACCTGCTTCTCGGGGGCGAGCCTGCCTACGTAGCCGACGATCAGCTCGCCGTTCGGGGCGAGTTCGCGGCGCAGCGCCTCGTCCCGGTACTCGGGGCGGAAGCGCTCGGTGTCCACGCCGCGCGGCCAGAGCCTGACCCGGGGCACGCCGTGTGCCTCCAGGTCGCCCAGGGCCGCGCTGGAGGGCGCGAGGGTGCGGTCGGCGGCGGCGTGGACGGAGCGGATGCGGCGCCAGGCGGTGGCCTCGCCGGCGCCGACGTACGTACGGGCGTATCCGGCCAGGTCGGTCTGGTAGACGGCCACGGCGGGGATGCCGAGCCGGGCCGCGGCGGCCATGCCGCGGACGCCGAGGATGAAGGGGCTCGCCAGGTGCACGATGTCGGCGCGGTGTTCGGTGATGGCCGCGGCGACGCGTCGGCTGGGGAGGGCGACGCGGACCTGGGGGTAGCCCGGGAGCGGTAGGGAGGGGACACGGATGACGGGGCACGGCGACTGGGCGTCGGGCCCGCTACCGGCCGAGGTGGCCGGCGCGACGACGAGCGGATGATGACCGCGATCCACGAGGTGCCGGGCGGTCTGGAGCGCGCAGTGGGCCACGCCGTTCACATCGGGGGGAAAGGATTCGGTCACGATGACGACACGCATACCCGTGTTGTCGCCGCGCTGGACGTGCCCGCGTCAACGTGGATCTATGCGAACGGTGAACGTCCCATGAGCGTTGCACTGCACACCCGAGCAGGTCAGACGGCGTCCATGCGCGTCTGACCCGCGGGTCATCCCACGTTCACACTGCGGGGGCGTCGGGCCCGATCCGGCTCCGTACGGCTGTCTGGACCTCCGCCTCCTCCGCCGGGTCGGCGGCGAGCCTGCGGAGCTGCTCCACGACGCGGGCGTCGGCGGTCTCGGCGTGCCGGGCGGCGATCTCCCGGGTGGTCTCCTCGCAGTCCCAGAGGCACTCGACGGCGAAGCCGGTGGGGTACGAGGGGTCGGTGGCGGCCAGGGCCCGGGCGGCCCGGCCGCGCAGATGGGACGAGGCCGTCTCCCGGTACACATGGCGCAGGACGGGTGCGGCGCAGACGATGCCGAGGCGTCCGGCGCCGTCGACGAGGGTCCACAGGGTGGGGGCGTCGGGTCCTTCGCCCATGACGGCCTCCCGCAGTGCACCGAGGACCAGGTCGCTGTCCTTGGTCCCGCCCCGGCAGGCGAGCATCCGGCCGGCGGCGGCCCCGAGCGGATCGGGGCGGCGGGCCCAGCCGCGGGCCCGGTCGACGGCGGCGACGGAGCGCATTCGTTCGAAGGCGTCGACGGCGGCCTCCACGACGGGCGCCGGGCCGGTGGCGACCGCTCGTTCGATCAGCTGGAGGGCTTCGGGATCGTTGCTGTCGGCGAGATAGCGCAGGGCGGTGCAGCGGGCACCCTCACCGCCGTCCTTGGCGGCCTCGACGATCTCGGGCCGGTCCTCGGGACCCGCCACCGCGGTGAGGCAGCGGGCGGCCGGGACGTGCAGGGCGGCGCCGCGTTCGAGGCCCTGTTGGGCCCATTCGAACACCGCCCGCACGCTCCACCCCGGACGGGGCCCGGTCGGTCGCATCTGGCGTTGCCAGAGGTCGAAGCAGCCGGCCTCCTGGGCGGCACGCACGCGCGTGGCGATCGATTCGCGTGAGTCCTCGGCCCACAGCCGCCAGGGCCGGGGTTCGAAGGCGTCGCGCACGGCGGTGGCCAGTTCGGCCTCGCCCTCGGGGTCGGCCGCGAAACGCGCCAGCACGGGGGCGGCGAGGGCGCGCAGGCCCGCGTCGTCGTCCCGGAGCGCCAGCTCGTCCAGGGCCCAGGCCCAGTTGCCGCCGGTGGCCGCGTACCTCCGCAGCAGTTCGAGCGCGTCCCGCCTGCCGTACGAGGCGAGGTGCCCCAGGACGGCGAGCGCGAGGCCCGTACGGGACTCCTCGGTGTCGAGGACGTCCTCGGTGTCGAAGAGGTGGGCCTCGACGGCGTCCAGGTCGCCGCCCAGGTCGAGGTACAGACGGGCGTAGTACAGGGAGCGGTTCTCCACCTGCCAGTCGTGGCGGGGGTCGCGCAGCACACAGTGGTTCAGTGCCGCGAGTGCCTCGGCACGGGGTGCGGTGAGCGCGTGCAGTGTGCCGTCGCCGCGGCCCCGCTGAAGCAGGCCGAGCAGCGTACCGCTGGGCGCTATGACCGGATCGAACATGGGAAACAGCCTCACATCAAGCGTCGACGCAACCGGGGGACGTGCACTACCTGGCCGCGTGACAACACGTCGGGGCGCCCGCCGTTTCCTGCTTGCTGTAGACCATTTTCCTCTGCCTCTCGTAGGTGGCCCATGCGGGCCGCAACTACGGCCCGCGCGGTGCGGCAACACCTGCCCAGCCATCGCGTCCGTAAATCACGACGTCATGATGACCCGGCAGTTCTCGATGCCGCGACCGAAATTTCGGGCGGCGCCGTGCTGCCTTCCCCCGTTTTCCCCCGTTTTCCTTGTCGTACCTGGTCAGAAGGCCCGCCCATGCTGCCGGCGGACCATCCGTCAGTGCGCGCCGAACAGCTCCAGCAGCTCGGCCTTGGCGAACATCCGGGCCGTGTCGACCGCCGACGGGGTGCCCGCGGCCGGATCGGCGCCGCCCGCCAGCAGGACTTCGATCACCTCGTGCTCGCCCTTGAAGACGGCTCCGGCGAGCGGCGTCTGGCCCCGGTCGTTGATCCGGTCGGCCTCGGCGCCCCGCGCCAGCAGGGCCCGTACGGCGTCGGCGTGCCCGTGATAGGCGGCGAGCATCACCAGGGAGTCGCCGCGGTCATTGGTGAGGTTGGCCGGGACGCCCGCGTCCACGTACGCGACCAGCGCCTCGGTGCCGCCCCTGCGGGCCAGGTCGAAGATCTTCGTCGCGAACTCCACGACCTCGGGGTCGGGGGCTTCACTCATCGGCCTGACCGCCTCTCACTAGTACGGGTGAATCGCCAGCGTACTGGCTCCGCCGAGACATGACCGGCCCCCTCCGAGGCAAAGATCACCGCGAGGCCCGACATGGGTGAAACCCCTGCTCAGACAGCCCGAATGCGCTCCACCATCCGAGGGAAATACGCCGAAATTCACCCACTTGCACCTTTTATCGTATGGATACATCCTGTGATCCTGGAAGAACTCATGGTGACTGTCCCCACGAACCAGGAGAGCTCAAATGATCTTGTCCATGTCAGGCGTCGTCCTTCTCGGCATCATCGTCTTCCTCTTCTTCAAGAAGGACGGACTCAAGGCCTCCCACGCCCTGGTGGCCGCACTCTTCGGCTTCTACATGGCCAGCACGGCCATCGCGCCGAGCATCAAGGCCGGCGGCGAGAGCCTGGCGAGCCTCCTCGGCGGCATCAAGTTCTGACGTCCCCACCCGTACGCACCTTCAGGAGACAGCAGTGGCCCGGCGCCCCCTCCCCCGCATCCTGAGCAACGGCACCGCCCAGATCGCCCGGAGCCGGGAGCTGGCCCGGACGGCGGCCGACAGCGCCACCGATGTCCTCCATCCGCTGATCACGGTCACACGCGGTCTGCGCCGGCTGGCATCCGCCGGGCGGCGCAGATGGGCCGACACCCCCAAGGACAAGCGCGGGCCGCTGCTGTTCCTGGTGGCCTCGGTGATCCTGGTCGTGGTGCTGGTGCCGTACGGCCTGCTGCTCGCCGCCATCACCCTGATGGCGGCGGCGGCATGGCAGGGCCGGGACCGCACCCCGCCGGCGCCCGAAGGGCCCGACGAGTCCCAGACCCAGCGCCTCCAGTCCCTCTACGAGGCGCTGGTGCCCTACTTCTCGGCCGCCGAGGACCCGGCGCCCCTGTTCGCCCACGGCGGAGACTGGGAGAAGGCCTTCCCGGCCCACGAGTTCGACGGCGGGGGCCGGATCTCCCAACTGGTCGTCCGCTATCCGGCGTACTTCACCGACGGCGAGGCCGACTCCCGCGCGCGGATCGAGCAACTGCTCACCGCGAAGTCCGGCCGCAGCCGGGAGTACCACTTCACCTGGGACGAGGAGGGCAACCAGCTCACGATCGGCGTCCTCGCCCCGCTCCCCACCGACATCGCCGCCCAGCGTTTCGTCACCGCCCCCGGCGAGACCGTCCTGGGCTTCACGGACCCGACCCAGGTCCACCGCACGCTCCCGCTCACCCACGGCGAGGAGCAGCGCGACGTACCGCCGGTCGTCTGGCGCACCGGCGTCCGCTCCACCGAGCCGAACCTGCTGGTCATGGGCCAGCCCGGCAGCGGCACCTCCACCCTGCTGCGCTCGATCGCCCTCCAGGCGCTCCAGTACGGCGACGTCCTGATCGTCGAGGGCGGCGGCACCGGCGAGTACGCGTGCCTCACCGGCCGGGACGGCGTCCTCGCCGTCGAGTGCGGCCTGGCAGGCGCGCTGGCCAGCCTGGAGTGGGCCTCCCATGAGACGGAACGCCGGCTGATCGCGGCCAACCGCGCCCGCCAGTCGGGCCACCCGGCACCGGACGACACCAGGCGCCCCCTGTGGATCATCCTGGACCGCCCGAGCGCCTTCGCCCACGTGGCGACGGCCGACGGCTACAAGGACCCGCAGTCGCTCCTCCAGGTCCCCCTGCGGCACGGCCGCGCGGCCAATGTGACGGTGGTGGTGGCCGACCAGTTCGACAGCGCGGACGCGCTCAGCGATGCCGTACGACAGCACACACGCGCGCGTGTCGTCCTCGGCCCCGCCACCGCCGGCCAGTTGGAGGCGGTCCTGGGCGCTCCCCCGCACACCACGCCGATCGCCCAGATCCCCCCGGGCCGCGGCTACGCCCGCCTCGGCAACGGCCCGGTGCACCGCCTCCAGGTCCCGGCGACCCCGGACCCCTACGACGACGCGACGAACGACGCCCACCGCCAGGCGGTCCTGGCGCTGCTCCCGCCGCGCACGACACCGGCGGACGCGGCGGAGACCATGCCGACCGAGGTGGTGCCCGCCGAGGCGGCGGTGGAGGCAGCGGTGGCGGAGACCTCGTAGCGACCCGGGGCCGGTCCGGGCGACCTGGCCGACCCCGACCACCGTTTTCGTAACCGGTCCCGGGGTCGGTGCGGTCACCCGTGCCGACCCCTGGGCCGTGTCCGCGAAGTCCCGTCGTCTGCCCTGAGAGGCACCCGACGGCGCCCGGTGCGCGCGCTCGGCGTGCCGGGCGTCACGCGGCAGGCGGGACTCTGCGGACACAGCCTGACGACCCCTGGATCGGTCCGGGCGGCAGGGCCCACCCCCAGCGCCCCTTTCCGTAACCGGCCCGGGGACAGTGCGCCCGCGCCGGCCCCGAGCACCTCTCCCGCCGTCTACGCCACGAAGGTCCGCGGCGACTCGCCGCCGCCCCCGCTGACCCCGTTCTCCACCAGCCGAGCCGCCGCGGCCAGCCGTGCGGCCGCCTCGTCGGCCACCGCGCCGCCGACGGTGAACGGCAGCCGCACATACCCCTCGAAGGCCCCGTCGACGCCGAAGCGCGGCCCGGACGGCACCCGCACCCCCACCCGCTCGCCCATCTCGGCGAGCCGTGAGCCCGACAGTCCGCCCGTGCGCACCCACAGCGTGAGTCCGCCCTTGGGCACCTCGAACTCCCAGTCGGGCAGCTCCCGCCGTACCGCCGCGACGAGCGCGTCCCGGTTCTCCCGGGCCTGGCCACGGCGGATGTCGACCGCCTGCTCCCAACCGCCGGTGCTGAACAGCCAGTTGACGGCGAGCTGCTCCAACACCGGGGTGCCGAGGTCGGCGTAGGCGCGGGCGGCGACCAGGCTGCGGATGACGTCCGGTGCCGCGCGGACCCAGCCGATGCGCATGCCCGCCCAGAAGGCCTTGCTGGCGGAACCGACGGTGATGACGGTCGAACCGGCCGGGTCGAACCCGCAGACGGGGCGCGGCATCTCGACGTCGTCGTCCAGCCACAGCTCGGTCATCGTCTCGTCGGCGATGAGCACCGTGCCCGCCGAGCGGGCCGCGTCCACGAGTTGGCGCCGCTGGTCGTCGCCGGCGAGGGCACCGGTCGGGTTGTGGAAGTCGGCGACGACGTACGCGATCCGGGGCGCCGCGTCCCGCAGCACCTGCCGCCAGCGGTCCATGTCCCAGCCGGAGAGCCCCTCCGCCATCGCCACGGGCACCAGCCGGGCGCCCGCCTCCCGCATCAACTGGAGGATGTTGGCGTACGAGGGCGACTCCACGGCGACCCGCTCGCCGCGCCCCGCGAAGAGATGGCAGATGGCGTCGATGGCACCCATCGCACCGGTGGTGACCATGATCTGCTCGGGCATCGTCGGGATCCCGCGCAGGGTGTACCGCTCGGCGATCATCGCGCGCAGCGCGGGCAGCCCGGCCGGATAGTCGCCGTGCGTGTGGGCGTACGGCGGCAACTCCTCCAGGGCGCCCTGGACGGCCCGGGTGAGCCACGGCTCGGGCGCGTGCAGGGCGGCGCAGCCGAGGTCGATCACCGAACCGAGGGCCTCCGGGGGCAACGGCTCCAACCCGCGCGCGGGGAGCGGGTTTCCGGCCGGTACGGAGGTCCAACTGCCGGCTCCGCGCCGGGACTCCAGGAATCCTTCGGAGCGCAGCGCCTCGTAGGCGGCGGCGACCGTGGTCCGGCTGACGGACAGCGCCAGGGCCAGCTCCCGCTCGGCGGGCAGCCGGGCGGCCACGGGCACGCGCCCCTCCAGCACGAGCAGACGGATGCCGTCCGCGAGCGCGCGATAGGCGGGCGGGCGGCGGGTGCCGGGCCCGGCCGGCCGGTCCTGCTGGGAGTTGAGCAGCCGGGCGAGCTGTGCGGCGCTCATCGCCGAAGTCCACTGCGCCATGGAAACCAGTCCACCTTCCCGGAATTGGCCATGGATGACGGTTGTTCTCAAGCCACAGAGTGTCATGTGTCAGGCCACTACCACCACCAGGGGGCACCTCTTGTCCACGCGGAACCGTCTCGGGACATCCACGCGGAACCGTCTCGGCCGACGGTTGGTCCAGCTCTACGTAGGACTCGCGCTCTACGGCGCCAGCTCGGCGCTCCTCGTGGTCTCGGGCCTGGGCCTGGAGCCCTGGAACGTGCTGCATCAGGGCCTCGCCGAACTCACCGGCCTGACGATCGGCGTCGTCTCGATCATCGTGGGCGCGGCGGTGCTGCTCCTGTGGATCCCGCTGCGCCAGCGCCCCGGCCTCGGCACCGTCTCGAACGTGTTCGTGGTCGGCCTGGCCATGGACGGCACCCTCGCGCTGGTGCCGGACGCGCACGGCCTGGCCGTACGGATTCCGGTGCTGCTGGCGGGCGTCGTGCTCAACGGGGTCGCCACCGGGCTCTACATCTCCGCGAGCTTCGGACCGGGCCCGCGCGACGGCCTGATGACCGGGCTGCACAAGCTCACCGGCCGCTCCATCCGCCTGATCCGCACCGGCATGGAGGTCGCCGTCGTGGCCACCGGGTTCGCGCTCGGCGGCACGGTGGGCATCGGCACCCTGCTCTACGCACTGGCGATCGGCCCGCTCGCCCAGTTCTTCCTGCGCGTGTTCGCCGCCCCCTCGGCATCCGGTCGCAGCACGGTCGTAGCCACCGGGTCACCGGAACGGGCGATACTGCCCGGGTGACCACGCTCATACGTCATCCCTACCTCGACCATCCCGGCCCCATCCCCTTCGCCCACCGGGGCGGCGCGGCGGACGGCCTGGAGAACACGGTGTTCCAGTTCCGGCGCGCGGTCGAGCTGGGCTACCGGTACATCGAGACCGACGTCCACGCCACGGCGGACGGGAAGCTCGTCGCCTTCCACGACGAGACCCTGGACCGGGTGACCGACGGCGCGGGCCGGATCGCGGACCTGTTCTGGTCGGACGTGAGCCACGCGCGCGTGGCGCGCAAGGAACCGGTGCCCCTCTTCGAGGAGTTGCTGGAGACCTTCCCCGAAGTGCGCTGGAACGTCGACGTCAAGGCGGAGCCGGCCCTCAGCCCTCTCCTGGACCTGCTGGAACGCACCGACTCCTGGAACCGCGTCTGCGTCGGCTCCTTCTCCGAGAAGCGGGTGGTCCGCGCCCAGCACCTCGCCGGTCCGCGCCTGGCCACGTCGTTCGGCACGCGCGGGGTGCTGAACCTGCGGCTGCGGTCCTGGGGCGCGCCCCTCCCGGTGCGCCGTTCGGCGATCGCCGCACAGGTGCCCGAGGAGCAGTCGGGCGTCCCCGTGGTTGACCGGCGCTTCGTGCGAGCGGCACACGCGCGTGGGGTGCAGGTTCACGTGTGGACCATCAACGAGGCCGATCGCATGCACCGGCTCCTGGACCTGGGCGTCGATGGCATCATGACCGATCACATCGACACACTGCGCGAGGTCATGGTGGAGCGGGGCGTCTGGGCCTGAGCCCCGGGGCCGACGCGTGCACGGGGAAGCGAGGGCACGGGTGGGTACCGACACCCTGCGGTCACAGCCGGCCGACGAGGCCGAAGAGCGGCGGCGCGAACAGCGCGGCTGGTACTTCTACGACTGGGCCTGCTCCGTCTACTCGACGAGCGTGCTCACCGTGTTCCTGGGCCCCTATCTGACCTCGGTCGCGAAGTCGGCGGCGGACCCGGACGGGTTCGTGCATCCCCTGGGGATACCGGTCCGGGCGGGGTCCTTCTTCGCCTACACCGTCTCCGCGTCCGTGATCGTGTCGATCCTCGTCATGCCCCTCGCGGGCGCGGCAGCGGACCGTACGGGCCGCAAGAAGCCCCTCCTGGCGCTCGCCGCCTACGTGGGCGCGACCGCCACCACGGGCCTGTTCTTCCTGGACGGCGACCGCTATCTGCTCGGCGGCTTCCTGCTGATCGTCGCCAACTCCTCCGTGGCCGTCTCGATGGTCGTGTACAACTCCTACCTCCCGCAGATCGCCCCGCCCGAGGAGCGCGACGCGGTCTCCTCCCGGGGCTGGGCCTTCGGCTACGCGGCCGGTTCCCTGGTCCTCGTCCTGAACCTGATCCTCTTCACCGCCCACGACTCCTTCGGCCTCTCCGAGTCGATGGCCGTCCGCATCTGTCTCGCCTCGGCCGGCATCTGGTGGGGCGCCTTCACCCTCGTACCGCTGAAACGACTGCGCGACCGCGGCCGTACGGCGTCCGAGGCACCCACGGCGCAGGGCTGGCGGCAGCTCGCCGCGACCGTCCGGGACATGCGCGGCAAACCGCTCACCCTGTCCTTCCTGTTCGCCTATCTGATCTACAACGACGGCATCCAGACGGTGATCTCCCAGGCATCCGTGTACGGCTCCGAGGAACTGGGCCTGAGCCAGTCCACGCTCATCACGGCCGTCCTGATGGTCCAGGTGCTCGCGGTCGCGGGTGCGCTCGGCATGGGGCGACTCGCCCGGACCTACGGGGCCAAGCGGACGATTCTCGGCTCGCTGATCGCGTGGACGGTGACGCTGGCCGCCGGGTACTTCCTGCCCGCCGGAGCGCCCGTCTGGTTCTTCGTGCTGGCCGCCGGGATCGGTCTCGTCCTGGGCGGCAGCCAGGCGCTGTCCCGGTCCCTGTTCTCGCATCTGGTGCCGCCCGGGAAAGAGGCCGAGTACTTCTCGGCGTACGAGATGAGCGATCGGGGCATGAGCTGGCTGGGACCGCTTCTGTTCGGGGTGACCTACCAGCTGACCGGAAGTTATCGGGACGCGATCATCTCCCTGGTGGTCTTCTTCGTCGTGGGATTCGTGCTGCTCGCACGGGTCCCGGTGGCGCGGGCGATCACCGACGCGGGGAATCCTCTTCCCGAGAGGATTTAGCGCTCAAGGCGAAAGGGCGGTAGTGTACGCGTTTGGCCTGCCTGGCGTACCGTTACTGCGCGTCAAAGATGACGAATCGCTAGGTGACATCTGCTGTTAGATGTGACAAACCGGGCGCTGGTGGGTACAACAAGGGGCGGCTACGACGGCGACGCATGACCCCGTACGGGAATCTTTACCGCCGACCGGACGTTGACCGGATGACGACGACAGCGACACCTGTCCTGTGGGCGACAAGCCCGGGAGGCACGATTCATGAGTGAGCGAGCTCTTCGCGGCACGCGCCTCGTGGTGACCAGCTACGAGACGGACCGCGGTATCGACCTGGCGCCACGCCAGGCCGTGGAGTACGCATGCGAGAAGGGACATCGCTTTGAGATGCCCTTCTCGGTCGAGGCGGAGATTCCGCCGGAGTGGGAGTGCAAGGTCTGCGGGGCCCAGGCACTCCTGGTCGACGGCGACGGCCCTGAGGAAAAGAAGGCCAAGCCCGCGCGTACCCACTGGGACATGCTGATGGAACGGCGCACCCGCGAGGAACTCGAAGAGGTCCTCGAGGAGCGTCTTGCCGTTCTCCGTTCCGGCGCGATGAATATCGCGGTCCACCCGAGGGACAGCCGTAAGTCGGCCTAGTCCTGAAGGTCCGGAGCGGTTCTACCGCACGAACAAGTGACACAAGCAAGTAACCGCGGGCGCCGTACGAACATGTACGGCGCCCGCGGTTTTGCGTGTCCCGGTGTCTCAGCCGGCCTGTCCCGGTGTCAGCTGGTGAGCGGCGGGCGCGGGCCCTGCGGGGCGTCGCCGCCGGGCTCGTCCCGGATGACCTCGCCCTGGACCACTTTGCCGTCCGGGCGGCGCATACGGGCCTGCTGGAAGGCGTCTCCCAGAGTGCCCGGGACGGCCTTGCCGAGCTTGCGCTCGACCATGCGCTCCGCGTAGCGCGCCAGGGCCTTCTGGACCGGCGGGATCAGCAGGAGCAGACCGGCCACGTCCGAGATCAGACCCGGGATCATCAGCAGCAGACCGCCCAGCATCATCAGGCCGCTGCCACCGCCGCTGGCCGGGGCGGTGCCCTGCTGCACGGCCTGGCTCAGGTTCTGGAAGGCCCGCCGGCCCGCGCGCTTGATCACCACGGCGCCGAGCACGAACCCGGCGAGCAGCAGCAGGAAGACGGTCAGCCCGCTCGACGCGCCCGCGACCACCGTCAGCAGCCAGATCTCCAGCACCAGCCACGCGGCGATGCCCAACGGCAGATACGTACGCAGCCGGGAACGCGGAGGCCGGGCGGCGGAGGAAGGGGTGGGTGCGCCAGTCGTCATACGTCCAGTGTGCCTGGGCCCGGCTCAGCGCGGGATAAGGGGACGATCAACGAGGCCTGTGAGGTCGCGGGGCTACGGCTGTGAAGGCCTTCCTCCGGAGTTCCCACGGCCGCGGAGCTTGCCGACCCGCTCCCCCACGCCCCAGGTGGTGACCCGCCACAGGGCCTCGACCAGGATGTCGCGGCTCATCTTGGAGTCGCCGAGTTCGCGCTCCACGAAGGTGATGGGGACCTCGACGACGTGGTAGCCGGCCTTGACGGCGCGGCGGGCCAGGTCGACCTGGAAGCAGTAGCCCTGGGAGGCCACGCCGTCCAGACCGAGGCCTTCGAGGGTCTCGCGGCGGAAGGCCCGGTAGCCGCCCGTGATGTCGCGCAGCGGCAGGTCGAGCGCCACGCGCGAGTAGAGGCTGCCGCCCCGGGAGATGAACTCGCGGGACTTGGGCCAGTTCACCACCCGGCCGCCGGGCACCCAGCGCGAGCCGAGCACCAGGTCCGCGCCCTTGAGCGCGGTGAGCAGCCGGGGCAGCTCCTCGGGCTGGTGGGAGCCGTCGGCGTCCATCTCGATGAGGACGCCGTAGCCGTTGTCGATGCCCCAGCGGAAGCCCGCGAGATAGGCGGCGCCGAGGCCCTCCTTGCCCTTGCGGTGCAACACCTGGACCTGTTCGTCCTCGGCCGCCAGCTCGTCGGCCAGCTTGCCCGTGCCGTCGGGGCTGTTGTCGTCGGCCACGAGGACATGCGCCTCGGGGACCGACTGCCGCACCCGACGGACGATGGACTTGATGTTCTCCGCCTCGTTGTAGGTCGGGATGATCACCAAGGCCGTGCCGAGCGGGCCGAACTTCCGCCCCTGGGCCTGTGCCGCGAGGGCTCCGTCGCCGTCGTTCACTGCTGCCCCTTCATGTCCGTACGCAGGCGTCCACCATAGTGGCCACGGCCTGGGATGACGTGCCACGTCGTTCGTACGGTGGTGTCGATTCGACAAGAACGGGGTAAGACTGCCCTTTTTGGCACCCGACTACTGCGGATGGGGGCCCGGCGCCCTTCGGGCCGACCTGGGACCCGCCGGCTGCGGGTCGACCAAAGCCGTTGTCTACTGGACGTCCGGGCCCCACCCGGGTCACACCAGCCGACCGGCCGGAACGTTCCCTCGCCGTGGCGCGGGCGCTGAGCCTGGCTCCCAGTGGCGGTGCCCGGTGCGGCACACCGTCCCTGACCCAGCGGCGCTTCGGCGATTGTTCGGAGGTTCCCCGGTCGGGCGTCCGGTGGTGGACTCGGACGAACCTACCGGCCCCCTGCGCCCGCCTGTCAACAGCCGTCTGATCTGCACTTTCTCCCCCAAATGGCTGGTCAGGGCAGAGGATGCGCAGGTCGCGCGACAGGGCGGAGGGCGTGGATCGGGGGCGCGCCACCCCGGGAGATCACTCGCCCGGCCGTACGAACACCGTTCGTCCGCCGACGACGGTCCGCAGACAGACCGGAAGGTCGCCGCCCGGCGTCAGGTCGGGCAGTCCGGGTGTGCCGGAGCGCGGGTCGGTCGACCAGCGCGCGACCCGGTCGTCGGGCGCCTGCACCACCAGGGCGTCGGTCCGCCAGACGGCGTAGTCGGCGGGCGCGCCCGGCACCAGGGCACCCGCGTCGTCCCGTCCTACGGCCCGCCAGCCGCCCCGCGTATGCGCGGTGAACGCGGCCCGCACGGAGACGCGGTGTTCAGCCGTCCGGTGGAACGCGGCGGCGCGGACCGTCCCCCACGGGTCGACCGGGGTGACCGGGCTGTCCGAGCCGAAGGCGAGCGGCACACCGGCCCGCAGCAGGGCCGCGAAGGGGTTCAGGGCACGCGCCCGCTCCCGGCCGAGGCGCTGGACGTACATGCCCTCCTCGCCGCCCCACAGCGCGTCGAAGGCGGGCTGCACGGAAGCGGTCAGACCCAGCTCGGCGAAGGCCGCGATGGTCTCCGGGGTGAGCATCTCGGCATGTTCGACCCGGTGCCGGGCGGCGCGGACGCGGCCCAGGCCGACCTTCTCGGCGGCTGCGCGGACACCGTCGACCACCGCGGTCACCGCGGCGTCCCCGATGGCGTGGAAGCCCGCCTGGAGGCCCGCCTCGGTACAGGCGACGACATGGGCGGCCACGGCGTCCGCGTCCAGATAGGCGATACCGGTGTGCCCGGCGTCGGAATACGGCTCATGCAGACAGGCGGTGTGCGAGCCGAGAGCCCCGTCCACGAAGAGATCCCCCGCCGCTCCTACGGCGCCCAGCTCCCGCGCTTTCGCGACGCCCTCTTCGGCCCGCTCGGCCCAGTAGCCGACGACCCGCGGCCCCGGCTCCTCGGCGGCGAGCCGCAGCAGGCCCGTGAAGTCGTCCTCGGAGGAGATGTCGGGCCCGGCGCACTCGTGGACCGAACCGACGCCCAGGGAGGCCGCGTGGGCGAGGGCGGTGCGCTGGGCCTCGACGCGCTGTTCCGGGGTGATGGCGGCGAGCGCGGTGGCTCGTACGGCGTGATGGGCGTCGGCGGTGAGGGGGCCGTCCGGCGCCTCGAAGCCGGGGACCAGGTCGAGCAGGGCCGTGGTGACGACCGCGGAGTGGACGTCGATGCGGGAGAGGTAGAGCGGGCGTCCGCCGGTCGCCGTGTCGAGTTCGGCGCGGGTCGGCGGGCGGCCCCCCGGCCAGCGGGCGGCGTCCCAGCCGTGGCCCAGCAGGACGCGGTCGGCCGGGCGGGCGGCGGCGAAGTCCCGGACGAGGGACAGCGCCGTCTCCAGGGAGGGCGCGTCGGACAGGTCGAGGCCGGTGAGCGCGAGGCCGGTGGCGGTGGTGTGCACATGTGCGTCGGTGAACGCCGGGGTGACCAGCGCGCCGTCCAGGTCGACCACCTCGTCGACACCGTCCGCGAAGGCGTCGGCGGCGCCCTCGGAGCCGACCCAGGCGACCAGGCCGCGCTCGACGACCATCGCGGTCGCGAACGGGTCGGCGGGGCTGTGGACTTCGCCGCGGCGGAGCAGGACGGTGGCCGGTTCGGGGGTGCGCTCACTCATGGGGAACAGTCTCGCGCCTCGCCGGCGACGGCCCGCACGCAGGTCGGTCAGATGCGCGGCGGACGGGCCTCGTAGGGCGTCGACAGCACCACCGTGGTCCGCGTCGAGACGCCCGCCAGGCCGCGCAGCCGGGCCAGCAGCTCCTCCAGTTCGTGCGGGGTGGAGACCCGCACCTTGAGGATGTAGTTCTCGTCGCCCGCGACGCTGTGACAGGCCTCGATCTCGGGGACGTCGGAGAGACGGTCCGCGATGTCGTCGGGGGCGCTGGGGTCGAACGGTTTCACCGAGATGAAGGCGGTCATGGGCAGACCCACCGCCTCCGGGTCGACGACCGCGGCGTACCCGCGGATGACGCCACGCTGCTCCAGCCGGCGCACCCGTTGGTGCACGGCCGACGTGGACAGGCCCGTGGCCTTGCCCAGGTCTGTGTAGCTCATCCGCCCGTCCTTGACGAGCAGCTGCACGATTTGTCGGTCCAGCTCCTCCATGGCGCAAGAACTTACATGGCGGCTGATCTCCTCCGATAGCTCAGCGGCGCAGGTCATACCCGGTTCGTGATGTTGCCGGGTGCGGCCTGTGAGTCAGCTGGGGACAAACCCGCCGCCGCGGGCATCTGCGGGCGGCATGTGACGAACGCCACAGGCCTCGAACGGTCTCCGTGATGGTCTCGTGATTACCGCGGAGACCGGGCGGGAAGTGCTTGCTGTGGTCGAGGCCGCAGCGCCTTCACGGCCCAGCCCAGTAGGGGGAGAAACCCATGCAGAGTGTCAAGCGCCCTGGCCGCACCGCGCCCAAGCGGCCGCAGCTCGTCGTCGAGTTCGATCCGGAGGGCCTCGACTCCGAGGGCCCCGACGGCTTCGAGGCCGATGAACCCGACGCGTACGACACCTTCGAGATGTACCGGGTGATCTGCCCGGACTGCGTGCAGCCCATCGCGCTCCTCGCGGACGAGGAGGTTCTGCCGGAGCACGCGCTGTGCGCCTCGCCGTGGAACCCGTTCGGGCTGACGGTCTGCGCCGGTACGGGGCGCGAGGCGTCCGACGCCCGCTCCGCCGACGAGTCCGCGGACCCTCAGGAGCAGGAGACCGCCCTGCTGTTGACGCTCCCTCAGGGCCTCGACTGGCGGACCCAGCCCTTCTCGCACGTCGGCGGCCCCAGCTCGCGCCCGATCCGGGTGCCCGACATGCGCCGCGCCGCCTGAGCGCACTCGCTCAACCCCAGTAGCTGCCCTGCACCATGGCCCGCAGGCTGTCGTGGTGCAGGATCAGTGTGTCCGGGTCCGCCGGAACGGCCACCTCCCCGAAGTACGCCTGCCGATAGGCGATGCGCAGCATCACGATCGCGTGCCGCAGGGCCGCGTACAGGGTGTGGAAGTCCATGTCGCGCGGGGTGTGGCCGGTGAGTTCGGCGTACCGGGCCTCCACCCGGTCCCGGCGGAAGAACTCCGGCAGACCGCGCTGGCCGAAGGCGACCGTGAGGTCCTGGAAGAAGCGGTGCAGATAGACGGTCCAGCCGAGGTCCACCTCGCGCGGGGCCAGGGCCGCCATCTCCCAGTCGAGGACGGCGACGGGGTCGAACCCGTCGTAGACGACGTTCCCGATGCGCGCGTCGCCCCAGTTGAGGACCGCCTCGCCCGGGTCGGCCGGCCAGAGTTCCGTGAGCCGGTCGAAGGCGCTCTCGATGAGCGGTGAGCGGGCGAGCCCGTCAACGACCCATTCGTAGTAGGCGCGTTGGGATGCGACGTGGCGGTGGAGGGCGTCGCCGTCGCCCGGGAGGGTGAGGAACTCGGCCTCCCCCAGCGGAACTTGGTCGTGCAGGCGGGCGATGAGCCCGACCGAGACGGCCTCCAGGTGCTCACGCTCCGCATCGGTCGCCGCGTGCAGCCAATTGCCCTCGTACGTATAGGGCATGACGTCCGGCGGTACACGGCCCTCGGCACGTTCCATGACGAAGAACGGCGCGCCGAGCGGGCCGGGATCCTCCTCCAGCCAGCGCACCTTCGGCACCGGCAGATCCGTCCGGTCGGCGACCAGCCGCATGATGCGGTACTGGCGCGGGATGTCGTAGACCGGGAAGACGGTGTACGCCGCCGGGTCCGCCGCGAGTCTCAACGCGCAGGCGCGCAGCGGGGGTTCGGGGTGGTCGATGTCGAAGAGCAGGGTCTCGCTGGACATGCCGTTCGACGCGGGGACCCGGACGTCGACGGCCTGGCCACCGGGCAGACGGCTGTCGAGCCAGGCGGTGAGGCGCTGGGCGAGTTCGTCCGGGTCGCGGGTGGTCGTGCGGGGGCGGGGTGCTGTCGCCATGTCTCAACTCCCTTGCGGTGCGGCCGAGATCGCGTCTCTTCTCGCGTGCGCTGCCATCCGGATGTTCTCCCGACTCCCGTGTGCCGCCATCCGGACGCCGTTTCGACTCCCCTACGGCGCGACCGAGTCGAAGCCGGTGAAGCCGCTCGGGTCGTGGCGGCCGAAGGAGCCGTGTTCGAAGATGCCGTGGCCGATCCGGCCGTCGAGGCGGAAGCGGGCCGCGTGGTCGGTGACCCCGTAGGCGGCGAGCGGGGTGGGCCGGGTGAGGTCGTAGGTGCGGCGGTCGAGCCAGTCACGGCCGCGCCAGGTGCCGTGCTGCCAGTCGTCGGCGGGTGGGTAGCCGGCGCCGATCGCCAGGGGTGAGGAGGTCAGGATCTCGACCTCGAGTTCCTGCGGCTTGCGGGTGTCGCCGAGGTGGATGAGGGCGCGCTCGGGGTGCCGGGTGCCGGAGCGATAGGTGATCTCGGCCTGGGGCCAGCCGAGTTGGCGGTCGCGGTGGCCGGGGCGGACCACGGTCGCCTCGTTCAGGGAGCGGTGGCCGTCGGCGTCCTCCTGGACGACGACCATCAGGAACCGGTCCTCGAAGCGGACCGGGCACCAGATCCAGTGGAAGCCCTCGGTCGGGTGCTCCTCGGCGAGCCGGCCGCCCTCCTCGCCGGGGACGGGCCGTACGCCCCAACTGCGGTCCCGGGTACCGGTCCAGCCGTCGGCGGTGACCCGGAACTCCTCGTCGCCCGCGCGGATCACCCCCTCCACCCCGCCGGCCTGGACGAACCGGCGCCCTTCGAGGGTGAGCCGGTCGCCGCGGTACTGGACGTGATGGGGTTCCCAGAGGGCCGGGCACTCGGCCGTCCAAGTCAGGTCGTACGAGAGGGAGTTGTCCTCGCAGCGCAGGCGCAGTCGGTGCAGTGGTTCCTCTACCTCGATGCGCAGCGGGCCCACGGCGAGGTGCATGCGGTCGTCGCCGAGGGCGTCCGAGGCGCGGACGGCGTGCAGTGTGTCGCCGGTGCGGAGGGTCGCGTAGGCGTCGATCACGCCGACGTTGGGGTAGACCCCGAGGCCGAGGATGAGCAGGGCGCGGCCCTCGTGGTCGAGGACGTGGAAGATGCAGCGGTCGTAGGCGTTCCGGTCGCCGGTCGCGACGTGCTTCATCGACAGGGGGACCTGGTGCACGGGGTACTCGTCGAGGGGCACGGGACGGTCGTCTGCCACGGCTAACCTCCCCTGGGGACAGTGGGGGTGACGGTACGTCAGGTCGGGTTCGGTAGCCAGACCCGTGACCTGTACGCCGGTGAACTCACGCTCGATTACCGGCGCCGGTGACCTGTGGAAGCGTCCCTGCGTTGCCCTGGTATGACCCCCACATATGCGCCGGCCGGGCGTCAGCGCCGGATCTTCGTCCCCGTACCGGAAGAATCGGTTCCGCCGGCGCCGCCGCAGCCCCAGGATCCGCCCATCTACCTTGATCTCATGCGGAGTTGGGCCGACCGGGGCCGCACCCTGCCGGGGCGTCACGACCCGGAGTGGGCGCGGTTGGCGGCGCCGCCGCTGGGTCTGTCCGGCGGATCGGGCTGGAGGGAGTCGACGGCGCCCGATCGGCACTGGTGAGCGGGGCGCGGTGCGTGCGGCGGCAGGACGGAGGAGACGTCGGCGTCAGGCGGCTGTCGCCGCGGGCGACGCGACGGATTCCCCCGGCCCGTGACGCTGGAGGCGTCCCACGCCCGACGCCCGACGCCCGACGCCCGACGCCCGACGCCCGACGCCCGACGCCCGACGCCCGACGCCCGACGCCCGACGCCCGCGGCATGATCCACCGAACAGGGCCCCGGCCTCAGCCGGATCGGCGGACTTCGGGACCCGCCAGGTGGCGGGCGATGACCATGCGCTGGATCTGGTTGGTGCCCTCGACGATCTGCAGGACCTTGGCCTCGCGCATGTAGCGCTCGACCGGGAAGTCCGCGGTGTAGCCGTAGCCGCCGAGGATCTGGACGGCGTCGATGGTGGCCTTCATCGCGGCGTCGGTGCAGTGCAGCTTGGCCATCGCGGCCTGTTTGGCGAACGGGCGGCCCGCGTCGCGCAGCCGGGCCGCCGCGAGGTAGAGCGCGCGGCCCGCCTCGATCTGGGTGGCCATGTCGGCGAGCATGAAGCGCAGGCCCTGGAAGTCGGAGATCGGGCGCCCGAACTGCTGTCGGCCGCTCGCGTACGCCACCGCCTCGTCGAGCGCGGACTGGGCCAGGCCGATCGCGCAGGCGGCGATGCCGAGCCGGCCGGAGTCCAGTGCGGACAGAGCGATCGCGAAGCCCTGCCCCTCCTCGCCGAGGCGCCGCTCGTCGGAGACACGGACCCCGTCGAAGTGGACCTGGGCGGTGGGCGAGCCCTTCATGCCCATCTTCTTCTCCGGGACCGCGCCACTCAGACCGGGCGCGTCACCGGGCACCAGGAAGGCACTGATCCCGCGCGGGCCGTCCTCGCCGGTGCGGGCCATGACCGTGTAGAAGTCGGCGATGCCGCCGTGCGTGATCCAGGCCTTGGTGCCGTTGATCACCCAGTCCTCGCCGTCGCGGACCGCCTTCGTACGCAGGGAGGCCGCGTCCGAGCCGGAGGACGGTTCGGAGAGGCAGTAGGCGCCGAGCAGGCCGCCGCCGAGCATCGCGGGCAGGTGCTCGACCTGCTGCTGCTTGGTGCCGTAGTTGGCCAGCGCGTGGCAGGACAGCGAGTGGACGCTGACGCCGAGGCCGACGGTGAGGCGGGCCGCCGCGAGTTCTTCGAGTACCTGGAGGTAGACCTCGTAGGGCTGGTCGCCGCCGCCGTACTCGGAGTCGTACGGCAGGCCGAGCAGTCCGGAGCGGGAGAGCAGGGTGAAGATCTCGCGCGGGAAGTGTCCGGCGTCCTCTTCCTCGGCCGCCCTCGGGGCGATCTCGCGCTGCGCGATGTCGCGGGCCAGCGAGATCAGATCCCGGGCCTCGTCCGTGGGCAGTTGCCGGTCCACCGGTTGCGGGGCGCGGTCGGGCATGGCGACGCTCTCCTCCCTGTCGGGCACTTCGGCGGGCGTACGCCTTGGGTCGAGGCGACGCGGCCGGGTACCGCACGGATGCGGCCGCTGTTCCGCTTCCGGGTCTCGGAAGCGGCTGACCAGCGGCTCTGCGCTGTGAGTATGCCCGATCGGAGGTCTCTCGTCACCAGTTAACGACCGCTTACTTCAAGAATAGCCCGGTCGTCCGGAAGGGGGCGGGAGCGCCGATTCAGCCGTCCCGGCGGGCCGGCTTCGGCGTCGGGTAGGCGGGGTCGAGTTCCTCGATGGCGCGCAGGGTGCCGCCGAGGGTCTTCACGAGGAGTTCGCGCATCGTCTCGCGGGAGAGGTCGGAGGTGCTGATCCACTCAAGGGTCGCGCCCTCGACGCTGCACACCCAGCCGAACAGGGCCATGCGCGCGAGCCGGGAGATGTCGGTACGGCCGTAGGCCCCTTCGGCGATGGTCGCGACGATCGCCGCGCGCACCCCGTCACGGATGGCGTGCACCTCGGTGTCGAAGCCGACGCCGCCGCTGACGATCGTGCGGTACGCGGCCTGGTTGTGCTCGGCCCAGCGCAGATAGCTGTCCATCGTCCGCTGCACACGGTCCAGTTGGGGCAGTTCGAGGCCGCTCGCCGCGAAGGTCACCAGGTCGGCGACCGAGTCGTTGATGATCGCCAGGTAGTAGCCGCGCTTGGACTGGAAGTAGTAGTAGATCAGCCCCTTGGCGACGTGGGCCTGCCGCGCGATGTCGTCCATCGACAGTGCGTCGTAGGACGTGTCGGCGAACAACTTCCGGCCAATGGTGATGAGTTCGGCGCGGCGCGCCAAGGAACGCTCGGTACCGCGCGCCCGAGGACGTGCGACGTCACGCTGCTGACTGATTTCCAATTTCGACTCTGGCTCTCCAACTGGGCTGGGTCAACCGCAGTATGGCAGGTCGGGTATGCGTCAGGTCACAGGAGGCCGATTTGGGTCACGAGCATCGCGATCACCACGACGAGGGTCCAGCCCATGATGTGCTCGGCGATCTTCGGGCCGTCGCTCTTGGGGCCGCCGGTACGGGTACGGGCGCGGGCGGACGTGGCTGAGTGTGCGGTCATGGTGGCTCGCAGAGGTCGGATGTGTGGTGGACTCCCCCCTTCTGTCCACCTTGCCATCCCTGTCGTCTTTTGCGCCGGAGACCTTGGTCACAGGAAACCTCGGTACACCTCGGTCTCCGGGGCAGGGGTCAGCGCACGCCCACCGCCGCGAGCGCCTCGCGCTGGGCGGCGGTCGGGTGCGCCGGGAAGTAGAGGTAACAGACGCCGCCAGTACCGGAGGCGACCTTGCCGGAGGCGTTGTACCGCTTGGTGCGCAGCCAGATGTTCTCGAACTCGCGCCGGGCGTAGACGCGGCGGACGGCCGGATCGCTGGGCGAGTTGGGGTCGTTGGCGATCACGTCGCCGTCTGCGGTGAAGCCGATCACCGTCATCAGGTGGCCGGAGGTGCCGTAGCCCGCGCCGGTCAGTTCGCCGCTCAGGAACGACTGTGACGTTATGGCCGGGATGCCCGCCGCGATCAGTGTCTCCAGGTCGCCGAGCGAGCCGAGCCGGGTGACCACGCCCTGGAGGTCCCTGTACGTGGCCGCGTAGGCGGCGTTGAACGGCCAGTTGCCGCAGCCCTTGTACTGGTGGTCGTAGGTGAAGCGGGCCGCGTTGTCGACCTGCGGGTCCGCGTAACCCGGGTCCACCCAGGCGAGTTGGGCGGGGGTGAGCCGGCCGCCCCAGTACTCGATGATCATCTGCGAGGAGGTGGGGCTGCACCAGGCCTCGCCGCCGTTGTCGTACTCGGGGTACTGGCCGACGTGGATCTCCTGCGAGTAGCGCGGGACGGTCAACTCCCGTGTCAGGCGCGGAGTTGAGGCCGGGACCGTGAAGCGGTCCGGGACGTCGGAGCCCATCGCGCCGAGCCGCCACACGGCGGGGGTGAGCTTGGTGCCGGGCTTGCGGTAGAGCGTCAGACGCAGCCGGTACGACGCGAGGCGCAGCCCCGTGGCCGTGTCGTCGATCGCGAAAGTGTCCGTCCAGATCGTGGACTTCCCGTCCGTCTGGTCGTCGACGGAGGTCCGCTTGATGTCCTGGTCGCCGGCCGCCCAGCGGCCCATCACATACCAGGGGGTGTCCGTGCCGTCGGAGTACGTGCCGCGCAGTTCGACCTGGATCCAGGTGCCGGCGGGGGTGTGGGCGTTCCAGGAGGCGATGGTCTCCGTCGCCGGGACGGAGAGTCTGTGGACGGGGGACGTCCAGGTCGCGTACTCCCAGGTCGAGGTCCTGCCGGTGTGCGGGTCCGGGTAGTCCACGCTGCCGAGGGCGGTGTCGATCGCGAGACCGGGGCGGGAGCCCTCGACGGCACGGGTGCCCCGGGCGGTGCCGCGGCACCAGTCGGCGTAGCTGGTCCACGCGTGGTAGTCGACCTGGCCGGTCGGGGCCCGGTCCGTGTCTGCGGACTCGGCGGTGTCGGCGACGGCGGGGACCGCGCCGCTCACCACGGCGGCGCCGACCGCGGCGGCCAGGACGGTCCTGCGCGAGGGCTGTTCGGCCCGTCGGGACGGCTGTTCGGCTCTGCTCATGGGCGGAAGACCCCCGGGTGTTCCGAGTAGGGACAGATCCAGTGCACGGCTGTGCGCCCAACTATGGGCACGGACAGCACGTCCCTGCCAGCACTTCGGGCCGCGCCACACCCACCAATATTGGTCTCGACCACTGGCATGACCTGGGAGGGGAGCCGCCGCTCCCTAGACTGCCCTGGCACCCTCCGGCATCGCCCACGACCTCCCGGGACCAGTCATGCACGACCTCGCCCACCGGCTCCGCCGACTCCCTCCGTCCTGCGGCCCGGTCCGGCTCGTCGGTGTCGACGGGCACGCCGGATCCGGGAAGTCCACGTTCACCGGGCAGTTGGCCGAGGCCCTGGGCGGCGCCCCCGTCCTGCACCTCGACGATCTCGCCACCCACGAGGAACCGTTCGGCTGGACCGACCGACTGCTGAGCCAGGCGATCACCCCGCTCGGCCGCGGCGAGACCGCCCACTACTTCCCCTACGACTGGCACGCCCGCCGCTTCGGCTCCCCGCGCGCGCTGCCGCCCGCGCCCGTGGTCCTCGTCGAGGGGGTCGGTGCCGGGCGCCGGGAGCTGCGCCCGTTCCTGGCGGGGCTGCTGTGGATGGAGTTCCCCCGCGAGAAGGCCTGGGCACGGGGACGGCTGCGGGACGGGGCGGAGCAGCGGGACTTCTGGGACGGCTGGGTCGAGGCGGAACGCGAACACTTCGCCAAAGACCCTTCGCGCCCCCACGCGGACTTCCTGGTAAGGCAGTTGAGGGAGGGGTACGAGGTACTCACGGGGCCTTCAGGGACGATTGGACCGGACCACGGGGTGACCCACGGTGACGAACCGCCCGCAGTGTGCTGAACTTGTGAAGACCCTTCCGCCTGAACTTCTCTGAGTGCCTCAACTCGGCTTGACCCAGGGGCCGTACAGGTCTTACGTTCTGGATGTGCGGCCGGTTCGAAGCCGCCCAGAGTCGCGAAGCCCCCGGTTGTTCCCCCGTGATCGGGGGCTTCGTTCTGCTCCCAGCCCGTTTTCCGGCCGTCACGAGCCGTGATTTGCTCACCCTGGGTCACCGTCTTGAGTGCGCCCCATCTGCTCCCACCTCGCCAAACGGCCTGTGCGGCACCCTTCGATGGGCGACTGCCCCGCAGGTACGATGCCCAGGGTGCGAGCGACGGACGGCTGCTTCGCGCACCACGGCAACTCCCGTCCGCGGCACAGCGGTTCGACCCAGACTGCCGACGGGCGCCGGCCCGGCGGCGAATCAACGGGGGCACGGTTTGTGGGGGGACGTGATGGACTTCGGCACGCAGGGCCCCGAGGCCCCGGCCGACCTCGCGTGGCTGCGAGGCGTGGACGCCTACACGATGGGCGCTTATCCGCAGGCGGAGGAGGAGTTCCGCAACGCGGTTCGGATGGATCCCGGGATGGCCGACGGCTGGCTCGGACTGCACGCGCTGCGCGTCGAGACGACGACCGCGCTGCTGCGGATGTACCGGCACCGGGAACGCTTCGGGGAACAGCGCACCAGGCACCGCCGTACGCTCAACTCCTGGTACTGGCTGGGCTGGTGGGTCCAGCCCGTGCTGGAGAGCCCGCGTGATCTGCTGCTCGCGCACGCCTCGCACTGGCTGGACGGCCGCCATGTGCCGGAGCTGGACCGGGCGTTGGCGGGACTGCCGCCCGTGGACACCGACCACCAGGTCCGCTTCCTGCACGCGTGCCGCGCCTATCTGGTCAAGGACTGGGAGCAGCTGGTCCGGCACACGGACCCGCTGATCAACGACCAACTCCTCGGTATCGAGGCCGGGTTGTTCGGCGGGATGGCCCGGGTGCGCCTTGAGATGTACGGCCAGGCCGAGCCGCTCCTGTCCTCCGCGCTGATGCGCTGTCGCAGCGAGCAGCCGCAGCGCAAGGAGCTGCGGTACTGGCTGGCGCGGGCCCACGAGGGCACCGGGCGCAGTGCCGCCGCGCTGCCCCTGTACCGGGCGGTGCACCGCGTCGACCCCGCGTTCATGGACACCTCGGCGCGGCTCGCGGCGATCACCGACTCCGACGGGTACGACGACTCCGAGGACGTGACCGACCTCGCGGCGATCACACTCTCCGGTGGGGCGGACGCACTGGAGGGACCGGACGGGCTCGATCCGCTGTTCGGCGCGGAGGGGCGCGATCTGAAGCTGTCGGAGCCCGGTCTGCCGCCGACCGGGCCGCTGTCCTCCGCGGCCGACTCCGTGCGCGAGAAGACCTCGAATCCGGTCCTGCCGCTGCCGACCGGGCCCACCGATCCCGTCCTGCTGGAGGAGGCGCTCAACGAGCTGGAGCGCATGGTGGGGTTGGAGCCGGTCAAGCGCCAAGTCAAGGCGCTGTCCGCCCAGTTGAACATGGCCAGGCTGCGTGCCGGGCAGGGGCTGCCGGTCCAGCCGCCGAAGCGGCACTTCGTCTTCTCCGGGCCCTCCGGTACCGGCAAGACCACCGTGGCCCGCATCCTCGGGCGGGTCTTCTACGCCCTCGGGCTGCTCGGCGGGGACCATCTCGTCGAGGCGCAGCGGGCCGATCTCGTCGGTGAGTATCTCGGTCAAACGGCCGTGAAGGCCAACGAGTTGATCGATTCCGCGATCGGCGGGGTCCTCTTCGTCGACGAGGCCTACTCGCTCTCCAACTCCGGTTACGGGAAGGGGGACGCGTACGGCGACGAGGCGTTGCAGGTGCTGTTGAAGCGGGCCGAGGACAATCGCGATCACCTCGTGGTGATCCTGGCGGGCTATCCGGAGGGGATGGATCGGCTGCTCGCGGCCAACCCCGGGTTGTCGTCCCGGTTCACGACCCGCGTCGACTTTCCCTCGTACCGGCCGCTTGAACTCACGTCCATCGGTGAGGTGTTGGCGGCGGAGAACGGGGATGTGTGGGACGAGGAGGCGTTGGACGAGTTGCGGTCCATCGCCGGGCACGTGGTTGATCAGGGGTGGATCGACGAGCTGGGGAACGGGCGGTTCCTGCGGACGCTGTACGAAAAGAGCTGTGCGTATCGGGATCTGCGGTTGTCTGTGTATCCCGGGATGTTGTCTCGGGATGATCTGTCGACGTTGCGGTTGCCGGATCTGATGCAGGCGTATGGCGAGGTGTTGTCTGGGCGGGGGCCTGCCGGGGGTTGAGCGGTACGCGCTGGGTGGGGTGGTTCTGTTGATTCGCGGCCGCGGGCCGGTGGGGGGTGTCGCGCCCGCGCGGCGGAGCCGCAAATAGACACAGCCCCGCGCCCCTAAGAACGGGGCACGGGGGACGCGTGTCAGCTGGGTACCGTTTCCTTCAGTTTCTGGGTCGGGACCTCCCTGTGGGCCGGGTCCGTCACCTCGCCCACCAACAGCTCCAGTACGTCCTCCATGGCCACCAGGCCGAGCACCTTGCCGGAGGCGTCCGCCACCTGGGCCAGGTGCGTGGCGGCGCGGCGCATGACCGTGAGGGCGTCGTCCAGGGGGAGTTCGGAGCACAGCGTCGTCATGGGGCGCCAGATCTGTTGCGGGACGGCCCGTTCGGACTCCTCCAGGTCGAGTACGTCCTTGACGTGGAGGTAGCCCATGAAGGCGCCGGTCTCCGCGGCGATCGGGAAGCGGGAGTAGCCGGTGCGGGCGGTGAGGGCGACGATCTCGCCCGGGGTGACCGAGGGACTGACCGTCACCAGGTTCTCGCGGCGGAGCAGGACATCGGTGACCGGGCGGGAGCCCAACTCCAGGGCGTCCTCCAGGCGTTCCTGTTCCTCGGGGTCGAGGAGGCCCGCCTGGCCGGAGTCCTCCACCAGGCGGTTGAGCTGTTCGCTGGTGAAGACGGCCTCGACCTCGTCCTTGGGCTCGACGTGGAAGAGCCGCAGGATGCCCTGGGCGACGGCGCCGAGGGCCACGGTGATCGGCCTGCAGACCCGGGCGAACGCGACCAGGCCGGGGCTGAGCCACATAGCGGCCTTCTCCGGCGCGGCCATCGCGAGGTTCTTCGGGACCATCTCGCCGATGACGAGGTGGAAGAAGACCACGGCGGCGAGCGCGAGGACGTAGCCGAGGGGATGGATCACGCCCTCGGGCAGGTGCATCCACTCGAAGACCGGTTCCAGTACGTGGGCGATGGTCGGCTCGGCGACCGCGCCCAGGGTCAACGAGCAGACGGTGATGCCGAATTGGGCCGCGGCCATCATCTGCGGCAGCCGTTCGAGGCCGTAGAGGACCTGGCGGGCGCGGGCCGTGCCGAGGGGTTCGATCTGGCTGCGGCGGACGGAGACGAGGGCGAACTCGGCGCCGACGAAGAAGCCGTTGGCGAGCACCAGGAGGACGGCGAAGAGGAGCTGGAGGACGGTCATCGGGCCGCCTCCATGACGTTCACGGCGGGAGCCGTGCGGACCAGGCGGACGCGTTCGGCGCGGTAGTGGCCCACCTGGCGTACCGAGAGCCGCCAGCCGGGGAGTTCGGCCTTGTCGCCGGGGGCCGGGATGCGGCCCAGGAGGTCGGCGACCAGTCCGGCGACGGTCTCGTACGGGCCCTCGGGTACGTCCAGGCCTATGCGCTGGAGGATGTCGACGCGGCAGCTGCCGTCCGCGTCCCAGGCCGGCTTGCCGTCCTCCGGGGGCGCCGCGGCGAGTTCGGGTACGTCCTGGCCGTCGTGCTCGTCGCGGACCTCGCCGACGAGTTCCTCGACGATGTCCTCCAAGGTGACCACTCCGGCCGTACCGCCGTACTCGTCGACGACGACGGCGATCGGCTGCTCGCTGCGCAGCCGGGCGAGGAGGGGCTGGACGGGCAGGGTCTCGGGGACCAGCAGCGGGGACTTGGCGATGCTGGTGACGGGGGTGCGGAGTCTGGCGTGCGAGGGCACGGCCAGGGCGTCCTTGAGGTGGACCATGCCGACGATCTCGTCGATCTTCTCGCGGTAGACGGGGAAGCGGGACAGACCGGTGGCGCGGGTCAGGTTGACCACGTCCTCGGCGGTCGCGGAGGACTGGAGGGCGCTGACCTTCACACGCGGGGTCATGACGTGCTGCGCGGTCAACTCGCCCAGCGACAGCGTCCGTACGAAGAGATCGGCGGTGTCCTGTTCCAGCGTGCCGGCCTGCGCCGAGTGCCGGGCCAGGGAGACGAGTTCGCCCGGGGTACGGGCCGAGGCCAGCTCCTCGGTGGGCTCGACGCCCAGGGCGCGGACGAGCCGGTTGGCGACGGTGTTCAGCGCGGAGATCACCGGGCGGAACAGCCGGGCGAACGCGTGCTGCGGCGCGGCGACGAAGCGTGCGACCTGCAAGGGCCGCGACACCGCCCAGTTCTTGGGCACGAGCTCGCCGATCACCATCTGTACGGCGGAGGCGAGCAGCATGCCGACGACCACGGCGACGCCGGAGACGGCGCCCTCGGGGATGCCGATCGCGCTGAACGGGCCGTGCAGCAGTTCCGCCAGGGCCGGTTCGGCGAGCATGCCGACGACCAGGGAGGTGATGGTGATGCCGAGCTGGGTGCCGGAGAGCTGGAAGGACAGCTCCTTGAGCGACTCGACGACCGTGGCGGCCCGTCGGTCGCCCTCGGCGGCGGCCTTCTCGGCCTCGGGACGCTCCACGGTGACGAGCCCGAACTCGGCGGCAACGAAGAAGCCGTTGGCCAGAATCAGCAGGATCGCCGCTCCGAGGAGCAACAAGGGGATGGTCATGCCGCCGCCTCGATATGTCGGGAGGGGGCGGCGCAGGTACTACAGGACGATCCGTCCATCGCTGGAGGGAGTCACTCCTCGGGTCGCAGGGTGCCTCTGAGGAACAGGGGGAACCTCGGTGGCGGAGGCGGGAACGAAAAACGCCACCGACAACAGATTAATCAAGACATGGCCATCTACGGCAGATCCCTCTGGGACCTGTCCTCGGCGAGCGCCCGCAGAGTGCGCGCGTCGGCGATGGCCCGCTCCTTGGCGATACCGGGCTGGATGCCGAGTACGGGGAGGCTGGTGCCGTCGCTGAGGTTGAGGAAAACCCAGGGATCGCCGGGCCGCAGGTTCACCTGGAGGATCTCGGCCCACTCCAGATGGCGCCTGCCGGCGATGTTGACGACGGTGACACCGGTCTCGTCGGCGACGACCTTCACGCGCGCGAGCAGGGCCAGCACGGCGAAGAGGAGGGCACCGGTGAAGACGAAGCTGAGCTTCTCCCCCGGGCCGAGCTGCTCGAGCAGCAGCGCGACGGTCGTGATGACGACGAAGATCGCGGCGCCCGCGGTGAGCAGTACGGCACGGGTGCGGCCCGGCCGGAACGTGACCGGCAGGGCGGGGAGTTGAGACATGGCTGGCGTGTTCCTCAGAGACGGCAGGCGTGGATGGCCGTCGTCAGGATGGCCCGGGCGCCGATGTCGTAGAGGTCGTCCATGATCCGCTGCGCTTCCTTGGCGGGGACCATCGCGCGGACGGCGACCCAGCCCTCGTTGTGCAGCGGGGAGACGGTCGGGGACTCCAGGCCGGGGGTGAGCGCGACGGCCTTCTCCAACTGCTCGACCCGGCAGTCGTAGTCCATCATCACGTACGTACGGGCGACCAGGACGCCCTGGAGGCGGCGCAGGAACTGCTGGACCTTGGGCTCCTCGGCATCGGCGCCCTTGCGGCGGATGACGATGGCCTCGGACTTCATGATGGGATCGCCGAAGACCTCAAGGCCCGCGTTGCGCAGGCTGGTGCCGGTCTCGACGACGTCCGCGATGACCTCGGCCACACCGAGTTCGATGGCGGTCTCGACGGCGCCGTCGAGGTGGACGACGGAGGCGTCGATGCCGCTGTCGGCCAGGTGCTTGGCGACGATTCCCTCGTACGAGGTGGCGACCGTCATGCCGTTGAGGTCCTCCATGCTGCTCGCCGCGCCGGGCTTGGACGCGAAGCGGAACGTGGAGCGGGCGAAGCCGAGCGGGAGGATCTCCTCCGCGGAGGCGGCCGAGTCGATGAGCAGGTCGCGCCCGGTGACGCCGATGTCGAGGCGGCCGGAGGAGACGTAGATCGCGATGTCGCGGGGGCGGAGGTAGAAGAACTCGACCTCGTTGACCGGGTCGACGATCCGCAGTTCCTTGGACTCCCGCCGCTGCTGGTAGCCGGCCTCATGCAGCATGTCCGCCGCAGGTCCTGACAGGGAACCCTTGTTGGGGACGGCGATGCGCAGCATGAGGTCGGCTTCCTTCGCGTGAAATGGGGTGATCTGTCGCAAACGGTTCTGAACTGGTTTTACAGGTGGGCGTAGACGTCGTCCAGCGAGATTCCGCGGGCGACCATCATCACCTGGACGTGGTAGAGCAGCTGCGAGATCTCCTCGGCGGCTGCTTCCTTGCCCTCGTACTCGGCGGCCATCCAGACCTCGGCGGCCTCTTCTACGACCTTCTTGCCGATGGCATGGACGCCCTTGCCGACCAGTTCTGCGGTGCGGGAAGTGGCGGGGTCGCCCGTGGCGGCCTTCTGCTGGAGCTCGGTGAAGAGCTCCTCGAACGTCTTATTGGACATGGTGCTGCCCACCCTATTGCAAACAATCGTGGGCTTAACGCCACGGTTCAGATACTGAGCGGAGGGTGGCCGCCGTCGCCACGGCCGCCGTCACCGCCTCGTGCCCCTTGTCCTCGTTCGAGCCCTCCAGGCCGGCCCGGTCGAGGGCCTGCTCCTCGGTGTCGCAGGTCAGGACGCCCATGCCGACGGGGACGCCGGTCTCGACGGAGACCTGGGTGAGGCCCTGGACCACGCCCTGGCACACGTACTCGAAGTGCGGGGTGCCGCCCCGGATGACGACGCCGAGGGCGACGATCGCGTCGTAGCCCCGGCCCGCCAACACCTTTGCCACGACCGGGAGTTCCCAGCTGCCGGGGACCCGGAGCAGGGTCGGCTCGTCGATCCCCAGGTCGTGCAGGGCGCGCAGGGCGCCGTCCACCAGACCGTCCATCACCTTTTCGTGCCACTGTGCCGCGATGACGGCGACCCGCAGGTCTCCGACGTTGCGTACGGACAGTTCGGGTGCGCCCTTGCCGCTCACGTTCTCTTGTCTCCTAGAAGTGTGATTGCCGTGGAAGTGCGATTGCCGGTTACTGGTTGCCGCAGGTCGACACGGGGGCCGCGTCCAGCCAGGGCAGGTCGTGCCCCATGCGGTCCCGCTTGGTGCGCAGGTAGCGGAGGTTGTGCTCGCCCGCTGTCACGGGCATCGGCTCCCGGCCGATGACCTTGAGGCCGTGCCGGACGAGCGCGTCGGTCTTGTCGGGGTTGTTGGTCATCAGGCGCAGGCTGTGGACGCCGAGGTCCTCCAGGATCTGCGCGCCGGCGCCGTAGTCCCGGGCGTCGGCGGGCAGGCCGAGCTCCAGGTTGGCGTCGAGGGTGTCCCGGCCGCGCTCCTGGAGTTCGTACGCCCGGAGCTTGGAGAGCAGGCCGATGCCGCGCCCCTCGTGGCCGCGCAGGTAGACGACCACTCCCCTGCCCTCCTCCTGGATGCGCTCAAGGGAGGCTTCCAGCTGGGGGCCGCAGTCGCAGCGCAGGGAGTGGAAGACGTCGCCGGTGAGGCACTCGGAGTGGACGCGGACCAGGACGTCCTCGCCGTCGCCGATCTCGCCGTGGACGAGGGCGACGTGCTCGACGCCGTCGACGGTGGAGCGGTAGCCGTAGGCCGTGAACTGGCCGTGACGGGTCGGGAGTTGGACCTCGGCCTCGCGGCGGACGGTGGGTTCCGCGGTCTGCCGGTAGGCGATCAGGTCCTCGATGGAGATGATCGTCAGGCCGTGCTTGCGGGCGAAGGGGATCAGTTCGGGGAGGCGGAGCATACGGCCGTCCTCGCCCGCGATCTCGACGATCGCTCCGGCCGGGCGCAGGCCCGCGAGGCGGGCGAGGTCGACGGCGGCCTCGGTGTGGCCGTTGCGGACCAGCACGCCGCCGGAGCGGGCGCGCAGCGGGAAGATGTGGCCGGGGCGGACCAGGTCGTCGGCCTGGGCGCTGCCGCTCGCGAGGACCTGAAGCGTGGTCGCGCGGTCGGCGGCCGAGATACCGGTGGTCACACCGTGAACGGGGGACGCGTCCACCGACACTGTGAACGCGGTTTTCATCGACTCGGTGTTGTCCTCGACCATCTGCGGGAGCCGGAGCCGGTCCAGCTCCTCGCCCTCCATCGGGGCGCAGATGAGGCCGCGGCACTCGCTCATCATGAAGGCGATGATCTCGGGGGTGGCCTTCTCGGCGGCGATGACGAGGTCGCCCTCGTTCTCGCGGTCCTCGTCGTCGACGACCACGACGGGGCGGCCGGCCGCGATGTCGGCGATGGCCTGCTCTACCGGGTCGAGCGAGAAGTCCTCGAAACCGTCGGTGCTGTACAGGATCGGCGGGATAGAAGGGGTGACGCGAAGCGTCTCGTTCAGGGCGGTGGTGGGTGACGGGCGGGCTGTCATGCCGGCGCTCCTTCCAGGACGGGCTGCGGGGCCTTGCGGGAGCGCAGCCACCAGTCGCGCATGCCCCACAGGACGAGTGCGCCGTAGATGACGTAGACGAAGCCGGAGAACGCGAAGCCGTTGGCGAAGTTGAGGGGGACGCCGACGAGGTCGACGAGGAGCCAGGCGAACCAGAACTCGACCATGGCGCGGGCCTGGGCGTACATGGCGACGATCGTGCCGACGAAGATGTAGGCGTCGGGCCACGGGTCCCAGGACAGGGAGGGGTACGCCTTGAAGAGGGCGGCGACCGCGACCGTTCCCACGGCGGCGGAGCCGACGAGGATCGCGCGTTCGCGCCAGGTGGCGAAGCGGGGGGTGATGTGGCCGTCGCCGGACCGGCCCCTGCCGCCGTTCCACTGCCACCAGCCGTAGACCGCGACGACCATGACGACGATCTGCTTGCCTGCGCTGCCGGAGAGGTGGGCGGTGGCGAAGGCGGCGAACAGGATCACTCCGGAGACGAACTGGGTGGGCCAGCTCCAGATCGAGCGCCGCCAGCCGAAGGCCAGCGCGATCAGGCCCACCACGTTGCCGATCATGTCCGACCACTTGATGTGCTGGTCGAACAGGACGAAGGCCTCGGAGTTGAGCCAGTTCACGGGGTCACCTCGCGGTCGCCCATGAGCCGCTCGACGTACTTGGCGATGACGTCCACTTCGAGGTTGACCGGGTCGCCGGGCTGCTTGAGGCCGAGGGTGGTCAGGTCGAGGGTGGTGGGGATGAGGCTGACCGTGAAGTAGTCCGGGCCCGCGTCGACGACGGTGAGGCTGATGCCGTCGACGGTGATGGAGCCCTTCTCGACGACGTAGCGCGTGAGGTCGGCCGGGAGGGAGATCTTGACGAGCTCCCAGTTCTCGGACGGCTTGCGCTCCAACACGGCGCCGGTGCCGTCGACATGGCCCTGCACGATGTGTCCGCCGAGGCGGGCGCCGAGGGCCATCGGGCGTTCGAGGTTGACGCGGGAGCCGACGGCGAGGGCGCCGAGGCTGGAGCGGTTCAGGGTCTCGGCCATGACGTCGGCGGTGAACTCGTCACCCTCGTGCTCGACGACGGTGAGACAGACGCCGTTCACGGCGATGGAGTCGCCGTGCTTCGCGCCCTCGGTGACGATGGGGCCGCGCAGACGAAAGCGGGACGCGTCGTCGAGACTCTCGACGGCGGTGACCTCACCCAGCTCTTCGACGATTCCGGTGAACACTTCCCGGGTCCTCCTGCCTCATAGGGCACGGACTCCGGGGCCTGTCGAAGACGACAGAATGAACGAGCGAGGACACCTAGGGCGACGCCGGACAGAACCCGCCCACGCAGGACGAGCCGATACGGCGGCGCGCACGAATGCCCGCCCGCCGCGCACTGCCTCCCATCCGGACTTTAACCGTCGGTCCAGGAATTCCACCTGGTCAACCGGCCGCTGAACAACACGGACGGGTCGCGGACTATAACCGCCGGTTCGGACTTTCACCGACCCCGGAGTGCGCTGCTTCTGGTACACGGCCAGTGTGCCACGCCCGGCAAGGGTCCATCCAGGTGAAGAGTGTGGGCTGGCTCACAGACAGTGTCGATGGACTTCTCAAGCGGCCCCTACCTGCTGAATCATATGGTCTAGTCCTTTTTGGATCTCCGGAGGGGACACCCCTGGACCGGTCCGGCGGTGGTGACGACGGCCCTTGCCCACCGCCGGGCCACTCAGCGGGCAGCCCCTGCTGTGGTGCGGCCCGGCTTCTGTCAGGCTGGGCGCATGACGATCGCCGACGAGTTCGAGGCGCATCGGCCGCGGTTGTTCGGCCTGGCCTATCGCCTGCTCGGTTCCGCGGCCGAGGCGGAGGACACGGTCCAGGACGCGTATCTGCGGTTCGACGCGGCCGAGCGGACCGGGATCGAGCACCCCGGGGCCTGGCTGGCGAAGGTCGTCACCAATCTCTCCCTCACCCGGCTGACCTCGGCCAGGGTCCGCCGCGAGCAGTACGTCGGCACCTGGCTCCCGGAGCCCGTGATCACCGCGGACGGCACCCTCGGCCCCTTCGAGTCGGCCGAGCAGCGGGACGCCGTGTCCATGGCGATGCTGGTCCTGCTGGAGCGGCTCACCCCGGCCGAGCGCGCGGTGTACGTGCTCCGCGAGGCGTTCGCCTACGGCCACCGCGAGATCGCCGGCGTCCTGGACCTCACCGAGGCCAACTCCCGCCAGCTGTACCGGCGGGCGCTCCAACGGGTGGGCGATCCGGACTCCCGCTTCGACGCCCGGCCCGAGCACCAGGAGGAGCTGGTCGCGTCGTTCATCACGGCGGCCCGCGAAGGCGATCTGGCCACCCTGGAGAAGGTCCTGGCCACCGACGCGACCTGGTGGGCCGACGGCGGCGGCAAGGCCAACGCGACCCGCCGTCCGATCGAGGGCCGCGACAAGGTCGTACGACTCCTGATGGGCGTCTCGGAACGGTGGACGACAGGGCTGGAGTTCACCCCCGCCGAGATCAACGGCACGAGCGGGCTGACGGTCTGGGCGGGGGACGCGCTGATCGGTGTGCTGTCGTTCGAGGTGCGGGGCGGGTTGATCGGGGAGGTTCGGGCCGTGGTGAATCCGGAGAAGCTGGGGTTTGTCCGGGGTCAGTTGGCGGGGGCTTAGAGGCCGCCAACAAGCAGCCGGTACGCGGGAGTTGACGACCGCGCCGGGTGACCCGTCGGCTAGCCGAACAGGTCGTTCTGGGCGCCGTCCTGTGCGGTCAGGAGCGCCCCGCGCAGGACGGCCGCGCCACCGAGGACGCTCGGGCGTACCTCTGCGGGCAGGGGGGACATCCGGACGATCCGCTCGGCGACCCGTACGGCGAGTTCGTCGCCGCCGGCCTGCCCGACCTCGCCACCGAGGACCACACAGCCGGGGTCCAGCAGCGCGACGACGGAGGCGACGCCGAGGGCGAGACGGTCGGCGAGGGTGTCCAGGAAGCGGGCCGCGGAGGCGAGTTGGGGGTCGTCGGTGCCGGGGGTCGCGTCTCGCGTGGGCGGCGGCTGCCCGGCGTCGGTGGTGGCGGAGTCGGGCCTGCCGGTCCCAGTGCCGTCCGGTGCCTCATCGGCTCCGACCGCTCCGGCCACTTCGGCGCCGACCCCCAACTCCCCCCGCCCCACCCCCGCAACCGCCCACCGAACAACCTCCGCCGCACCACCCCAGTCCCCCGCGGCGGCACCCCCTCCCCCCAACACCCCACACTCCCGCGCCAGTTCAAGCACCGCCCCCGCACCCGCGAGCGAGTGAAAACCCCCCTCGCAGTCCATCGCCGAGGGCAATCCCCTTGTCCCCGGCACCGGGAGGAAGCCGATCTCGCCCGCGCCCCCCGACGCACCCCGGCGTACCACCCCGTCCAGGACCACCGCCGCGCCGATGCCCATGCCCAGCCAGAGCAGGACGAACGTGTCGCGGTCGTGGGCCGCGCCGTCGCGTTGTTCGGCGAGGGCCGCGAGGTTGGTCTCGTTCTCCACGACGATGCGGGCGTCGGGGAGGCGTTCGTGGAGGGCGGCGACCAGGCGGCGGTGCCAGGCGGGCAGGCCCGTGGTGTCGCGGAGTTCGCCGGTGGTCGGGTCGATGAGGCCGGGGGCGCCGATGGCCACGGTGTGGAGCTGCTCCGCGCCCGCCTCCTTCGCGGCGCGTTCCACGAGCGCGACGGCCTGCTCGACCGCCGGTCCCGTGCCCGAGTCGCCGTCGATCGGTACGGACGCCTCGGCCAGCACCCGGCCCACCAGGTCGGAGACGAGCACGGAGACGCCCTCCGTACGGACGTCCAGCGCGGCCAGATACGCGCGGTCGGCGACGATCCCGTACAACCGGGCGTTCGGGCCCCGCCGTTGCTCCCCGGACTCACCGACCATCTCGATCAGCCCGGAGGCCGTGAGGCGTTCGACGAGGTCGGCGACGGTCGGCCGGGACAGTCCGGTGCGCTGCTTCAACTGCCCTGCCGTCAGCGGGCCTTCCTGCTGCAACAGCCGCAGGGCGAGCCGGTCGTTGATGGCCCGGGCGGTGCTCGGGGATGCGGGCATGCCGGGAATCCTCCCAGATCGAGGGGGTGCGACGGGCGGCCGGTATTTCTCTATCTATCAGGCAGGGTTCCTGATAGTTTACGCGGCGCAAGCGGGGATGGGACCACGCGAGCGGGACTTGACCAGCAGGGAACAGCGGGAACAGCAGGAGGGGCCGGACAATGAGCGAAGTGGTCTACGACCGACACGAGGTGAAGCGCGCCCGGTACGCCGTGGCGGCCGTCTTCACCGTGCACGGCGCGGTCACCGGCTCGTTCGCGACCCGCGTGCCGTGGATCCAGGAGCACGCGCACGTCGCCGCGGGCTGGCTCGGATTCGCCCTGGCCTTCGGGGCGTTCGGCGCCTCCTGCTCGATGCCGCTGGCCGGCTGGATCACCCACCGCTTCGGCAGCCGCACGGCCCTGCGCGGGCTGATCGCCATGTGGACGATGTCCCTGGTCCTGCCGTCCCTCGCACCGAACCTGGTCACCCTGTGCCTGGCGATGTTCACCTACGGCGCGAGCGCGGGCATGGCCGACGTCGCCATGAACGCGCTCGGCGTCGAGGTCGAGCGGCTGCTCGACAAGTCGATCATGTCGGGGCTGCACGGCATGTGGAGCGCGGGCGCCCTGATCGGTTCGGCGGGCGGCACGCTCGCCGCCCACCTCGGCTCGGACGCGCGCGTGCACCACGCCATCGCCGCCGTGATCCTGACCGTGCTCGGGGTGACCGCCTGCCGCTGGGTGCTCGACATCCAGCCGGGGGTGGAGGAGGAGGCACCGCCCCGCTTCACACTGCCGCCCAGGTCGGCGCTGCTCATCGGCGCGGTGGGCTTCTGCGCGGTGTTCGCGGAAGGAGCCAGCCTCGACTGGTCGGCGGTGTTCCTGCACGACCAGTTGGGCACCTCGGCCGGGCTCGCGGCGGCCTCGACGACCGGCTTCATGCTGACGATGGCGGTGGCCCGGCTGGTGGGCGACGCGGTCGTCAACCGCTTCGGCTCGGTGCGTACGGTCCGCGCGGGCGGCGTCCTCGCCGTGCTCGGCGGGCTGCTGATCGTCCTCGCGGACAACCCGGCGCTGGCCATGGGCGGCTTCGCGCTGCTCGGTCTGGGCATCGCCGTGGTCGTCCCGCTCTGCTTCGCGGCGGCGGGCCGCAGCGGCCCGAACCCGAGCCAGGCCATCGCGGGCGTGGCGACGATCACCTACACCTCGGGGCTTGTCGCGCCGAGCCTGATCGGCGGGGTGGCCCAGGCGACGAGCCTCGTCGTGTCGTTCTGCCTGGTCACGGCGTTGGCGGGCGGGCTCGTGATCTTCGCGGGCGTGCTGCGCGCCGGGGACCGGGACCGCCCGAAGGTCAGTCCGCCGAGCGCAGCAGTGTCCGGCCCACGCTCCTGAACCCGTCGCTCCAGGGCGCGGGCCGCAGCGTCCCCGCGTCCAACCGGACGAGGACCCGGGTACCGGTGGCATACGTCGTCTCGCCCTCCTCCGAGCAGAACCGGAAGCCGTACGTCAGACCCGTGGTGCCGAGCCGGTCCAGCCAGAGGTGGACCGCGTACGCACCCGGCCTGGTGACCGGCGCCTCGTAGCTGATCAGCAGTTCCTTCACCACGTTGCAGGCGTCGCCGGCGCTCGCCCAGTCGCCGTCGAAGCGGACCCCGTGCTCCTGCCACAGCTCGGTCCAGGCCCGCTCGACGAGGAGCGGGTAGCGGGCGTTGTGCAGCATGCCGAGCGCGTCGAGGTCGTCGAAGTGGACGGTGACCGGTATGAGCCGGCCGTGGGACAGGGTCGTGGCGGACGGGGATGCGACGGTCACGGCGGGGCTCCCGAGCGGTGCTGAGTGGGGCGGTGGAGACTGTGGGGACGCCCCATTCTAAGCGACCGCTCAGGAACCCCTGTTCGAGAGGCCCAGGTCAGGCGGGCCGGTGCGGACCGGTCAGCCGGCGACGGGCGGGCCTGCGTCGGCCGGCCAGTCGGGCCTTGAAGACCGATCAGCCCGTGATCGAGTCCAACTGCTCGGCCGCCGGCCGCAGCGCCCACAGGTCACCGCCGGGCGGCGCCTCCAGCTTCGGTACGGCGGCCTTCGCCCGCGCGTCGCCCGCGTCGGCCGCCGCGTGGACGACGTCGCTCGCCGCGTACCGGTAGAACTCCAGCTCCGGATGCGACCACGCGGCGGCGCCGGTCGCAGCGGGCAGCAGATAGTCCACGGCCTTCAACAGGCCCTGTCCGTCCGGGCCTTGATAGGTCCACAGGTTCACGCCGACATGCCGGCCGATGGCGGCGAGCCGGGTGTACGCGACCAGGTCGAAGGTCGAGTAGTGCCAACTCCGGGTCCGGGCAAGCTCCTGCGGCTGGCTGCCGTCGCCGGCGATCTGCGGGTCGATGCGTTTGGCGCGGGCGTCGAGAACGGTCCGCTTGGCCAGGGCCTTGTCCCCGGTCGCGTAGGCGAGGGCGGCCAACTCCATGTCGTAGAAGGTGCCGTGGTTGTTGGCGGCGGCGCCCTCCTCCGTGCCGAAGGCGCTGTTCTTCAGCCAGCCGAGGAAGTCGGAGTTCCACCGGGCCATCGCCGTGCGGTCGGTCTTCGTCCAGCCGGGGGCGCCGGTGTCGAGGATCGCGATGGCGTCGACGACGCTGGTGTACGACTGGGAGAAGTCGATGATGCCGATGGCGCGGCCGTCGTACTTGCAGGGGATGAACTGGGCGTGGTCCAGGTTGGGGTTCATCTTCGTGGCCGGGTCGAGGAACCAGGTGCGCAGGACCTGGTCGGCCTTCTGCGCGTAGCGCTTGTCGCCGGTGTAGTACCAGGCGAGCGCGAGGTCGTACGTCGAGTCGAAGACCCTCTCCACGTCCTGGCGGTCGGTCCCGGTGTCGACCTCGGGGTTGCGCTGACCGTCGCGCTGGACGTACGGGCAGCCCCAGGGGTTGGCGGCGGTCGGGGTGGTCGTGGGCCACCAGTACGGGGCCTGGCTCAGATAGTCGTGAACATCCCCTCCGGGGGCGGGCTTCGGCTTGTCCACGACCGTCCAGGAGCCCTGGTGCAGCCAGTTGTCGGCGCGGGCCGTCAAGTTCCGCAGGGCTCGGCGGAGTTGGGGGTCACCGCGGTCCAGACGGAGCTTGGTCTGCTGGAGGCGGGTGCCGTCGAGGACGGCGGTCTTCGGGACGGCGGGCGCCGGGTGCGCCGAGACGGAGGGGACGAACACGGCTGTCAGGACGGTCACGGCCGCGAGAAGAACACCGAGGCGAGATCTGGCGCTCATCCACCAACTCCAATCACGTATATGAACGTCGTTCATGAATGGAACCGTGTGAGCGTATGACCAGCCACCGGCCCTGACAATGGTCCGGACCGGATTCACATACGCAGATGTCGGTCAGCGTGCCAAGTCGTAGGCGTACGACGCCGTGAACGTGCCGGCGGCGCCCCTGCAACCGTCCGACTCCCCCGGCAACTTGACCCACAGATACCCGTCGATCCGCGCCTCCCCGGTGTTCAGGGTCGGCGCCCGGCCGATCTTCCGGCCCGCCGGGTCGCACCACTGGCCGTCGGTCGGCGCGCCGTTGCCGTTGCGGCTGGTGTCGATGACGGCGCCGAGGCTCGCGGGGCCGCCGAGGGCGTCGAGGACCTGGCGGTCGTAGGCGATCTCGGCCGAAGTGGCGTGGAAATTGGAGACGTTGCTGAAGATCCCGTCGGAGGAGGCGGCGGAGGCCGCGCCCGCCTGTTCGAGGAGGGCCGCCTGCTGGGCGGCCGGGTTCCAGTCGGAGTGGCCCGCGTCGTAGTAGACGCGGGCCTTCGGGTCGGCGGTCTTCAGGACGCGGCCCGCGCGGGCCAACGCCTCGAAGCGGTCGGCGCGTTGGGCCTCGGAGAGGCAGTCGGCCTGGGCTATGGAGTCCGGTTCCAGGATCACGACCACCTCCCTGGAACCCAGTCCCGCCGCGAAGCCGTCGATCCAGCCGTCGTACGCGTCGAAGTCCGCCGCCCCGCCCTCGGAGGCCCCGCCGCAGTCCCGTTCCGGGATCGCGTACGGCACGACGACCGGCACCCGGCCCTGCGCGGCGGCCCCCGAAGTGACCGCGCGGACCCGGGAGGTGATCGTCGACGGCGTGAAGTCCGCGAACCACACGGCCGCCGGCTGGTCGGCGATCCGGGACTCTATGACCTCCGTGCGGGGGTCGTCGGGGTGGGCGTGGACCCAGTCGAGGACCTGGGACTCCGGGTGGCGGTAGAGGCGGGGCGAGACGGTGGCGGTCCGGTGCGGCTTCCGCGCGGTGCCGGTCGTGGTGGAGGACGTGGCGGTCTTCTTCGGGCGCGTGGACGAACTCGCCTTCGCGGACGGGGAGTTCGACGCCGACGGCACATCGGGCAGCGGCACCAGCAGCGTCGCGCCACTCGCGTCGGGCCGCGCCGCGCTCGCACCGTGCCCGTCGTCCAGCGCTCTGATCATCCCGGTCACCGTGCCGACCGCGACCACGACCGAAGCGGCCACGACCAGCACGCCCCGCCGGGTGGCCCGGCTCCGCCGTCGGCCACGCGAACCTGACACGCCGCCCCCTCGCGCCGCGCCCGTTCCCCCGTTCTGGGGAAGTGTCGGGCCCGGCGGCACCGCGGCCAGCCTAGGACTGGGACGCTGCCCCCATGGGGCAATTGGCACACTTCACCACACCCGTGGACATCGTCGTCTCCCGGCTGCGCGCGCTCGACGAGGATCTGCCCGCGCGGGACGGGGTCGCGGTGTTCAACCGCGTCTACCTCGCCGTCACGGAGGCGGTCGACCGGAGCGTCGACGCCGGGCGGTTCACCGACGCGCGGGCCGCGATCACGCTGGACGTACGGTTCGCGGAACGATATCTGGCGGCGGTGGACATGGCAGCCAACGGGCGCCGCCCGCCCGCCTGTTGGCGTCCGCTGTTCCAGCTCCGACGGCATCCGGGCGTACGACCGCTGCAGTTCGCCCTGTCCGGCATCAACGCCCACATCGGCCACGATCTCGCGCTGGCCGTCGTGGACGCCTGTCGTACGCTCGACTGCGAACCGGCCGAGCTGGAGGACGAGTTCGACCGCGTGGGCGATCTTCTCGTCTCGCTGGAGGAGCGCGTCCGCGAGGAACTGATGCCGGGGCCCGACCTGTTCCAGATCGCCGACCCGCTCACGCATCTGCTCGGCTCGTGGAGTCTGGAGCGCGCCCGGGAGGCCACCTGGACGGCGGCGCGGGCCCTGTGGGCGCTGCGTGGACTGCCCGATGTCGCCGAGGAGTTCACCGAGCGGCTGGACGCGGCGGTCGGGCTCGCGGGGCGCATGATGCTCACGCCACTGCCGGACTGATCCGGCCATACCGGGAGACAGGACCCGCCGTGGGACGTCGCGAGAGTTACGTTGACGGCCGGAATGCCTGATGCGAAGGAGCACGAGCATGACCACCAGGTTGGGTCTCACTCTTCCCCAGACACGGCAGTACGACATCGGCAGAGACGTCCCGGACGTGGCCCGCACGGCCGAGGAGATCGGCTACGAGAGCCTGTGGGTGTTCGAACGCGCCCTCTTCCCGGAACCCGCGACCCAGGGGCTCTACGGCATGCCCGGCGTCCCGTGGCCGGACGAGTACCGCTCGGTCGCCGAACCCCTGGTGACGCTGGCGCTCGCCGTGTCGGCCACCCGGCGGGCCCGGCTCGGCACCAGTGTCCTGGTGGCCCCGCTGCACGGCCCGTTCCAACTGGCCAGGACGCTCGGCACGTTGGACGCGGCGAGCGGCGGCCGGGTGGTGGCCGGGCTGGGCACCGGCTGGTCGCTCGACGAGTACGCGGCGGCGGGCATCGCCCCGTTCAAGGACCGGGGCAAGTCCCTGGACGAGGTGCTCGCCGTGTGCCGTGCCGTGTGGGGCCCGGACCCGGTGGTCTACGAGGGCGACCTGAGCACCGTCAACTCCTCGGTGGTCGGCCCGAAGCCCGCCCGGCCGATCCCCGTGCTGCTGCCCGCGATGAGCAAGAAGGCGAGGATCCGTCTCGTGGACCACGCCGACGGCTGGCAGCCGGTGGCCATGGGCGCCGGGCAACTGGCCGCCGAGTGGCGGGCGTTGCGCGAGCTGGCCGCCGAGCGCGGCCGTACCGAGCCGCTCCAGTCGGTGGCCCGGATCAACCTGCGGTACACGCCCAAGGCGTACGAGGGCGCGGAACGCCCGCCGTTCCACGGCAACTTCGACCAGATCGTGACCGATCTCGTGTCCCATGTCGAGGTCGGCCTCGACGAGTACTTCTTCGAGTTCGCCGGCGCCCCGCGCGACGCCGAGGAACTCAAGGACCTCGCCGCCGAGCTGTATACGGCGGCCCGCGCGGCCGGGATCTGAACTCCCGTCAGTCCTCCGGCAGTTCGACCGGCGCGATGTCGTCGTAGACGTCTCCTGGGCCCGGGTTGGTCGGGTCGGTCGCGCCGCCGAGCTGGTGCATGACGCCCCAGACCGCGTTCAGCGCGGTCTGGACGGCGCCCTCGGCCCAGCCCGCCGTCCAGGAGATGTCGTCGCCGGCGAGGAACACGCCCCGCTTGTCCGCGGGCAGCCGGTCCTGCATGAAGTGGGTGAACAGGCGCCGCTGGTAGCGGTAGTGGCCGGGCAGGTTGGCCTTGAACGCGCCCATGAAGTAGGGCTCGTTCTCCCAGGAGACGGTCACCGGGTTGCCGATGACGTGCTTCCGGATGTCGACCTTGGGATAGATCTCGCCGAGCGACTTCAGCATGACCTCCATCCGCTCGTTGGCCGACAGCGGCAGCCACTTGAGACTGTCGTCGCACCAGGTGTACGAGAGGCAGATGACGGCGGGCTTGTCCGGACCGTCGTCGAGGAGGTAAGTCCCGCGCGTCATACGGTCGGTGAGGGTCATCGACATGACGTCCCGGCCGGTCGGATTTCCCTTGTCGTCGACGGCCTTGTCGAGCCAGAACGGCCGGTCGACCGGCACGAAGAGCTTGCTGGACTCCATGTAGTGGGTGCGCTCGATCGCCGTCCAGTGGTCGATCGGGAAGAGCGAGTCGTCGCAGGCGATCTTCGAGAGCAGCATCCAGGACTGGGCGGTGAAGATCGCCGCCCGGTAGGTGCGGATGTCGCCGGCCGCGTCCGTCACCGTGATGCCGTTGCCGGCCGTGCGGTGCAGCCGGGTCACGGCGGGGCGGGGCTCGCCGCCCACGTGCAGGGATGCCAGCGAGGTGCCGTAGGGCCAGTGGACGATCTTCTGCGGCTCGCGGTCCCAGAGGCGGAGCGGGAGTTGCTGGGAGCCGCCGACGATGCCGCGGTGGTGGTCGTCGGCCTCGGTGTAGACGACGCGCAGGATCTCCAGGATCGAGTTCGGGAAGTCGGTGTCCCAGCCGCCGGTGCCGAAGCCGACCTGGCCGAAGATCTCGCGGTGGCGGAAGGACTTGAAGGACTCGGAGTCGCAGAGGAAGCCGTAGAAGGTCTGGTTGTCGAGTTTCTCGACGAGCTTCGACCAGATCTCGCGGATGCGCGGGACGTCGCGTTCGCGCATGGCGCGGTTCATGTCGGAGAAGTCGGCGCCCTCTTCGAGGCAGGCGTTCCAGGCGTGCATCACGTCGCGGTAGACCTGCGGGAGGTCGTCCACGGTGGTCGCGTAGTGGGACTCGCCCTTGAGGTCGACGACCGTCGAAGGGGTCGCCTCCGCAAGGGGGTTGGGGAACGGGCGGGTCTCGAGTCCCACCAGGTCGATGTAGTGCTGGAGGGCGGTGGAGGAGGGCGGGAAGCGCATCGCGCCCATCTCGGCGGTGAGGGACGGGTCGCACCCGTCGAAGCCGACGGTGCGCAGTCGGCCGCCGATCTGATCAGCCTCGTAGACGACGGGCTTGAGGCCCATCTTCATCAGCTCGTAGGCGGCGACGATGCCGGACAACCCGCCGCCGATCACCGCGACTTCGGTGCCGTGCTCGGTCGCGGGTATCTGGCCGAGGCCCGCCGGATGGGCGAGGAAGTCGTCGTACGCGTACGGGAAGTCCGGCCCGAACATCGTGATCGGCGGCTGCCGCTCGTCGGCGTGCTGGACGGCGTTGGGCACCGTGGACGTCATGGGGCAGGGACTCCTTGCGGAACGAAGAACAAGTGCGGGAAGGGCAGGGGGGATTCAGGCGAGGGACCCGTAGAGGCCGGGGCGACGGTCCGTCAGATACGGGTTCGCCGTACGCGAGTCGGCGAGGAACTCGGGGTCGATGTCGGTGAGGAGGAGTTCCTCGCCGCGGCCGGCGCGGGTGCGGGCGACTCCGTCGGGACCGGCGAGCGTGGAGAGGCCGTAGAAGTCGAACTCCCCTTCCCGGCCGATCCTGTTGATGTACGCCACGTACATCTGGTTCTCCCAGGCCCGCACCGGGACCAGGGACTCGGCGACGAACTGGAACGGGTGCATGTTCGCCGTCGGGACGAGGAGCAGATCGGTGCCGGCGAGCGCGTGGGCGCGGACGGGCTCCGGGAACTCGACGTCGTAGCAGATCATCAGGCCGACCCGGAGGCCGTTCAACTCGGCCTGGACGACCGGCTGTTCGCCCGGTGTGAAGTGGGCGCGCTCGAAGTCGCCGAAGAGGTGGGTCTTTCGGTAGTTGGCGAGGCGGGTGCCGTCGGCGGAGATCAGCTGGGCCGAGTTGTACACGGTGTCGCCGTCGCGCTCCGGGTAGCCGTAGGCGATGGCCAGGCCGTGGCGGCCGGCGATCTCGGCGACGGTGTCGGCCCAGGCGCCGTCGGCGGGCTCGGCGAGGCGGCCGATCTCGTCGCCGATCGCGTACCCGGTGAGGAACATCTCCGGCGCGGCGAGCAGCCCGGCACCGCCGGCCGCGGCCCGGCCCGCGGCCTCGTCGAGGACCTTGAGGTTCTCGACGATCGAGCCGGGGCGGCCGGAGCTCTGGAGGAGGGCGGTGCGCATGTCTGGTCCTCACCGGTACGAAAAGGCGGAAAAGAGGGGAGAGCCACCTATCAAGGGGCCCTCTAGACGGTACGGCCGAGGGGCTGGGCCGGACAAGAAGGAGCCGTTGCGTGCCGGTGAGCGTTTCGTTGCGTGCGGGTGCGGTGGGGCGGCGATTCGTTGCGTGCCTGGTGGGAGCCGGTCGTTCGGGTGCGGCGGGCCCGTTGTCAGTCCTCGGGCGTAGCTTTCCGCCCATGAATCCTGAACTGATCAACCGGCTCGCGCCGTTCCGTGCGGAGGCACTGCGGCGTGGGACACCGCTCCAGGACGTCGAGGCGTGGATCGCCACCGCCCGTCCGTCCGGGACCCTCGTCACCGGCGGGGACGGGCCGGTCGTCGGCAGGTTCGGCGGGCCGCTGCTGTTGCCCGCCGACGTCCCCGACCCCTGGACCCCGTTACTCGCGACCCTCGACTGCGCGGCCCTGCCCGAGGAGACGACGGGCCTCGCGCTGCCGGCCGACGGTCGGCTGCTGCTCTTCGGCTTTCCCGAGATGACGTACTACGGCGACAGCGCCGGAGACGTCGTGTACATCCCCGAGGGGACACCCGTCGAGGAGCGGAGGCCGAAGTACGAAAGCGTCCACGACGACACGACGGTCGCCATCCACGAGCAGTTCCCGCAGGAGGAGCTGCGGCTGGCGCCCGATGTCTCCATGGCGTCCCACTTCCTGGCCTGGACCGGGGAGCGCGGCGGGGAGACCGTCACGCTCCCCGGCCATCCCCATGCCTGGGAGCTGGCCGAGGCATGGGACGAGACGTACGGCGACGTCGTCGTCGACGGGCCGCTGCACATCGGCGGGTACGCCTCCCACGAGTGCACGGAGACGGACCCCGTCATGGACGCCGCGGCGGACGCGGAGCTGTCGCGACGACTCCGGAACGAGCAGTCCCCCGGGTCCGCCGACACCGCCGAGCTGCCCGCCGCCGCGGAGTGGGTGCTGCTCGCCCAGTGGGACATCGATCTCGACGGCCGGGAGGGTTCCACCCTGCACTGGGTGGTCCCGCGCCAGGACCTGGCCGAGCGCCGCTTCGACCGGGCGCACGCGTCCTTCTTCTGGAATCCCTGACCGGGCCTACCTCTTGGGCACCTCGAACACCGAGAGAACGGCCGCGTGATCCGAGGGCCAGCAGTTGGACGCCACATGCGGCCAGGGGCTCGGCGCGCCGGTGACGAAGGTGCGGGAGCCGAGCACGGTCAGACCCCGGTGCAGGACGTAGTCGATGCGGTCCTGGGGCTCAGCCCGCCCGCTGCCGTCCTCGTGCAGGGGGTGGATCGGGGACCAGGTGTGACCGGGTTCAGCAACCGGGTCCGGGTTGGCCTCCCGGTAGGAGTCCCGCAGCCCCGCGTCCGCCGCCGCCTTCGTGACAGGCCACTCCACGTCCGGCCAGTCCAGGTGCGAGGGGCTGTTGAAGTCGCCGACGAGGATGACGGGTACGGCGTCCTCGGCCACCTCCGCGATCCGGCCGAGGGCATCCCGCATCTGAGCGAGCCGGACGTCCTCGTGGGCGATCAGCTCGGTGGCCGGGAGCCCGTCGAAGGCGGATTCGTAGGGGCCGTAGGGCGTGTAGTCGAGGTGGCAGGTCCACAGGTCGACCTCGCGGCCCTCGGCGACGGCGATCCGGACCCCGGCGGCTCCGTAGAAGCCGACGTCCGGGTCGCCGAAGCGGGTGGTGATCGGGTGGCGGCTGATGACGCCGAGGTTCTCGCCGGCGCGGTGGTGGTGCCAGCCGAGCGCCTCGGCCAGTTCCTCGGCGGCGGTGCCGCCCGTCTCCTGGAGGCCGACCACGTCCGCGCCTGTCTCCGCGATGACCTTGAGCTGCTTGGTGCGGTGGTCGTCGACCTTGCTGCCGCCGAGCCAGAGGTTCCAACTCAACACGCGTAGCTCGTACGGCGTTTCGTGCGTCACCATCGCGCGCAGGTCCGCCGGGCTGATCCCGACGAGGCTCGCCCGTACGGTCCGGCCGGGGGCCGCGTCGATCGGGGCCAGCGACGGTACGGCGAGGACCGCGCAGCCGGCCGCCTCGGCGGAGCTGACGCCGGTCTGGGTGTCCTCTACGGCCACGCAGGCCGCCGGGTCGACGCCGAGGGCGCGGCAGGCGGCGAGGTAGGGGTCGGGGGCGGGCTTGGTGGGCCCGGTGTCGTCGGCGGTGACGGAGACGGCGAAGCGGCTCGCGCCGAGGGCGTCGAGGACGGTGTCGGCGACCGCGCGGGGGGACGCGGTGACGAGCGCCGTGGGGACGCCGTCGCGGGCGAGGGCGTCGAGGAGGTCGAGCGCGCCGGGGCGGGGCACGATGCCGGTGCGGACGCGGGCGGCGAACTCCCGGTGCAGGGTGGTCGCGAGGACCGCCGCCGACTCGCCCGTGGTCGTGGCGAGCCAGTCGGCGGTGTGCTCGACCGGGCGGCCGAGCACCTCCGGCTGGTCCGCGTCCGTCAGGGTTCTGCCCGCGACCTGCTCCACCGCCTCCCACCACAGCCGCTCGGTGTCGACGAGCGTTCCGTCCATGTCGAACAGGACGGCCTGGAGCGGGAGTTGGGCGTGGGGGGTCACGTTTCTCTCTTTCAGTACGGGTGGTACAGGGGCAACTATGGCCCTAGGTCGTGTCCGCAAGGTCCCGTCGTCCGCCCGGAGAGCACGTGCCGGGCGTCGCGGGGCCGGCGGGACCTTGCGGACACGGCCTAGGGGTTGATGCGTTCCGCCACGAGTACCGGCCGTTCCGGCAGCGACACCGTCACGGCGACTCCGGCGCCCAGCGCGGCGGCCTCGTGGGTGGGCAGGTCGGCCTTGACCTCGGTGTCGTCGGCGAGTCGTACCGTGACGCGAACTACCGCGCCCAGGAAGGCGGTTCCCACGACACGTGCGTCACCGGTCTCGTCGGCCCGCACGTCGATCGCCTCGGGGCGCACGAGTACGTCCACGTCCGGTCCGGCCGGGGCCTCGCCGTCGACGGGGAGGCGCTGGCCGCCGAGAACTTCGACGGTCCCGTCCGCGAGCCGTCCCGGGAGGCGGCTCATCGTGCCGACGAACTCGGCGACGAACGCGGTCGCGGGCCGGCCGTACAACTCGGCCGGGGCGGCGCACTGTTCGAGCTTTCCGGCCCGCATCACGGCGACCCGGTCGGCGATGGACAGGGCCTCCTCCTGATCGTGCGTCACGAAGAGGGTGGTGATGCCGAGTTCCTGCTGGAGGCGGCGGATCTCCTCGCGCAGGGACAGCCGTACCTTGGCGTCGAGCGCCGACAGCGGCTCGTCCAGGAGCAGCACGCGCGGACGCAGGGCCAGCGCGCGGGCCAGCGCGACACGCTGCTGCTGGCCGCCGGAGAGCTGGTGCGGGAAGCGCTCGCCCTTGTCGCCGAGCCCGACAAGGTCGAGCAACTCGCCCGCGCGGGAACGCCGTTCGGCCGAACGCACCTTGCGCATGCGCAGTCCGAAGGCGACGTTGTCGAGCGCGTTGAGATGCGGGAAGAGGCTGTACGACTGGAAGACCATCCCGGCGTCGCGGCGGTGCGCGGGCACGTCGGTGACGTCCTTGCCGTCCACCAACACAGCGCCGGAGGTGGGGTGTTCGAAGCCGGCGAGCATGCGCAGGGCGGTGGTCTTGCCGCAGCCGGAGGGGCCGAGCAGGGCCAGGAACTCACCGGGACGGACCGTCAGGTCGAGTCCGTCGAGGGCGATGGTCGGGCCGAACTCCCGGCGCAGGTCTTGGAATTCGACGGTGGCTGCGTTGTCCGTCGTGGTCTTCTCAAGCGTGGTGGCGGTCATGGTTCATCCCCGGGACGAAGCGGTTTTGTCACGTCCGCCGACACCGGCGAGCGTGAGGAGGAGTGCCCAGGTGACGACCAGGCTGAGCACGGAGACGGCGACGGAGAGCTGGGCGTTGGACCCGCCGACGCTGTAGATCCACACGGCGAAGGGCTGGAAGCCCAGGAGCTGGGCCACGGTGAACTCGCCGAGCACCAGCGCCAGCGTGAGGAAGGACGCGTTGAGCAACGCCCCGCGCAGATTGGGCAGTACGGCCCGCACCAGCGCCTGCGGCCAGCCCGCGCCACAACTGCGGGCGGCCTCGACGAGGGTCTTCACGTCGATCGCGCGCAGCCCCGAGTCCAGCGCCCGGTACACGAACGGCAGCGCCATCACGACGTAGGCGAGGACGAGGATGAAGGGGAAGCTGGGGTTCTGGATGGCGACGAACGTCTCGAACAGCGGGGTGCGCGAGAGGTAGTCGGGGCCCCACTTGAGGACCGTGGCGATGCCGGCGACGAACGCGATCGGCGGCACTACCAGCGGCAGCGAGCAGATCACCTCGACGACCGGGCGCAGCCGGGGCGCGCCCAGTCGTAGCGCGACCATGGCGGGCACCATCAGGAGCAGGACGACGGCGATGGTGGCGGCGGCGAGTTCCAGCGAGAGCACCAGGCTGGAGGTGAAGCCGTCGGCGGAGACGATCTGGGTGTAGGCGTCGAAGGTGACGCCCTGGCCCGGCACGTCGACCGTGAAGACGACCGACGCGGCGAGCGGCACCAGGAAGTACAGGGCGGCGAGGCCGAGGACGACCCACCGCCAGATGTTCAGGCGTCCAGCCATCGCGCGCTCCGTCGTTGCAGGGGCAGGTACACGGCCATGACCAGGCCCGCGACCAGGACCATGTCGAGGCTGAGGGCGAGGGCCACGTTCTCCTGGCCGACCAGCACGTTGCCGGAGATGGCGTCGGCGATCTGCAGGGTGACCAGCGGGATGGAACTGCCCACCATGGCCGCGGCGGTGGCGTACGCGGCGAACGCGCTGCCGAAGAGGAGGACGAACCCGCCGAGCAGCGAGGGCAGCAGCACCGGCAGGGCCACGTGCCGCCAGTACTGCACGCCGGTGGCGCCGTTGTTCGCGGCGGCCTCGCGCCACTGGGTGCGCAGGCCCTCCAGGGCGGGGGTGATGGTGAGGACCATCAGCGGGATGAGGAAGTACAGGTAGACGAGGACGAGACCCGAGAAGCTGTAGAGGTCCCAGCCCTTGTCCTTGAGGCCCAGGTGGGTCGTCAGCACACCGGCGTTGCCGAGGGTGGCGACGAACGCGAAGGCGAGGGGGACACCGCCGAAGTTGGCGAGGACCCCGGAGGCGGTGAGGACGGCCTCGCGCAGCGCGCGGAAGCGGGAGGTGACGACGACCTGCGCGAGCGGCAGGCCGAGCAGGGTGCCGAGGGCGGCCGAGAGGGCGGACAGCTTGACGCTGCCGACCAACGCGGTGAAGTAGGCACCCTGGAGCGAGTCGGTCAGGTTGGCGGTGGTGTACGAAGTGGCGCCCGTCGTCTGGTTCTTGACGGTGAAGGCGCCGTTCAGCATCGCCACGGCGGGCACCCCGAAGGCGACCGCGACGAACACGAGCAGCGGGACCACGGCGATCCAGCCGGGGACGCGGCGCCGCCGCTTCACGGAAGCGGCGGCGCCGACGTCGGCCCGCGTGAGCGTGGCCGTCATCCGGAGACGGCCTTCGCCCAGCCGGACGCGATGACGGTCTTGGCCTTGCTCTGCTGGGCCTCGGTCGGGAAGGACGGCGTGCCGGAGACCTGCGGGAGCTTGGCGGCGGCGGTCTTGTCGAGCGTGCCGGCCGACTCCATGGAGGTCATCAGCGCCGGACGCGCGTACCCCTTGAGCCACAGGTTCTGGCCCTCGGCGCTGTACAGGTACTCCTGCCACAGGCGGGCGGCCGCCGGGTGCGGGGCGTCCTTGTTGATGGCCTGCGAGTAGTACTGCGCGTACTGGCCGTCGCTCGGGATGGCGACCTTCCAGTCGACGCCCTTGGACTTGAACTCGTCGGCGTAACCGGCGTTGAGGTAGTCCCAGTCGATGGAGATGGGCGTCTCGCCCTTCTCGACGGTGGCCGGGGTGGACTCGACGGGCGTGTAGTTGCCGTTCTTCTTCAGCTTGGCGAAGAAGTCCAGGCCGGGCTGGATGTCGTCGAAGGAGCCCTTGTTGGCGAGCGCCGCCGCGTACACGCCACCGAAGGCCGAACCCGACTTGGTGGGGTTGCCGTTGAGGGCGACCTGGCCCTTGTACTGCGGCTTCAGCAGGTCCGCGAAGGTGGTCGGACAGGTCTTGACGCGCTTGGCGTCGCAGCCGATGGAGATGTAGCCGCCGTAGTCGTTGAACCACTGTCCCTTCGGGTCCTTCTGACCCTCGGGGATCTGGTCGAAGGAGGCGACCTTGTACGGCGCGAGCAGCCCCTGCTGGGCGGCGCTGAGCGCGAAGGAGGAGCCGAGGTCGAGGACGTCGGGCGCACGGTCCTGGCCCTTGCGGGAGGTCACGGCGTTGATCTCGTCCTGGCTGGAGCCGTCCGGGTTCTCGTCCGTGATCTTGATGCCGTACTTCTTGGTGAAGCCGTCGATGATGGCGCCGTAGTTGGCCCAGTCACGGGGCACCGCGATGATGTGCAGCGCGCCCTCCTTCTTGGCGGCCTTCACCAGGGCGGCCGTGCCACCGAAGTCGGCGGCGGAGGTGGCGGTGGCGGCGTTCTTGCCGTCGGCGGTGGTCGACGAGTTGGTGGGAGCGGCGCCGCAGGCGCTGAGGGCGAGCGCGGCGACGACGGCGAGGGATCCACCCAGGACGGCGTTTCTCGGCGGGGACACGGTCACGGTCTCTCCAGGGGTGCGCACGAGGGTTTGAGCAGAGCGGAGAACTTGTCTGAACAAGTTGGCCTCAGTACGCCCGCTGATGGTGTCTTGTTCGTAAACATTGGCGAAACCGTGACCCCTTCTTCTCTGCACACTCCTGGCTGACACGGATCACCAAGGGAACTCGACTACGCTGCTCACGCTGTGCACAGCCACCAATTCAGAGGGGAAGCATGACGGCGCGACACGAGGAGATCGCCGACGAGCTGCGGAAAGCCATCGACCGCGAGGAGTACACAGTCGGCAGCCTGCTGCCCGCGGAGACGGACCTCGCGGCGCAGTACGGCGTCTCGCGCGGCACGGTCCGCCAGGCCGTCGCGGCCCTCACCGCCGAGGGGCTGATCGGCTCCCGTCAGGGCGCCCGCCGGGTGGTGCTGGCCAGCCGGCGCAGCCAGAGCTTCGCGGAACTGCGCAGCTTCGCCGAGTGGGCCCGCGCGATGGACCGCGAGGCGACCGGGCACGTGGTCGCGCAGGAGTACCGCCCGGCCACCGCCGAGGACGCCGTACGCCTCCAACTCCCCGAGCGCACACCGGTGTTGCACGTCCTGCGGGTGCGCGGTCTGGACGGTGAGCCGGTCCTCCTGGAGCGGACCGTGTACGCCGACTGGATCTCCCCCGCCGTCGTGGCGATCGAGCCGGAGTGCCCGTCGGTCACTCAACGCCTGTACGACGACACGGGGTTGGTCTTCGCGTACGGCGAGCACGTCATCGACGCGGTGGCGGCGGGCGCGCAGGACGCGGAGCTGCTGGGCATCCGCCGGACCAGTCCGCTGTTGCGGGTGCGCCGGGTGACAACGACCCGCGAGGGGCGGCCTGTCGAGTGGTCGGACGACCGCTACCGCTCGGACGCGGTGAGCTTCAGTGTGCACAACTCGATAGGGAACAACGCGCTGGCACGCAAGACGGCGGAGTGAGGCGAGTCGGCCCGCGGTGAGCCCAAGGTGCCTGGCGTGAGCTCAGAGGGGCCTGGCGTGGGCCCAGGGGGCCCGGAGGCTCAACCGGCCGCCACGCAGAACTCGTTGCCCTCGGGGTCGGCCATCACCACATGGTGTCCGTCGAACTCCGCGAGGACCCGGCCGCCCGCGCCCACCAGCCGCTCGGCCTCCGCTCTGATCGCGGCCCCTCTCTCGTCCGGGCCGCCCCGCACCGGGACCCGGATGTCGAGGTGCAGCCGGTTCTTGGCGGTCTTGGGTTCGGGGACCTTGAGGATGGACAGGCGCGGGCCGACGCCGTCCGGGTCGCAGAGCCAGGCGCCGTCGTCCTCGGTCCCGTCGTCCTCCGGGTCGTAGTGGGCGATCCACTCGGCGCGGGTGGCGAAGGGAGCGGGCGGCGGCTCGTCGACGTAGCCGAGGGCCGTCTTCCAGAACGCGGCGAGGCGCGGGGCGTCGTCGCAGTCGAGGGTGAGATCGATTCGTGCTGCCATGCCCTCGACCGTACGGCGCGGCACTGACAATCGGCCCTGTGCGCCTCTGTCGTGCCTATGTGGGCGAGCCGGACGAGAAGCGGCGGAGCAGCGGGGACAGCACCAGCACGGACTTCGTCCGTTCCACGAACGGCTCCCCCGCGATCCGCTCCAGCACCCGCTCGAAGTGGCGCATGTCGGCGGCGAAGACCTGCACGACCGCGTCCGCGTCGCCGGTGACGGTGGAGGCGGCGACGACCTCCTGGTAGCGCTCAAGGCCTCGCCTGATGGTGTCCGGGGAGGTGTTGTGCCGGCAGTAGATCTCGACGAACCCCTCGGTCTGCCAGCCGAGCGCCGCCGGGTCCACCCGTACGGTGAAGCCGGTGATGGCGCCGGTGGCGCGCAGCCGGTCCACGCGCCGTTTCACGGCGGGCGCGGAGAGGCCGACGAGTTGCCCGATGTCCGCGAAGGAGCGGCGGGCGTCCTCGGCGAGGGCGTGCACGATGCGTTCGTCGAGTTCGTTCAGCACGGGGGATCGATCACTTCTCGGGGTGGTGCGGGTGGTGCGGGTGGTACGGGTGGTGGCGGTCGGGAGCGGCGACGGCCGTATACGAAGTAGACCATGGTTCAGCCCTCGTCCGGCTCCCCCGCGAGAGCGCGTGCCTCGGCCAGATCGCCCTCGTCGAAACCGATCCGCCCGGGCTGTCCGAAGACCTCCGCCTGGCCGTCGATCCAGCGCATGTGCGCCTCCCACGCCGCCTGCTTGCTCATGCCGAGCGCGGCCCCTATCTGCGTCCAGGAGGCACCGGCCTCGCGGGCCGCGCGGACGGTGAGCTGACGGCCGTAGGCGGCCTTGCGGGCGACGACCTCGCTCAGGGCGAGCAGCTCCAGCGTCTCCGTCCGGTCGAGAGCCTCGGCGTCGCTGCCGAAGCCGGCGAGGGACTCGCGGGTGCGGAGGTCGTCGAGGCGGGCGACGGCGGTGAGGAGGGTGTGCTCGGGTTCGATGCCCTGGGGTGTGGTCATGGATTCAGCGTTGCGTCAGGCCCCCTTGACGTCAAGGGGGCCTGACGGCAGGTCCTTGACCAGGAAGGTGCAGTGGTCGACGTTGTCGTGCAGGAAGCCGTCGGCGTCCTCGTACGACCAGCGGTCGTAGTAGTCCGTCAGGGGTTCGTAGCCGAGTCGTGCGTAGAGAGCCGCCGCACGCACGTTGTCCTTCTCGACACCGATGCCGACATCCGTGAGCCCCCGCTCCACAGCCAGTTCCTCGGCGGCACGGATGAGGGCCGTGCCGATGCCCCGCGAGCGGAGTTCCTCGGGCCACACACCGAGCCCGCCGATCTCCAGGCAGCCGGGCCGCGCGGCCCGCACCGCGGAGGCGTCGCAGCCGGTCCACCGCAGCTCCACATGCCCGACGGGCCGCCCGTCCAGCCAGGCGACGAGATACGTGCTCTCGCACCGCTCCTGACGCGCGAACCGACGGGCGTGGAACGAGGTGGCTCCGGGCGCGCCGATGTACTGGTCGAGCAGCGCCACGTCGTCGGCCCCGCAGACGGCTATGTCCATGGCTCCGACAGTAGGCGCAACCACCCGCCGACGGCCCCCCAATATCCCGCGCGCCAGGACAACAGGGGCCGCAGCAAAGGGAGTTGGGTCAGCTCCAGCTGGCGTGCAAGGGCTTGCCCTCGGCGTAGCCGGCCGCGCTCTGGATGCCGACGATCGCCTGCTCGGCGAACTCCTCCAGGGACGCGGCGCCGGCATAGGTGCAGGAGGAGCGGACGCCCGCGATGATCGAGTCGATCAGGTCCTCGACGCCCGGGCGGGCCGGGTCGAGGAACATGCGGGAGGTGGAGATGCCCTCCTCGAACAGCGCCTTGCGGGCGCGGTCGTAGGCCGACTCGTCCGACGTGCGGTTGCGGACCGCGCGCGCGGACGCCATGCCGAACGACTCCTTGTAGAGACGGCCGTTGGCGTCCTGCTGAAGGTCGCCCGGGGACTCGTACGTGCCCGCGAACCACGAGCCGATCATCACGTTCGACGCACCGGCCGCGAGGGCCATGGCGACATCGCGCGGGTGACGGACCCCGCCGTCGGCCCACACGTGCTTGCCGTACTTCTTCGCCTCGGCGGCGCACTCCATGACGGCCGAGAACTGCGGCCGGCCGACGCCGGTCATCATGCGGGTCGTGCACATCGCGCCGGGGCCCACGCCGACCTTGATGATGTCGGCGCCCGCCTCGATCAGGTCCCTGACGCCCTCGGCGGCGACGATGTTGCCCGCCACGATCGGCACCTGCGGATCGAGGGCACGCACCTGCCGGATCGCGCTGATCATCGACTCCTGGTGGCCGTGCGCCGTGTCGATGACGAGCGTGTCCACGCCCGCGTCCAGCAACTGCTTGGCCTTCTGCACGAAGTCGCCGTTGATGCCGACGGCGGCGGCGATGCGCAGCTTGCCGTCCGCGTCCACGGCCGGCGAGTACAACGTGGCGCGCAGCGCGCCCTTCCGGGTGAGGATGCCGGCGAGCTTGCCGTCCCGGTCGACGGCGGGGGCGTAGCGGCGGTTGGCGCCGTCCAGCTTGTTGAACGCCTCGCGCGGATCGATGTCCGCGTCGAGCAGCAGCAGGTCACGGGACATGACCTCGCCGAGCTGGGTGAAGCGGTCAACACCTGTCAGGTCGGCGTCGGTGACGACACCGACCGGGCGTTGGTCCTCGTCCACGACGACACCCGCGTTGTGCGCGCGCTTGGGCAGCAGGGCCAGCGCGTCGGCGACGGTCTGGTGCGGGGCCAGCCGGATCGGGGTGTCCAGGACGAGATGGCGGCTCTTCACCCAGGAGACGACCTCGGTGACGACCTCGATCGGGATGTCCTGCGGGATGACCACGAGCCCGCCGCGCCGGGCCAGCGTCTCGGCCATCCGGCGCCCGGCGATGGCGGTCATGTTGGCGACGACCAGCGGGATGGTGGTGCCCGTGCCGTCCGGGGAGCTGAGGTCCACGCCCTGACGCGAGCCGACCGCGCTGCGGCGCGGCACCATGAAGACGTCGTCGTACGTCAGGTCGTACGGGGGCTGGATGTCGTTGAGGAAACGCACGTGCCGCACATCCCAGTCGATCGAGGTGACCCCCGGGCAGGTCAGCCAGGGGGAAGAGCACGTACTTCATTGTCCCATGTCGGACGGAATGCCATGCCTCGGATCATCGTCCAGGCAGGTCGACGGCGTCTCTGGAGGAACATCCAACGGGGTCTGTGTTTCCTGCGCGGGCAACCTTCGGGGCACCTCGCGTATCGAACGTGCATGATTCCCCGCAGGACGCTGCTCGGGGCGGCGCTCACCGCCGTGCTCCTCGCCCTGGCGCCGGGTGCGACCGCCGTGGCCGCCGGCCCGTCGCCCCTTCCGGCGCCGGGCCCCACGACGATCCAGGCGGACCGGCAGCTCGACGTGGGGCCGGACGCGCAGTCGGTGCACGTGGTCTGGTCGTTCTACGGCGGCAGTCCGGACCTTCCCCTGCCCGTGCACCAGACCTTCGTCATCGACGCCCGGGGCCTGGCCGGTGTCGCGCGCGTCGCGGTCGTCGACCCGAGGTGCACGGCCGACGGGCAGGTCTTCACCTGCGTCAACAAGGACCTCTCCCAGCTGTCGAACCTCGACTTCACCGTGCAGGCGGACGCGGGCGCCGCCGTCGGCGCCACCGGCACGGTCACGTACACCGCCTCCGGCGGCCCCGGCACCCGTGGCACCGCGCGGGCGAAGGTGATCGTCGGCGTCCCCGACCTGGTCGTCGGCAAGGTGCCCGCCGTGACACACGCCAGGACCGGGTCCCGGATCGACGTGCCGCTCCGGCTGCGCAACATCGGGAACCTGGCCACCGACCGGCGCATCGCTGTGACCTGGGCGGCGGCGGGCGGTCCGGTCTTCGACCGGAAGTTCTCCAACTGCGGCTACCGCACCGGCGACGACCCCGCCGGGCCGACCTCCGTCACCTGCGTCTTCCCGGCCTCCGTGGCCGCGGGCGGCACCGTCGGGCTGAGCAGCCCGCTGACCGCCACGATCGGCGCGCACACCCTGAACGCCGAGATCGACTACACGGTCGCGTTGCTGCAACCCGGGGTGCAACCCGACGGCAGCACCGAGCCGGGCACCGGGCCGGCGCTCACCCTGGTGCCCGTGTCCGGAACGGGAGCCGGCTTCGAGAGCGGCGCCACGGGCCGGCTCGCCGTCTCGGCCGACAGCTCCGCGGATCTGGCGGCCACGGCCACGACGAAGCCCGTCACCGACGCGGGCGCAGACGCAGACGCAGACGCAGACGGATGGACGCTGAACCTCACCGTCACGGACCACGGCCCGGCCTCCGTGTACGCGATCGACAGCCAGGAGTACGTCGCCGAGGTCGACGTGGTCCTGCCACCGCACACGGTCGCGACCGACTACGAGCACTCGGAGTCGGAGGACAGCGCGTACGGCCCCTGCTTCGTATGGGTCGACGACACCACGACGGCTCCTTTCGAAGCGGGCCACCGGCACTACGTGTGCGCCGTGCCGTTCGGTATCGGGGCGGGCAAGGACGTGGAGGCCGTGTTGTCGGTGAAGCCGGACAAGAGCTACGACGGTGCCAAGGGCACGGCGACCGTGCGCTCCGGCCCGGCCGGCATCGCCCTACACGACCCGCGCACGTCGAACGACAGCGCCACCTTCACCTTCGGCGCACCGGCCGACACCGGCACGGAACGCACGGTACTCGTCACCGGCGCGGCCATCGGGATCGCCCTGCTGGGCAGCGTGGTCCTCGTCCTCCGGCGCCGCGGGCGATCCCGCCAGAACCCTTCCCCCTAGATCCGTTCCCGCTAGATCCGTTCCCGCTAGATCCGTTCCCGCTAGAACAAGGGATCAGTAAGGGATCAGTACAGGAAGCGATGCAACGGCGCCGACTCGGTCAGCAGCATCGTGAGCCGGTGGGCCAGGCGCTGCCACGCCTCGTCCTGTCCGTAGCTGAGCCGCACGTCCTCGCCGTCGCCCTCGTCGATCGCCGCGAACAGGGCGGCCGTATCGGCGTCGGGCGTGAGGTCCACCAGGGAGAGCACCCGGGCCAGCGCGCCGACCAGGCCGACGGCGGTCTTCTCGGGGGTCAGGACCGTGCCGCGGACGGTGGCCATGACGCCCGAGGGGTCGGGGAGGTCCGGCGGGGCCACGAGGAGCCCGGACAGCTCGCGCAGCAGCGCGTACAGCAAGTCCGTGTCCTCGGTGGGCAGTTCGACGATGCGCAGACCCTCGTGTTCCCAACGGCCGTTGGGCGACCTCACCTTGGGCCCGCGGGCCACCGCCTCGGCCAGTGTCGCCCGCACCCGCCGGAAGGCGACCAGCCCGTCCGTGAACAGCGCGTGCCCACTCGCTCCGCCCACGGACTCGGCCAGGGGCACCAGCAAGTGCTCCTCCACCCGGTCGCACTGCGCATCGAGATCCGGATCGACGACCACCAGCCGGACCGACGTGCGCTGCTCCTGTTGCTCCATACCGAACACTCTGCCAGCCGCCTCGGACAATCGGGCTAGTGCCCGGCTCCGCCCAGCGCGAGGACCACGGAGAGGTTCGGTGTGCGGTCGGCCGCGTCGCCGAAGACGTCGACGGCGGTCTCCCACTCGTCCGGCCGTGCCTCGGCGTACGGCCGCCAGTTCCGTACGACGATCAACAGGCCCTGCTCCACCGCGTCCTCGGGCCACACCGTGTGGTCGCCGAGGCTGTCCGCGAGGGCGTCCCAGTTGCGGCCGAACCAGTCGGGCAGGGACAGCGCGGTGGCGCAGCGGTCCATCAGGCCGGCCTTGTCCGTGACTCCGTCGAGGTCCAGCGTGACCGCGAACTGCGTCATCTCAGTACCGTCCTGAACGACTTGTAGTGATCATCGGTGTAGTAGATCTCGCCGTCCCGCCCGGTGACAACGCGCCGGGCCCCGCGATCGCGCGAGCCCGGCGTCCTGACGGTGTATTCGTGGTAGTAACCGCGCTTCTGCTGGGGCAGCAGCTTCTCGTAGTTCCCGAAGACGACCCCGTCCTTGGCGTACGGGAAGGGCCCGCCCCGGTCGATGAGAGTGATCGTCTGCCGTGCCTCGGCGGGGAGTTGGGACTCCTTGACGGTCCCCGTGCCACCGCTCGTGACGGTGGACGAACAGCCGACCGGCAGCAGTACGGCCAGACAGACGAGGAGCACCCGGGAGACGAACCGCAGCAGCATGCGTCCGATGCTGCCACGGCCGCCCCCGCACGACCCGCTGTCAGGGCCCGTCAGTGCTCGCCGGTGCCCGTCGGTGCCCGCCCGTGCTCGTCAGATCCCGTCGGGGTCCGTCCGGCTGAGTGCCGACTTCGGCGGGGAACCGGCCGTCATCAGATAGTCCGCCGCCGCGGTGTCCGTCACCAGGCTGGTGACCAGACCGGACCGCAGCACCGCGTCGATCGCCGCCGCCTTCCGCTGCCCGCCCGCGATCGCGACGACCTCGGGGATACGGCGCAACTGGTCCGCCTTGACGGTGATGCACCGCTCGCCCAGGTCCCGGCCGACCCGGCGGCCCTCGGCGTCGAAGAGGTGCGCGGAGGTCTCGGCGGCGACACCGAGGGACGAGTAGTGCGCCCGCTCCTCGTCCTTGAGCATGTCGTAGACCGTCGAGATGCCCGGCTCCCAGGAGCCGATGGAGACACAGGCGACGGTGACCTTGTCGAAGTACTCGAAGGCCCGCGCGATCCCCGTCTGGTGGCGCAGCGCCTCCGCGGTGGCCGCGTCCGGCAGCAGCATCGGCGCGTAGATGGGGTGGGCGTCGCCGCCCGACACCTGCGCGGCCCGCCGTACGGCCTCGACCGAGCCGCGCTCGGCGGTCCCGGCGTCGTACACGCCCGTCAGCTGGACCACCGTGCAGGGCGGCAGCCGGTCGAGAGCCGCCGCCATGTGGATGGTGGACCGGCCCCACGCGAGGCCGAGCACATCGCCCTCGTTGACCAGCTCGCCGAGCAGGTCGGCCGCGACCTCGCCGAGGTTCTCGGGATCGGGCGACTCCTCGCTGACCTCGGCCGGGGACTCGACCACGACGGCGTGCCTCAGGCCGTACCGGGCACGCAGCGCGTCCGAGCGCTCCGCGTCCAGTTCGGCCGGTACTCGGATCTCGATCCGTACGAGATCCCGTTCGAGAGCGGTCTCCAGGACCCGGGCCACCTTGAAGCGGCTGACGCCGAACTCCTCCGCGATCTGGATCTTGGACTTGCCCTCGAGGTAGAAGCGGCGGGCCATGGCCGCCGCCTGCACCAGCTCAGCGGGTCCCATCCGCATGGCTGACCGGCCCGCCGACATACCCGACACGGCGTTCTCCTCACTGCTGTTCACACTCTGGGTTCGCCGTTCATCCTCGCAGATCCGGCGTGCTTGATCAGCCTCGATGGCCGCCGTTCACATACCTGCCGCTCAGTGGTCGCACGCCCAGGATGCCTTGCTCGCGGCAGCTTCGGCCTGTGTGCGCAATGCACGTACCGCCGCGGCCGGGTCGGATGCCCCGTACACCGCCGAACCGGCGACGAACACATCGGCGCCCGCGTCCGCGCAGCGCTCGATCGTCGCGGCCGAAACTCCGCCGTCGACCTGCAGCCACAGCTCCAGTCCGTGCTTCCGGATCAGCTCCCTGGTGCGGCGGATCTTCGGCAGCATGATGTCGAGGAACGACTGGCCACCGAAGCCCGGCTCCACGGTCATGATCAGCAGCATGTCGAGTTCGGGGAGCAGATCCTCGTACGGCTCGATGGGCGTCGCGGGCTTGAGCGCCATGGAAGCGCGGGCGCCCTTGGCCCGAATCTCGCGGGCGAGCCGCACGGGGGCGGCCGCCGCCTCGACGTGGAAGGTGACGGAGGAGGCACCCGCCTCGACGTACTGCGGCGCCCAGCGATCGGCGTCCTCGATCATCAGATGGCAGTCCAGCGGGGTGTCCGTCGCCCGCGCCAGCGACTCTACGACCGGCACGCCGAGCGTGAGGTTCGGGACGAAGTGGTTGTCCATGACGTCGACGTGGAGCCAGTCGGCTCCTTGCACCGCGTTGGCTTCATCGGCCAGGCGGGCGAAGTCGGCGGACAGGATGCTGGGGTTGATCTGGACGGCCATGCCCCAAGCCTGCCATGCCCTCCGGGGGTTGGCCGCATCGGTCCGTTGAGTGCGGTCCTTTTCGGGTGCCGGTTCGTTGTGGCCGGGCGCGCCCCGCGGCGGAGCCGCAAATCGACACTGCCCCGCGCCCCTTCGGGGGCGCCCTCTGTGAGCGGCGTCGAACGGCGCCGTTCCGGTGAGTGGACCAGAGGGTGACCCTGAGGTCCGGTGAGCCCATGCTCGGCGGCACGTGGGACGTGACCATGGGGGGACACGTAGTGGGTCGGACAGATTCGCGTGACTTGGTCGGGCTGCATGGGCGGCATCTCAGTAGTGGGCGTGGGCGGCTGGCGGCGATGTTCGGGAACGTGGTGGAGGAGTCCGCGCGGGGTGCGGAGGTGACCGCCACCGACGGGCGGACGTATCTCAACTGCGGTGGATACGGGGTGTTCTTCGCCGGGGCCGGGCATCCGAGGGTCGTCGAGGCGGTGCGGCGGTAGGCGGCGCGGCTGGCCCTGTCCACCCGGCTGTTCCTCGACCCGGTCTCCGCGCTCGCCGCCGAGGTGCTCACCGGGGTCGCGCCGGCCGGCCTGGACCGGGTGCACTTCTCCGGTTCGGGCACCGAGGCCGTCGAGGCCGCCGTGAAACTGGCCCGTGCGCACGGCAGACGACGGCTGGTCTCGATGCGGAACGGCTATCACGGCAAGACCATCGGCGCGCTGTCCCTGACCGCGAATCCGCTCTACCAGGACCCGTTCCGGCCCCTGCTGCCGGACGTGCGCCATGTGCCGTTCGGTGACACCGGGGCGCTGGCCGCCGTGCTGGGCGACGGTGGCGCGGACGCCTGTGTGGTGGTGGAGCCGGTGCAGAGCGAGGCCGGTGTGATCGTGCCGCCGGCCGGATATCTGGGGGCGGTGGCCGCGCTGTGCCGGGAACACCGGGCGTTCCTGGTGGTCGACGAGGTGATGACGGGACTGGGGCGGCTCGGTTCCTGGTGGGGCTGTGTGGCCGAGGGCGTGCGGCCGGACGTGCTGGTGACGGGCAAGGCGCTGTCCGGCGGTGTGATGCCGGTGGCGGCCACGCTCGCCACCCAGGAGGCGTTCGAGCCGTTCGACGCCGACCCCTTTCTGCACACCTCCACCTATTCCGGCGCACCGATCGCCATGGCCGCCGTCAGCGCGACCGTCGGGGTCGTCCGGGACGAGGGGCTGGTGGAGCGGGCCGCCGCCATCGGTGCCCGGCTCCTTCCCGCGCTCCGGGCCGTCGCCGCCGACCGCGCTCCCGGCCTGGTCCGTGAGGTCCGCGGGGCCGGGCTGCTGATCGGCATCGAGCTGGTGGACGCGGGGGCGGCGGGCGAGTTCCTGCTGGAGATGGTCGACCGCGGGGTGGTGGTCAACCACTCCCTCAACGCCCATCCGGTCGTCCGGCTGACCCCGCCCGCCGTGCTCTCCCCGGCGCAGGAGGCCCGGCTGCTGGAGGCCGTCGAAGGGTCCCTGTCCGCGATGGCCAAGTCCCTGACCTGACCCGGCCCATGGCCCACACGACCCATGGCCACGGCCACGGCCACGGCCACGGCCACCAAGGCTCCCGAAAGGCTGACGACCATGCCGACGAACCCCGCACGCCCCAACAACCCTGAGAACAGGGCGAGTTCACTCGACCCGCGACATCCACCGCACGCGCCGCGCCCACGGACCGTGTTACTCACCGGCGCCAGCGGCGTCCTGGGCACCGCCCTGCTGCCGTACCTGCGCCACCACCACGTGATCGCGTTGACGCACCGCAGGACCCCCTCCCCCAGCGGTGAGGTCCTGGCCGGGGACGTCACCCGTCCCCGGCTGGAGCTGGACGTCGCCTCCTACCGGCGACTGTGCGAGCGGACGGACGTGGTGGTGCACGCCGCCGGCATGGTCGCGTTCGGCTCCGGCCGTGCCTCGATGCACGCGGTGAACGTCGAGGGCGCCGGGCGGGTCGCCCGGTTCGCGGCCGACGCCGGTGTCCCGCTGATCCACGTCAGCACGGCGTACGTGGCCCGCTACCGGGAGATCCTGGCCGCCGGCGGCAACCGCGCCGAGCGGGCCGGAAACAGCCCCGCGGACTACGTGGCCTCCAAGATGGCCGGCGAGGAGGCGGTCGCCTCGGCCGGCGGCAAGGTGACGGTCGTACGCCCGTCGATCATCATCGGCGACTCCGTGACCGGGGAGATCGCCGAACCGCAGGGGCTGCACACGTTCGCCCAGCAGGTGCTCCGCAACCGTCTGCCCTTCGTGCCGAGCGATCCGGCGAGCTACGTGGACTTCGTACCGCAGGACGTGGTGGCCCGGGCGATCGTGTCGCTGCTCGACGACGACGCGCATCCCGCCGAGTACTGGCTCAGCGGCGGGGCCCACGCGCTGACCTGCGACCGTTTGGTCCAGGTGATCGTCGAGGAGGCGGCGGACGCGGGCATCACGGTCCGACCGCTCCGCGTGCTGGCCCCCGACGTCGTCGAACGCCTGGTCCGCCCGGCCTTCTTCGACGTGGTCCCCGAGTGGGCCCAGACCCGGCTGGACCGGCTGCTGGACATGTCCTCCGTCCTCTTCAACGAGGAACCCCTGCCCAGCTCGGTCGCGGACGTCCCCGGTCTCGGGCCCACGGCGGGAACACAAGCCAACGAGGACGCCTGGCGAGCATCGGTACGACGTCTGATCACCGACCGCCTCGGCACCCGGGCGTCGGCGTGAGACACCGGCAGAGAACACCGCCGACCGACATGCACGGCCGATCACGCACACCTGCGGTCGACAAGCACGCCTGGCCGTGCGCGCTCGTAGCCGGCGAGCGCCCTCGGCCGTGTACATCCGTAGCCGACGGGGGCCCTTGGCGGTGCGCACGCGTAGTCGGCGGGCACTCTCGGCCGCGCACATCCGTAATCGGTGGGCACCTTCGGCCGCGCACATCCGTACTCAGCGGGCGGCTTCGGCCCTGCACACCCGTAACCAGCGGGCACCCTCGGCCCTGCACATCCGTAATCAGCGGGCACCCTCGGCCGCGCGCACCCGTAATCAGCGGGCAGCTTCGGCCCTGCACACCCGAAATCGGCGCACACCCTCAGCCGTGCCCGCCGCCGGCCGCCACTCACCACCGGCCGGAGAAGCCCGCAGCGGACCCGTGCCCCCAGCCGAAGAAGCCCACGCCAGCCCCGTCCCAACCGGGCAGTCGCCGGCACGGAGGGACACCGCCACCAGCCTCCAGGGCAGCCTCGGAAACGACAGCCACCGCACCGGACCCCGCCGATCGCCCCGCGCCACAAACCCGTAGAAGTGCCGCAGATCAAGTGCGCCCTCGGCCGAGAGCACCCGCAGCCACATGAACCGCACACCGGAGAAACCCCCCGTCGGCCACCCGCCACCACACCCCCGCACGAATCCCGCAGATCAAGAAGGAGACGGCGATGTACTTTCTTGAACCCGAGCGCGCGGTGCTGAACCGGTTTCTGCCCGGGCTCGACGACCGCCTCGGCGCGCTGCCGCAACGGGAACGGGAGCGTCCCGGTGGTCCCGCGCTGCCCTTGTTCAAGGAAGCGGGCGGCCCCGCCCTGCTGGTGCCGGCCGAGCACCGCGGACTCGGCATCGGTGCCGAGGACGCCGTGTCGTTGCAGCGGGCGGTCGGGGCGCGCAGTCCGTCGCTGGCGGTGGCCACCACCATGCACCACCTGTCGGTGGCCGGGCTGGTCCAGGCGTACGAGGTCGCGCAGGGCATGGAGTGGATGCTGCTGGAGGCCGTGGCCGACCAACGGCTGCTGGTCGCCTCCGGCTTCGCCGAGGGCCGGCCGGGACAGTCGATCCTCGACTCCTCCATCAAGGCGTACCAGGACGGCGACGACGTCGTGCTCAACGGCGCCAAGAAGCCGTGCAGTCTGTCGGCGTCGATGGATCTGCTGAGCGTGTCGGTTTCCCTCGACGGCGAGAAGGGCCCGGAACTCGCCGTTGCCGTGGTCCCCGCCGCCGCACCCGGTATCTCCGTGCACCCGTTCTGGGGCAGCTTCGTGCTGGCCGGCGCGGAGAGCGACGAGGTCCGGCTGCGCGACGTACGGGTCCCGCCGGATCTCGTGATCCGCACCGGGCTCGGCGAGGACCGCACGCTGGACCCCGTCCAGACCGTCGGCTTCGTGTGGTTCGAGCTGCTGATGTCCGCGTCGTATCTCGGGATGGTCAGCGCACTGGCCGAGCGCGTGCTCCTGGCGAAGCGGGCGAGTGCGGGCGAACGGGCCGCGATCCTGGTCGAGTTGGAGTCCGCCATGGGCGGCATCCGCGGTGCCGCCGCCACCGTGGACTCGGGCCGACCGCTCGGTCAGGACGATCTGCTCCGCGCGCTGGTCTGCCGTTTCTCGACGCAGGACACCATCGACCGGGTGGTACCGCGCTGCCTGGAGGCGCTGGGCGGCATGGAGTACGTCTCCACCGACGACACCGCGTATCTCGCGGCGTGTTCGGCGGCCCTGAAGTTCCATCCGCCGTCGCGCAGATGGGCGGCCGAGGGCATCTGCGCCGCCTTCGCGGGAGGCCCGCTGGTGCTGGGCTGACCGCGACATCCGACGTATCGACATACCCCAAGGGAGAAATCCGCATGACCTGCCACGTACGGATCGAGGCGATCGTCCCGAACGGCGACGCCACCCACGTCTTCGACCGGGTCCAGGACTACGAGCGGTACACCGAGTACACGGACACGGTCCGGTCCGTCACCGTGACGCCCGACGCGGCCGGCACCGTGGTGTCCGCGTGGGAAGTGCGCTTCCGCAGCGGTCTGCTGCGGTGGACCGAGCGGGACGTCATGGATCCCGTCGCCCGGCGGATCACCTTCGACCAGCTCACCGGCGACTTCGCGAGTTTCGCCGGCCAATGGGAGATCACCCAGGCCGGCGGGGACGTCAGCGTGCTGTTCACGTGCGAGTTCGACCTGGGCATCCCCAGCCTGGAACCGATCATCAACCCGGTCGCGATGCGAGCCTTGGACGAGAGCATGGGCCTCATCCTGCGCGGCCTCCTGGGTGACGACATCCGCCTCACCGGCAGCCGCCGCGACACGGCCACCGCCGTGCGCTGACCACCCGCGCACCGCACCAGGCACCCAACTCCCGTGCCACCGAACCGACTTCCACACCTTCTTCCGTACGACCGTGCCGCCGCCAACCTTGAGGAGCGCCCCGTGGACAAACGCCGGACCGTCGTGCTCGACCCCTACGGAAAGGCCGTCCCCGCGGAGGTCGCCCGGCTGCGCGCGCTCGGCGCCCTCGTGCCGGTGGAACTCCCGGCGGTGTCCCCGCCTGGGCCGTCACCCGGTACGACCTGCTCAAGTCACTGATGCTCGACCCCCGCGTCAGCAGGGACGCCCGCCGCCACTGGACCCTGTACGACAAGGTCGCCGGCGAACCGGAGTGGGCCTGGCTCTACAGCTGGACCAGCATCGTCAACATGCTCAGCTCCTACGGCGAGGACCACACCCGGCTGCGGAAGCTCGTCGCCCCGAGTTTCACCCGGGACCGCACCGAGGCCATGCTCCCCCGGGTGCGGGAGATCACCACCGGTCTCCTCGACGCGATGGCGGAGATACCGGTGGGCCAAGTCGTAGATCTGCGGGCGGAGTTCGCGCATCCGCTGCCCATGCGGATGATCAGCGATCTGTTCGGCGTGCCCGAGCGGATGCGGGGCGCGGTCGCGCGGCTCATCGAGGGGATCATGGACACCACCGGGACCCCGGAGCAGGCCGCGGACGTCCTCGAGCAGATCGTGACGGTGCTGCCGGCGCTGATAGCGGAGAAGAGCGAGCACCCCGGCGACGACCTGACCACCGAGCTGATCATGGTCCGCGACGAAGGTGACCGGCTCTCCGAGGAGGAGCTGATCCACACCCTGCTCCTCGTCATCGGCGCGGGCTTCGAGACGACCGTCAACCTGATCGGCAACGCCGTCCACGCCCTGCTCCGCCACCCCGACCAGCTCAAGCGGGTGCTGGCCGGGCACTTGACCTGGGACCAGGTCGTCCAGGAGACGCTGCGCTGGGCGCCGTCCATCGCCAACGTCCCGTTGCGCTACGCGGTCACCGACATCACGACACCGGACGGTACGACGATCCGCGCCGGGGAGGCCATCCTCACGACCATCGCCGCGGCGGGACACGACCCGGAGCGCTTCGGCCCCGACGCCCACCTCTTCGACGTGGCGAGGAACGCGGACGGGCATCTCGCCCTGGGCATCGGGGTGCACCGCTGTGTCGGCGCACCGCTGGCCCGCGTGGAGACGCTGACCGCCCTCCCCGCACTCTTCGCACGCTTCCCGGACATCGCCCTGGCGGTGCCGGAGGACGAGCTGGAACAGGTCCCGTCCTTCATCGCCCAGGGCTGGCGCGAACTGCCGGTCCGGCTCACCCCGGCCCCCCTCAAGGACCCCCCCTCGGAAGCAGCCGCCCCGATGTGAAAATGGCGGGAGCGCAAGCGACGAGGGAGACGCCATGAACGCCGTGGGACAGCCGCTGGGACAGCCGTTCGGCTCGTACCAGAACGAGATCTACCTGAACGGGCTCGGCGGCATCGTGCCCTCCTACCCCATGGCCTTCGCGGAGTTGGAGGACCGGGCGCGCGCCGCGCTGCCGCCCTCCGTGTGGTCCTACGTCGCGGGCGGCGCCGGCGACGAACGCACCCAGCGCGCCAACGTGACCGCCTTCGACCACTGGGGACTGATCCCCCGCATGTTCGTCGGTGCGGCCGAACGCGACCTGTCCGTCGACGTGTTCGGGATGCGGCTGCCCTCCCCCGTGTTCATGGCACCCATCGGCGTCATCGGCCTGTGTGCCCAGGACGGACACGGCGACCTGGCGACCGCACGGGCCGCCGCGCGCACCGGCGTACCGATGGTCGCCTCGACGCTCACGGTCGACCCGCTGGAGGAGGTCGCCGCCGAGTCCGGGGACACCCCGGGCCTCTTCCAGCTCTACACGCCCACCGACCGGGACCTCGCCGCGAGCCTCGTGCACCGTGCGGAACAGGCCGGTTACAAGGGCATCGTGGTCACCCTCGACACCTGGGTCACCGGCTGGCGCCCGCGCGACCTGTCCACCGCCAACTTCCCCCAGTTGCGCGGCCATTGCCTCGCCAACTACACGAGCGACCCGGTCTTCCGCGCCCGCCTCGCCCGCACCCCGGAGGAGGACCCGCGGTCCGCGGTCCTGCTCTGGACCCAGCTCTTCGGCAACCCGCTCACCTGGGACGACCTCCCCTGGCTGCGCTCCCTCACCACCCTCCCCCTGATCGTCAAGGGCATCTGCCACCCCGAGGACGCGCGCCGGGCCAAGGACGCGGGCGTCGACGGCATCTACTGCTCCAACCATGGCGGGCGCCAGGCCAACGGCGGCCTCCCGGCCCTCGACGCGCTCCCCGCCGTAGCCGAAGCAGCCGACGGTCTCCCGGTCCTCTTCGACTCCGGCATCCGCAGCGGCGCCGACATCGTCAAGGCCCTCGCCCTGGGCGCGACAGCCGTGGGCATCGGCCGCCCGTACGCCTACGGCCTGGCCCTGGGCGGCACGGACGGCATCGTCCACGTCCTGCGCTCACTCCTCGCGGAGACCGATCTGATCATGGCAGTCGACGGCTACCCGACCCTCGCCGACCTCACGAAGGACGCACTCCAGCGCGTCGTATGACGGACACGTCCGGACGGTCGGCGGCTCCCGCACGACCTCCTCGTCCCCGACACGACGGACCGGTCGCCCGACTCCCAGCGCAAGCGCCGCCCGGCCCGCGCCGCCGTCACCCCGCAGGTCCGTCCGGGCCGGCGCCCGGACAGCCGGGCCACAGATCACCCGGCCCGGCCCCCACTGCCCGCGTCACTCCGGCGTCCTCCGCCGACACCCCGCAGAATCCGCCGGGGCATGTGCGGCGGATTCGCCGGCCGGGAGGAACCCCGCGGGTCCGTCCGGCGTCCGCGGGGAAGTGACAGAGGGCCCGCCCTCACGCAACCGTGCCGCAGGTCAACCGGTCCGGCGGATGAGTGCCAGATACATGGCGTCCGTGCCGTGCAGATGCGGCCACAGTTGTACGTCGGGTCCCGGGCCGAGTGCCGATACGTCCGGGAGGAGCGGGCGGGCGTCGATGAGTTCGGTCGCCGGGTACTGCTTGAGGATGTCGTCGACGACGGCCCGGGTCTCGGCGAGGTGCGGTGAGCAGGTGGCGTAGCCGACGACACCGCCGACGCGCACGGATTCGAGGGCGGTGCGCAGCAGGTCGCGCTGGAGGGGCGCGAAGCCTTCGAGGTCCTCCGGGCGGCGGCGCCAGCGGGACTCGGGCCGGCGGCGCAGCGCGCCGAGGCCGGTGCAGGGCACGTCCATCAGGACCCGGTCGAAGCTGCCGGGACGCCACGGCGGCCGGGTCCCGTCGGCGGTGATGACCTGGTACGGCCCGGGGTTCCCAACGAGCGCCTTCGCGACCAGGACCGCGCGGTGCGGCAGCTTCTCGGAGGCGAGGAGTGTCGCCCCGCGCTCGGCGGCCACCGCGGCGAGCAGCGCGGCCTTGCCGCCGGGGCCCGCACACCCGTCGAGCCACTTCTCGTCCGGCCCGTCGAGCGGCGCGTTGGCGAGGGCCAGCGCGACGAGCTGGCTGCCCTCGTCCTGCACCCCGGCCCGGCCCTCCTTCACGGCCGCCACGGCCCCGGGCTCCCCGCCCTCACTGAGCCGCACGGCGTACGGCGACCAGCGCCCCGGCACCGCGGCCTCCTCGCGGAGCAGTTCCTCGGTGGTGGAGCGGCCGGGCCGGGCGACCAGGGTCACCTCGGGCCGTTCGTTGTCGGCCTCCAACAGGTCCTCGATACCGGCGCGTCCACCGCCCAGCGAGTCCCACAGCGCGGAGACGACCCAGCGCGGATGCGAGTGCACGATGGCGAGGTTGTCCTCGGGGTCGTCGTCGTAGGGCGGCGCGACCTTCTGGACCCAGGTGTCGAGGTCGTCCTGCGCGACCTTGCGCAGCACGGCGTTGACGAACTTGGCCCGTCCGTCGCCGAGGACGACCCGGGCGAGTTCGACGGAGGCGGACACGGCGGCGTGCGTCGGGATCCGCGTCCCGAGCAGTTGGTGCACCCCGAGGCTGAGCACGTCCAGCACCGGCGGGTCGACCTCGCGCAGCGGCCGGTCGACGCAGGAGGCGATGATCGCGTCGTACGTCCCCTGCCGCCGCAGCGTGCCGTAGACCAGCTCGGTGGCGAGGGCCGCGTCCCGGGTGTCGAAGTCACCCTTCTCCCGGGCCTTGCGCAACAGCGGCGGCAGCACGAGGTTGGCGTACGCGTCCCGCTCGTCCACGGCCCTCAGTGCCTCGAAGGCGAGGAAACGGACGGGGTCCTTCTGCGGCCGGCGGTAGGGCTTGCCGGGCTTACGGGGTCGAGGGGACTGCTCGCTCACGAAAAAGGTGCTCCGGATTTCTGGCTGAGATGTGCGTCCAGCGTACGTCGCACCGACACGGACGCGCGCTGGGCGTCACGCCTCTCAGCTCCCCACGCTCTCCCCCGCGCCGATCCGCGCCCCGCGCGCCCAGTCCGCCGCCCGCATCGGCTTCTTGCCCTGCGCCTGCACCCACAGCAGCTCGACGGCGTACGAACCGGTGCCCACGTACACATTGTTCTTGCCGACCGCGAGCGCCCCAGGCGCGAGGTCGGTCCGCTCCGGCACCGGCACGGCCTGCACGATCTTGAGCCGCTCGCCCCGGAACACGGTCCAGGCGCCGGGGGCCGGGGTGCACCCGCGCACCACGCGGTCGACCCGCAGGGCCGGAGCCGTCCACTCCACCTGGGCGTCCTCGACGTTGATCTTCGGAGCGAGGGTGATGCCGTCGCCCGGCTGCGGTACGGCCTTCACCGTCCCGTCCTCGATGCCGTCCATGGTCGCGGCGAGCAGGCCCGAGCCGGCGAACGCGAGCCGGGTGAGCAGGTCGCCGCTGGTGTCGGTGGGGCGGATCTCCTCGGTGACGGTGCCGTAGACGGGCCCGGAGTCGAGTCCTTCCTCGATCAGGAAGGTGGAGGCGCCGGTGATCTCGTCGCCGGACATGATGGAGTGCTGCACGGGGGCGGCGCCGCGCCAGGCGGGGAGCAGCGAGAAGTGCAGGTTGACCCAGCCGTGGGCGGGGATGTCGAGGGCGACGCGGGGCAGCAGGGCGCCGTAGGCGACGACGGGACAGCAGTCGGGCGCGATCTCGCGCAGCCGCTCCAGGAACTCCGGGTCGCGCGGCCTGCCGGGCTTCAGCACCTCGATGCCCGCCTCCTCGGCCCGCTCGGCGACGGGACTCGCCAGCAGCCGGCGCCCGCGCCCGGCCGGCGCGTCGGGCCGCGTGACGACGGCGGCCACCTCGTGCCGCCCGGAGGCGATCAGGGCGTCCAGGGCGGGAACGGCGACCTCGGGGGTACCGGCGAAGACGAGCTTCATGGGAGGGTTCGGGCCTCTCGGGCGACGGTGGGCGGGCAGCGCACCAGTCTATGGCGCGTCCCGGCCCGCGCGCCCGGCGGCTCTCGTCCGTCAACTCACCGACACCCGCAGCGCACACCGGTCCGGCGGGGGCGTACGCATATGCCCCTACGCCCCCGTTGCGTGACCAGCGGAGCGCACAGGCGTTGGTCAAGAAAGAGTTGACCTCTATGGGCCGCATTCGCGCGGCCCGATCCTTTTCAACGCCGGTTCGAGAGGCTTGTTCATGGCCGACCACGCAACCCACGACGCCCAGGCTCGGGCCAGCCTGCACTTGCTGGTGCGGGACATCGAGCGGGTCCGCCGGCAGGTGGACGCACTGCGCACGCTCACCGCCCAGCTCGGCAACGTCTACCGCCCGCGCCGCTCCGGCCCCTCCACGGGCTTCGTCGTCTACGGGCGCGCGCCCGCCCCGACGGTCCGTCTCGCGCAGGAGCTGCGGGACAGTGTCGAGACCCTGGTCACGGCCGCCGTGGACTTCGACCGCTCGCTCGGTTTCTCGTGGGACGCGGTGGGCTCGGCCCTCGGGGTCACCAAGCAGGCAGTGCACCGCCGCTACGGCGCCCGCCGCGCCGCGACCCAGGCAGCGGCCGATGCCGAGCGCACGACGGAGGCGGCGGTCACCCGCCCGGTGGGCGTGAACACCGGCCTCCCCACGATGCCGGCGCTCCCCACCCTCCCGGCGCTCCCCACGGTCCCCGCGGCCCGCTCCATGCCGACCCAGCCCACAGCGGGCAGCCCCACCCTCCGCGACGAGGCCAGGCCCACAGCTTTCCCGGGCCCCCGAAACGGCTGACTCCGCCACCGCCCAAGCCTGCCTCCCGGCGAACGTCCGGGAGGCAGCCGCATTCCCGGCCCACGGAGAACTCCTACGGGCAGGGCCGACTACTCAGCCGACAGCAGACGGGCGGCACGGCAGCCCACACAACGGCACGCCAGCACGCACAACGGGCCGGCAGTCCGCGCAACGGGCCGCCACCCGCACAACGGGCCCGGCAATCCGTACAACGGCCCGGTAGCCGCCAACGGCGAGAGCCCCCGCGGCAAAGGCCCACCTGTCAACGAACCGCAAACGGACGGTGCACGGGTGGGAGACATTCCGAGGCCGAAGGCCGAGGCCTCACCCGATGTCCGGGGGATCGACCCGCACCCGCACCACATCCCCCCCACCCCGAGCCATCCGAGCAGCCTGCGCGGCCTTCAACGCCGCAGCCAACGCCCCCCCACTCCCCGGCCGCACCCGAATCAACGCCCTTTCCCACCGCTCCCCCACCGCCGGCCCCCCACTCCGCCGAGCCCCCCCACCCAAAGCGACCGGCACCGGAACAGGCCCCAACACCTCAGCGTCCAAGGGCAGTTCAACCGCGGCAAGAAACTCCGCAACAGCCTCCGACACCCCGGCCACCGCGGCCATACGAGAAACCGGCGGAAACCCCAGCTCCCCCCGCTCCGCAAGCTCCCGCACCGCATGCCCCACGGGATCCCACCGAACCAACGCCTGCACAGGCCGCAAGGTAGGTTCCGCAACGACCACAACGGTCCCCCCCGCCCCCTGCGGCCGCACCAGCGACCCCGCCGCGATCCACCGCCGCAACGCGTCCTCCCCGGCCCGCAGATCGGGCCGCCCGAGCATCGCCCACCCGTCCAGCAACAACGCCGCCGCATACCCCCCGTCGGCAACCGGCTCGGCCCCCGGCGTACTCACCACCAACGCGGGCGACCCCGGCACCGTGTCGAGCACCTGCTCCCGCCCGGACGTCCGGACCGGCACCGCCGGAAACGCCCGCCCCAACTCCTCCGCGGTCCGCCGCGCCCCCACGACCTGGGCCCGCAACCGGAACCCCCCGCACTCGGGACAGTGCCACGCGCTCTCCACGACCCCACACCAACCGCACCGCAGCACACCCCCGTCCTGCCCCTCCAGCGGCCCGGCGCAGTGCCGACACCGCGCGGCGGCCCGGCACTGCGCGCACGCCATCCGCGGCACGTACCCGCGCCGGGGCACCTGCACCAGCACCGGCCCGTGCTTCAGCCCCTCCCGCACTGCCTGCCAGGCCAGCGTCGGCAACCGGGCGGCCCGCGCGGCCTCGTCCCGCGCCAAGTCCCCGTCCCCCACGGTCCGTACGAGCGGAGCGGCCGCCCGCACCTGCTCGCGCGAGGCGACCAACGGCCGCGCCCACCCGCTCTCCACGAGCTGCGCGGCCTCCACCGTGCAGCTCCAACTCCCCAGCAGGAAGCCGCACTTGTCCAGCGCGGCCCGCAGCAGCAGCACCTCCCGCGCATGCGGCTGCGGCGCGTGCTGCTCGCTGTGGCTGTCGTCCCCGTCGTCCCAGATCACGACGAGCCCCAGATCCCGCACCGGCGCGAACATCGCGGCCCGCGTCCCGACGACCGCCCGCACGGACCCCCGCCGTACGGCCAGCCACTGCCGGTACCGCTTCTCGGGCCCGGCATCCGCGGTGAGCAGCGCATGCCGCCCCTCGCCAAGGAGCGCCGTCAACGCGGCGTCGACCCGCCCGGCGGCCCGCCCGTCCGGTACGACGACGAGCGCCCCGCGCCCCGAGGCGAGCGTCGCGGCGACGGCCCGCGCGATCTCCTCGCTCCACTCGGGCCCCGGCAGCGCGTTCCACACCGCGCGCGGCGCGCCCCCCGAGGCCAGCGCCTCCAGAAACCCGGCCCCCCGCTCGTACCGCACCCAGGACCCCGCCTCGGGCACCTCCGGTGGCGGCAACGGTGCGGGCGACGGCTTCTGCTCGGCCCGTGCGCTGCGCGGCGGCACGGCCAGTTGCAGCACATCGGCGAGGCTCCCGGCGTACCGGTCGGCGACGGCCCGGGCCAGCCCGAGCAGCTCCGCGCTCAGCACCGGCTCCGGCGACACGACCTGCGCCAGCGCGGCGAGCGGCCCGGAGTAGTCGGACTCGGCCAGCCGCTCGATCAGGAACCCGTCGATCAGCCCCCCGCCCTCGCGCCGCCCGTCCCGCACCCGATGCCGCCCGGCCCCGAACCTGACCCGCACCCGCACCCCGGGCTGCGCGTCGGCGTCGAGTTCCTCGGGCACCGCGTAGTCGAAATACCGATCAAGGTGCAGGACACCCTTGTCGACGAGCACCCGCGCGACCGGCAACTCCCCGGCCAGCGCGGCCCCCCGCCACGTCCGCGGCTTCGCCTTGGGCCCCTTGGCCTGCCGCACACTCTCCCGAATCAGCGCAAGCTGCTCGGGCGGCGCACCCGCCGCCCCGCCGTCCCGTTCCCCGTCCGCGCTGCTCACCCTTGCATTCTTACCAAACCCGACTGACAACGGCCGCCGGCCGCCGCACTCACTTGATCTTCCGGGCCTCGGCGAGGACCTGGACGACGAGGTCCTCCGCGTAGGCCATGTCCTCGTCCGGGTCGCCGTCCTTGAACCGGCCCCCGGCCTCCGAGGCGGCGAACCCGAGCATGAACGTGGACAGCAGCCGCTCGGCCCGCGGAATCCCCTCCTCCGGGAGACCGGCGGCGCGCAGGGCGCCGTAGACCGCGTTGCGGGGCCCGACGGCCTCCGGTGTCACGGCCGGCCGTTGGAAGAGCAGCAGGAACAGATCGGGGTGGCGCCGGGCGGTGGCCCTCATGTTGCGGGCGAGCAGGCGCAGTTGCTCGCGCCAGTCGAGTCCGGGACCGGGCACGTCGATCTCCAGCAACAACCGCTCCACGAGGCCGTCGAGGAGTCCCTGCTTGTCGCCGACGTGCCGGTAGAGCGTCATCGGGTTCACGTCGAGCTCCTGCGCGACGGCCCGCATGGTGACAGCCGACAGCCCCTTGCGGGTGGCCAACTCCCATGTCACGTCCAGCACTTGATCACGACTGATGCGCCGTGGTGTCACTTGACATCCTCCCTCGAAGCTACGTATACAGAGTATACGTATACGTTGTATATATCGAGGGGAGCGGCCATGCTGACCGTCGGCGGTCTGTACAAACGCTGGGGGCCCGTCCAGGCCCTCGACGGCTTCGACCTGCGGATAGAGCCCGGCGAGATCTGCGCTCTGATCGGCCACAACGGCGCGGGCAAGACCACGTTCGCCCGCACGGTCGCGGGTCTGGAGCGGCCCGACGCGGGCTCGGTCCTCGTGGCGGGCGTGGATCTCGCCACCGCCCCTCGCTCCGCACGGAACCTGATCGGCCTGGCGCCCCAGGAGTCGGCCCTCTACCCGACCGCCACCCTGCGCCAGAACCTCCGTCTCTTCGGCGGTCTGGCCGGCCTCCACCGCACCCGACTGAACACCGAACTGGTCGCCGTAGCCGAGGAGTTGGTCCTCACCGACGTACTCGACCGACCGATCGCGACACTCTCCGGCGGCCAACAGCGCCGCGCCCAGGCGGCCACGGTCCTCCTCCCCCGCCCCCGCGTGCTGCTGCTCGACGAACCCACCGTCGGCGCCGACCCCACCACCCGCGAAGCGCTGCTACGACTCGTCAGGACCCGCGCCGACGAAGGCGCCGCCGTCTGCTACACCACCCACTACCTACCGGAGTTGGAGCACCTGGACGCCACGCTCGCCGTGGCCGCGTCCGGCCGGGTGATCGCCCGCGGACACCGCGCCGACCTCCTCGACGGCCTGCCCGGCGAGGTCACCGTGACATTCACCGGCGCCGTACCGGAGCATCTGGCCCGGTCCTCGACCGCCCCCGGGGAACTGCGTTTCAGCACCACGGACCCGGCCCGGGCACTGGCCCGGCTCCTCCGCGACCTCGGCCCCGACACCGCACGCGTCCGCTCGGCGGCGATCCGCGAACCGTCGCTCGACGACCTCTACCGCAGCCTCGACGCCCACCAACTCCCCACGGAGACCCACGATGCAGCCTGAACCGGCACCGGCAGGGGCCGTCCACCACACCTTTGTGCTGACCCGCCACACCCTCGTCCTGCTCGTACGGGACCCCGGGACCCCCCTCGCCTACACCGTCATGTCCCTGGTGCTGCTGACCGTGCTCCACCCGGTCTACGACCGCCTTGCCACCCCCGGAACACCGGGCATCGTGCAGGCCGCCCCGGGCATCGCGGTGATGTTCACCCTGCTCGCCCTGGACGTGGCCGGCCAACTCCTGCTCTCCGAACGCGCCTGGCACACCTGGGACCGCCTGCGATCCGGCCCGGCGACGCCCGCCGCGATCCTGGCCGGCAAGTCCCTCCCGCTGGTCGCGCTGTTCCTGGTCCAGCAGACGGTGCTGTTCCTCTTCGCGACCGCGGCGCTCGGTTTCCCCCTCACCGCCGGCACCTGGCGCCTCCCCCTGCTGGCCCTCCTCTGGGCGCTGTGCGTCACCTCCTGCGGCCTGGCACTCGGCGTACACGCCCGCAACCAGGGCCAGTTGGCCGCCGCCTCCGACATCGGCGCCCTCACGATCAGCTGCCTCAGCGGCTGCCTGGTCCCCCTCACCGTCCTCCCCCACTGGGTCTCCACGGTCGCCCCCGCGACACCCGGCTACTGGGCCCTGCACGGCTTCCAGGCAGCCGTCACCGGCGACACCCTGGCCTACACCCACGCGACGGCGGTCATCACGGCCGTCACAGCGACGGCACTCGTCGTGGCGGCACACGGCATCCGCCGCTGATCCAGCGAACCCGGCAAACGACGACTGCTTCGGATGATGAAACCCCCGCCCTGACGAAACGCCGAGGCCCGGCTCCCCCGAAGGGAAACCGGGCCTCGTAACGGCAATCGCGGACTGACGGACTACAGGCCCGCGGCCTTGCGCAGCGCGTCCACGCGGTCGGTGCGCTCCCACGTGAAGTCGGGGATCTCGCGGCCGAAGTGGCCGTACGCCGCGGTCTGGGCGTAGATCGGGCGCAGCAGGTCCAGGTCGCGGATGATGGCGGCCGGACGGAGGTCGAAGACCTCGTCGATCGCCTTCTCGATCCGGTCCGTGTCCACCTTCGCGGTACCGAACGTCTCGACGAACAGACCCACCGGCTCGGCCTTGCCGATCGCGTACGCAACCTGGACCTCGCAGCGCGAGGCGAGACCCGCCGCCACGACGTTCTTCGCGACCCAGCGCATCGCGTACGCCGCGGAGCGGTCCACCTTCGACGGGTCCTTGCCCGAGAACGCGCCGCCACCGTGGCGGGCCATCCCGCCGTACGTGTCGATGATGATCTTGCGGCCGGTCAGGCCCGCGTCACCCATCGGACCGCCGATCTCGAAGCGGCCGGTGGGGTTCACCAGGAGGCGGTAGCCGTCGGTGTCGAGCTTGATGCCGTCCTCCACCAGCGCCTTCAGCTCGGCCTCGACCACGAACTCGCGGATGTCGGGGGCGAGCAGCGACTCCAGGTCGATGTCCGAGGCGTGCTGCGAGGAGACGACCACGGTGTCGAGGCGGACGGCCTTGTCGCCGTCGTACTCGATGGTGACCTGGGTCTTGCCGTCGGGGCGCAGGTACGGGATGGTCCCGTTCTTGCGGACCTCGGAGAGGCGCTTCGCGAGGCGGTGCGCGAGGAAGATCGGCAGCGGCATCAGCGTCGGCGTCTCGTCCGTCGCGTAGCCGAACATCAGGCCCTGGTCGCCCGCGCCCTGCTTGTCGAGCTCGTCGTCGTCGCCCTCCACACGGTTCTCGTACGCCGTGTCGACACCCTGCGCGATATCCGGGGACTGCGCACCGATCGACACCGAGACACCGCAGGAGGCGCCGTCGAAGCCCTTCTTGGAGGAGTCGTAGCCGATCTCCAGGATCTTGTCGCGGACGAGCTGTGCGATGGGCGCGTAGGTCTTGGTGGTGACCTCACCGGCCACGTGCACCAGGCCGGTCGTGATCAGCGTCTCGACGGCGACCCGGGAGGTCGGGTCCTCCGCCAGAAGCGCGTCGAGAATGGTGTCGCTGATCTGGTCAGCGATCTTGTCGGGGTGACCTTCGGTCACGGACTCCGAGGTGAAAAGACGACGGGACACAACGCTCCCTGAGGTTGCAGCGGCTGCTGGCTGATCATTGGCGGACGGACGGGAGCTGCGCCCGACGTCGTCCGAGAACAGTTTATCGGTCGCGGTCGGCAGACGGTCCCCCTGTCTCGCCTCTCGGGAAACCCTGTGACCTGCGGCACGCGCATTTTGCCGAATGCCGAGTGCCGTTGGCCAGAGCCGCCACGCACGAATGTCAGGTTTCAGCGAACTGACAGATGGCTGAAACAAATCAGGAGAGACGGTGTGCGACCAGATCCCACACGATCTCGGCCAGCGCTTCCTTCGGACCGTGGGGGACGGCGGTCTCACTGCCGTCGGCACCCAGCACCACCGCCTCGTTCTCCTCCGAACCGAACGTCTTGCGCTCCCCCACCTCGTTCACCACCAGCAGATCGCACCCCTTGCGCGCCAGCTTGGTACGGCCGTTGGCGAGGACGTCGTCCGTCTCGGCGGCGAACCCGACGACCACCTGTCCGGGGCGGGCCCGATCGGCGGAGATCTCCGCGAGGATGTCCGGATTCCGCACCAGGACGATCGGGTCGGGCTCCTTGTCGTCCTTCTTCTTGATCTTCCCGGCCGCGTACTCGGCCGGCCGGAAGTCCGCGACCGCCGCGGCCATGACGACCGCGTCCGCGTCCGCGGCGGCCTTCAGCACCGCCTCCCGCAGCTGTACGGCGGTCCCGACCGGGACGACGTCCACGCCCGCCGGGTCCGGCAGTCCCGTGTTCGCGGCGATCAGCGTGACCCGGGCGCCCCGGGCGGCGGCGGTGCGCGCGAGGGCGTAGCCCTGCTTGCCGGAGGAGCGGTTGCCGAGGAAGCGGACCGGGTCGAGCGGCTCGCGGGTACCACCGGCGCTGACGACGACATGCCGGTCCTTGAGGTCGGGCTCGGTGACGCCCCGCGCGAGACTGTGCCTTCTCAGAACGTGGCGGCAGACCTCGAAGATCTCGGCGGGGTCGGGCAGCCTGCCCTTGCCGGTGTCGACGCCGGTCAGCCGGCCGACGGCCGGTTCGATCACCACGGCGCCTCGGCGGCGCAGTGTCGCCACGTTCTCCTGGGTGGCCGGGTGTTCCCACATCTCCGTGTGCATGGCGGGCGCGAAGACGACCGGACAGCGGGCGGTGAGCAGGGTGTTGGTGAGGAGGTCGTCGGCCAGGCCGTGGGCCGCCTTCGCCAGCATGTCCGTCGTCGCCGGTGCCACCACCACCAGGTCGGCGCTCTGGCCGATGCGCACGTGCGGGACCTCGTGGACGTCGTCCCAGACCTCGGTCGAGACGGGGTGCCCGGAGAGCGCGGACCAGGTGGCCGCGCCGACGAAGTGCAGGGCGGCCGCGGTGGGCACGACACGGACGTCATGGCCCGACTCCGTCAGTCTGCGCAGCAGTTCGCACGCCTTGTAGGCGGCGATGCCACCGCTGACTCCCAGAACGACCTTGGGCTTGTCCACCGTCTCTCCCCGAACTCGGAAACCTGCGTGCGACTCGTGCGATGCGTACGACTCCATGACACACCACAGGCCCGACAGTCGCTGCCGGGCCTGTGGATAAAGCTCTGTGGATAAAGCTCTGCGGATCAGGTCGCGGGGCCCTCGACGGCCTCGGAGGTCAGCAGACCCGCGTTGATCTCGCGCAGGGCGATGGAGAGCGGCTTCTCGTGGACGTGCGTGTCGACGAGCGGACCGACGTACTCAAGCAGGCCCTCGCCGAGCTGGGAGTAGTACGCGTTGATCTGACGGGCGCGCTTGGCGGCGTAGATCACGAGGCTGTACTTCGAGTCGGTGGCCTCGAGGAGCTCGTCGATCGGAGGGTTGATGATGCCCTCGGGAGCGGTGATGGAAGAGGACACGCTCTGCCTTCCGAAAGGTGGGATGAGATCGGATAAACGATCACACAACTTCCATCAAGGCTAGCAGCTCGCGTGCTACGTCCTCGACGGAGGTGTTGACCAGGGTCGCGTCGAACTCGGGCTCCGCCGCCAGCTCGATCTTGGCCGCGTCCAGGCGGCGCTCGATCACCTCGGGCGGCTCGGTGCCCCGTCCGGTGAGCCTGCGCACCAGCTCCTCCCAGGAAGGGGGAGCCAGGAACACCGAGTGGGCCTCGGACATGGACTCGCGGACCTGCCGGGCGCCCTGGAGATCGATCTCCAGCAGCACCGGGACGCCGGACTCCAGGTGCTCGAGTACGGCGTCACGCGGTGTGCCGTAGCGATTGCCGGCGAATTCGGCCCACTCCAGCAGCTCACCGTTGGCGATCAGCTTGTCCATCTCCTCGTCGGAGACGAAGAAGTAGTGGACACCGTGCTTCTCGCCGGGGCGCGGCCTACGGGTCGTCGCCGACACCGAGAGCCACACCTCGGGGTGTTCCTTGCGCATATGGGCGACGACCGTGCTCTTGCCGACCCCAGAGGGGCCGGAGAGCACGGTCAGCCGCGGACGTACGTCCGGGGGCTCGGGGGTCGTCCCCCGGAATGTTGCAGCCATGCAGCGATTATTCCAGCAATCCCGGTATGCCCGGGACTCCTGGTCCGGAGTATCCGGACTCAGGAACCAGTGCTGCCGAACTCACGCTCCAGGGAGGCGATCTGGTTGGAACCAAGGCCACGGACACGGCGGCTCTCGGAGATACCGAGTCGCTCCATGATCTGCTTGGCGCGGACCTTGCCCACGCCGGGCAGGGACTCAAGCAGGGCGGAGACCTTCATCTTGCCGATGACGTCGTTCTCCTGGCCCTGCTTGATCACGTCATGCAGGGAGGCGCCGGAGTGCTTGAGTCGATTCTTGACCTCGGCCCGCTCCCGGCGAGCCGCGGCGGCCTTTTCGAGCGCGGCTGCGCGCTGTTCAGGGGTAAGGGGCGGAAGAGCCACGCCTACGTCACCTCGGATGTCGAACTGTCGGATACGGACCGGTGAGGAACCTAGTCGCCCCACACCTGGGGAGCTACGAGCAACACGCTTGCCCGTTGACTCTGCTCGGAGACTAGCGGCCAGGGACGCCAGAGTCAGCGAGAACAGAGGAAAAGTCCTGGTCAGCCTGCGCCAGGCCGGACATTTCCGACATAACGCCCCGGATTTGAGGATGTATTCAGACTCAAGTCACTCCGGAGCCGGTCGTCGAGCCACTCATCGGAGGACTCGATCGACCCGTTCGAACACCTCAGACGGTCGCAAAGGCGACGCGGATCTCCTCCGCGAAGCGATCCGAGGCCGTCTGAAGCGCTCCCGCATCGGGACCGTGACGTAGAACACTTCGGCTCACGTTCGGCACGACATTGCGCAGCACCCTCCCGAAGACGCCCGGGAGATCGGCCGGAGTGGCCCCCTGCGCCCCGATGCCGGGCGCGAGGATCGGACCGTTGACGGCGAGGTCGTACGACGACAGGTCGCCCAGCGTGGCGCCGACGACGGCCCCGAAGGAGCCCAGCGGCTCCTCTCCCGCGTTCTCGGCGGCCAGATGGGCCAGCATGGTCGCTCCGATGTTCCGGCCGTCCGCGCGGACCGCGTGCTGCACCTCGCCGCCCTCCGGGTTGGAGGTCAGCGCGAGCACGAAGAGGCCGGCGCCGCTCTCCCGCGCCAGTTCGATCGCCGGGGCGAGCGAGCCGTAGCCGAGATACGGCGAGACGGTCAGCGCGTCGGAGAACAGCGGGGAGTCCTTCCGGAGGAAGGACTCGGCGTACGCGGCCATGGTCGAGCCGATGTCGCCGCGCTTGGCGTCCATCACGACCAGCGCGCCGGCCGCCCGCGCCTCCTCGACGGACTTCTCCAGGACGGCGATCCCGCGCGAGCCGAAGCGCTCGAAGAAGGCGCTCTGCGGCTTGAGGACGGCGACCCGGTCGGCGAGCGCCTCGACGACCGTGCGGCTGAACCGCTCCAGGCCGGCGATGTCGTCGTTCAGGCCCCACTCGGTGAGCAGCGAGGCGTGCGGGTCGATGCCGACGCAGAGCGGGCCGCGTTCGTCCATGGCACGGCGCAGGCGTGCACCGAAGGGTTCCAGGGGGCTCATACCGGCTTCCTTACGTCGGCGCCGACCGCGTCGGCCAGGGTGGCGTACGGGCTCGTGCGCAGGCGCGCGGCGAGGCCCTTGTGGATGGCGCGGCCCCAGAAGGGCCCTTCGTAGACGAAGGCGCTGTAGCCCTGCACGAGCGTGGCACCGGCGAGGATGCGCTGCCAGGCGTCCTCCGCGTTCTCGATGCCGCCGACGCCCACGAGGGTGATGCGGTCGCCCACGCGCGCGTAGAGGCGGCGCAGTACCTCCAGGGAGCGAGCCTTCAGGGGCGCGCCGGAGAGTCCGCCGGTCTCCTTGACGAGTTCGGGTTCGGATGTCAGACCGAGGCCCTCGCGCGCGATGGTGGTGTTCGTGGCGATGATGCCGTCCAGGCCGAGTTCCACGGCGAGGTCGGCGACCGCGTCCACGTCCTCGTCCGCGAGGTCCGGGGCGATCTTCACCAGGAGCGGGACGCGGCGGTCGGTCACCGCGCGGTCGGCGGCTTCACGGACGGCGGTGAGCAGCGGACGCAGCGCCTCGGTCGCCTGGAGGTTGCGCAGCCCGGGCGTGTTGGGAGACGACACGTTGACGACGAGATAGTCGGCGTGCCGGGCGAGTCGCTCGGTCGACTTCACGTAGTCGCCGACGGCCTCCTCCTCGGGTACGACCTTGGTCTTGCCGATGTTGACGCCCACGACGGTCCGGAAGACCGCCTCACGAGCCGCCAGTCGGGCCGCCACGGCCGCGGAGCCCTCGTTGTTGAAGCCCATGCGGTTGATCAGCGCGCGGTCCGGCACGAGGCGGAACAGCCGCTTCTTGGGGTTGCCGGGCTGCGGCTCCCCCGTGACCGTGCCGATCTCGACATGGTCGAAGCCGAGCATCGACATGCCGTCGATCGCGACCGCGTTCTTGTCGAACCCGGCCGCGAGCCCGAACGGGCCGTGCATGCGCAGCCCGAACGCCTCGGTCCGCAGCTCCTCGAACCGGGGCGCGAGGGCGGCGGCGACGAAGGTGCGCAGTACGGGGATGCGGACGGCGAGCCGGATCCAGCGGAAGGCGAGGTGGTGCGCCTGCTCCGGGTCCATCCGTTTGAAGACGAGACTGAAGAAGATCTTGTACATGGTGTCCTCATGAAGAGGGGGACACCGTTTCCGGTGTCCCCCTCTTCAGCGCTAGTCGCGGGCCGCGGTCAGGTGTTCTGCGTGTTCTTGAAGCGAACGCACGCCCACGTCACCGTGGTTGAGGGCGTCGATGCCCTGGACGGCGGCGGCGAGCGCCTGGACCGTCGTCAGGCACGGGACCGACCGGGCCACGGCCGCCGTACGGATCTCGTAGCCGTCGAGGCGGCCTCCGGTGCCGTACGGGGTGTTGACGATGAGGTCGACTTCGCCGTCGTGGATGAGCTGGACGATGGTCTTCTCGCCGTTCGGGCCGACGCCCTCGGACTGCTTGCGGACGACCGTGGCGTTCAGGCCGTTGCGCCTGAGGACCTCGGCGGTGCCGGAGGTGGCGAGCAACTCGAAGCCGTGGGCGACCAGTTCGCGGGCCGGGAAGATCATCGAGCGCTTGTCGCGGTTGGCGACCGAGATGAACGCGCGGCCCTTGGTGGGCAGCGGGCCGTAGGCGCCCGCCTGGGACTTGGCGTACGCCGTGCCGAAGACGGAGTCGATGCCCATGACCTCGCCGGTGGAGCGCATCTCCGGGCCGAGGACCGTGTCGACGCCACGCCCGTGGATGTCGCGGAAGCGCGACCACGGCATGACGGCCTCCTTGACGGAGATCGGTGCGTCCAGCGGGAGTTCACCGCCGTCGCCGTGGGCCGGGAGCAGCCCCTCGGCGCGCAGTTCTGCGACGGTCGCGCCGAGCGAGATGCGGGCGGCGGCCTTGGCGAGCGGTACCGCGGTCGCCTTCGAGGTGAAGGGGACCGTGCGGGACGCGCGCGGGTTGGCCTCCAGGACGTAGAGGATGTCGCCGGCCATCGCGAACTGGATGTTGATCAGTCCGCGGACGCCGACGCCCTTGGCGATGGCCTCCGTTGAAGCCCGCAGGCGCTTGATGTCGAAGCCGCCCAGGGTGATCGGCGGCAGGGCGCACGCCGAGTCCCCGGAGTGGATGCCGGCCTCCTCGATGTGCTCCATGACACCGCCGAGATACAGCTCCTGGCCGTCGTAGAGCGCGTCCACGTCGATCTCGATCGCGTCGTCCAGGAAGCGGTCGACCAGGACCGGCCGCGAGGGGCTGATCTCCGTGGACTCGGCGATGTACGACTCCAGGCGGGTCTCGTCGTAGACGATCTCCATGCCGCGTCCGCCGAGGACGTACGAGGGGCGGACGAGGACCGGGTAGCCGATCTCGTCGGCGATGGCCTTGGCGCCCACGAAGGTGGTCGCCGTGCCGTGCTTGGGGGCGGGCAGGCCCGCCTCCGCGAGGACCTGGCCGAAGGCGCCGCGGTCCTCGGCGGCGTGGATCGCCTCGGGGGGCGTGCCGACGATCGGGACGCCGTTGTCCTTGAGTGCCTGGGCGAGACCGAGCGGGGTCTGGCCGCCGAGCTGCACGATCACGCCCGCGACCGGGCCCGCCTGCTGCTCCGCGTGGACGATCTCCAGCACGTCCTCGAGCGTGAGCGGCTCGAAGTACAGGCGGTCGGAGGTGTCGTAGTCCGTGGAGACGGTCTCGGGGTTGCAGTTGACCATCACGGTCTCGTAGCCCGCGTCGCTGAGCGCGAAGGAGGCGTGGACGCAGGAGTAGTCGAACTCGATGCCCTGGCCGATACGGTTGGGGCCCGACCCCAGGATGATGACCGCGGGCTTCTCGCGCGGGGCGACCTCGTTCTCCTCATCGTAGGACGAGTAGAAGTACGGCGTCTTCGCGGCGAACTCGGCGGCGCAGGTGTCGACCGTCTTGTAGACCGGGCGGATGCCCAGCGCGTGCCGGACCTCGCGGACGACGTCCTCGCGCAGGCCGCGGATCTCGCCGATCTGCTGGTCGGAGAAGCCGTGCCGCTTGGCCTCGGCGAGCAGTTCGGGGTCGAGCTTGTCGGCGGCGGCCAGCTCGTCGGCGGTCTCGTGGATGAGGAAGAGCTGGTCGACGAACCAGGGGTCGATCCTCGTGTACGCGAAGACCTCCTCCTGGGTGGCGCCCGCGCGGATGGCCTGCATGACGGTGTTGATCCGGCCGTCGGTGGGCCGTACGGCCTCTTCGAGGAGCCGGGTCTTGTCGCCGGGCTCGCCGACGAAGGTGAACTGGCTGCCCTTCTTCTCCAGGGAGCGCAGCGCCTTCTGGAAGGCCTCGGTGAAGTTGCGGCCGATGGCCATGGCCTCGCCGACCGACTTCATGGTGGTCGTCAGCGTCGAGTCCGCTGACGGGAACTTCTCGAAGGCGAAACGCGGGGCCTTCACGACGACGTAGTCGAGGGTCGGCTCGAAGGAGGCCGGGGTCTCGCGCGTGATGTCGTTCGGGATCTCGTCGAGGGTGTAGCCGACGGCCAGCTTCGCGGCGATCTTGGCGATCGGGAAGCCGGTCGCCTTGGAGGCGAGAGCCGAGGAACGGGACACGCGCGGGTTCATCTCGATGACGATCACCCGGCCGTCGACCGGGTCGATCGCGAACTGGATGTTGCAGCCGCCGGTGTCGACGCCGACCTCGCGGATGATCGCGATGCCGACGTCCCGCAGGTTCTGGTACTCGCGGTCGGTCAGCGTCATCGCCGGGGCGACGGTGATCGAGTCGCCGGTGTGCACGCCCATGGGGTCGAAGTTCTCGATGGAGCAGACGACCACGACGTTGTCGTTCTTGTCGCGCATCAGTTCCAGCTCGTACTCCTTCCAGCCGAGGATGGACTCCTCAAGGAGGACCTCGGTGGTCGGCGAGAGGGTCAGGCCCTGGCCCGCGATGCGGCGCAGCTCCTCCTCGTCGTGCGCGAAGCCGGAGCCCGCGCCGCCCATGGTGAAGGAGGGGCGGACGACGACCGGATAGCCGCCGAGCGTGTCGACGCCCGCGATCACGTCGTCCATGGAGTGGCAGATGACCGAGCGGGCGGACTCGCCGTGCCCGATCTTCTGGCGTACGGCCTCGACGACTTCTTTGAAGAGGTTGCGGTCCTCGCCCTTGTTGATGGCCTCGACGTTGGCGCCGATCAGCTCGACGCCGTACTTCTCCAGGGTCCCGGCCGCGTGCAGCGAGATCGCGGTGTTGAGCGCCGTCTGTCCACCCAGGGTGGGCAGCAGGGCGTCCGGCCGCTCCTTGGCGATGATCTTCTCGACGAAGTCCGGGGTGATCGGCTCGACGTAGGTGGCGTCGGCGATCTCCGGGTCGGTCATGATCGTCGCCGGGTTGGAGTTGACCAGGATGACGCGGATGCCCTCGGCGCGCAGGATGCGGCAGGCCTGGGTGCCGGAGTAGTCGAACTCGGCGGCCTGGCCGATGACGATCGGGCCGGAGCCGATGACCAGGACGGACTGGATATCGGAGCGCTTAGGCACGCTGGCCCTCCATGAGAGATGTGAAGCGGTCGAACAGGTAGGCGGCGTCGTGCGGGCCGGCTGCCGCTTCGGGGTGGTACTGGACGCTGAAGGCCGGCCGGTCGAGCAGCCGCAGCCCCTCGACCACCTGGTCGTTCAGGCAGACGTGGGAGACCTCGGCGCGGCCGTAGGGGGTCTCGGAGACCTTGTCGAGGGGCGCGTCCACGGCGAAGCCGTGGTTGTGCGCGGTGACCTCGACCTTGCCGGTCGTGCGGTCCTGCACGGGCTGGTTGATGCCCCGGTGGCCGTACTTCAGCTTGTACGTGCCGAAGCCGAGCGCGCGGCCGAGGATCTGGTTGCCGAAGCAGATGCCGAAGAGCGGGGTGCCGCGCTCCAGGACGGCCTGCATGACGGCGACCGGGTGGTCGGCGGTGGCCGGGTCGCCCGGGCCGTTGGAGAAGAACACGCCGTCGGGCCGGACGGCGTACACGTCCTCGACGGTCGCGGTGGCCGGGAGCACGTGCACCTCGATGCCGCGCTCGGCCATGCGGTGCGGGGTCATGCCCTTGATGCCGAGGTCGACGGCGGCGACGGTGTACTTCTTCTCACCGATCGCGGGGACGACGTACGTCTCCTTGGTGGCGACCTCCGCCGACAGGTTGGCGCCCGTCATCTCGGGGGCCTCGCGCACCTCGGCGAGCATGGTGTCCTCGTCGGGCAGCGTGGCGCCGGAGAAGATGCCGACGCGCATCGCGCCGCGCTCGCGCAGATGACGGGTCAACGCGCGCGTGTCGATGCCGGAGATCCCGACGACACCCTGGTTGCGCAGTTCCTCGTCGAGGGAGCGGCGGGAGCGCCAGTTGGACGGCACGCGCGCGGGGTCGCGCACCACGTAACCGGCGACCCAGATGCGGGCCGACTCGGGGTCCTCGTCGTTGACCCCGGTGTTGCCGATGTGCGGGGCGGTCATCACGACGACCTGGCGGTGGTACGACGGGTCGGTGAGGGTCTCCTGGTAGCCGGTCATGCCGGTGGAGAACACGGCCTCGCCGAAGGTCACCCCCACGGACCCGTAGGCACGGCCGCGGAAGATCCGGCCGTCCTCCAGGACGAGTACGGCGGGAACTGCCTTTTGCCTCTTCGAGGCCGCTCCCTGGATGGAGGTGGTCATCGTGCGCCTTCCGTGTCGGTCGTCTCGAGACTCTTGTTGATCATGCTGTTCAGGGTGTCGACCCACTCCGTGTGCTCGGCCGCGTGGTCCGAGCGGAACCCGGAGTCGATCAGCCGGTCGCCGTGTGCCCACGTCACGATCAGCAGGCCGCCCTCGCTGAGGACCTTCCCGGCGATGCCCTTGCCGAGCAGGGCCTCACGCAGCGCCCCTGCCGGGATGAAGAAGTCGGTGGCTCCCGGTCGTACGACATCCAGGCCGGCCTCCGTCAGGGTCAGTTCGACCCGGCTGCGGGTGCCCAGGCCCTGCGCCACGATGCGGTCGAGCCACTGCCCGGCGGTGGTGGAGCCGTGGTAGCGGCCACTCATCGACAACACAGCCAGTTTCGCCTCACCCACCTCTTCCGGCGACGTGGGCAGTTCGGGCAGGTCTCCCTGGAGGGTGCCGCGCCACTTCCAGCCCTCGCGCATCAGCCAGTAGACGAGCGCGATGAACAGCGCGAGGCCGACGAGCCAGCCGATACGGGCCGCCCAGTCGGTCACCGGGGCGGACTTCTCCCCGGCCGCGAGGTGGGTCAGTTGCAGAGGTGTCACGTGAGCTTCCCGTCGACGAGCGTGGCATTGCCCCGGAGCCAGGTGTGCGTCACACGGCCCGGCAGCTCACGCCCCTCGTACGGGGTGTTGCGACTGCGCGAAGCGAAGCCCGCGGGGTCCACCGGCCCACGGTATTCCGTGTCGACGAGCGTGAGGTTGGCGGGCTCACCAGCCGAGACGGGACGGCCGTGCCCCACCGCCCGCCCGATCTCGGCGGGCTTGACGGACATGCGCTCGGCGACCCCGGCCCAGGTGAGGAGCCCGGTGTCCACCATGGTCTCCTGCACCACTGACAACGCGGTCTCCAGGCCGACCATCCCCATGGCGGCGGCGGCCCACTCGCAGTCCTTGTCCTCGTGCGGGTGCGGGGCGTGGTCGGTGGCGACGATGTCGATCGTGCCGTCGGCGAGGGCCTCGCGCAGGGCCAGCACATCGCGCTCGGTGCGCAGCGGCGGGTTGACCTTGAAGACCGGGTTGTAGGAGCGCGCCAGCTCATCCGTGAGGAGGAGGTGGTGCGGGGTGACCTCGGCGGTCACGTCGATGCCCCGGGACTTGGCCCAGCGGACGATCTCGACGGACCCGGCGGTCGAGAGGTGGCAGATGTGGACGCGGGAGCCGACGTGCTCGGCGAGCAGGACATCCCGGGCGATGATCGATTCTTCGGCCACCGCCGGCCAGCCCCCGAGCCCGAGTTCGGCCGAGACGACGCCCTCGTTCATCTGGGCGCCCTCGGTGAGCCGGGGCTCCTGGGCGTGCTGGGCGACGACTCCGCCGAAGGCCTTCACGTACTCCAGGGCGCGGCGCATGATCACCGCGTCGTCGACGCACTTGCCGTCGTCGGAGAAGACGGTGACCCCGGCCGCCGACTCGTGCATGGCGCCCAGCTCGGCGAGCTTCTTGCCCTCCAGGCCGACCGTGACGGCGCCGATGGGCTGCACATCGCAGTAGCCGTGCTCCTGGCCGAGCCGGTAGACCTGCTCGACGACACCGGCGGTGTCGGCGACGGGGAAGGTGTTGGCCATGGCGAACACGGCCGTGTAGCCGCCGCTCGCGGCGGCACGGGTACCGGTCAGGACGGTCTCGGAGTCCTCGCGGCCGGGCTCGCGGAGGTGGGTGTGCAGGTCGACGAGACCAGGGAGGAGGGTCTTCCCGCCGGCCTCGACGACCTCGGCACCCTCGGCGCCGAGCCCGACGCCCACCTCGGAGATGGTGTCCCCGTCGATCAGTACGTCCTGCGGCTCGCCGCCGAGGACCTTCGCACCACGGATCAGGATCTTGCTCATGTGACTTACTTCTCCTCGATACGGGCGTGGCTGACGGCGGGTTCGTTGCCGCCCAGAAGCAGATAGAGCACGGCCATCCGGATGGAGACTCCGTTTGCGACCTGCTCGACGACGGTGCAGCGGTCCGAGTCGGCGACCTCGGCGGTGATCTCCATGCCCCGGACCATCGGCCCCGGGTGCATCACGATCGCGTGCTCGGGCATCTTCGCCATCCGGTCGCCGTCGAGGCCGTAGCGCCGCGAGTACTCGCGCTCGGTCGGGAAGAACGCCGCGTTCATGCGCTCGCGCTGCACGCGCAGCAGCATCACCGCGTCGGACTTGGAGAGCGTGCTGTCGAGGTCGTACGACACCTCGCAGGGCCAGGCCTCGACGCCGACCGGCACCAGGGTGGGCGGGGCGACCAGGGTGACCTCGGCGCCGAGGGTGTGCAGCAGGTCGACGTTCGAGCGGGCGACGCGGCTGTGCAGGATGTCGCCGACGAGCGTGATGCGCTTGCCGGCCAGGTCCCGCCCGAGCCCGGCGTCCCGGCCGACCAGCCGGCGGCGCATGGTGAACGCGTCGAGCAGGGCCTGCGTCGGGTGCTGGTGGGTGCCGTCCCCGGCGTTGATGACGGCCGCGTCGATCCACCCGGAGGTGGCGAGCCGGTACGGCGCTCCGGAGGCGCCGTGCCGGATGACCACGGCATCGACGCCCATGGCTTCGAGGGTCTGGGCGGTGTCCTTCAGGGACTCGCCCTTGGAGACGCTCGACCCCTTGGCGGTGAAGTTGATGACGTCGGCGGAGAGGCGCTTCTCGGCGGCTTCGAAGGAGATACGCGTGCGCGTGGAGTCCTCGAAGAAGAGGTTGACCACGGTACGGCCGCGCAGGGTCGGCAGTTTCTTGATCGGCCGGTCGGCGACCCGGGCCATCTCCTCGGCGGTGTCGAGGATCAGGACGGCGTCGTCGCGGGAGAGGTCGGCGGCCGAGATGAGATGACGCTGCATCTGTCAGGCTCCGTAAGGCAGTTCGCGAAAGAGGCAGATTCCGGGCAGACGGGGGCACACCGAACCGGCGTACGCCCCTCGGCCCGCTACGGGGTCTGCTTGGCGCCGAGCAGCACGGTGTCGCGACCGTCCTCCTCGGCGAGCTGGACCTTGACCGTCTCCCGCAGCGACGTGGGGAGGTTCTTGCCGACGTAGTCGGCGCGGATGGGCAGTTCGCGGTGGCCTCTGTCGACCAGGACCGCGAGCTGCACCGCGCGCGGGCGCCCGATGTCGTTCAGGGCGTCGAGGGCGGCGCGGATGGTGCGGCCGGAGAAGAGCACGTCGTCGACGAGGACGACCAGGCGGCCGTCGATGCCGTCACCGGGGATGTCGGTGCGGGCCAGCGCGCGCGGCGGGTGCATGCGCAGGTCGTCGCGGTACATCGTGATGTCGAGGGAGCCGACCGGGATCTTGCGGTCGGTGATCTCCTCCAGTTTGACGGCGAGCCGCTGGGCGAGGAAGACGCCGCGGGTCGGGATGCCGAGGAGCACCACGTCGTCGGCGCCCTTGGCGCGCTCGACGATCTCGTGGGCGATGCGGGTCAGGACCCGCGCGATGTCCGGGGCCTCAAGAACGGGCCGGGCATCGGAGTCGTACTGCTGCTGGGTGTCCATAAGAAACGGACCTCCTTCTCCGCCTCACGGGACGGACCTTAAAGGACGTCGGATTTGCGCCATCCACGTTAGCAGGCCCGGGCGACACCCCAGATCACCCCTATGGCGTAATCGGACAGCGCTACCACGGAAGAGCCGGTGCGGACCATTCGGCTTGACGCGGGAGCGTAACGCTGCGTAACCTCACAGTGAGTTACCAGCCGCGCGGGGCGGAAACACTGCAACCGCGTCGACACAGTGTCCGGGAGCTATATGTCCAGCGAATACGCCAAACAGCTCGGGGCCAAGCTCCGGGCCATCCGCACCCAGCAGGGCCTTTCCCTCCACGGTGTCGAGGAGAAGTCACAGGGACGCTGGAAGGCGGTCGTGGTCGGGTCGTACGAGCGCGGCGACCGTGCCGTGACCGTGCAGCGCCTCGCCGAGCTGGCGGACTTCTACGGGGTTCCGGTGCAGGAGCTGCTGCCGGGCACCACGCCGGGCGGGGCCGCCGAGCCGCCGCCGAAGCTGGTCCTCGACCTGGAGCGGCTGGCCCACGTGCCCGCCGAGAAGGCCGGCCCGCTGCAGCGCTACGCGGCGACGATCCAGTCCCAGCGCGGCGACTACAACGGCAAGGTGCTCTCGATCCGCCAGGACGACCTGCGCACACTCGCCGTCATCTACGACCAGTCCCCCTCGGTCCTCACCGAGCAACTGATCAGCTGGGGCGTGCTGGACGCGGACGCGCGTCGCGCGGTCTCCCACGAGGAGAACTGAGCAGCTCCGCCCGAGCCGCTCCACGCCTGAGCAGAAACGTGGCGCCCGGGGGGGGGGGGGGGGGGGCCGCCGCCCCCCCCCCCGGGGGGGGGGGGGGGGGGGGGGGGCCCCCCCCCCCCCCCCCGGGGGGGGGGGGGGGCCCCCCCCCCCCCGGCCCCCCCCCCCCCGGCGGCTTTCTGCGGGCCTCAGGGGCCTCATGCGTACGGGAACGCCGGAGGGCCCGCAGCGGTCGCGCTGCGGGCCCTCCGGCGTTTTCCGGACGGACTCTCGTCCTGCTCCGGACCGACTCTCGTACTGCTCTCGTACGGCTTGTGCCCGTACTGCTCTCGTACTGCTTACGCCTCGTCGCGGCGCAGCGAGGGCTTCAGGTCCTTGAAACGGCCCAGCAGGCCATTGACGAACGAGGGCGACTCGTCCGTCGAGAACTCCTTGGCCAGCTGCACCATCTCGTCGAGGACGACCGCGTCCGGGGTCTCGTCGGCCCAGATCAGCTCGTAGGCGCCGAGGCGCAGGATGTTGCGGTCCACCACGGGCATGCGGTCGAGCGTCCAGCCGACCGAGTACTGCGCGATGAGCTCGTCGATGCGGCGCGCGTGCTGCGCGTACCCCTCGACCAGCTCCATCGTGTACTCGCTGACCGGCGGCTGCCGGGTGTCGTCCCGGGAGAGCCGGATCCAGTCCGCGAGGACCGTGGTGACGCCGACTCCGCGCTGGTCGCCCTCGAAGAGGATCTGGAAGGCGCGCTTGCGGGCCGTATTGCGGGCAGCCACGGTTAGCTGTTCACCCGGCCGAGGTAGTCGCTCGAGCGGGTGTCGACCTTGATCTTCTCACCGGTGGTGATGAAGAGCGGGACCTGGATCTGGTAGCCGGTCTCCAGGGTGGCGGGCTTGGTGCCACCGGTGGAGCGGTCGCCCTGGACGCCGGGCTCGGTCTCCTGGATGACCAGCTCGACGGCGGCCGGCAGCTCGACGAAGAGCACCTCGCCCTCGTGCTGGGCGACCGTGGCGGTGAAGCCCTCGATCAGGAAGTTGGCGGCGTCGCCGACGGCCTTGCGGTCGACCATGAGCTGGTCGTAGGTCTCCATGTCCATGAAGACGAAGTACTCGCCGTCCATGTACGAGAACTGCATGTCGCGCTTGTCGACAGTGGCCGTCTCGACCTTGACGCCGGCGTTGAACGTCTTGTCGACGACCTTGCCGGAGAGCACGTTCTTGAGCTTGGTGCGCACGAAGGCAGGGCCCTTGCCGGGCTTGACGTGCTGGAACTCGACGACGGACCAGAGCTGGCCCCCGTCGAGCTTGAGCACCAGGCCGTTCTTGAGGTCGTTCGTGGAAGCCACGGTTGCGGAATCTCCTGGACTGACGTGGACGACCCCGGGGCACGCGCACAGCTCGGAAAGCTAGAGCGCGAGCAGCTCCTTGGTCGTGATGGTGAGTAGCTCGGGTCCGCCGTCCGCCTCAGGGCGTACGACGAGCGTGTCATCGATCCGGACACCGCCCCGGCCCGGGAGGTGAACCCCCGGTTCGACGGTGACCGGCACGCAAGCGTCCAGTTTACCCATGGCCGCGGGGGCCAACTGCGGCTCCTCGTCGATTTCGAGCCCGACACCGTGCCCGGTGAGGGCCGCGAGGCCCTCGGAATGCCCTGCGGAGTCCAGTACCTGGCGGGCCGCGCGGTCCACATCGCGGTAGGCGGCACCGGGGGCCAGAGACTCCCGTGCGGCGCGCTGGGCGGCGAAGACGAGGTCGTAGAGCTCGATCTGCCAGTCCGCGGGAGAGGTGCCGATGACGAACGTACGGCCGATCTCGCAGCGGTATCCGCGATAGGTGGCGCCGAGGCAGACAGAAAGGAAATCTCCTTCCTCGACCCGGCGATCGGTCGGCCGGTGGCCGCGTTTCCCCGAGTGCGGACCGGTGGCGACGGAGGTGGCGAAGGCCGGGCCGTCCGCGCCGTGGTCGACGAGCCGTCGCTCCAGTTCGAGGGCGAGATGGCGTTCGGTGCGGCCGACGAGGATCGACTCCAGCAGCTCTCCGAGGGCCTGGTCGGCGATCTCGGCGCCGATTCTCAGACAGGAGATCTCCGCCTCGTCCTTGACGACCCGCAGCTGCTCGACCGCGCCGCCGATGTCGGTGAGGCGCAGCGTCGGCGCGACCGAGCGGAGGGCTCGGTGGCGGGTCACGGTGAGGTGGTGTTCCTCTACGGCCATGGATTCCGCGCCGTGCGCCGTCGCGAGGTCTGCGGCGGCTACGGCGGGGTCGCCGCCCGGGGTGGAGAGTGCGTGGATGCGGAGGGCCTCGTCGGGGCGGCCTTCTGCGGGGCGCTCTTCCGGTGGGCCGGTGCAGACCAGGAGGTCTTCGCGCTTGCCCAGGAGCAGGACGGTGCCCTGCGGGACTGGGCCGGCCAAGTAGTGCACGTTCGCCGGCTTGGTGACCAGCGCGGATTGGCTGCCGCCGGCCTGGGCTCGTTCCCTGAGCCTTGCTCGGCGGGCTGCGTAGACCTCTGACATGAGATGAGCGTAGGAGCGGTGGCTGGATTGTGCTGGTTGGGAGGGTGCCGTTCGGGGGACTCGGGATGAGTTTCGGGAGCGGCTGCGTGGGGGCTGAGCGCGCAGTTCCCCGCGCCCCTGGGTGGGACGGCTTCCCGGTGATTACCAGCTCGGGGGGCTTGCTATTGATCGTGCCAGGACGTCGTTCAGCACTTGGGCCGTCTGCTGTACGTCCATCTGGGAGTTGTCGATGATCGGGAGGCCCGAGCCGTACCAGCCGGCCATGCGGCCGTGGATGCGGGCGACCTCCTCGTCGGTGAGGCGGCGGTTGCCGGAGCGTTCGGCGTTGCGTTCCAGGACGATCTCCAGGCCCGGGAGGAGGACGACCGGGAGGAGGCCGGGGCCGACGTGGCGTTTCCAGCCGCCGAGGCCCACGACCGGGCGGTCGGGGAAGACAGCGTCGTCGAGGATGCAGGAGATGCCGTTGGCGAGGAAGTTGCGGGCGGCGAAGCCGCAGGTGCGGCGGGCCAGGCGGTACTGCGCCTCGGAGTGGTCGTTCCAGCCGGACTGCGGGTCGGCGAAGCCCGAGCGGACCCATTCGCGGACGTCGTCGAGGCTGATGTGGGCCGTGGGGACCCGGCGATGGTCCGCCCAGTACTTGGCGACGCTCGTCTTGCCCGCGCCGGCGGGGCCGATGAGCAGCACCGCGAGGGTCGTGGACGTCGGGTCGGGAGCCGCCGTGGCGGGCGGGGCGCTGGGCATGGGCACGGGGCCGCCCGGCGGGAGCTGGACGTGGCCGGTGGTGTCCGGTGCGCGGCGCGGGAGCGTGTGCGGGGCCGGTGGGGTGGGGGCGAAGCCCGGGGCCGGTGGCGGGGGTGGAACGGGTGCCGGGCCCGGGTGGTGCGGGCCGCCCGAGTGCTGTCCGGCCGGGGACCAACCGGCGGTCGGTCCCTGCCCCGGCTGGTGGGGCGGCGGCAGCGGAGACCCCACTGCGTGCTGCATCCGGTGCCACTCCGTCTCGTACAAGGCAATTGGCGCTGGCAGCGGGCCCGAAACCCCGCTCCCTACCGAACGGTACCTTCCCCGGCCGCCATTTGGTGAACGGCCGGGGAGGGGCCCAAGTGCCCATCCCCGTAAGGCAAATCGGGTGGATGGGTCTTGGGCGGGACTTACTCGCCCACTTCGCCGTACGCGGCGAGCAGGACGGCCGGGTCGGGGCCCTCCAGGACCGTCGGCTTGGCGAGGCCGTCGAGGACGATGAAGCGGAGCAGGTCGCCGCGGGACTTCTTGTCGACCCTCATGGTCTCCAGGAGCTTGGGCCACTGGTCGTAGCGGTAGCTGAGCGGGAGCCCGACCGATTCGAGGACCGTGCGGTGACGGTCGGCCGTCGCGTCGTCCAACCGGCCCGCGAGACGGCCCAGTTCGGCCGCGAAGTGCATGCCTACGGCGACTGCGGCGCCGTGCCGCCACTTGTAGCGCTCGTTCTTCTCGATGGCGTGCGCGAGGGTGTGGCCGTAGTTGAGGATCTCGCGCAGGCCCGACTCCTTGAGGTCGGCCGAGACGACCTCGGCCTTGACCTTGATGGAGCGTTCGATGAGCTCGGCGGTGTGCGGTCCTGCCGGGGTGCGGGCGGACTCCGGGTCGGACTCGATGAGTTCGAGGATCACCGGGTCGGCGATGAAGCCGGCCTTGATGATCTCGGCGAGCCCGGAGACGTAGTCGTTGACCGGGAGGGAGTCCAGCGCGGCGAGGTCGCAGAGCACACCGGCCGGCGGGTGGAAGGAGCCGACCAGGTTCTTGCCCTCGGCGGTGTTGATGCCGGTCTTGCCGCCGACCGCCGCGTCGACCATGGCGAGCACGGTCGTCGGTACGGCGATCCAGCGGACCCCGCGCAGCCAGGTCGCGGCGACGAATCCGGCCAGGTCTGTGGTGGAGCCACCGCCGACGCCCACGATGACGTCGGAGCGGGTGAAGCCGGACTGGCCCAGCGCCTTCCAGCAGTAGGCGGCGACCTCGGCGGTCTTGGCCTCCTCCGCGTTCGGCACCTGGATGGCGACGGCCTCGAAGCCCTGCCCGGCCAGGTCGGCGCGCAGCGCGTCACCCGTCTCGGCGAGCGCCTCGGGGTGGATGACGGCGACCCGCTTGGCCCGGTCACCGACCAACCCGCCCAGTTCGCCCAGGAGTTGACGGCCCACCAGGACCTCGTACGGGTCGCTGCCCGCCGTGCCGCCGACCTGGATCCGCGTCACTGACTCGCTCATGCTTCCTTCAACTCCAGTGCGTCCAGGACGGCTTGGGTGACGTCCTCGGGGGTGCGGCCGTCGGTCGGTACGACGGCCTGTGCGACCTCGGCGTACAAGTGGCGCCTGGCTTCCATCAGTTCGCGCCACTGCTTGCGCGGGTTGATGGCGAGCAGCGGGCGGGCCGCGTTGAGGCCGGTGCGCTTGACCGCTTCGTCCACGTCCATGGAGAGGTAGACGACGCGGTGGGTCGCGAGCAGCGCGCGCGTGTCCTCGTCGAGGATCGAGCCGCCGCCGAGCGCGAGGACGCCCTCGTGCCCGGCGAGTGCCTGCCGCACGGCACGCTTCTCGATCGCGCGGAAGACCGGCTCGCCCTCGTCGACGAAGATCTCGGCGATCGTGCGGCCCTCGGCGGCCACGATGTCGTCGTCGGTGTCCCGGTAGACGACGCCGAGCCGTTCGGCGAGCTGCTGCCCGACGGTGGACTTGCCGACGCCCATGGGACCGACCAGGACGACGAGCGGGGTCGCGGTCACCGGACCACCAGGTTCTCGAGGTACGAGCGGACGTTGCGGCGGGTCTCGGGCACCGAGTCGCCGCCGAACTTCTCGGCCACGGCGTCCGCGAGGACCAGCGCGACCATCGCCTCGGCGACGATGCCCGCGGCGGGGACCGCGGAGACGTCGGAGCGCTGGTGGTGGGCCTGGGTGGCCTCACCGGTGACCACGTCGACGGTCTGGAGGGCGCGCGGCACGGTCGCGATCGGCTTCATCGCGGCACGCACGCGCAGCAGTTCACCCGTGGACAGCCCGCCCTCGGTACCGCCGGAGCGCCCGGAGACCCGCCGAATGCCCTCGTCGGTCCTCACGATCTCGTCGTGCGCCTGCGAACCGGGGACACGGGCAAGCTCGAAACCGTCGCCGATCTCGACGCCCTTGATGGCCTGGATACCCATGAGGGCACCGGCGAGGCGGGCGTCCAGCTTGCGGTCCCAGTGGACGTGCGAACCCAGCCCCACGGGAACGCCGTAGGCGAGGATCTCGACGACCCCGCCGAGGGTGTCACCGTCCTTGTGGGCCTGGTCGATCTCCGCGACCATCGCCTTCGACGCGTCCGCGTCCAGGCAGCGCACGGGGTCGGCGTCCAGCCTCTCGACATCGGCGGGCGTGGGCAGGACACCCTGCGGAGCCTTCGCCGAGGCCAGCTCGACGACGTGCGAGACGATCTCGATCCCGGCCGTCTCCTTGAGGTAAGACCGGGCTACCGCGCCCAGCGCGACCCGCGCCGCGGTCTCCCGCGCGGAGGCGCGCTCCAGGATCGGGCGGGCCTCGTCGAAGCCGTACTTCTGCATACCGGCGAGGTCGGCGTGACCGGGACGCGGCCGGGTCAGCGGGGCGTTGCGGGCGAGCCCGGCCAGGATCTCCGGGTCGATGGGATCGGCCGCCATGACCTGCTCCCACTTGGGCCACTCGGTGTTGCCGACCATGATGGCGACCGGCGAACCGAGGGTGAGACCGTGCCGCACACCGCCGAGGAAGGTGACCTCGTCACGCTCGAACTTCATGCGGGCACCGCGTCCATAGCCGAGCCGGCGCCGGGCCAGGTGGTCCGCCACCATGTCCGTGGTGATCGGCACGCCGGCGGGAAGGCCCTCCAGCGTCGCCACGAGTGCGGGGCCGTGGGACTCCCCCGCGGTCAGCCAGCGCAACCTGCTCAACGGTGCTCCTCATGCTCGCGCCCTGGTACTGCCCTGCGCACGCGCGTCCTCGCGTACGGCGACGGCGAAACCGGGTGCGCGGCCCTGGCCCGCCGCCCCCGATCCTCCCACGTCCGGGGCATACACCTGGCCCGCGGTCCAGGGAACGGACGCGGGGCCTTGGAGCGGGGGCGGGTTTTCGCGCCGGGCTGTCGGGGGGTGGGGTGAAGCCAGGGGGCGGTGATGGGCGCTTGGGTGCCTTGCAGGGGTCGGGGGCTTTTCGACTGCGGTAACGGGGGCTGGGCCGGGAGTTGAGCAACGCCGACTGGAATGCTTCCGGATGCCCTAGGGGGTCCGGGTCGGCAGCCGGGCGCAGCCTCTCGCCGCATTGCCGCATCCGCGGCAACGGTCCGCCGGCCCGCCCTTCCAGCTGAGGTCAGCAGTCGGCCGCCGCCTTCTCACCCACCCCGCGAAACCCACCTCAGCGATCCGCCAGCGCCTTCTCCCCCGCCCTCCGCATCGCGTTCACCGGCGCCGGCCGACAGCCCGTCATCTGTTCCACCTGGAGTACCGCCTGGTGCACCAGCAGGTCGAGACCGCTGACGACCGCGCCGCCGTAGCCGGACCAGCGGGCCGCGAGGTCGGTGGGCCAGGGGTCGTAGAGGACGTCGAAGAGGGTGGCGGGGCGTTCGGGTACGGCGGAGGAGAGGGTGTCTGTCGTGCCGGCGGGGGTGGTGGCGAAGACCAGTGGGGCGCGCAGGCCCTCCGCCGCGTCGGACCAGTCCGCCGTGCGGACCTCCACGTCGAGCCGCTCGCCCCATTGGCGCATCTCGGCGGCGCGGGCCTCGCTGCGGACGTACGCGACGACCTCGCCGGTGCAGATCCGGGAGAGGGCGGCGAGCGCGGAGGAGGCCGTGGCGCCGGAGCCGAGGATCGCGGCCGAGTCGACCTGTTCGATGCCGTGTTCGCGGAGGGCGGCGACCATGCCGGGGATGTCGGTGTTGTCGCCGACGCGCCGGCCGTCCTCGGTGAACACGACCGTGTTGACCGCGTCCACCGACGCCGCCGTCTCGCTGATCTCGTCGAGCAGCGGTATCACCGCCCGCTTCAGCGGCATGGTCAGCGACAGGCCCGCCCACTCCGGACCCAGGTCCTCGAAGAAGCCCGGCAGGCCCGCCTCGTCGACGTCGAAGCGGTCGTACGACCAGCCGTCGAGCCCCAACTCCCCGTACGCCGCGCGATGCAGCACCGGGGAGAGGGAGTGGGCGATGGGTGAACCGAGCACGGCGGCACGGCGGGCGTCAGTTGCCCGAGCTGGCATTGAATTTGTCCTTGAGTGCCTGGAATTCGGCATACGTCTTGGCGAATTCGGTCTTGTTCTCGCCGTCGGTCGCCACGAAGTAGATCCAGCCGTCGCGAGTCGGATTCAGCGCCGCCGCCAGGGCCTCGTCACCGGGGTTGTCGATGGGACCGGGCGGCAGGCCCTTTTGGGTGTAGGTGTTGTACGGGTCCTTGTTGCTGTTGATCTCGGACTCGCTGATACGGATGTTGCTCTGGCCCTTCAGATAATTGAAGGTCGAGTCGAATTGCAGGTATCGGTTTGTCTCGGTGTTCGTGGTCTTGAGACGGTTGTAGACGACTTCGGCCATCTTGCGGAAGTCCTCGTGCGTCTTGCCCTCCGCCTGGACGAGGCTCGCGACCGTGATGACCTGCAGCGGGCTTTCCAGATTGAGCGCCTTGGCCTTCGCCTCAAGGTCGATCGCGCTGTATTTGTCGACGGCCTGGGCAACCAGCTGTTTGAGGACCGCTTCGGGCTTCATGCCCTTTGCCGCGCCATAGGTTCCCGGGTAGAGGAAGCCCTCCAGCGGGTCCTTGATGTCCTTGTTGCTGTTCGCCCAGCTGGGCAGCCCGAGGTTCTTGTATTCCTTCTTCGCGACGGCCTTGGTGGTACCTGCGGAAAGCTCTAGTTTCTTGTCGATCGCGTCGTAGACCTTGGAGTCCCGCCAGCCCGGGGCGACGATCAGGTTGTCCTGGCTCGCGGGGTCGAGCATGAGTTTGACGGCGGCCGCGGCGGACATTTCCTTCTTCAGCAGAAAGACGCCCGCCTGGATCTTCTTCCCGTCCGGATTCTGCGACTGGGCGGCGACGAACGCGTCGACGCTCTTCACGACGCCCTGTTTCTTCAGCTCCTGGCCGATGGTGTAGCCGCCCGCCCCTTTGGGGATGGTGACACTCACGGAACCGGTGCCGTCGCCCGCGTAGTCGGGGGCCGTGCCGAAACGATTTTGGTAGAACTGCCAGCCGAAGTAGGTGACCGTGGCCAGGCCGCCGCCGAACACCATGACGACGACCAGGCAGGCGCAGCCGTTGCGGCGCTTCTTCTCCTTGCCGCCTTTGCCTTTGCCGCCCTTGCCCTTGCCGCCTTTGCCCCGGCGGTCACCGCGTCCGCGCCCGTCCTCCGGCTCGTCGTCGTCGGCCTCGTCATCGTCGTCGCCGCCACCCGCGAAGAACGCGTGTTCGCCCTGATCGGGGCCCGGGTCCCAGTCGGTCTGCTCCGGTTCGGGTTCCGTGCGGCGCTTGCCGGGCGGCTCCGGCGGCGGGAACGCGTCGGGCGTGCCGTAGAAATCAGGCTGTTGTTCGCCATAGGCGGCGGCCTGCAGCGCGTACGGGTCGCCGGGGTCCGCGGCGTACGGGACCTGCCCCTGCGCGTGGGTGCCGTCCCAGCCGCCCTGCTGGTATTGCTGCTGCTGACCGGCGTACTGCTGATGGCTCTGATCGGCGTACTGCTGATGGTCCGCCCACTGCTGCTGGTCGGGGTACTGCGGGTTGCCCTGTTCGTCGTAGACCTGGTACTGCTGCTGCGCCTGACCGTAATCCGCCTGCTGGCCGTGACCCCAGTCGCCGTACTGCGGCTGCTGCGGCTGTTCCGGATAGTGCTGCGGCTGGCCGCCGTAGGAGGACTGCTGCCCCTCCTGGGGCTGCTGTCCTTCCCATCCGAGGTCCCCGAACAACGGGTCCTCCGGATGCCACGGTTCGGAGCCTGGGCCCCGGCCATACTCAGTCATCGATCCCCTAGAGCCGCGAGGCGGCGGTCGCGGCGCTTGGGTCTCCGGCTCCCGTACCGCCTCTTGCTGTGCCATGGCTGTTCGAACACCATCGCATCGCGCGGAACGTTACCGTATCGCGATCAGATGACCACTTCGACGCCCTCGCCGGGTGGTTTACCTGACACCCGTTCGGATTCCAGTGCCTGCTGGAGGATGATGACCGCGGCCGCCTGGTCGATGACCGAGCGGCCCTTCTTGGACTTGACGCCGGAGGCGCGCAGTCCCTGACTGGCCGTCACCGTGGTCATCCGTTCGTCCAACAGTCTGACCGGTACCGGGGCGATGCCCGTGGCCAGCTCCTGGGCGAAGGCCCGGACCTTCACGGCGGCCGGTCCCTCGCCGCCCTTGAGCGAGCGTGGGAGGCCGACGACGACTTCGATCGGTTCGTACTCCTCGACGAGCTGCTTCAGCCGGCGATGCGCCGCCGGGATGTCGCGGCCGGGGACCGTCTCGACGGGAGTGGCGAGGATCCCGTCGGGGTCGCACGAGGCGACCCCGATCCGGGCGTCCCCGACGTCGATCGCGAGTCGACGTCCTCTGCGCATGTTCTCGGCCGTTTCTTACTTGGCCGAGTCGGCGACAAGGCGCTCGACGGCGTCGACGGCGTCGCCGACGGCGGCCGGGTTCTGGCCACCGCCCTGGGCCACGTCCGGCTTGCCGCCACCGCCGCCGCCGAGGGTCTTGGCGGCGGCGCGCACCAGGTCACCGGCCTTGAGGCCGCGCTCGCGGGCGGCTTCGTTGGTGGCGATGACGGTGAGCGGCTTGCCGTTGTTGACCGTGAACAGGGCTACGACGGCGGCCCGTCCGCCCTGGATCCGGCCGCGCACGTCGAGAACCAGCCTGCGCAGGTCGTCCGGGGTCGTGCCGTCCGGGACCTGCCCGGTGACGACGGCGATCCCGTGCACGTCCTTGGCGGAGTCGACGAGACCGCCGGCGGCCTGGAGCACCTTCTCGGCGCGGAACTTCTCGATCTCCTTCTCGGCGTCCTTCAGCTTGCCGAGCATGGCGGAGACCTTCTCCGGAAGTTCCTCCGGGCGCCCCTTGATCAGCTCCTGGAGCTGGGCGACGACCGTGTGCTCACGGGCGAGGAAGTTGTAGGCGTCGACACCGACGAGCGCTTCGATACGACGGACTCCGGAGCCGATCGACGACTCGCCGAGCAGCTTCACCAGACCGAGCTGGGAGGTGTTGTGGACGTGGGTGCCGCCGCACAGCTCCTTGGAGAAGTCGCCGATGGTCACGACGCGGACCCGCTCGCCGTACTTCTCGCCGAACTCGGCGATGGCGCCCTGCTTCTTGGCCTCGTCGAGGCTGAGGATCTCGGCGTGCACGTCCAGGTCGCGGGCGAGCACCTCGTTGATCTTCTGCTCGACGTCGGTCATCACGGCGGTGGGAACCGCGGACGGCGAACCGAAGTCGAAGCGGAAGCGGCCCGGCTGGTTCTCGGAACCGGCCTGCGCGGCCGTCGGACCCAGCGCGTCACGCAGCGCCTGGTGGGTGAGGTGGGTGGCCGAGTGGGCGCGGGCGATGGCGGTACGGCGGCGGATGTCGATCGCGGCCTCGGCCTTGGCGCCGACGGTGACCTCGCCGTACTGGACGACGCCCTTGTGGACGTAGACGCCCGGGACCGGCTTCTGGCAGTCGCGGATCTCGATCACGGCACCGGACTCGACCTTGATCCGGCCGGTGTCGCCGATCTGGCCGCCGCCCTCGGCATAGAAGGGGGTGCGGTCGAGGACGATCTCGACCTCGTCGCCCTCGGTCGCGGCCGGGGAGGAGACGCCGTCGACGAGGATGCCGACGATGGTGGACTCGCCCTGGGTGTCCGCGTAGCCGATGAAGTCGGTCTCGCCGGCCTTGTCCGCGATCTCGCGGTAGGCGCCGACGCCGGCGTGCCCGGTCTTCTTCGCCTGGGCATCGGCCTTGGCCTGGTCGCGCTGCTGCTTCATCAGGCGCCGGAAGCCGTCCTCGTCCACGGAAAGGCCCTGTTCTGCGGCCATTTCGAGGGTGAGGTCGATCGGGAAGCCCCAGGTGTCGTGGAGCAGGAACGCCTTGTCGCCGGCGAGGACCTTGCCGCCGGACTCCTTGGTGTCGGAGATGGCCGTGTCGAGGATGTTGGTGCCGGCCTTCAGCGTCTTGACGAAGGCGGCCTCCTCGGCGAGGGCCACGGTCTCGATCCGCCGGCGGTCGGTGACCAGCTCCGGGTACTGCTGGCCCATCATCGCGATGACCGTGTCGATGAGCTCCTTGACGACCAGGCCGCTCGCGCCGAGCAGGCGCATGTTGCGGATGGCGCGGCGCATGATGCGGCGCAGGACGTAGCCGCGACCCTCGTTGCCGGGGCTCACGCCGTCGCCGATGAGCATCACGGACGTACGCATGTGGTCGGTGACCACGCGCAGCGAGACGTCCGAGTCGTGCGCGGCGCCGTACTCGACGCCGGTCAGCTCGGTGGCCTTCTTGATGACGGCCATCGAGGTGTCGATCTCGTACATGTTCTGCACGCCCTGCAGGATCATCGCGAGGCGCTCCAGGCCGAGGCCCGTGTCGATGTTCTTGCTGGGCAGCTCGCCGAGGATCTCGAAGTCCTCCTTGCCGATGCCCTCGCCGCGCTCGTACTGCATGAAGACCAGGTTCCAGATCTCCACGTACCGCTCGTCGTTGACGGCCGGGCCGCCCTCGACGCCGAACTCGGGGCCGCGGTCGTAGTTGATCTCGGAGCACGGGCCGCAGGGTCCGGGGACGCCCATCGACCAGTAGTTGTCCTTCTTGCCGAGGCGTTGGATGCGCTCGGACGGGACGCCGATCTTGTCGCGCCAGATCGTCTCGGCCTCGTCGTCGTCAAGGTAGACCGTGATCCACAGCCGCTCGGGGTCGAGGCCGTAACCACCCTTGTCCTGGGGCGAGGTGAGCAGCTCCCAGGCGTAGGTGATGGCGCCTTCCTTGAAGTAGTCGCCGAAGGAGAAGTTGCCGCACATCTGGAAGAACGTGCCGTGCCGGGTGGTCTTGCCGACCTCTTCGATGTCGGGCGTGCGCACGCACTTCTGCACGCTGGTGGCGCGCGGCCACGGCGGCTTGACCTCGCCGAGGAAGTACGGCTTGAAGGGGACCATGCCGGCGGGGACCAGGAGCAGAGTCGGGTCGTCCGCGATGAGCGACGCCGAGGGAACGACAGTGTGGCCGCGCTCCTCGTAGAAGCTCAGCCAGCGGCGGCGGATTTCAGCCGACTCCATCAGTGGTCCTCATTCCGGTTGTACGAGTACGTCGTCCTGTCGCTTCTTTCGACAGAGCTGGGGGTGTCGCGGTTCTCGATGGCCATGTACTGCCGGGCGCCGGGGAGTTCGGGGTCGACCGGGGCGTTGATCCCCAGCGCGTCGCCGAGTTCGGCCTCGCGCTGGGCCATGCCCGCGCGGACGTCGAGCGCGAAGTGCACCGCGCTGTCCTTGAGCCGGTGGCCCGCTTCGAGCGCCTTGTTGGCCGCGACCGCGGCGAGGTGCTCGGGGGTCAGCTGCTTCAGCTTGCGATTGACCTTGGTGGTCGCCCAGACACCGGCGGCTACGCCCGTGCCGAACCAGAACGTACGGCGGAACATCGCTCGGTCAGTCCTTCTTCCGGGTGCGCTTGCCCCGCCGTCCGGCCGGGACGGTACGGCCCACGATCACCGTACGACGGGACGCCCCGGACGGCGCGGGCACGTCCTCGCGGCGGCCGCCCAGGGCCCGGCGGACGCCGTAGCCGAAGGCCGCGACCTTCACGAGGGGGCCGCCGAAGGTGGAGGCGACGGTGGTGGACAGTGCGGAGGCGTTCGAGGTGACCTCCTGGACGTCGGAGGCGATCGCGTCGACCCGGTCGATCTGGGTCTGCGCGGAGCGCACCGCCGAGGAGGCGTCGGCCAGCAGCGGCACGGCCTGGTCGGTCACGTCCGCGACCAGCTTGGTGGTCGCCTTGAGCGTCTGGGCCAGCCTCACCAGTGCGACGGCGAGGAACGAGACCAGGATCGCCCAGAAGACGGCCACCAGGATCCCGGCCACCTCTCCACCGGACACCTGACACCCGCTCTCATGAACACCTGTTGATGACTCCTGCCGAGCCTATCGCGCCGGGGGCGGCGGTCCGTACCGCATTGGCGCCCCGCGCACGGTGGAGTTGCGCGAAGCGATTGTACGGACTGAATACGGTTCAGTACGCTCCGTGTTCCATGCGAGCTTCCCATCGCGGCGGCGCCACCGCGCACGGCAATCTGCCCCTCGAACCCGACCGGTTCGTGGGCCGCTCGGCCGAACTCACCGAACTGGCGCGGGCACTCGACGCCTCGCGCCTGGTCACGGTGACCGGGCCCGGCGGGGTCGGCAAGTCCCGGCTCGCGGCCCACGCGGCGGCCCGGTCCACGCTCCCGGACGGGGTGTGGCGGGTGGAGCTGGCGCCGGTGCGCGACCCGGAACTCGTGGACTTCGCCGTCGTAGAGGCGCTGGGACTGACGGATCACACCGCGCGGTTACCGCGCGAGGCGTTGCTCGCGCATCTGGCGGAGCGTCAACTGCTGTTGGTGCTCGACGGGTTCGAGCATTTGGTGGAGGTGTGTGCCTCGTTGGTGGCCGAGTTGCTCGGGCGGGTGCCGGGGTTGCGGGTGCTCGCGGTGGGGCGGCGGCCGTTGGAGCTGGCGGGTGAACGGGTCGTCGCGGTGGCGCCGTTGGGCGAGGACGAGGCGGTGGAGCTGTTCGCCGACCGGGCCGCGCAGCAAGGAGTCGTCCTCGGGGAGGACGATCCGGACGTACGGGAGTTGTGCCGGCGGCTCGACGGGATTCCGCTCGCCGTCGAACTGGCGGCGGGGCGGCTGCGGGCCTTGTCTCCCGGGGAGTTGCTGGCGCGGTTCGACGACCGGTTCCGGCTGCTGGCCGGTGGGCGCCGGGACGCGTTGCCCCGGCATCAGACGCTGCGGACGGCGATCGGCTGGAGCCATGAACTGTGCACGCCCGAGGAGCGGTTGCTGTGGGCGCGGCTCTCGGTGTTCGCCGGGCGCTTCGACCTGGAGGCCGCCGAGTACGTGTGCGGCGGCGACGGACTGCACTCGGACGACGTCCTCGACGTGCTGTCCGAACTGCTCGCGCAGTCCGTGGTCGTCCGCGAGGAGACACCGACGGGCGTGCGCTACCGGATGCTCGACACGATCCGGGCCTACGGCGCCGACTGGCTGGAGGCGGCCGGGGACGCGGCCCGGCTGCGGCGCCGGCACCGCGACTGGTATCTGGGGCTTGCCACTTGGTGCGAGCTGGACTGGTTCTCGCCGCGCCAGGGTGAGGTCGCCGCGCGCGTGGAGGCGGAGCTGCCGAATCTGCGCGGCGCCCTGGAGTACTGCCTGACCGAGCCGGACGAGACGCATCTGGGCCAGTACCTGGCGGGCTCCCTGTGGTTCTACTGGGCGGGCTGCGGGCGCCTCGCGGAGGGCCGGCACTGGCTGGAGCAGGCCGTGCAGCTGGACGCCGAGGACACGGCCAACGACCAGTCGCGGCTCAAGGCCCTGTGGGTGCTCGGCTATGTGGCGATCCTCCAGGGCGACACCGTGCCCGCGCTGGCCGCGCTCCAGGAGTGCCGCGAGGAGGCCGACCACGCGGCGAACCTCACGGCGGTCGCGTACGCCGAACACCGCACCGGCTGCCTGGCGTTGGTCACGGACGACATGCCGCGCGCGGAGGCCCTGCTGCGCTCGGCGCTCGCCCGCTATCAGCAGATCGGCGAGCTGAACAGCAATGTGCTGATGGGCCAGGTCGAGCTGGCGATGACGCGGGCGTTCCAGGGCGATCTGGCGGACGCGGTGAAGCTGTGCGAGGACGTCCGGCGGGTGTGCGAGGACCACGGCGAGCGGTGGACCCGGGCGTACGCGCTGTACGTCCTGGCCTACGTCGCCTGGAGCGAGGGCGAACTCCCGCTCGCGCGCGACCTGTTGGCGGACTGCCTGGGCAGCGCGCACGGCTTCCGCGATCTGCTGGGCTCGGTGCTCGCGGTCGAACTGCTGGCCCTCGTCACGGCGTCGGAGGGCGACGTCGCCGAGGCCGCGCTGTTGCAGGGCGCGGCGGGCGGGATGTGGCCGTCGGTGGGTCTGCCGCTGTTCGGTTCGGCGTACTACAACGCGCCGCACGAGTTGTGCGAGGCGATGGCCCGCGAGCGGCTGGGCGACGAGCGGTACGCGGAGTGCGTACGGGACGGAGCGCGGCTCGGCCAGGAGGCCACCGTGGCGCGGGCGTTGGGACAGCGACGGCCCCTCGGCGCCGTACCGCTGCCACGCGGGCCCGTACGGCATGCACCCCTGGGCGTGGACATGCGAAAACCCGCCGCCTCGCCCACCCGGAAGGGCGGGGAGACGGCGGGCTGACGTGATGCGGGTGGTGCTACGTCCGTGAGGTGATCAGCGGGCGTAGTACTCGACGACGAGCTGCTCGTCGCAGATCACCGGGATCTCCTTGCGGTTCGGCTCGCGGTCCAGGCGGAACGCCAGGGCGCCGAGGTTCACCTGGAGGTAGCGCGGGATCTCGCCGTCGGGGGCGAAGCCACCGGCGCGGGAGACCTCGAACAGCGTCTTGGCGCGGCTGCGCTCGCGGACCATGACGACGTCTTCGGGCTTGACGCGGAAGGACGGCTTGTCGACCTTCTGGCCGTTGACCTCGATGTGGCCGTGCACGACCATCTGGCGGGCCTGGTAGATCGTGCGGGCGATGCCCGAACGAAGGACCAGCGCGTCGAGACGACGCTCCAGCTCGATGATCAGGGCCTCACCGGTCTTGCCCTGGACCTTGGAGGCACGCTCGTAGGCGCGGACGAGCTGGCGCTCGGACACGTCGTACTGCGCGCGCAGACGCTGCTTCTCCAGCAGACGGACCTTGTAGTCCGAGTTCTGCTTGCGGCCACGACCGTGCTCACCCGGCGGGTAGGGACGGGCCTCGAAGTACTTGACGGCCTTCGGGGTCAACGCGATGCCGAGGGCACGCGACTTCTTGACCTTGGGGCGGGACTGATTCGCCACGATGTCTCTTTCCTGGTTATCGGCTTGTCAGGGTGGTGAGAGAGGTCGCATCCGCAGCCGGGGAGACCCGCCGAGTCCCTTGCGGGACCGTGGTGGGCAGCCGCTCCCCTGATCTGGGCACTACGTGCAGCACGCGAGTGGCCCACCGACCGGTCCCGCCTTGCGACGGATGGTGGTGGGCTGCCCGCGACACCATTCGAACGGTGCGCGACGCTCCTGGAGCCGGTCCGAAAACTGGGTTCTCCGACTGGCTCCGGCTGACCGTCCCGTTCTGACAGCACGGGACACAGCACTGCGAGGGATTCTACAGGCTGCTCAGGACCGCTTACGACCAAGGTGTTTCCGGGTCCACTCCACGGCGTCCGCGTACCGCGCCTCGGCCCCGTGCCGGGTCGGCTCGTAGTACTCGCGGTCCTTCAGTTCCTCCGGGGCGTACCGCTGCTCGGCGATCCCCTCGGGCAGATCGTGCGGATAGACGTACCCCTGGGCATGCCCGAGCTTGGCCGCGCCCTTGTAGTGCCCGTCCCGCAGATGCATCGGCACCGGGCCCGCGTGCCCCTTGCGCACGTCCTCCATGGCGGCGCCGATCGCCGTGGTCGCCGCGTTCGACTTGGGCGCCAGAGCGAGGGCGATGGTGGCGTGGCTGAGGGTGAGCGCGGCCTCCGGGAAGCCGATCATCGCCACGGCCTGGGCGGCGGCGACCGCGATCGGCAGCGCGTTCGGATCGGCGAGGCCGATGTCCTCGCTCGCGGAGATCATCAGGCGGCGGGCGATGAAGCGGGGGTCCTCGCCGGCGTCGATCATGCGGGCCAGGTAGTGCAGGGCCGCGTCGACGTCCGAGCCCCGGATGGACTTGATGAGGGCGCTGGCCACGTCGTAGTGCTGGTCGCCGTCACGGTCGTACGTCACGGCGGCCCGGTCGACCGTCTCCTCCAGGGTCTGGAGGGTGATGTCCGGCTCGCCCTTGTCGAGGGCGGCCCCGGCCGCGGCCTCCAGGGCGGTCAGCGCGCGGCGGGCGTCGCCGCCGGCGATGCGCAGCAGGTGGTTCTCGCTGTCCTCGGGGAGGGTGACCGCGCCCCTGAGCCCGCGCTCGTCGGACAGTGCCCGGCGCAGCAGGGCGCGCAGGTCGTCGTCCGTGAGGGGTTCGAGGGTGAGGAGGAGGGAGCGGGACAGGAGCGGGGAGATCACCGAGAAGTACGGGTTCTCCGTGGTCGCCGCGATCAGGGTGATCCAGCGGTTCTCCACGGCCGGGAGCAGGGAGTCCTGCTGGGCCTTGCTGAAGCGGTGGATCTCGTCGAGGAAGAGGACGGTCTCCTTGCCGAAGCCCCCGGTGGCGCGACGCGCGCCCTCGATGACCGCACGGACCTCCTTGACACCCGCGGTGATCGCGGACAGCTCCACGAACCGCTTGTCGGTGGCCTTGGAGACGACGTACGCGAGGGTCGTCTTACCGGTGCCGGGCGGCCCCCAGAGAATCACCGAGGACGCTCCGGCCGGGCCGCCCGCCCCCTCGCCGACCAGTCGGCGCAGGGGGGAGCCGGGCTTCAGCAGATGCTGCTGGCCCACGACCTCGTCGAGGGTGCGCGGGCGCATCCGTACCGCCAGGGGACTGCTGGACGGGTCCTTCTCCTGGCGTTCTTCGGCTGCGGCGGTGAAAAGGTCGGGCTCCACGTCCAAAACCCTATGTCACCGCACTGACAATCCAGTCGGGGCGGGATTACGCCCAGAGCTGGGTGCCCCAGCGGGTCAGGATCAGCATGGCGATGATGCCGACGTGGGTGACCGGGAGGACCCAGGTGAACTCGGTCAGGAAGTTCTTGACCGGGCGCGGGACCTTCAGGAAGTCGTTGCGCATGTTGAACGAGGTGACGTACCAGAACATGGTGATCGTGGCGACCCAGGCCAGTGAGCACCACAGGCACAGCGCGTTGATCCGGTACAGCGACTGGAACTGGAGCCAGGTGCAGAAGGCCACTCCGAAGAGTGTGCCGACGTTGAAGGTCAGCCAGTACCAGCGGGGGAACTGGACCCGGGTCAGCAGGCTGATGCCGACGCAGATCACGATGCCGTAGGCGACCAGGCCGAGCATCGGGTTCGGGAAGCCGAAGGCGGCCGCCTGCTTGCTCTCCATGACGCTGCCGCAGGACACGATCGGGTTGATGCTGCAGCTCGGGGTGAACGTCTTGCCCGCGAGCTTGCCCTCAAGGATCTTGAACTTGTCGATCGTGATGACCCACGCGGCGAGCAGTCCGGCCGCTCCGGTGATCACCAGCAGCACGGCGAAGGCGCGGCTGCTGCCCACCGTGCGCGGTTCCGCCGCCGTGTGCTCCGGCTCGGAGTCGGTGGAGACGTCCTTCACTGTCGTCTTGCTCATCACGCCGATCCGTCACTTGAGAGTTGGACCTTCTTCGGGCAGGGCCATTGTGCCGCACGCACCCGCCTGTCCACCGTTCGGTGGACATAAGGAAGTACGCACGGTCGTCCCTGAGCGCTCGATTCCGGACGATGCTCGTGGCATGACAACACAGGCGAACGAACTCGCAGTGGATGTGCGAGGGCTGCGCAAGCAGTACGGGGACGTGACCGCCGTGGACGGAATCGACCTCGAAATCCGTACGGGAGAGGTGTTCGGGCTGCTCGGACCCAATGGGGCGGGCAAGAGCACCACGGTCGAGATCCTCCAGGGCAACCGCGGCCGGGACGCCGGCGAGGTGTCGGTGCTCGGGTCGGACCCGGCGACGGGCACACGCGCGTGGCGTTCACGGGTCGGCATCGTCTGGCAGGACGAATCGGCACCCGCGGAGTTGACGGTCGGCGAGACCGTACGGCATTTCGCCCGCTACTACCCCCGGCCGCGCGACCCGGAGGAGGTCATCGGCCTGGTGGGGCTCGAAGCCAAGGTGGACAGCCGGATCAAGGCGCTCTCGGGCGGCCAGCGCCGGCGTCTCGACGTGGCCCTGGGGGTGATCGGCGGCCCGGAACTCCTGCTCCTGGACGAGCCGACGACCGGTTTCGACCCGGCGGCCCGGCGCCAGTTCTGGGACCTGATCCGCAAGCTCGCCGACGAGGGCACGACCATCCTCCTCACGACGCACTACCTGGAGGAGGCGGAGAACCTCGCCGACCGCCTCGCCATCGTCGCCAAGGGCCACGTGGTAGCCGAGGGCGAACCGGCCGCGCTGCGCGAGCGCCACGGCACCGGAGCCACCGTCGAGTGGACCGAGCCCGACGGCACCCCGCGCGCGGAGCACACCGACACTCCCACCAAGGTCGTAGCCGAGCTCATGCATCGCTTCGACGGCGAGATCCCCGGGCTGCTGGTGAACCGCCCCACCCTGGAGGACGTCTACCTCCGGCTGACCGGACAGGAGGACGCCCGATGAGCACGACGACGACGGCCGTACGGACCCGGACACGGGCCTCCCAGGAACGGCTGCCCAGCGCCTGGGGGCTCGGTCTCCAGCGAGGCGTGCTGGAACTCAAGCAGTTCTTCCGCCAGCGCGACCAGGTGGTGTTCACCTTCGCCTTCCCGGTCGTCTTCCTGTTCCTGTTCGCGTCGATCTTCAAGGACGACGTCCGGGGCGCGGGCGTCAACGCCTCCCAGCTCTACGTCCCGGCCATGATGGCCGCCGGCATCATGTCGACGAGTTTCCAGTCCCTCGGCATCTCGATCGCGATCGAACGCGACGAGAAGGTGCTGCGCCGGCTGCGCGGAACACCGATGCCGCCGGCCGCGTACTTCCTCGGCAAGATCTGGCTGGTTCTGGTCACCGGCCTGATGGAGACGGCGATCCTGCTCCTGGTCGGCACCACCCTCTACGACGTGGATCTGCCCTCGTCGGCGGTGAAGTGGCTGGACTTCGGGTGGATCTTCGTGCTCGGTCTGACGGCCTGTGCCCTGCTCGGCATCGCGGTCAGCTCGGTCCCGAAGTCCGGCAAGAGCGCGACCTCCGTGGTCGTCCTGCCCTTCCTGGTCCTGCAGTTCATCTCCGGGGTGTACATCTCCATCGACACGATCCCGGACTGGATGCTCAACATCGGGGCCCTGTTCCCGCTGAAGTGGATGTGCCAGGGGCTGCGCGGGGTGTTCCTGCCCTCGTCGGCGCAGGTGCTGGAGCAGGCCGGGAGCTGGGAGTTCGGGAAGATCGCGCTGGTGCTCGGGGCGTGGTGCGTCGGAGGATTGCTGCTGTGCCTGCTGACCTTCCGGTGGAAGAACCGGCGCGACGGATGACCTCCCCGCACGGACCGTCGGGCTCGTACACCTGGGACCGCTCCTTCCGGCTCTGGGACACGTACTTCGCCCTGATCTGGCTGGCCACCCTGGTGTTCGTGCTCGGCACGGACGAGCCGGGGTGGCCGGTGCGGGTGGTGGCGGCCGGACTGCTCGCCCCCCTCGTCCCGCTCTACGTCTGGGTGGGACGCCCGGTGCTCCAGGGCGATCCACCGGACGAGCACCGGGCCATCGGCTACCTCGTGGCGCAGATGGCGCTGTTCCTGCCCTCCGCGGTGCTGGTCGGCGAGACCCGGCTGATGGGCTTCGCGCTGGTCCCGCCGTGCTTCATGGTGCTGCGGCTGCGCTGGGCGCTGATCGCGGTGACCGTGATCAACATCGCGCCGGTGATCGGCTGGGCGCTGCTGTGGTGGCCCAGCGCCCAGGACGTGTTCTTCAACTCGGTGTTCGCGCTGGTGACCCTGGTCTTCTCGATGGCGCTGGGCACCTGGATCATCCGCGTCATCGAACAGAGCCAGGAGCGCGCCGAGTTGATCGCCGAACTGGACGCGAGCCGCCACGAGGTCTCCCGCCTGTCCTCGGCCCACGGTGCCCTCGCCGAGCGGGAACGCATGGCCCGCGAGATCCACGACACCCTCGCCCAGGGCTTCACCAGCCTGCTGATGCTGGTCCAGGCGGTGGAGGCCGAGCTGGACGACGACCTCCCGCAGGCCCGCCGCCATCTCGCCCTGATGGACGAGACCGCCCGGCAGAACCTCGCCGAGGCCCGCGCCCTGGTCACCGGCGGCACACCGGCCGACCTGGAGGGCGCCTCGCTCCAGGACGCGCTGCGCCGGCTCGCCGCCCGCCATGACGCGACACTCCAAGTCAGCGGCCCGGTACGCGCGTTGCCCGCCGGGCCCGAGGTGGTGGCCCTGCGCTCCTGCCAGGAGGCCCTCGCCAACGCCCGCAAACACGCGGGGAGTTCGGCGACGGTGAGCCTCGCGCTGACGTACGCCGACGAGACGCTGACCGTGTCCGTACGGGACGACGGGTGCGGGTTCGATCCCGGTGCGGTGTACGGCGGTTACGGTCTGGCGGGACTGCGGACCCGGGCGGCGGAGGTGGGCGGGACGGCGGTGGTGCGCAGCGCGCCGGGTGCGGGAACGACGGTGACGGTCCGGCTCCCGGTGTCGCCGACATCGCCCGTATCACCCGTGAGGAGTCCCCGATGATCCGGATCGTCCTGGCCGACGACCACCCCGTCGTACGCGAGGGCCTGCGCGCCATGCTCAGCGCCGAACCGGACCTCGACGTCGTCGCCGACGCGTCCAGCGGACCGCAGGCGGAGGCACTGGCCGCTGAACTCCGGCCCGACATCGTACTGATGGACCTGCGCATGCCGGGCGGCGGAGGCGTCGACTCCATCGTGCGGATGAGCGCGGCCGGGCTGCCGTGCCGGGTGATCGTCCTCACGACGTACGAGACCGACCGGGACATCCTGCGGGCGGTGGAGGCGGGGGCGGCCGGCTATTTGCTGAAGGATCTGCCGCGGGGCGAACTGGCGAACGCGGTACGGGCCGCCGCGCGGGGCGAGACCGTGTTGGCGCCTTCGGTGGCAGCGCGGTTGGTCGACCAGTTGCGGACCAAGCCGGAGCGGCCGCGGTTGTCCGCGCGGGAGATCGCGGTGTTGCGGTTGGTGGCGGAGGGGTGCACCAACGCGGAGATCGGGCGGCGGTTGTACATCGGGGAGTCGACTGTGAAGACTCATCTGCTGCGGGTGTTCGGGAAGTTGGGGGTGGACGACCGGACGGCGGCGGTGACGAGTGCGATGCGGTACGGGTTGCTGGACTGAGGATTCTTCGCCCCCGCCGCCCCTACCCGTCCCTGGGGGCTGCCGCCCCCAGACCCCCGCTTCGGCCTGAACGGCCTCGTCCTCAAACGCCGGACGGGCTGAAAATCCGGCCCGGCCGGCGACAACTCAGCCCCTCCGGCGTTTGAGGAGCGGGGCCTGGGGCGGAGCCCCAGAAGGATGGGACGGGTAGGGGCGGCGGGGGCGAAAGAAACCCCGTCCTCAGCCGAGCTTCGACTCCAGCTCCGCCACGATCTCGTTCACCCCGACCGCCGACTGTTCCCCGGACTCCATGTCCTTCAACTGCACGACCCCGTCGGCGAGATCCCGCTCGCCGGCGACGATCGTGTAGCGGGCCCCACTGCGGTTGGCGCTCTTCATCGCGCCCTTGAGTCCCTTGGAGCCGTAGGAGAAGTCCGCCGCGATGCCCAGCTTGCGGAGTTCGGTGACCTTGGTGAAGAGGACGCGGCGGGCCTCCTCGCCGAGCGGGACGGCGAACACGCTGGTGGACGCGGGGAGTTGGAGTTCGACGCCCTCCGCCTCCAGGGCGAGGACCGTACGGTCGACGCCCAACGCCCAGCCCACGGAGGGCAGCGCGGGACCGCCGATCATCTCGGAGAGGCCGTCGTAGCGACCGCCGCCGCCCACCGCGGACTGGGAGCCCAGACCGTCGTGGACGAACTCGAAGGTCGTACGGGTGTAGTAGTCCAGGCCGCGGACCAGCTTCGGATCGTCCTCGAAGGAGACACCCGCGGCCGTGATCAGTTCGCGGACCTCCTCGTGGTACTCCTTGCACGCGTCGCACAGGTAGTCGCGCAGCAGCGGCGCGTCCGTCAACTGCTTCTGGACATCCGGGCGTTTGTCGTCGAGGACCCGGAGCGGGTTGATGTCCGCGCGGCGGAGCGTCTCCTCGTCGAGGTCGAGGCCACGGAGGAAGTCCTGGAGCGCGGCCCGGTACACCGGACGGCACTCCTTGTCGCCCAGGCTGTTGAGGAGGATGCGGAAGTCGCGCAGGCCCAGGGAGCGGTACGCCTGGTCCGCCAGGATGATCAACTCGGCGTCCAGCGCCGGGTCTTCGGCACCGATCGCTTCGGCGCCGACCTGGGAGAAGTGGCGGTAACGGCCCTTCTGGGGGCGCTCGTAGCGGTAGTAGGAGCCCGAGTACCAGAGCTTGACGGGGAGGTTGCCCAGCTTGTGCAGGTTGGCCTCAAGTGTCGCGCGCAGTACGGAGGCCGTGCCTTCGGGGCGCAGGGCGAGCTGGTCGCCGCCCTTGGTCTCGAAGGCGTACATCTCCTTGGTCACGATGTCGGTGGACTCACCGACACCGCGCGCGAACAGCTCGACGTTCTCGAAGCCGGGCGTCTCGATGTAGCCGTAGCCGGAGTTGCGCAGCGGGGTCGCGATCGCCTCGCGCACGGCGAGGTACTTGGCCGACTCCGGCGGAATCAGGTCGTACGTGCCCTTGGGGGCCTGAAAGGTGCTCACGAAAGTCTCTCGTCACATTCCTCGTCGGGGAGCGTCCGAGCTCCCGAAGCCGGAGGCCACCTCCCGCAGATACGGGTTCGTGGCGCGCTCCTGGCCGATGGTCGTCTGGGGGCCGTGGCCGGACAGCACCACGGTCGAGTCGTCGAGCGGCAGGCACACACGGGCCAGCGAGTCGAGGATCTCGGCGTGGGAGCCGCCGGGCAGGTCGGTGCGTCCGATGGAGCCGGCGAAGAGCAGATCTCCGGAGAAGAACACGGAGGGGATCTCCGTGTTCTCGGGCATCCGGAACGTCACCGACCCCTTCGTATGGCCCGGCGCGTGCGCGACCGAGAACTCCAGGCCCGCCAGCTCCAGCCGCGCGCCGTCGGTCAGCTCCTTGACCTCGTCCGGCTCCCCCACGGTCAGCTCGCCCATCAGCGGCATCCCGATCGAGCGGCCGAGCGCCTTCTCGGGGTCGCTCATCATGTAGCGGTCCTCGGGGTGGATCCAGGCCGGCACGTCGTGCGCGCCGCACACCGGGACGACCGAGGCCACATGGTCGATGTGGCCATGGGTGAGGACGACCGCGACGGGCTTGAGCCGATGCTTCCTGAGCGCTTCCTCGACTCCCTCGGTGGCCAGATGGCCCGGGTCGATGATCACGCACTCCTCACCGGCGGCGGGGGCGACGAGATAACAGTTCGTCCCCCAGGCCCCGGCGGGGAACCCGGCAATGAGCACGATCGTCCTTCGTTGTGTCGATACGGGTGGGGATAAGGATCCCTGCGTCAGTGGTCAGAGCCTACCGGCGCTGCCGAATCCTCAGCGAACCCATATACGGTACGGGGCACACGCAGGCGGTCGGCTCACAAGACGCACGCGTCCCAGTCGACGTACGAGACGCATGAGGAGAGAATCCGGTGGTCACCCAGGAACAGCGGAAGCGGCAGCTCGCGCGGGAGAAGTTCTTGCGGCAGCAGCAGCGGCGTACGTCCGCTCGACGCAAGGCGCGTATGCGCAACTCGGTGATCGCGTCGGTGCTCGGCGTGATCGTGATCGGCAGTGTGGCGCTCTACACGACCGGCGTCCTGAAGAACGACGACGACAAGTCGAACGCGAGCGCGGACGTGACGCCCAGCGCCTCGGCGACGAGCAAGGCGCCGGACCCGTGCGCGAAGCCGGCCGCGGGCAAGATCAAGACGGCGACCTGGAAGAAAGAGCCGGCGATGACGATCGACACGTCGGCCGCGTACACGATGAAGCTGGCGACGACCTGCGGCGACATCGACATCGCGCTGAAGACGAAGGCCGCGCCGCACACGGTCAACTCCTTCGACTTCCTCGCCGCCAAGGGCTACTTCGACCACACGAAGTGCCACCGGCTCACCACCAGCGGCATCTACGTGCTGCAGTGCGGTGACCCGACGGGCGCGGGCAGCGGCGGTCCCGGCTACACGATCCCGGACGAGAACCTGAAGGACACCAGCCTCAAGGGCGGGATCTACCCGGCGGGCACGATCGCGATGGCCAACACCGGTCAGAAGCACACCGGCGGCAGCCAGTTCTTCCTCGTGTACAAGGACAGTACGCTTCCGGCCAGCTACACCCCGTTCGGTACCATCTCGGCCTCCGGGATGAAGGTCCTGAACAAGATCGCGGCGGCCGGTGAGAGCACGGGCGCGGGCGACGGAGCACCGAACGCGACGGTCGTGATCAACAAGGCGACTGTCACTAAATCCTGACCGTCAACAGCGAAATTTCGGTCGCGCGGGATGCGGACAGGCAACCCGCCGGTCGCCTATGTTGGCCGTGACGAAACTGTGGACGATGCCCGGGGGCACAGAGGCCCTGTGCAGGCATCATGTGGAGGAGGCGCTGTGAGCAGCGACCCGTGGGGCCGCGTCGACGAGACGGGGACCGTGTACGTGCGTACGGCCGACGGCGAGCAGGTCGTCGGTTCCTGGCAGGCCGGCTCCCCCGAGGAGGCGCTGGCCTACTTCGAGCGCAAGTACGAAGGCCTGGTTGTCGAGATCGGCCTCCTCGAGAAGCGCGTGAAGACCACCGATCTGTCGGCGAAGGACGCGCAGGCCGCCGTCGACCATCTCCGTGAGCAGGTCGACGCCCACCACGCGGTGGGTGACCTGGCCTCGCTCGGGGTCCGGCTGGACAAGCTCGTGGAGACCGTCGAGGCGCGCCGCGAGGAGCGCAAGCAGCAGCGCGCCAAGCAGTCCGACGAGGCCCGGCACTCCAAGGAGGCGCTGGTCGTCGAGGCGGAGGAGCTGGCGCAGTCCGACCAGTGGCGGGCGGCCGGTGAGCGGCTGCGCGCGCTGGTGGACACCTGGAAGGGTCTGCCGCGCCTGGACCGCAAGTCGGACGACGAGCTGTGGCACCGCTTCTCGCACGCCCGGTCGGCCTTCTCCAAGCGCCGCAAGGCGCACTTCGCGTCGCTGGACGCGCAGCGCGAGGAGGCCCGCAAGACCAAGGAGAAACTGGTCGCGGAGGCCGAGAGTCTGTCGGCCTCGGCGGACTGGGGTCCCACGGCCGCGCGCTACCGCGAGCTGATGAACGACTGGAAGGCGGCGGGCCGCGCCCAGCGCGAGCACGAGGACGATCTGTGGAACCGCTTCCGCGGTGCCCAGGACGTCTTCTTCGCCGCCCGCAGTTCGGTCTTCGCCGAGCGGGACGCCGAGCAGACGGAGAACCTGAAGCTCAAGGAGGAGCTGGCCGAAGAGGCCGAGAAGCTCCTGCCGGTCACCGATCTGAAGGCGGCCCGCGCGGCCTTCCGCTCGATCAACGAGCGCTGGGAGGCCATCGGTCATGTGCCGCGTGACTCCCGCCCGAAGGTCGAGGGCCGGATGCACACGATCGAGCGGGCCCTCCAGGAGTCCGAGGAGACCGAGTGGCGCCGGACGAACCCGGAGGCACGCGCGCGTGCCGAGGGTCTGACCGGCCAGCTCCAGGCCGCCGTGGACAAGCTCACGGGCCAGATCGAGCAGGCCCGCGCCCAGGGCAACACCTCCCGGGCGGACAAGCTCCAGCGCGAGCTGGACGGCCGCCAGGCCCTGCTGGACCAGGCGCTGAAGGGCCTCCAGGAGTTCGGCGGCTGACACGGTCGTAGGCACACGTCGTAGGCTCGTGGGCATGAAGAAGGGGCTCCCGTACATCGCGTACGGGAGCCCCTTCTTCGTCTGCGTGGTGTCCGCTACGACTTGTTGCGCGCCGACGTCACGCGGTAGACGTCGTAGACCCCCTCCACGCCCCTGACCGCCTTCAGGACGTGGCCCAGGTGCTTGGGGTCGCCCATCTCGAAGGTGAAGCGGGAGGTGGCGACGCGGTCGCGGGAGGTCTGGACGGCCGCGGAGAGGATGTTGACGTGCTGGTCGGACAGGACGCGGGTGACGTCCGAGAGGAGCCGGGAGCGGTCCAGTGCCTCCACCTGTATGGCGACCAGGAAGACCGAGGACTGGGTGGGCGCCCACTCGACCTCCAGGATGCGCTCGGGTTCGCGGGACAGTGACTCCACGTTGACGCAGTCGCTGCGGTGAACCGATACGCCGCTACCCCGGGTGACGAAACCGATGATGGGGTCGCCGGGGACGGGCGTACAACAGCGGGCCAGTTTGACCCACACGTCGTCGACGCCCTTGACGACGACACCGGGGTCGGCGTTCGACCGGCGCTTGCGGCCCCGGCCGGTCGTCGGCGGCACGCTCTCGTCGATCTCCTCGGTGGCCGCCTCCTCGCCGCCGAGCGCCTGCACCAGCTTCTGTACGACGTTCTGCGCGGCGACATGGCCTTCGCCGATCGCCGCGTACAGCGAGGAGATGTCGGGGTAGCGCATCTCGTGCGCGAGCGTGACGAGGGAGTCGCCGGTGAGGATGCGCTGGATCGGCAGGTTCTGCTTGCGCATCGCGCGGGCGATGGCGTCCTTGCCCTGCTCGATCGCCTCGTCGCGGCGCTCCTTGGAGAACCAGGCTCTGATCTTGTTGCGGGCGCGCGGCGACTTGACGAAGCCGAGCCAGTCGCGGGAGGGGCCCGCACCGGGTGCCTTGGAGGTGAAGACCTCCACCAAGTCGCCGTTGTCCAGGGTGGATTCGAGCGGTACGAGCCGCCCGTTGACCCGTGCTCCTATGGTCCGGTGGCCGACCTCGGTGTGCACCGCGTACGAGAAGTCCACCGGGGTGGCGCCCGCCGGCAGCGCTATCACGTCGCCCTTGGGCGTGAAGACGAAGACCTCGTTGCGGGACAGGTCGAAGCGCAGGGACTCCAGGAACTCGCCCGGGTCCTCGGTCTCCTTCTGCCAGTCGAGCAACTGGCGCAGCCACGCCATGTCGTTGAGGTGGTCGTCCTTGCCGGTGGTCCTGGGCGTCTCCGCGCGCACCTTGGAGGTGCCGGCGACGGCCTCCTGCTTGTACTTCCAGTGCGCGGCGATGCCGTACTCGGCGCGGCGGTGCATGTCGAACGTACGGATCTGGAGCTCGACGGGCTTGCCGTTGGGGCCGATCACCGTCGTGTGCAGCGACTGGTACATGTTGAACTTGGGCATCGCGATGTAGTCCTTGAACCGGCCGGGGACCGGGTTCCATCGCGCGTGCACGGTGCCGAGGGCCGCGTAGCAGTCGCGGACGGTGTCCACGAGGACGCGGATGCCCACCAGGTCGTAGATCTCCGCGAAGTCGCGACCTCGGACGATCATCTTCTGGTAGACGCTGTAGTAGTGCTTCGGGCGGCCGGTGACCGTCGCCTTGATACGGGCGGCGCGCAGGTCGGTCTGGACCTCGTCGGTCACTATGGCCAGGTACTCGTCACGCTTCGGTGCCCGCTCGGCCACCAACCGGACGATCTCGTCGTACATCTTGGGGTAGAGGATCGCGAAGGCGAGATCCTCCAGTTCCCACTTGATGGTGTTCATGCCGAGGCGGTGGGCGAGCGGCGCGTAGATCTCGAGGGTCTCGCGCGCCTTCTTCTCCTGCTTCTCGCGCTTGAGGTAGCGCATGGTGCGCATGTTGTGCAGGCGGTCGGCGAGCTTGATGACCAGGACGCGCGGGTCCTTGGCCATGGCGACGACCATCTTGCGCACGGTCTCGGCCTGCGCGGCCTCGCCGAACTTGACCTTGTCGAGCTTGGTGACGCCGTCGACGAGGAGGGCGACGGAGTCGCCGAAGTCGCGGCGGAGCTGGTCGAGGCCGTACTCGGTGTCCTCGACGGTGTCGTGCAGCAGCCCGGCCATGAGGGTCGCCGGGTCCATGCCCAGCTCGGCGAGGATCGTGGTGACGGCGAGCGGGTGGGTGATGTACGGGTCGCCGCTCTTGCGCTTCTGGCCGCGGTGCCAGCGCTCGGCGACCTGGTAGGCGCTCTCGACCTGGCGGAGGGTGGCCGTCTCGATCTTCGGGTCGTTGCTGCGCACTATCCGCAGCAGGGGCTCCAGGACCGGGTTGTACGGGTTCGAGCGCTGCACGCCGAGGCGGGCCAGGCGGGCGCGGACGCGGTTGGAGGAGCCGCCACCGGTGCGGGCGGGCTGACCGGCCGTGGGCCGGGGCGCGGGGGCAGCCGCCGGGCGCTCGGGCTGGTCCGGCTTGGGACGCGCGGGCTCGGCCGCCTTGTCGGCGGGGGCCGTCTGGGCATGCTCCGCCGTCCCGCTCGGTTCGCTCTGCGCGTTCGTCGCACTGGGCGCGGGCTCCGCCGCGGGGCCCGGGGTGGGCTCGGGCTTGGCGGCGGTCAGGGGCTGGGCCTCGTCTGCCAAGAGGACTCCTCGTGCGCGATCCGGGTCCCCCGGTCAGGCTCCGGAGTGCCCATGGTAGCGATCCTGGGCTCGGGGATCGCCTTCAGGCCGATGTGAGGGCCGTCTACCGCTGAAACACGAGAGGCTGCCGCCGGCATTCCGGAGATGACGTGAGGGCGCCTTGAAGGTGGCGGGCGGGGGTGTTTCGGGGCGGGGGACGAGGGCGGAGGGACGAGGGCGGCGGCTCCTGGCCGACGGTGGCGCCGTCATCGCCCGTCGGGCCCGCGCGGCGGAGCTGCGCATTGGTTGCGCATTGATACTGCCTCGCGCTCCCGACGCGGGGGGGGTGGTGGTGGTCGGGGCGGACGACGGGGAGCCGGAGGCGCCCGGCCGACGGCGGCCGCCGTCACGGGTCGTCGTAGCCACGCGGCGGAGCCGTGCATGAATACACCCCCCCCCGCTCCCAGCTCGGGGACGCGGGCGACGGAGAGCCGGAGGCGCCCGGCCGACCGCGGCACCGTCATGGATCGTCGCGTCCGCGCGGCGGAGCCGCGCATTGATACAACCCCGCGACCCTGACGAGCGCGGAAACGGCCGCCCCGGTGTTACCGGGGCGGCCGTTCTCGAGTCGCGGCAGGACGTGCTGTGGGCTCAGACCACCAGCAGCGCTTCCAGTGGGGCGCCGTCCAGGGCCGGTTCCAGGCGGGCTCGGCCCGCGAGGAAGCCCAGTTCCATCAGGACCGCGAGGCCGGCGACCTGGGCGCCCGCCCTGCGGATCAGCTGGAGGGAGGCCTCGGCGGTGCCGCCGGTGGCGAGGACGTCGTCGACGATCAGGACGCGGTCACCGGCGCTCAGGTCCTCGGCGTGCACCTCGATCTCGGCGGAGCCGTACTCCAGGTCGTACGTCTGGCTGAGGGTCGCTCCGGGGAGCTTGCCCGCTTTGCGTACGGGGATGAAGCCGACGCCCGCGCGGACGGCCACCGGGGCGCCGAGGATGAAGCCGCGGGCCTCCAGGCCCACGACCTTCGTCGCACCGGTGCTCACGACGAACTCGGCGAGCGCGTCCGTGAGTGCCGTGAACGCGGCCGGGTCCGCCAGGAGCGGGGTGATGTCCTTGAACATCACGCCCGGCTCCGGGTAGTCGGCCACATCGCGGATACGGCTGAGCAGCAGCTCCTGAATGTCCGTCATCGACGCTTCCCCGAGGGGCGGCCACGGCCGCGGTTACGCGACGCGGGCTGCGTGCGCGGACCCACGACCGCCGCGTCCTCGTGCTCGTCGTCGTAGTCGTCGTCCGAGTGGTCGCTGACCTCGGGCTCGGCCGGCTCGCCCTGCGCGGCGGCCTGAGCACGCTTGGCGAGGACGCGCTTCTTGAGCGCCTTCATCTGCGGCTCGGCCTCCTTGAGGTCGGCGACGAGCGGCGTGGCGATGAAGATCGAGGAGTACGCACCGGCCGCGAGGCCGACGAACAGCGACAGCGAGATGTCGTTGAGGACACCCGCGCCGAGGAAACCGCCACCGATGAACAGCAGGGCCCCGACCGGCAGCAGCGCGACGACCGTGGTGTTGATGGACCGCACCAGCGTGCCGTTGATCGACCGGTTGGCGATGTCGCTGTAGGTCCACCGGGTCTGCTTGGTGATGTCCTTGGTCTGCTCCTTGAGGCTGTCGAAGACGACGACCGTGTCGTAGAGCGAGTAACCGAGAATGGTCAGCAGACCGATCACCGTGCCGGGCGTGACCTCGAAGCCGACCAGGGCGTAGATGCCGATGGTGATGGTGATGTCGTGGATCAGGGCGACGAGCGCGGCCAGCGCCATCCGCCACTCGAAGGCGATCGCCAGATAGATCACGACCAGCACCATGAAGATCGCCAGGCCCTCCCAGGCCTTGTTGGCGATCTGGTCACCCCAGCTGGGGCCGACCAGGTCCGCGGCGATGTTCTCGGAGCTGACGTTCAGGTCCTTCGACAGCTGCTTCTTGATGCTGTCGGACTGGTCCGTGTCGATGCCGGCGATCTGGATGCGCAGGCTGCCGTCGCCGAGCTTCTGGACGACCGCGTCGTGGCCGGAGGCGTCCTCGGCATACTTCTCCGCCTGGCTCACCGAGGCGCTCATGTTCTTCGGCGTGGTGAAGGCGGCGCCGCCCTGGAACTCGATGCCCATGTTCAGGCCGCGCACCGTCAGGCCGAGGATGGCCGTGATGGTGATCAGGATCGAGATGCCGTACCAGATCTTGCGATTGCCGACGAAGTCGTACCCGACCTCGCCACGGTGCAGTCGGGCGCCGAGGTTGCCGAGCTTCGACATCTCACGCCTCCTTCGGGTCGACAGGGCCCGCGGCGGAACCGGCGGGACGGCGGGTGCGGCGCAGGGGCGCCTTGGCGCCGAGTGCCTTCGGGTCGAGGCCGGAGAACTTGTGGCCGTTCGCGAAGAACTTCCGGCGGGCGAGGATCGTCATCAGCGGCTTGGTGAAGAGGAAGACCACGACGACGTCGAGCACGGTGGTCAGACCGAGCGTGAACGCGAAGCCCTGGACCTTGCCGACGGTGACGATGAACAGCACCGCGGCGGCGAGGAACGACACGAAGTCGGAGACCAGGATGGTGCGCCGCGCGCGGGGCCAGGCCCGCTCGACGGACGGGCGCAGCGAGCGGCCCTCGCGGATCTCGTCCCGGATGCGTTCGAAGAACACGATGAACGAGTCCGCGGTGATACCGATCGCGACGATCGCGCCGCAGACGGCCGGCAGGTTCAGCGCGAAGCCGATGCCCGGGCCGAGCAGCGCCATGATCACGTAGGTGAGGATGGCGGAGACCAGCAGCGAGGGGATCGCGATGACCGACAGACCGCGGTAGAAGATCAGCAGGTAGATGACGACCAGCGCGAGGCCGATCGCGCCCGCGATCAGACCGGCGTGCAGTTGCTCACCGCCGAGCGCCGCGGTCACCGTGGTGACGCTGTCCGTCTTGAAGGTCAGCGGCAGGGCGCCGTACGACAGCATGTTGGAGAGGCTCTGGGCCTCTTCCTGGGTGAAGCTGCCGGAGATCTCCGCGCTGCCGCCGGTGATCGACGAGCTGACGGACGGGCTGGAGACGACCTGGCCGTCGAGGACGATGCCGAACTCGTTCTGCGGGGCGGTGTTCTTCGCCAGTTCACCGGTGACCTTGGCGAACTTGTCGCCGCCCTTGCCGGTGAAGTCCATGGTGACCTGCCAGCCGGCGGCGGTCGTCGTGTTCAGGACGGCCGCGGCCTTCTTGACGTCGGTGCCGTCCACGGCGGCGGGGCCGAGCACGTACTTGTACCAGACACCCGAGACCTGGCCGCAGGCCACGGTCGCGTCCTCGGCCTTGGCGTTCTTGCCGGCGGTGTTCTGGACCGACTTCTTGGAGCAGTCGAGCGCGGTGTACTGGGCCTCCAGCTTGGCGGCCGCCGCGCTGGCGGCGGCGCTGCTGGTCGCCGACGGGGTGGTGCTGGCGGAGGCCGAGGCGCTGGGGCTCGCGGACGAGGAGGCGTCGGCCTTCAGGGCGTCACTGAGGGCACGGCCCTGCGAGGTGGCGGAGGCCGACGGGGTCCCGGAGCCGGTCTTGGACGAGGAGGCGGTCGTCTTCGGGCTCGCCGAGCTCGACGGGCTGCTGGAGGCGCTGCCGGACGCGCTCGGCGACGGGGTCGCCGTCGCGGCGCCCACGGAGGCCTCCGTGGCCAGGACCGGGCGGAAGTACAGCTTGGCGGTCGTACCGACCTGCTGCCGCGCCTCCTCCGAGTTCGTGCCCTTGGGGATGTTGACGATGATGTTCTTGTCGCCCTGGGTCTGGACCTCGGCCTCCGAGACACCAAGACCGTTGACACGGCGGTTCATGATGTCGACCGCGGTGTCCATGTTGGTCTTGTTGATCGACGATGCCTCGCCGGGCTGGGCCACCGCCCGCAGGGTGATGCTCGTGCCGCCGGCCAGGTCGATGCCGAGACGCGGAGTGTTGTGCCCGGATGCGAACATGCCACCGGTGAGCGCCACGATGGCGATCAGGATGAGGGCCAGCGAGCGCCCTGGCTTGCTCTGGGCGCTCGCGCTACGGCCCCTCTTAGGTGCTGCCACCTTCTCGTACTCCCTCTCGGGCCGCTCCGCGCCGGGTCAGCGCGGCTGCGGCCATGACATGGTGTCGGGATCCCGTGCGAGCGACGCACGTCCCCTGGGTGCGCGGGGCGCGAGCGGGTCGCGCCGCGCTCCCGGGACGTGAACTACTTCGCGTCGGAGTCGCCGTCGGTCTTCTTCGGCTCTTCGTCCGTCTTGGCCTCGGCGGCCTCAGCCGGCTCCTCGGTGGCGTCGGCCGGCTCGTCGGCCGCGTCCTTCTTGCCGAGGTCGATGGGCTTGTCGTCGGAAGAGTCGGCGGCGGGCTCGTCGGTCTCGGTGAGGGAGGAGGCGTCGTCCGGGACGATGTCGGCGTCGTCCTTCAGGTCGTGCTCGATGCCGTGGACGATGCGGTTGTACTCGTCGTCGGTGAGGACGGCGCCGATCGCGTTCTTCGCGAAGAGAAGCTCGATGCCCGGGCCGGCGTCAAGGAGGACCGTCTCCTCGTTGACTTCCTTGACCGTCGCGTACACGCCCCCGATCGTGCGGACGCCGGTGCCGGGCTGCATGTCATTACGCATCGACGCGGCCGCCTGCTGCTTGCGCTTGGCAGAGCGGGTCATCAGGAACATGGCCCCGATGAGCACGATGAACGGGAGGAGGGTCACGATATTCACGGGACGGAATTTCCTTCGCACGACCGCGGCGGTGAGCGGCCTGGTGGATGGGGGTGGTCGGCGCCGCCCACAAGGGCGGCATCGGCGGAGTCTAAGCGAGTCCACGCTGATGGAACAACGCTCAGCATGGCACCGGGGTTCCTGACCCGGCCAGTGCCCCCGCCGTCACGCCCCGAACAGGTCCCCTTGTCCGTTTCCCCCCGTTGACGAGCGGGGCGGGGTGAGGCCGAGATGCGCCCACGCGGCGGGGGTGGCGACGCGTCCGCGCGGGGTGCGGGCCAGCAGTCCCTCCCGTACGAGGAAGGGTTCGGCGACCTCTTCGACGGTCTCGCGCTCCTCCCCCACGGCGACCGCGAGCGTGGACAGGCCGACCGGGCCGCCGCCGAACAGCTTGAGCAGGGCTTCCAGGACACCGCGGTCGAGCCGGTCGAGGCCGCGGTCGTCGACCTCGTACACCTTGAGGGCCGCCCCTGCGATGTCCCGGGTGATGTAGCCGTCGGCCTTGACCTGCGCGTAGTCCCGTACGCGGCGCAGCAGCCGGTTGGCGATACGGGGGGTGCCGCGGGAGCGCCCGGCGATCTCGGCGGCGCCGGCGGGGTCGATCTCCACGTCGAGGAGGTTGGCCGAGCGGTGGATGACGCGCTCCAGCTCGGTGGGTTCGTAGAACTCCATGTGCGCGGTGAAGCCGAAGCGGTCGCGCAGCGGGGGTGGCAGCAGTCCCGCGCGCGTGGTGGCGCCGACCAGGGTGAACGGCGGGAGTTCGAGCGGGATCGCGGTGGCGCCGGGGCCCTTGCCGACGATGACGTCGACGCGGAAGTCCTCCATCGCCATGTAGAGCATCTCCTCGGCGGGCCGGGACATGCGGTGGATCTCGTCGAGGAAGAGGACCTCGCCCTCCTGGAGGGAGGAGAGGATCGCGGCGAGGTCGCCGGCGTGCTGGATGGCGGGGCCGCTGGTGATGCGGATCGGGGCTTCCATCTCGGCCGCGATGATCATCGAGAGGGTGGTCTTGCCGAGGCCGGGGGCGCCGGAGAGCAGCACGTGGTCGGCGGTGGCGCCACGCGCGCGTGCGGCCCGCAGCACCAGGTCGAGCTGCTCGCGGACCTTCTCCTGGCCGATGAACTCACCCAGGTCCTTGGGGCGCAGGGCGGCCTCGACGGCCTGGTCCTCGCGGTCGGCGACCGAGCCCACCAGCCGCTCGGCGGCGGTCTCGTCGGTCGTGTCGTCCCAGTTCACTGACGGTTCTCCTAGCGGGCGCGGTTCAGGGTCTGCAGGGCGGCCTTGAGCAACTGCCCCACCTGCGGCGCCCCTTCGGCGGCCTCGGCCTGCGGTGCTACGGCGGCCACGGCCTCGTCGGCCTCGCGGGTGGCGTACCCGAGGCCGATGAGGGCCGCGTGCAGCTGGTCGCGCCAGCCGCTGGTGACCGGGGCGCCGATCGCCGGGGCGGACCCCACCGGTGCGCCGAGCCGGTCCTTGAACTCCAGCAGCAGCTTCTGCGCACCCTTCTTGCCGATGCCGGGCACCGCCATCAGCGCCTTCTCGTCCCCGGAGGCGACGGCTCGGCGCAGCGCGTCCGGGGTGTGCACGGCCAGCATCGCCTGCGCGAGCCTCGGGCCGACGCCGGTCGCGGTCTGGAGGAGCTCGAAGATCTGGCGTTCGTCGTCGTCCACGAAGCCGTAGAGCGTGAGCGAGTCCTCGCGTACGACGAGCGAGGTGGCGAGCTTGGCCTGCTTGCCGAGGCGGAGCGTGGACAGGGTGTTCGGCGTGCACTGGACGGCCATGCCGACACCGCCGATCTCGACCACGGCCGCGTCGGGAGCGAGTGCGGCGACCGTGCCACTGACGAAGGCGATCATGCGGTACGGCCTTTCGATGCGTTCGGAGTCTTGGCCGCGTGCAGTGCTACGGCCTGCTGAAGTCGGTTCTGGGCTACGGCCTGTTGGAGGCGATTCTGCGCGGGGCCCCGCCAGATGTGGCAGATCGCGAGGGCGAGGGCGTCGGCCGCGTCGGCGGGCTTGGGCGGCGCGTCGAGCCGCAGCAGCCGGGTCACCATGGCGCCGACCTGGGCCTTGTCGGCGCGTCCGCTGCCGGTGACGGCGGCCTTGACCTCGCTGGGGGTGTGCAGCGCGACCGGGATGCCACGGCGTGCGGCACACAGCATGGCTACGGCGCTGGCCTGGGCGGTGCCCATCACCGTCCGCACGTTGTGCTGGCTGAACACCCGCTCCACGGCGACGAATTCGGGCCGGTGTTCGTCCAGCCACGCTTCGATGCCCTGCTCGATGGCGACGAGGCGCAGCGCCAACTCGGCGTCCGCCGGGGTCCGTACGACACCGACGCCGACCATGGTGAGCGGCCGGCCCGCGACGCCTTCGACGACACCGACGCCGCAGCGGGTCAGTCCGGGGTCCACCCCGAGTACGCGCACGAGCCCTCCCTTCGATCGCCTGTTTGTGCAGGCTAGCGGGTCCCACTGACAAAGCGACGGGCCGACGGGTGTGTCCCGTCGGCCCGTTGAGCCTCTTGTTCGGCCCAGCTCGCGGCAGCGCTACGCGTCGACCTTCTCCATGACCTCGTCGCTGACGTCGAAGTTGGCGAAGACGTTCTGCACGTCGTCGCTGTCCTCCAGGGCGTCGATCAGCTTGAAGATCTTGCGGGCACCGTCCTCGTCGAGCTCGACCTGCATGGTCGGGACGAAGTTGGCGTCGGCGGAGTCGTAGTCGATACCGGCCTCCTGGAGCGCGCTGCGCACCGCGACCAGGTCGGTGGCCTCGGAGATGACCTCGAAGGCCTCACCCAGGTCGTTGACCTCCTCGGCGCCCACGTCGAGCACGGCACCCAGGACGTCGTCCTCGGACAGCTCGCCCTTGGGGACGACGACGACGCCCTTGCGGTTGAAGAGGTACGAGACGGAGCCGGGGTCGGCCATGTTCCCGCCGTTGCGGGTCATGGCGACGCGGACGTCCGAGGCGGCGCGGTTGCGGTTGTCGGTGAGGCACTCGATGAGCACCGCGACACCGTTGGGGCCGTAACCCTCGTACATGATCGTCTCGTAGTCGGCGCCACCGGCTTCGAGGCCGGCGCCGCGCTTGACCGCGGAGTCGATGTTCTTGTTCGGCACCGAGCTCTTCTTGGCCTTCTGGATGGCGTCGAACAGCGTCGGGTTGCCGGACACATCGGCGCCACCGGTGCGGGCCGCGACCTCGATGTTCTTGATCATCTTCGCGAAGAGCTTGCCGCGCTTGGCGTCGATCACGGCCTTCTTGTGCTTCGTCGTAGCCCATTTAGAGTGGCCGGACATCTGCCTGTCTCCTTCGCGTAACCCAACTCTTTACGAACCCCAGGGATCCTACTAGGACCCCGGAGCCAGGTTCGCGCGCACCATGTCGACGAACAGCGAGTGCACGCGGTGGTCGCCGGTCAGTTCCGGGTGGAACGACGTGGCGAGCGCGTTGCCCTGGCGGACCGCGACGATGTGGCCCTCGTGTTCGGCGAGGACCTCGGTCTCGGCACCGACGGACTCGACCCAGGGGGCGCGGATGAAGACGCCCTCCACAGGATCGCCCGGAACGCCCTTCACGTCGAGCGAGGCTTCGAAGGACTCGTTCTGCCGTCCGAAGGCGTTGCGGCGCACGATCATGTCGATGCCGCCGATCGCCTCCTGGCCCGAGCGCGGGTCGAGGATCTTGTCGGCGAGCATGATCAGGCCGGCGCAGGTGCCGTAGACGGGCATACCGGCACGCACGCGTGCGCGAAGGGGGTCCATCACTCCGAAGAGGACGGCCAGCTTGGAGATGGTGGTGGACTCACCCCCGGGGATGACGAGACCGTCCACCTCGGCGAGTTCCTCGGTGCGCCTGACCTGCCTGGCCACGGCGTCGGCGGCGGCCAGGGCGATCAGGTGCTCCCGTACGTCGCCCTGGAGGGCCAGGACGCCTATGACAGGGGTTGTGTCGCTCATCTACGTGACTACCAACCGCGGTTGGCGTAGCGCTCGGCCTCGGGGAGGGTGTCGCAGTTGATGCCGACCATGGCCTCGCCGAGGTTGCGGGACGCGTCCGCGATGATCTTGGGGTCGTCGTAGAAGGTGGTCGCCTTCACGATGGCGGCGGCGCGCTTGGCCGGGTCGCCGGACTTGAAGATGCCGGAGCCGACGAAGACGCCCTCGGCGCCGAGCTGGCGCATCAGCGCGGCGTCGGCGGGGGTGGCGACGCCACCGGCGGAGAACAGCACGACCGGGAGCTTGCCGAGCTCGGCGACCTCGCGGACGATCTCGTACGGGGCGCGCAGTTCCTTGGCGGCGGCGTACAGCTCGTTGTTGTCGAAGCCGCGCAGCTTGGCGATCTCGTTCTTGATCTGACGCAGGTGGCGGACCGCCTCGACGACGTTGCCGGTGCCGGCCTCGCCCTTGGAGCGAATCATCGCGGCGCCCTCGGCGATGCGGCGCAGGGCCTCGCCCAGGTTGGTGGCACCGCAGACGAAGGGGGTCGTGAAGGCCCACTTGTCGGAGTGGTTGACCTCGTCGGCCGGGGTGAGGACCTCGGACTCGTCGATGTAGTCGACGCCGAGGGACTGCAGGACCTGGGCCTCGACGAAGTGGCCGATGCGGGACTTGGCCATGACCGGGATGGAGACCGCCTCGATGATCTCCTCGATCATCGTCGGGTCGGACATCCGGGCCACGCCGCCGTCCTTGCGGATGTCGGCGGGAACCCGCTCCAGGGCCATGACGGCGACTGCACCGGCGTCCTCGGCGATCTTCGCCTGCTCGGCGTTGACCACGTCCATGATCACACCGCCCTTGAGCTGCTCGGCCATACCGCGCTTCACGCGCGCGGTGCCGGTCTCGGGAGTCTGGGCGGAGCTGGGGGTGCTGGACACGGGGTGACCTCACTCGGTGAAAGAGGGTTTCTGCAGTACCGAGGAAACGCGAGAGATGCAGGCCACAGCAAGGGCCAATGAAAACCCGGTGGATCGTTTTCGAACCGCCGTGCCCGTCCCTCCGGGGGTTCAGCGGCGGATCGTGCCGGGGCTCGGGCCCGGGTGCGCTTGTCGGGCGTGCCGCGCGGTCGGCCGCTGGCTGCCCCGTCTCGCGTCCTGTCGCCGCAACGGAATGGTGCGGCGTCCTGTCCGTACCGGAACGGGTGCGTGCCTGGGGGCTCGGCGGTGGATCATGCCCGGGCTCGGGCCCGGGTGCGCTTGTCGGGCGCGCTGCGCGGTCGGACGCTGGCTGCCCCGTCTCCCGACCTGCCGCCGCAACGGAATGGCGCGGCGTCCTGTCCGTACCGGAACGGGTGCGTGCCTGGGGGCTCGGCGGTGGATCATGCCCGGGCTCGGGCCCGGGTGCGCTTGTCGGGCGCGCTG
>NZ_JBIWMV010000022.1:0-12737 GCF_044766845.1 Streptomyces sp. NPDC101776 | reverse complement strand
GCGCGGTCGGACGCTGGCTGCCCCGTCTCCCGACCTGCCGCCGCAACGGAATGGCGCGGCGTCCTGCCTGTATCGGAATCGGCGCGTGCCCGGGGGCTCGGCGGCGGATCATGCCCGGGCTCAGGCCCGGGTGCGCTTCTCCACCATGCTGCGGCCGGCCGCCGACTACCCCGTCTCGCGCCCCGCCGCCGCGGCAGATGGCGCGGCCTGCTCCCCGTACCGGAACCGGTGCGTGCCCGGGGGCTCGGCGGTGGATCATGCCGCAGGCACGGATCCAGGTACGCCCTTCTCCCGTACTGCTCGCGGCTGGCGACTCCCCGTCTCGCCGTCCGCCGCCACAGCGGCCGGATGTCACGGTCCCGGCACCTCAAACCGCACGTGCGGCCCTCACCGGGGTCGATGTGCCCCCTGCGATCTCACCGGCGGATCATGCCGCGGGTGCGGGCTCAGGTGCGCCTGTCCGCCGTGTTGTGGCCAACCGCCGACTCCCCCCGCCTCGCCACCTCGCGGCCACACGCACCTCTCACACCGGAACCGGTAGGTGCCCTGGGATCTCAACCGTAACCACGTTGCACCCGCAGCCCCAGACCCGCCCGACTGCCCAGTCTCGCCACCGGCGCCGCAGCAGATGTCACAGCCCCTCCGCCTCGAAGCCGCCCGCCGCCCACACCCCGCACAGCCCGCACAGCCCGCACAGCAGGCGGCCCCGGGTCCCCGATCCGCCAGGCCCCCCTACGCCGCCCGGTCCACCAGTGCCGCCGGTGGCTCGTCGTCCATTTCGAAGGCCATCGGGAAGGGGGCGTGTCCGGCCAGGTGGAACCAGCGGACCTTGCGGTGTTCGCGGAGGCGCCGCGCCGCGCCCACGGCGTCGTTGTGGAAGCGGCGGGCCATCGGTACGCGTCGTACCGCCTCGGCGAGTTCGTGGGCCGCCTCCTCTCCTCCCGGTGCCTCCCGGACGCCCTCCACCTGTGGCGCCTCAGCGAAGACGGCGCGCAGGGCCTGGCTCAACTCGCTCTCGGCGACCTCCCGTTGCTCCTCCTCCGCCTGCCGGGCGGCGTGCGCGGCCTCGTAGAGGACGATCGAGGCGGCCGGGTCGAGGACGCCGGAGGTGGCCAACTCCTGGGTCACCGAAGCGCGGCGCAGCAGTTGGGCGTCAAGTGCCGCGCGGGCCGCGTCGATCCGGGTGTGCAGCCGGTCGAGCCGTCCCGCGGTCCAGCTCAGGTACAGGCCGATAGCCACGAGGGCGACGAGGATCCAGATCAGGGTTGCGGTCACGGGCGGCAAGGCTACCCGCCCGCGGTCACCGCCCCGTCAGGTCCCACGTGCACCGGAACCGCCGTGCCCCGCGGCCGAGTCGGGGCTGTTCTTCGAACGGGCGGCGACCCGATAGCGGCGGTAGGAGGCGCGGCAGAGGTACGAGCCACCCCGGATCATCCGCTCCTCGCCCGCCGGTACGAAGCGGCCGGCACACCACTCCCCCACGTTGCCCACCGTGTTGAACAGGCCGAAGCCATTGGACTCGTACGCCTCCACCGGGACCGTGCCGGTTGCACCCCGAGGCATGTGCTGACCAGAGGGCCGTCGCCCTGCCAGGTGTTCACCCGTTCCGCGGCGAAGTCGTCGCCCCAGGTACAGCGCCGCCCCTCGATGCCACCCACCGCGTGCCGCGTACTCCCACTCGCCCTCGGTGAGCAACCGGGCCCCCGCCCAAGCGCGCTGGGCGAGCGCATTGTGGCGCGAGACGTGCACCACGGGGCGATTCGCGCAGCCCGCGACGTCCGAGCAGGGTCCCTCCGGCGCGCTCCAGAAGACACCGCCCTCCACACCGAGCCACCAGGGCGCCGCATCGACCTGCCCGAACACGGCGTCCCGCGCGCGGGGGCAGCAGCAGACGGAACACGAACGAACTGCCGTGCCTCTCCGCCTCGGTAACGTCTCCGGTGTCGTATCCGGTGATGTATCCAGTCCGGTGACGTATCCAGTGACGTCGATGAATCAACCACCCGGCAAGGCGAGTTGGAAAAGCGAACCGACCTCCCCGCGCGCGGACACTTCGGCACGACCCCTCATGGCCGTCACCCTGCACATCCCGCACGCCGGGCAGAGCCCTCAGTCCCGGGCCAGTCCGAACCGCGCCCGGAGTCCGGTGCGTTCATCCGTGGCCACGGCCGCCGCGCCGGCGGTCACCGTCTCGTAGACGGACAGGATGTCCGCCCCGACGGTGGACCAGTCGAAGCGCCGGACATGCGCGCTCCCCTGCCGACTCAGCCGCGCCAGCCGCTCGGGATCCCCCAGCAGCCGTACGGCCGCCTCGGCGAGCGCGTCCGCGTCCTCGTTGGCGAACAACTCCCCCGCCGCGCCCTGGTCCAACACCTGGGCGAAGGCGGGCAGGTCGGCGGCGAGCACCGGGGCGCCCGCCGACATGGCCTCGACGAGGATGATGCCGAAGCTCTCGCCACCGGTGTTGGGGGCGACGTAGAGGTCGATGCTGCGCAGGAAGCGGGCCTTGTCGTCGTCGCTGATCATGCCGAGGAACTCGACGCGTGAACGCAGTTCCTTGGGCAGCGTCTCGACGGCCTCCTTCTCGTCGCCGCGCCCGGCGACCAGGAGTCGGGCGTCAGGGCGTTCGGCGAGGATCTTCGGCAGGGCCTTCATCAGCACCGGAAGGCCCTTGCGGGGTTCGTCGATGCGCCCTATGAAGCCGATCGTCTCGCCCGCCCGTTTCCCGCCTCCGCCCTCGACCGGGCTTCCGGGGTTCGTCGACGCGCCCTGCCACTCCGGCTTGGGCTCGGCGCGGGCGAAGAAGTCGACGTCGACGCCGTTCGGGATGACCACCGCGTCCCCGCCGAGGTGTTCGACGAGCGTGCGGCGGGCGTACTCGCTCACGGCGATCCGCGCGCTGATCTTCTCCAGCGCGGCCTGGAGGATCGCGTACGCGGCGATCATCGCCCGGGAGCGCGGGTTCGAGGTGTGGAAGGTCGCCACGATCGGGCCCGAGGCCGCCCAGCAGGCCAGCAGGCCCAGCGACGGCGAGGTCGGTTCGTGGATGTGGATGACGTCGAACTCGCCGTCGTGCAGCCAGCGTCGGACCCGGGCGGCCGACAGGAAGCCGAAGTTCAGCCGGGCCACCGAGCCGTTGTACGGCACCGGGACCGCGCGGCCGGCCGAGACGACGTACGGCGGCAGCGGGGTGTCGTCGTCGGCCGGAGCCAGCACGGACACCTCGTGGCCGAGCCGGATGAAGTACTCGGCGAGGTCTCTGATGTGGAACTGGACGCCGCCCGGCACGTCCCAGGAGTAGGGGCAGACGATGCCGATCCTCACGAGGGTCCCTTCGTGGGATCGAGATCCGCGAGCCACAAGCGCTGCAGCATGTGCCAGTCCTCCGGGTGGTCGGCGATGCCGGTGGCGAAGGCGTCTGCCAGCGCCTGTGCCATGACAGACGTCTTCTCGGCCCGATCGCCTGACTCGGGCACCTCGACCGGCGGATGCACCCGCCCCTTCATGACCGGCGAGTCGTCGTACCAGAGCGTCACCGGGAGCAGCAGCGCGCCTGTCTGCTGGGCGAGGAGGGCCGGGCCTGCGGGGATCCGGGTGGCCTCTCCGAAGAACTTGACCTCGACTCCGGAGGCGGACAGATCGCGCTCTGCGACCAGGCAGACCAGGCCGCCGTCCCGCAGTCGCCGGGCGAGCGTACCGAAGGCGGTGCCGCCGCTGTGCGGGAGAACCTCCATGCCGAGGCCCTCGCGGTAGGCGACGAAGCGGTCGTAGAGCGTCTCCGGCTTGAGGCGTTCGGCCACCGTGGTGAACGGGGTCTCCAGCTTGGTGGTGACCCAGGCGCCGGCGAGGTCCCAGTTGGCCATGTGGGGCAGCGCGAGGACGACACCGCGGCCGGAGGCGATGCCGTCGGTCAGGTGGTGCAGGTCCTTGGGTTCGAAGCCCGTCCTCACGCGCTCGGCGCTCCAGGCGGGGAGCCGGAAGGACTCCATCCAGTAGCGCAGGTACGACCGCATGCCCGCGCGCGAGAGCTCGGCGAGCCGCTCGGGGCTCGCGTCGGGCACCACGCGCGCGTAGTTGCTCTCCAGCCGTCGTACGCCCTTGCCGCGGCGTTTCCAGGCGAGGTCGGCGACGGTACGGCCGAGCCGGACGGCGACCGGCTCGGGGAGCTTCTTGACGACGCTCCAGCCGGCGCCGTAGAGCGCGTCCGTCAGCCGGTCCCGGGCACTGCTCACGAAGTCGCCCCACTGCTGTGCGGAGCGGCTTCCTGGGCCGCGGCCGCGTCGGCCTCGGCGGCCTCCCGGCGGACCGTGACGACCCGCTGGATCAGCGTGACCAGGCTGCCCACGGCGACGATCCACAGCGCGATCGGCAGCAGCCACTGGATGCCCGGGACGCCGAACTTGTGGAGGCCCGCGAGACCGCACGCGACCAGCGAGATCACGAGCCGCTCGGCGCGCTCGACCAGACCGTTGACGGCCACCGGCAGGCCGATCGACTCGCCGCGCGCCTTGGTGTACGACACCACCTGGCCGCTGGCCAGGCAGAAGATCGAGACGGCGCACAGGGCGATGTTGTCGCCGTCGCCCGCGTACCAGAGGGCCAGTCCGCCGAAGACCGCGCTGTCGGCGACCCGGTCGAGCGTGGAGTCCAGGAAGGCGCCCCAGCGGCTGGAGCGGCCGAGCTGGCGGGCCATGTTGCCGTCGACGAGGTCGGAGAACACGAACAGCGTGATCACGACCGTGCCCCAGAAGAACTCGCCCATGGGGTAGAAGACCAGCGCGCCCGCGACCACTCCGGCGGTGCCGAGGAGGGTGACCGTGTCGGGGCTGACGCCCCGGCGGATCAGAAACGCGGCGAACGGCGTGAGGACACGCGTGAAGAATGCACGCGCGTACTTGTTCAGCATGGCCTTCCCGGAGGGTCGGTTTCGCCGCGCGGCCCCTGCTGGCCACCGGCTGGCCCATCGTAGCCACGCGCGCGCGTGAGCGACGGCCGGGCACCCGCGCGCCCGTGTTCTGAATGGCCGCGGCACGACGCGATGCCGTCGGTGCCACCGTCGGATCGCGTCCGCTGTATGGACGCACCGTGACCGGAGTGGAAAGCTCGAACCACCGCGGGCGTCATCGGAGCCGCCACCGCACGCGGCTGCGTCGTGTCCGCGCCCACAGTGACCTCACCGTGTACGGGAGGCAAGGCCATGGGCGACAAGGCGAACGCACACCCCGGAGCCGCCGGCAGGGCTACGGCGGCCGACCACCCCGCGTCCGTACGGAATGTGGTGCTGGTCGGCCACTCCGGATCCGGGAAGACGACTCTGGTGGAGGCCCTCGCGCTGACCGCGGGGGCGGTGAACCGGGCGGGCCGCGTGGAGGACGGCGGCACCGTCTCCGACTACGACGAGATCGAGCACCGGCAGCAGCGCTCGGTGCAGCTCTCCCTGGTGCCCGTCGACTGGGACGGGTACAAGGTCAATCTTCTCGACACCCCCGGGTACGCCGATTTCGTCGGCGAGTTGAGGGCCGGTCTGCGAGCGGCGGACGCGGCCCTCTTCGTCGTCTCGGCCTCCGACGGCGTGGACGGCTCGACCCGCATGGTGTGGGAGGAGTGCGCGGCGGTCGGCATGCCGCGCGCCATCGTGATCACGCATCTGGAGTCCGCGCGCGCGGACTTCGAGGGGATGATCCGCAATTGCGCCGAGGCGTTCGGCGCGGACGACCCCGACGCCGTGCTCCCGCTGTACCTGCCGCTGCGCGGCGCGCCGGGTCCTGACGGGCACGCGCCCGTGACCGGTCTGGTCGGGCTGCTGTCGCAGAAGCTCTTCGACTACGCGTCCGGGGAGCGCAAGGAGTCCGAACCCGGGCCCGACCAGCAGCCGCGGATCGAGGAGGCCCGCAACCGGCTCATCGAGGGGATCATCGCGGAGAGTGAGGACGAGACCCTCATGGACCGCTATCTCGGCGGTGAGGAGATCGACCTCAAGACGCTGATCGGCGACCTGGAACGCGCCGTCGCGCGCGGGGTGTTCTTCCCCGTGCTGGCCGCCGCCCCCGCCGCCGAGGGCGCCCGGCAGGGCCTCGGCACGGTCGAGCTGCTGGAGCTGATCACAGGGGGTTTCCCAACCCCTCTGGAGCGCGAGGCGCCGGGGGTCACCACGGTCGACGGCAGGGCGCGGGAGCTGAAGGCGTGCGACCCGAACGGGCCGCTGCTCGCCGAGGTCGTGAAGACCGCCTCCGACCCGTACGTCGGCCGGGTCTCCCTGGTCCGTGTCTTCTCCGGGACGCTACGGCCCGACGCGACCGTCCATGTCTCCGGGCACGGGCTCGCCGACCGGGGGCACGAGGGCCGTGCCCTCCGCGAAACCGACGAACGCGTCGGCGCCCTCTCCGCGCCCTTCGGCAAACACCAACGGGCGCTCACGCACTGCATCGCGGGCGACCTCGCGTGCGTGGCGAAACTGGGCCGCGCGGAGACCGGGGACACGCTTTCGGCCAAGGACGACCCGCTGCTCATGGAGCCGTGGGAGATGCCCGACCCGCTGCTGCCGCTCGCCATCCAGGCGCACAGCAAAGCGGACGAGGACAAGCTCTCGCAGGGCCTCGGCAGGCTCGTCGCCGAGGACCCCACCATGCGCCTGGAACAGAACCAGGACACCCACCAGGTCGTCCTGTGGTGCCTCGGCGAGGCCCACGCGGACGTCGCCCTGGAACGGCTGCGCAGTCGCTACGGCGTCCAGGTCGACCTCGTCCCGCACAAGGTCTCCCTGCGGGAGACGTTCGCCGCCAAGGCGCAGGGGCGCGGCCGGCACGTCAAACAGTCCGGCGGGCACGGGCAGTTCGCGATCTGCGAGATCGAGGTCGAACCGCTGCCGGGCGGCACGGGCATCGAGTTCGTGGACAAGGTCATCGGCGGCGCGGTGCCCCGGCAGTTCATCCCGTCGGTGGAGAAGGGCGTAAGGGCCCAGGCGGCGAGGGGAGTTGCGGCCGGCCATCCCCTGCTCGACGTACGGATCACGCTCCTGGACGGCAAGGCGCACTCGGTGGACTCCTCGGACGCCGCGTTCCAGACGGCCGGCGCGCTGGCGCTGCGGGAGGCCGCCGTCGACGCGAAGATCCATCTCCTGGAACCGGTGGCCGAGGTGACCGTGCTGGTCGGCGACGACTACGTGGGGGCCGTGATGAGCGACCTCTCCGGGCGGCGCGGCCGCGTCCTCGGCACCGAGCAGACGACCGGTGGGCGCACGCTGATCCGCGCGGAGGTGCCCGAGATAGAGATCGGCCGCTACGCCGTCGACCTCCGCTCCCTCTCGCACGGCACGGCCCGCTTCAACCGCGCCTACGCCCGCCACGAACCGATGCCCCCGCAGATCGCCGAACGGATCCGCGAAGAGGCGGGCGAGGCCCCGTAGTCGGCTCCCAGTTGCCGCCCGGTCGAAAGATCCTTCTGCGTCGGCGGGCGGCTTCGGCCGTCCGCCGACGGATGTCAGTGATGGCCGATACGCTGATGACCTGATCAACAGGTGTGCGGAGCACGGAAGTCGGGAAAGCCGCAGAAGCGGGAGCAGCGGCGATCGGGGGGCGGGAATGACCGTTGACAGCGGTTACGCGGACATCTTCGGACCACAGGTGCCGCGTACCGGCGACGAGGGGCAGACGGCGACCTTCGCGCTGGCCTCGGCGGCGTACCGGGACAACCCGGTCGCGGACATCAAGAAGGCCGACAACGAATGGCACCAGACGGCCGTCAACGAGGGCCGCAAGTGGGCGACGATCTTCCGCCCCAACCTCGGTGAGGCGTTCTCCGGAGCCCTGGTGTCCCGCATGCTCGGCCCCGGACGCAAGCCGCTCATCCAGTCGTTCGGCACCGAGCCGCAGGCCGTCGTCGAGCACGCCCTGGCGGCCAACAACATCCGCCGCGCACGGGACAACAGGCTGTCCATGATCATGGTGCTGTGCGGCGTGCTGTTCCTGCCCGGGCTCGTCGTCTGGCTGCTGGTCTTCCAGTTGCGCAGTCTGATCGACAAGCGCACGCAGACGAACAAGAGGGCGGGCGCGATCGCCACGACCCTGCTCGTCGCGGTGGGCGCGGTCGCCGTGATCTTCCTGATCAAGATGCCCTTCGAGGGCTTCTGGTCCTGGTACGCACGTGCGTGCGTCGTCCTCCCCGTCGTCGGCTGGCTGTGGGCCAAGCAGGTCTGCGAGAACACCGCGAAGGATCTGCGCGGGCGCTGGGACAGCCTGCTCTCCGGCAGCAGCGTCGGCGCCAAGGTCCCCGAGGCGGTGCCGACCAGCCCCGGCGAGACCCAGGCCGAGCAGCTCCGCCAGTCCCTGGCCAAGCTCAGCGCCGAGCAGCAGTCCAACTCGGTCTTCTACGCCGGGCCCAAGGGCATCCTCGGCATGGGCACCCGCTGGGGCAGCTGGCAGCTCGCCGAGGACCTGATCGCGCGGGACGCCACCCGGGAGATCCACCCCTTCCGCAGCTGGGACGTCATCCGCAACATCCACGACGACCTGCGCATGCTGGAGCGGAACACGATCAACACCGGCGGCTTCCCGAAGGCGTCCATACGCCACTGGGTCGTCACGCCGATCGGTGAGGGCGCCAAGGCCGTGTCCCGGCCCGAGGGCACCGACGTGGACGCGTACCAGGTCAAGTCGCACGCGATACAGGACATCTGCAACAAGCAGCAGTTCGGCGCCGGCGACCGCCACTACCTGGGCGTCCAATGGACGCTCTGGGAAGGGCAGTTGGTCATCACCATGATGATCACGGTCACCGTGCTGCACAAGACGCTCCGCATCGAGATCACCGGGCACGCCCTGGGCCCCGTGAACTCGCTGTTCACCGGCAAGTCCGAGGCCCCGACGAAGAGCGTCCAGAAGACCTTCAAGCCCTGGGAGAACCGCAGCGTCAAACTCCCCCTCGTCCCCGCCGACGAGGTGGTGCGCCTCGCGGTCCGCGCCCCGATCACCTGGTACCCGCCGCTGCTGAACTGGCTCGGCGGTTCCATATCCCTGCCCGAGCCGTTCGGCCTGCGGCACGCCTGGGCCGACCAGCCCTGGCGGCACCGCTTCATGGCCGACGACGCGCTGCGCGCCGCGACACCGGTCCTGCGCGTGGTGCACGCGGCGGCGATCCGCGTCCTCGACGAGAACGGCGTCGACACGGAGAAGTTCAGCAACCGCTCGTCGGTCCTCAGCGGAGGCGTACAGGACGCGTCACCCCGCAAAGCAGACAGCTACGACGCGTAGGCGACCACAGGGGGCGTCGCGTGGCTCACGCCGTGGGCCACGCGTCCGCCAGCATCTTCCGTGTGTCCGCGAGGAGTTGGGGCAGCACCTTCGTGTGACCGACCACCGGCATGAAGTTCGTGTCGCCGCCCCAGCGCGGGACGATGTGCTGGTGCAGATGGGCGGCGATGCCCGCGCCCGCCACACTCCCCTGGTTCATCCCGATGTTGAACCCGTGGGCGCCGGACGCGGTCCGCAGAGCCGTCATCGCCTGCTTGGTGAGGGCGGCGAGCTCGACGGTCTCCGCGTCGGTCAGGTCGGTGTAGTCGGCGACATGACGATAGGGCACGACCATCAGATGGCCGCCGTTGTACGGGTACAGATTGAGCACCCCGTACACCAGCTCGCCGCGCCTGACGATCAGCCCGTCCTCGTCCGATTTCGCCGGAATCGAGCAGAAGGGGCAACCGTCGTCGGCACCGGGGCCGGTCGGCTTGTTCTCACCCTGGATGTAGGCCATCCGGTGGGGCGTCCACAGGCGCTGGAACGCGTCCGGCGTCCCCACTCCGATCTGCTGCTCGGGCTCACTCGTCATGCAGGGAAGCATATGGCTTCGCCCGTTCGCGGCGTGTCGGCGGGGTTGCGCGAAACGCCTCCCGGGCCAAGCTGGGCGGGTGGACGACGACAGCCGCAAGGCCCGCTGGGAGCGGCGCACCGAGGTTCCCCTCGCCGTGGCGTCGATGGTCTACCTCGCCGCGTACGCGGTCCGCATCCTGGCCCACGGCCTGCCCGGCGACTGGCAGGACCTCTGCCTCGCCGTACTGTTCGCCGCCTGGGCGCTCTTCGCCGTCGACTACGCGGTCCGCTGGCGCCTGAGCGGCCAACGCCTGCGCTTCGTCCGCACGCACTGGCTGGACACCCTGGTCCTGCTCCTGCCCCTGCTCCGCCCCCTACGGGTCGTCAAGGTCTACGAGGCCGTACAGCGCCGGCACGACCGGCCCCGGCTCGCGCTGCACGCACGCGTGATCGTCTACGCCGGCCTGTCCACCCTCCTGCTGGGCTTCGCGGGCGCCCTCTCGGTCTACCAGGAGGAGCACGCGGCCCCGGGCGCGACGATCACGACGTTCGGCGACGCCGTGTGGTGGACCTGCGCGACCTTCGCGACCGTCGGCTACGGCGATGTCGCACCGATCACTCCGCTCGGCCGCCTGATCGCCGTAGGAATGATGGCCATCGGCCTGGCCCTGCTCGGCGCGGTCACCGGAACCTTCGCGTCCTGGCTGCTCCAGGTCTTCGCGCGGGAGGACGACGAGAGGCCCCCGGGGATCTGAACTCCCCGGGGGCCTCTCAAAAGAACTACGGACTCAGACCTGGACCCGGTCCGCCACGACCTGCTCGATCTTCGCGATGGCCGCGTCGAACGCGATGCCGTTCTCCTGCGAGCCGTCGCGGTAACGGAAGGACACGGTCCCGCCGTTCATGTCCTCGTCGCCGACGATGACCATGAACGGCACCTTCTGCTTCTGCGCGTTCCTGATCTTCTTCTGCATCCGGTCCGAGGACGAGTCGACCTCGACGCGCAGCCCCTTCTTCTTGGCCGCTACGGCGAACTTCTCCAGGTACTCGACGTGCCCGTCCCCGATCGGGATCCCGACCGCCTGCACAGGCGCGAGCCACGCCGGGAAGGCACCCGCGTAGTGCTCCAGCAGCACCGCGAAGAACCGCTCGATGGAACCGAACAGCGCCCGGTGGATCATGACCGGCCGCTGCTTGGAGCCGTCGGGACCCGTGTACTCCAGGTCGAACCGCTCCGGCAGGTTGAAGTCGAGCTGGACGGTCGACATCTGCCAGGTCCGGCCGATGGCGTCGCGCGTCTGGACGGAGATCTTCGGCCCGTAGAACGCGGCGCCACCCGGGTCGGGAACGAGCGGCAGCCCCTGCTTCTCGGCGACCTGGCGCAGCGTCTCCGTGGCCTCTTCCCAGACCTCGTCCGAGCCCACGAACTTCTCCGGGTCCTTGGTCGACAGCTCCAGGTAGAAGTCCGTCAGGCCGTAGTCCCGCAGCAGGTTGAGGACGAACGTGAGCGTCTTGTCCAGCTCGTCGGCCATCTGCTCGCGCGTGCAGTAGATGTGCGCGTCGTCCTGCGTGAAGCCGCGCGCCCGGGTCAGCCCGTGCACGACGCCCGACTTCTCGTACCGGTACACGGTCCCGAACTCGAAGAGCCGCAGCGGCAGTTCACGGTAGGAACGGCCGCGCGCGTCGAAGATCAGGTTGTGCATCGGGCAGTTCATGGGCTTGAGGTAGTAGTCCACGCCCTCGTCGAGCTGCATGGGCGGGTACATGCCGTCGGCGTACCAGTCCAGGTGCCCGGACGTCTCGAAGAGCTTCCCCTTCGTCGCGTGCGGGGTGTAGACGAACTCGTAGCCCTCCTCCTCGTGGCGGCGCCGCGAGTAGTCCTCCATGACCCGGCGGATGACCCCGCCCTTGGGGTGGAAGACGGCCAGGCCGGAGCCGATCTGGTCCGGGATGGAGAAGAGGTCCAGCTCGCTGCCCAGCTTGCGGTGGTCACGCTTCTCGGCCTCGATCAGGAAGTCGAGGTGCGCCTTCAGCTCCTCCTTGGAGGGCCAGGCGGTGCCGTAGATGCGCTGGAGCATCGGGTTCTTCTCGCTGCCGCGCCAGTAGGCGGCCGCGTTGCGCATCAGCTTGAACGCCGGGATGTTGCGGGTGGTGGGCAGGTGCGGGCCTCGGCAGAGGTCCTTCCAGCACAGGTCGCCGGTCTTGGGGTCGAGGTTGTCGTAGATCGTCAGCTCGCCGCCGCCGACCTCGACGTCCGCGCCGTCGTCCGTGGACGCGGAGCCCTTGATGCCGATGAGTTCGAGCTTGTACGGCTCGGAAGCCAGCTCCTCACGAGCCGCCTCGTCGGTCACCACACGGCGCGAGAAACGCTGGCCGCGCTTCTGGATCTCCTGCATCTTCTTCTCGACGGCCTTGAGATCCTCGGGCGTGAACGGCCGCTCGACGTCGAAGTCGTAGTAGAAGCCGTCCTTGACCGGCGGGCCGATGCCCAGCTTGGCCTCGGGGAACAGCTCCTGCACGGCCTGCGCCATCACGTGCGCGGTGGAGTGGCGCAGGATGTTGAGGCCGTCGGTGGAGGAGATCTCGACACCCTCGACCTCGTCACCCTCGGCGACGACGTACGCGAGGTCCTTGAGCTCTCCGGCCACGCGCGCGGCGATGATCGAGCGCTCGCCGGCGAAGAGCTCGGCGGCCGTCGTGCCCGTCGTCACCGTGCGCTCTTCCCGCTCGGAATCGCGTTGGATGATCACACGGACGTCTGACACCGGTCTCTCCTGACTGCAGGGTGGATGCGGCGCCATACCGGGAGCGCGCGCAATAGGGGATCGTACCGACCCTAAGCTTGGCGTTTATCCTCGCTGGTCACTCGACCTGCTGATCTTGCTGTGTTCGTGAGACAGCAGGACGGCCGTTCTTCACGCTTCGAGGTGTCGA
>NZ_JBIWMV010000021.1:0-199955 GCF_044766845.1 Streptomyces sp. NPDC101776 | reverse complement strand
TACTCATGTTGCTCTTGCTACTCACTACCTATGACTGCTTCCTCCGGGACCATCCGTCCCAGTATCAAGCTGTCCAGGTCAAAGGGGGAGCTTCAGTTCCCGACGTCCTGTCTGTGCTCGACGGGCTCACCCACGAGCATGCCGACGCCCCCGCTTCGGACTCACTGGCCGTCGCGGACGCCGACCTCAACTCCGCCGTCCTGTCATGGATGATCGCGCGCCCCGACGGCATCCAGGCCGACAGACCCGATCACCGACGCGTCGGCATGCGCGACGTCCGTGCGATCAGAGAAGCAGCCGGGCTGTTCATGCAACTCGACTTCAAGTACGGCGGAGGCCACGGCCACAAGGCACTCCGCCACTACTTCCGCGAAGACGTGTTGCCGCTGCTGAACGCGAGCTACAGCGAGAAGGTCGGCACCTCGTTATTCGGCGCCGCCGCCGAGATCTCCCAGTTGCTCGCGTGGACCGCGTACGACGTCGGCAACCACCGACTCGCCCACCGCTACCTGACCTCAACACTGCGCCTGTCCCAGGTCATCGACGACCGCATGTTCGGCGCCCGCATCCTCGGCAACCTCAGCCACCAGGCCAACTACCTGGGCAACCACACCCAAGCCATCCAGCTTGCCCGCGCCGCAGTCGAGAGCGCCAAAGGCCGGGCCACCCCACGCGCCATGTCGAATTACTCGGCGATGGAAGCCCGCGCCCTGTCCAACGCGAACGACGCAATCGCGGCAGCCCGCGCGATGAAGGAGGCCGAGCGCCACTTCGGACGCGCCCACACAGCCGACGACCCGTCATGGCTTGGCTACTTCGACGAAGCAGAACTCATGGGCGAACTCTGCCACTGTTTCCGCGACCTCAAGATGCGCCGAGACTCTGTCGCCCAGGCCCAGCGTGCCGTGGACAGCACCGACCCCAAGTACGCCCGCACCCTGGGCTTCTGCCGCATGGTGCTCGCCCAAAGCCAGCTCCTCAACGGCGAGTTGGAAGCCGCCGTCACCACCGCGAGCCTCGCAGTCGACGGCGGCGATTCCCTCCAGTCCAACCGCTTCCAGCGCTACGTCACCGACTTCCAGACCGAAGTCAGCGTGCACGCCACGAACCCCACCGTGGCCGCCTTCAACGAGAAGGTGCGCGACGCGCTCAACCGCCTGGACGAGGACGACGAGTAGCCGCTACCAGGGCCGCCAGTCCCGAGGCCCATCGTCATCGCGCAGACCAGCGATACGCCGGCGGTACTCGGCCGCCGTCCCCTCGTCCTCCTGCACGTTCTGCATCAGCCACGTCGTCATACCGAACTCTTGAATGCCCCGCAGCGTCTCGTACCCGTCCCAGTCATACAGGTCACGCCCGTACGCGCCCACGAACTCGGCGTACTGCTCATCGGTCTGCCACCCAAGGCTGTAGTGCTCCACAGACGTGACCATCAGATCCCACTCCGGGTGGTCGTAGCAGAAGGCCTCGAAGTCGATCAGGATCACGCGCCCCTGATCGTCGACCATGAGGTTCTGCACATGAGCATCCCCATGCACCGGCCCCTTGGGTGTCTCGAACCTCAACTCGGCGTACTTGTATTGAAGTTCCTGCCACCGCTTCCGCAAGAAGACCTTGTCATCGTCCGGGATCACCGCCCGGTCCAGCCTCAACGCTTGCTTGTCAAAGGGGTCGAACACCGGCAACACAAGACCCTCCGGCACGGTCAGCGAGTGGAGATCCCGCAGGACCCCGCCCAACTCGCCATACGTCGCCTTGCGGTCACCCTCAAGGATCAGATGCCAAAAGGTCACGGGGTGGCCGTCGATCAAGAACGGCTGCTCCAGATCCTCGATGATCCGAGCAGACGGGAACCCCTCTCCGGCCAGCCACCGCGACACGGCCACTTCAGTGCGAGCCGTAGACAACCACTCTTCCCCCCGAGCCACGCGCGCGATCACCGGCACAGAAGTCAGCCGAAACAGCGCGTTCTCTCCGAGGCGGATCAGCTCCGCGCCTGTGTCATCGAGCCCTGCGGCCCGGCACGCAGCAGCCATCACCCGCGTAGCCCTTGCCGACGTGAACGCCTCTTCCGATCGAGCAGCGTCAACCGCCATGCCCGTACCAGCTCCCCTAGTCGCGCGCGATCAACCGGCACACGTCTACGGGTGACCAACCCGATATGCGCCAGACACGACTCTGACCGTAGCGGGGAAAGTGCCACGAAACGATGGCACGTGTCTCAAGGCCCATGTCGAACGGAACGAGCGCCACCAAAGTCGACGATGTCCTGGCGCTCTTCCCCCCAGGTGACAACACGGGGCGCCATGACAGCTGGGGTGAACGAGGCGACTCCGAAAGTCCAGGCGTCACTTGCTGAGGCCCTACCGTTGGGCATTCCTCCGACGTAGCATGTGATCAACGCGACACCGCATTGGGGGGATGCATGCTTGACGTCGACGACGCGCTACCCGCTGCACCCTTGAGAGGCGACCTCCCCAAGAAGCAGCGCATGGAGATGCTCCAAGACAGTTACCTGAGAGCGGTGGCTGCTGCTGCCGGGTGCACGATGGCGAAGCCTGAGCCCGACGATGGGATCGACTGGGTGATGAGCCACGCGTCGGAACTGCACGAAGCGGACTGCCAGATCGATCTCAAGATACAGCTCAAGAGCACCTGGACATCCGGACCCAACCCGGCTAACGGATTCATATCCGTCAACTTATCCAATAATCGACTCAAACTTCTCGCTCGCAAGAAGGTGACCGTTCACCGCATCTTGGTGGCAATGATTGTCCCCGAGGATATTGCTGCTTGGGTAGAAGCCACTCACGATATATTCAAGCTGCGCCACTGTGCTTACTGGCGCAGCGTTACCGGAGTTGAACCGTCTGGAGAGGACTACACGGCCGTCAGGGTTCCCACTGCGCGCATTTTTGATGATAAGGCGCTTTGCGGAATCATGGAGCGAATAGGGAAAGGCGGGACTCCGTGACCGCCCCGGACTTCGAGGAGATCGCTCACCACCTCACTGACCGGCAGTTAGCCCTGGCACTCCAGAGCAATGGGTGGCAAAAGTACGGGGGGCAGGAAGACCTATATAGCCGCTGGCGCCCCATCACACAGAATGGCGAGCAGGTTAGAGGGCTTCTCCTCCCTAGGGACACAGAGACCGACGACTATTTTGAACTATTGAGTCAAGCCGTTGCGCAAGCATGGAAAATTGGGGATGCCAGGATTCGGTCAATTCTGGAACGTGCCGCTACGGTACACTCCCTAGGCGACGAAGTTAAGTTTCACAAGGAAACGCAGGGTCACAGAGGGACCATTCCATGGAGCGCTGGCGAGGACCTACATGCCGGCGCACAGAAATCCATGGCAGTAGGGGCTAAGACACGTAAGTCGAAAGCCGCGTACTTCGGGAACGCTAATTCCTTCATCGCCAAGTCCTTCCTCGACTCCGTCCTCATGGGTCAAACAGAGGTGGGCAGCTACGTGATTACTGCGTACGTACCTCCCGAAGAGGTTTACACAGAGCGCAAAGTAAACCCTGGTGAAACAATTCCTTTGGTTGGGCGCCATACAGGCCGCGAGATCACCCTAGGCATGGTAGACGCCCTTTCGGCCGCCCGTGAATCAGTAGACCACTTCAATGCATCAGGGTCTACATATGGCTTCATTGAAAACGTCAGACGCGGTTTCTGCTATGAGCTAACTCAAGCTGTGCGTTCTCTAATCAGAGATTCCGAGGGTGCGGAAATTGAGGTAGAGCTAAACTCGGCTGACGATCTCTTCAGTGGTGCACCCGTTCAGAGGCACAAGCTTGAGTTTTCGCCATCCGACTATTCGGCTCTAGAAACAGCTGGCAATGTGTTTGCAGCCACTGCTGCGGCGGAGTATGTGACTGTGCTTGGAGCGGTGACTCAACTTGAACGCCCGAAGCCGGGAGAACCCGGAGTCGTTCGCCTTGATGTCTTCAGCGGTTCGAGGGGCAATAAAATGCGGGTCCGCCTTAAAGTAGAGGACTATGACTTGGCAGTAGATGCGCATAGGAATAACCTGGCCCTCAGAATCTCTGGGCGCCAAGAGGTGGAGGGTCGTTATTTTTGGCTCTACGATCCAGAGATCTTGGAACTCGTGCAAATTAGGCCGGCAACTTCCGGTGAGCCAGTAACTCCCGGAGAGCAAGAGCCTTTGTTCTAAACAGCAGCAGTTCGTCGCCGGATGCGACTCAGACAAAAGGCGGATTCGCAGACAACTACCAAACGGAAGGGATATCCGTTAGCCTGGCTCAATGCTTGAAGAGATGCCGTATGACGACATGACAGATGTTGAGTTCGAGGAGTTCTGCTTCGCGCTCCTTGAGGAGCTCGGGTTTGTAAACGTCGATTGGCGTAAGGGGACCGGGTTCAATGCCAGTCCGTCGGATCGCGGCCGAGACATCGTTGCAGAGCGGCAAATCGAGGAGTTTGACGGCTCACACTACGTTGAAAAGTGGTTCATCGACTGCAAACATTACAAGCAAGGAGTTCCACCTGAAAAGGTATCAGGGCTACTCAGCTGGGTCTCTGCGGAACGGGCAGACGTTGCGCTGGTGATTGCGAGCAACCATCTATCGAATCCCTGCAAAGACTATCTCAACGCATACCAACTAAATAATCGACCGCCGTTCCGAATTAAGCATTGGGAGCGACCCAATCTTCGAAAGCTCATTGAGGGCCGAGGGGAATTCCTATCTCGGATCGCACTCGCCAAACAGCGAAAGAATGATGCAGAATTCCAAGTCACTTTCGCACTAAACCCCTCACGGGCGCATGCTTCCCGTTTCAGGATGGCTTACGTAGAAACCTACTACCATCCCCTCTCGGCAAAACTCTTGTCCCTATTCCCTGAGGGGATTACATGGAAGAGTAGTATAGATGACGGCATTGACCTCAATCTGACTATCCGCCCTACAGAACAGCCCGAGGAAGAAGAGCAAATCGCCATCGCGTTGAAGCCATTCTCGTTGGGGACTGAAAATGTCGACTACATCCTAAAGCGATATGGTGCTCGACGCTTCGTCCCCCTGCTTGTTGTTGCGGCGGGGACACCTGAAGAGTATGCCGACGTGAAATTTATTGAGAGTGAAAGTGGCGGCGTCCGGATCGTTAAGTGGCGGGGTTCTACAGATGACATAAATCTAAAGACCGCCGTTGAGGCTTCACTGGCCGAGATTAGAGGATATCTACAGAGATAGCGATCTACGCCGAGGTGGCTTTCTCGAATATCCGCCACAAAATAGAGCCTTAAATGAGCGCACCCCGAGACGGCAGGACCACCCAAGACACTCATTTCCGTTGTCGGCATTCGCATCATGGTTGCCAGCGGAAACTTGAGAATGGTTATATGTTGACCGGCCTTCGGAAATCGCCAAATTCCTTAACCGGGTCGGAATCTTCATGATTTGTTCGCCATCGCTCTAGCTGCACTTTCACATCATCATGGATCAGGCAAACATCCTCAACAACTTGTTCGCAGATAGAGGTGTGGCCAACCTGGAATAGCTCCCTTACAAAACTCGAAGGAACCCATCTCCCGCCCATGACGGCTGACCTAGGAGCACCTGAGGAGACAGACATCATAGCTGCCCTGTAGCCAGCATACCAACGCTTGAATACACGCTTGAGGGATATAACTCGCGTCGTCTCGACATCGACAAGATGTACTAGATAGTCGCTTTCAACAAGATAGGAAACCAGCCGCTCGGCCTTCTCTCTCCCTTTGAGAGTTCCATCAATCACTACACTCTCACCTTGCCTAATCGAGAATTCGCGAATCTGCGAAGCCAGTGCACTTGACTCCTCATGGACTAGTGGCGCCAATTCGAGGGGATGCGCAGTTTCCAGCCCAGGGGGAATAAGAGATGAGTAGCTCCCATCTTCGATGGCTTGCCGAAGAAGCAAACTCTTAAACTTGTCGGGGTCAACAACACGCCAAGTACCACCCGGGTTCAGCCGGTCTCTCACGTCATTCTCGATGTGTGACTTTCCCGCACCAGGTGGGCCGGCCGTAACAATCGCAACTCTTGAACGGTCTATCAAGTCCGACTGCTGCAATTCTCGGGCCACGATCTCATTCTGGACCAGCCGTCTCTGTGGGAGTGCTATCGGCTCGTTTTCGACCCACGCGAACCATGCCGGATTATTAACGGTGGCGTATGGCGAGTTCTGCCTAAGGTGCCCTGCACGCAATGCGGCCTCTAGCTGCCTATAGCGGCGTGCAGCGTTAACATCTATGCGACCTGTCATGAGTCGCCCCATCCCTTGATGTACCAGATATCGACATGAGTTCGAGAACATGCCCATATATATCCATGTCGATCAATCCCAGAGTGAGAGCAATCTCAAGATCGTGAATCGTTCCTTTATTCCAGACCGGCGGATCATCTAGAATGCCAGAGTCATCACGAACGTGTGGCCGATAGGGCCATCTGGCTAGTCTCTTAGCAGTATCCTCTCGGTCAATCAACCCTTCTGCGTAGGCGTTTGCCACGTCAAGCGGCGTCTGAAAAGATTCCCCGTCCATTGACATTCCATAATACTGACCGAGTCGGACTTCTTCCGCATGGGTCAGATCGCCTGTAGCCTCCACAGCGGGTGAGTGAGTCACAATATCCTTGTCCAGTGCTACCTCTACAAGGCCTTGCCTAACCAGTGCTTTTTCAGCTGGCACAGCATTCTCATGTTCGTCATTAGTTCGTATGAAAACCCACTGGGCGTTGCCGTCCTCACTTGCAATCACCCTGTCGACCCAACCGATTTCTTCACTGTTCCGGTCGATCGCTTCTTTTCCTCTTAGGCTTTCAGGATCGACTTCCATGAGCATTCCGTTCTACAACGCGCGGGAAGTGCGGAGACCGACAGGCTCAACGCACGCTGCACCACTACATGTAAGGGTAAGACTCTGTCGTTTCGCCCGCATCTTCACCACTGAGCAATCAGCTTCTTCTAGGTGGCCACCGATCAGGTGACGGTCCGCGAAGCGCAACGAGCGAGGCCCCGAGCTGTTGATCGAGATGTCTGACGTCTCAACCACGCTGCTCGGGGACCTCGTTGGTCGTCGACCCTGCTGCAATCGACCTGCCTCATGCGCTCAGGGGTTGGGTCACCATGCTCGTCGTCACCCGTGAGGGGAGACTGCCGCTGCAAACTCCCGTCCTAGCGCGCCATGGTGGCGCTAATTCACCTGCACGAACGCACCATCCGGACGAAGACCGCTGCCGAGTTCGGAATCAGCAAGTCCACCACCCACGTCTTCAACTGGCCGTCCGGCGGTACTTGCGGACCGCGAGCGTGCGGAAGACGACGATGATCAGGACTGAGTAGATCAGCGACGCCCACACCGGGTGCTGCATCGGCCAGGCGTCGGACGGAGACAGGCCTGGGTCGCCGAAGAGCTTGCGGCACGCCTGGACGGTCGCGCTGAACGGGTTCCACTCGGCGATGTGGCGCAGCCAGGGCGTCATCTTGCTGGAGTCCACGAAGGCGTTCGAGATGAACGTCACCGGGAAGAGCCAGATGAGGCCGCCGGAGGTGGCCGCCTCCGGAGTGCGCACCGACAGGCCGATCAGCGCGCCGATCCACGTGAAGGCGTATCCCAGAAGAAGCAGTAGGCCGAAGCCGCCCAGGATCTTCCCGAAGTTGGTCGGATCCACAGAACCGGGGCGCCAACCCACGATCAACGCGACGATCGCGAGGACAAGGAGCGTCAAGGCCGTCTGCGCGAGATCCGCGACGGTACGCCCGGTGAGCACCGCGCCGCGCGCCATGGGCAGCGAGCGGAAGCGGTCGATGAGGCCCTTGTGCATGTCGTCGGCTATGCCGGCCCCGGAGCTGGCGGTGGCGAACGTGACGGTCTGCGCGAAGATGCCGGCCATCAGGAAGTTCTTGTAGACGTCCAGGTTCGTGCTGTTGCCGATCTGCATCGAGCCGCCGAACACGTAGGTGAACAGCACCACGAACATGATGGGCTGGATCAGCCCAAACAGGATCATTTCAGGAATCCTGGTCATCCGAATCAAGTTCCTGCGGGCCATGACCAGGGAGTCGTTCACAGCGCTCACTTGACCTGCTCCTTCAAGGCGTTGGGCCGCCGGTCTCGGTTGCACGGCGAGGTGCAATCTGACCAATACGCGCGAACAGGATTCGGAATCCGGCTCATGCGGATCAGATTGCGCTTGGCGACGACCAGGGAGTCGTGCACGGACTGGCCGAGGGCACTGCTGGGTGCCGCGACCGGCGCGGCATCGGTGACGGCACTCACTTCGCGGCCTCCTTCTTGTGCTTGCGGTCCTTGGGGTCGGTGTCCGTGCCGTTCTCCTCCGCCTTCTCCTCCGCCAAGTGGCCTGTCAGGGACAGGAACACGTCGTCGAGGGTGGGGCGGCGCAGGCCGATGTCGTCGATCTCGATGCCGCGGGAGTCGAGCTCGCGGATGACCTCGGCGAGGAGCTTCGCGCCGCCGGTGACGGGCACGGTGAGCTTGCGGGTGTGCTCCTCGACGGTGGTGTCGCCCTTGCCGAAGCCGCGCAACACCTCCGAGGCGATCGCGATGTGGTCGCGCTCGTGCACGACGACCTCGACGCGCTCGCCGCCGGTGCGGGCCTTGAGCTGGTCGGAGGTGCCGCGGGCGATGACACGGCCGTGGTCGACCACCGCGATGTCGTGCGCGAGATGGTCTGCCTCCTCCAGATACTGGGTGGTCAGCAGGAGTGTCGTACCGCCGGAGACGAGCTGTTTGATGACCTCCCACAGCATCTGGCGGTTGCGCGGGTCGAGGCCGGTGGTCGGCTCGTCCATGAACATCACGGGCGGGGAGACGACGAGCGCCGCCGCCAGGTCGAGCCGGCGGCGCATGCCTCCGGAGTACGTCTTGGCCGTACGGTCGGCGGCGTCCGCGAGGTTGAACTGGTCGAGCAGTTGGTCGGCCCGGGCCTTCGCGGCCTTGGCCTTCATCTGGTAGAGCTCGCCGACCATCTGGAGGTTCTCCCGGCCGGTCAGGTATTCGTCGACCGCGGCGAACTGGCCGGAGAGGCCGATGGAGCGCCGTACCTCGTTGGGCTGCTTGAGCACGTCGAGGCCGGCGACGATCAGCTTGCCGCTGTCGGGGCGCAGCAGAGTGGTCAGACAGCGGACGGCGGTCGTCTTGCCCGCGCCGTTGGGCCCGAGGAGGCCCAGCACGGTGCCCTCGGGGACATCGAGGTCGACGCCGTCCAGAGCTTTCACATCGCCGAAGGTTTTCACCAGGCCTTCGGCATAGATGGCGCCTGGCATATCAGTCTCCACGTCGTCGGGGATTCTTTGAAAAGCCTAGGTATGTGTCTTTTGTTCTACCCGTGGGAGCGGCATGCTTCTGCCGTGGGCGACACGAGACACACCATAACGCGATGTATCGCGTCTCTCAACAGATTTTCTCGAACGAGTGACGGGACGGGTGACGAACGGGTTCTGACCTCAGTCCATGCGTGCTCCGAACTCAGTCGATGACGGTGTAGCCCGCTTCGCGCAGGGCGTGGCCGACCTCGGCGCAGTGCACCGGCCCCTTCGTCTCCAGATGCAGCTCGACCTCCACCTCCGTGAGCCCGAGCCGCGGATCGGTCCGGACGTGGCTCACATCGAGGACGTTAGCGTCGACCACTGACAACACCCCGAGAAGCGTCGCGAGGGCGCCCGGCCGGTCCGTCAGCCGGAGCGTCACGGCCAGGTAGCGGCCCTGCGCGGACATGCCGTGGCGCAGGATGCGCTGAAGCAGCAGCGGGTCGACGTTCCCGCCGGACAGCAGCGCGACGACCGGTCCCTCGAAGCCCCGCGGATCGCTCAGCAGCGCCGCGACCGGGCTGGCGCCGGCCGGTTCGACGACCAGCTTGGCCCGTTCCAGGCAGAGCAGCAGCGCGGCGGACAGTTCGTTCTCACTGACCGTGCGGACCTCGTCCACCAGATCGGCGACGATCCCGAACGGCACGTCACCGGGGCGCCCGACCTTGATGCCGTCGGCCATCGTCGCCGGGTTCTGGATCGACACCGGCCGGCCGGCCGCCAGCGAGGGCGGGAACGCGGCCGCGCCCGCCGCCTGGACGCCCACGATCCGCACGTCGGGCCGCAGGGCCTTCACGGCGACCGCGACACCGGCCGCGAGTCCGCCGCCGCCGATGCCGACGACGATCGTGCGCACCTCGGGGCACTGGTCCAGGATCTCCAGGCCCACCGTGCCCTGGCCCGCGATGATGTCGGGGTGGTCGAAGGGGTGGATGAACACCGCGCCCGTCTCATGGGCGTACTCCTGCGCGGCGGCCAGCGTCTCGTCGACCACGTGGCCGTGCAGGCGCACCTCCGCGCCGTACTCCTTGGTGGCGCTGATCTTCGGCAGGGGCGCGCCCTTGGGCATGAACACCGTGGAGCGCACGCCGAGGAGCGCGGAGGCGAGGGCAACGCCCTGGGCGTGGTTGCCGGCGCTCGCGGCGACGACACCTGCGGCGCGCTCCTCCGGGAGCAGTCCGGCGATCCGGACGTAGGCGCCGCGGAGCTTGAACGAGCCGGTCCGCTGGAGGTTCTCGCACTTGAAGTGCACCGGCGAGCCGACGAGCTGGGTCAGGTGCCTGCTGCCTTCCATCCCGGTCACCCGCGCCACGCCCATGAGCATCTTCTGGGCACCGCGCACATCGTCGAGGGTGACGGGTCGCAAGGAGTCAGCCGTGCTGTAGCTCATGACTCAAGCATCGCAGTTCACAGGGGCGCGTCTCGGCTGTGACCAAGCTCCGAGACTGGTTTGCGCAGCGCCGGTACGGGCCGCCTTCCATCCGCGTACCCTGTCCCCCAACCCAGCACCCCCTTCATGAAGCGAGCCTCCGGCCATGCCCACAACACCTGAAATGTCGATGGACATGACGACCGTCGGTGAATCCGGTCTCCTCGACACGCTGCAGCACGAGGTGGCGGTCTTCGCGCGCCGTGCCGAACAGACCCGGCTCGGCGGAGTCGGACAGGTGCGCAACTCCATGGACCGCGCCGCGTATCTGCTGCTCAACCGCCTGGACAAGGAAGGTCCGATGGGCGTGAAGGCGCTCGCGGCGAGCATGGGGATCGACTCCTCGACGGTCACCCGGCAGGTGGCCCCGCTCGTCGACACCGGGCTCGTCAAGCGCACCTCGCACCCCGAGGACGGCCGCGCGGTGGTGCTGCAACTGTCCCCGCGCGGGCAGTCGCGACTGGAGGAAGTGCGGTCGTCCAGGCGTCAGTTGATGGACGAGCTGACCCACGACTGGGCGCCGGAGGAGCGCGAGGTGTTCTGCGCGCTCCTCACGCGCTTCAACAGCGCCCTCTCCGCGCGGATGGCGGTTCCCGGCGGCGAGACGCCGTCGGCTTCCTGAAGGACGCGGTTTCCGAAGAACGCGGGCACGCGCGTGTGATGCCCGACTCCCGCCTTTCGTACCGAACTCTTGACCTCACGACGGCCCTGGCCTCATATGAAACCGGGTCCTTCAGGGGGAGGCGGCGCGGTGCGAGAACGGCAGACGTCACAAGGCGCCCGCCGTGCCCGGGAGTTCGAGGCGTTCGTCGCGGGCGCGGCAGGGCGGCTGCTGCATGCCGCCACGCTGCTGACCGCGGAGGACCGGAACGACAACCCGCGCGCGCGGCGGCTGTTGACGCTGTCCCTGGCGCACACGTACGCGTGCTGGGACCGGCTGCGCGGCGAGGACCCGTACGACCGCGCCCGTCAGTCCCTGGCCACCCGCTTCGCGCGTACGGCCTGGCACCAGTACGGCGGACTCGGCCGGGCCCGGCCCCACCCCGACAGTCCGCTGGGCGCCCTGTCGCCCCAGGAGCGGCTGATCATCGTCCTCAGGTTGTACGAGGGGGTGGCCGAGGAACAGGCCGCGGCGCTGCTCGGCCTCTCCACGGAACGGGTCCGGGCGATCTGCGGGCGGGCGACGACGGCACTGCTGCATCCGCCGCGCGGTCCGGCACCCAAGGTGACCGGCGCCGAGGTGGTGCCGTCATGAGTCCGACGAGGCCCCGGGACGGGGGTGCGCGCGCGTGAACAGGCCCGAGCGGGAGGCGACCGTACGGCAGATCATGGAGCGGACTCCGCCGCAGGTGCCGCCCGAGCTGTACGCGGAGGTCGTGCGTCGCGGCGGCCGGATGCTGCGCCGCCGCAGGGCCGCCCGGCGGCTGATGTGGCTGCTGCTGTGGGCGGCGGTCGTGACGTTCACCGTGTGGGCGCTGATGGCCCACCCCTGGGTGGAGCCGCCGTCGGAGACGACTCCACCGCTGACGGGTTGGTGAGGGCCCCGGACGGGCCCCTGTCCGTCGGCTAGCCCAGCGCCTGCTGCAGGTCCTCCAGGAGGTCCTGCACGTTCTCGATGCCCACGGAGAGGCGGACGAGGTCGCCGGGGACCTCCAGGGCCGAACCGACCACGGACGCGTGCGTCATGCGTCCCGGGTGCTCGATCAGCGACTCGACGCCGCCCAGGGACTCGCCGAGCGTGAACACCTTGGCGCGGTTGCAGACCTCGACGGCCGCCTCCTCGCCGCCCTCGACCTGGAAGGAGATCATGCCGCCGAAGGCCCGCATCTGCTTGGCGGCGACCTCGTGACCGGGGTGCTCCGGGAGGCCCGGGTAGAGAACGCGCGTCACGCGTGCGTGCCGGGTGAGCATGTCGGCGACCTTGGTGGCGTTCTCGCTGTGCCGGTCCATGCGCACCGACAGCGTCTTGGCGCCGCGCAGCACCAGCCAGGAGTCGAAGGGCCCGGCGACCGCGCCCATCGCGTTCTGGTGGTACGCCAGTTCCTCGCCGAGTGTCTCGTCGGCCGCGATCAGCGCGCCGCCGACCACGTCCGAGTGACCGCCCATGTACTTGGTCAGGGAGTGCACGACGACATCGGCGCCGAGGGCCAGCGGCTGCTGGAGGTAGGGCGTCGCGAAGGTGTTGTCGACGACGAGCCTCGCGCCCGCGTCCCGGGCGATCTGCGCGACGGCGGCGATGTCGGTGATGCCGAGCAGCGGGTTCGAGGGGGTCTCGACCCAGACGACCTTGGTCTTCGGGGTGATCGCGGCCCGTACGGCCGCCGGGTCGCTGGTGTCGGCGACCGACCACTCGACGCCCCACCGGGAGACGACCTTCGCGAACAGCCGGAACGTGCCGCCGTACGCGTCGTTCGGGATGACGACGTGGTCGCCGGGGCTGAGCAGCGTACGCAACAGGCAGTCCTCGGCCGCCAGTCCGGACGCGAACGCGAGGCCGCGGCGGCCGCCCTCCAGGGCGGCGAGGTTCTCTTCCAGGGCGGTCCTGGTGGGATTGGCGCTACGGCTGTACTCGTAGCCGCCGCGCAGACCGCCGACGCCGTCCTGCTTGTAGGTCGAGACCTGGTAGATCGGCGGGACGACCGCGCCGGTGAGGGGATCGGCGGTGTTGCCCGCGTGGATCGCGAGGGTCTCGAAGTGCTGACTGATGTGCCTGTCGCTCATGAGCCCCGAGCGTAGTGCGCCTACGGGCGTGACGACGATCCGGAGGTTCTCCACAGGGCCGCGCGGCGCGGTGGCCGTGGTTTTCCACAGGGTCGCGGGGTGAGACGACGGTGGTTTTCCACAGGGCGGTGGGCCGGGTTGGCCAATTGTCGGACGCGTCTGGTTCGCTTGACGCATGGAGATTCTCTGGGTCCTGATGGCGCTGCTCATGATGGGCTTCGTGCTGATCCCGTTCCTGCGGCGCAGGCGCGGGATGATCGAGCAGGTCTCGCCGGGCCATCCGGACGCCGCGGACCCGGCGACCTACGGCTTCGTGCGCGAGGAGGAGCTGGACATCCGCATGCCCGGCCCCGACCAGGACCTGCTGGACGTCCTCGACCTGGTGCAGCGCACGCAGGACTACCGCGCGGCGATGCAGTTGCTGGCCGGCACCGAGATCACGGGCGAGCTGCGCTGGCAGCGCGTGCAGGCCTTCGCGGGCGCCGCGTCGCTGGAGCTGCAGCAGCGGCCCGGCGGGGTCAGCGAGACACCGGGCGGGCAGTGGCTGCGCGTGTGGCGGCTTGAGCACCCGAAGGACGCGGGCGGCGCGGCCGTGCACGCGGAGTTCCTGGTGCAGCAGGCGTGGCGTACCGCGACGCGGGGGACGGACGAGTTCCGGATCATCATGGAGGAGGCGCGGGACGCCTGCGGCCAGGCGGCGCTGCTCTCCCCCGGTGACCCGGTCCCGTACATCGTCGAGTTGTCGGTGGCCCGCGGACTGACGTATCCGCAGCCGGAGTTCGAGCAGGTGTGGCTGAGGATCCTGGACCGCGCGCCGGCCCACATGGGGGCACATCTGGCGGCCCTGCACTACTGGTGCGAGAAGTGGCACGGCTCGCGCGAACTGGCGAACTCGTTCGCGGAGGCCGCCGCCGCGCGGGCCCCGCAGGGTTCCCTGCTCGCCGCGATGCCGCTCTTCGCGGTCTTCGAGCACCTCCCCGAGGTGAACCTGGTCAGCAGCTTCTACCGGAGCGAGGTCGTGGAGAAGGCGATCCACGGCGCGCTGTTCGCCGTCCACGCGGCCCGCCCCGACGACCCGATGCTGGCGCACGTCCGCCATCTCCTGGTGTTCTTCCTGGTCCGCGCGGAACGCTGGTCCGAGGCGATGAACCAGCTCATACACATCGACGGCCACGTCGGGGCGCTGCCCTGGACCCTGTCCGCGGACCCGGCGGCCGAGTTCGCGGTCTACCGGGCGCTGGCGGTCGCGGGGTACGAGGCGAACGGAGGGAGTCCGGCGAGCCTGCCGCACTGAGGGCGGGCCGGGGTGGGGCGGGCGTGCCGGGCGCGGTGGCAGCCGACGGTCGTACTCGGAAGCGAGGACGGTCGTACTCGGAGCCGAGGGCGGTCGTCCTCGGAAGCGAGGCGGAATTCTCGGGAGCTGCCGCCCGTTCAGCAGGTGCGGACCCTCGTTGCGGCCCGATTGGAGATCGTATGTTCCTGCACAGTCGTACGCCCCAACTCCCCTCACCGGAACAGGCTTTGCAGGGTCGGCCGCAGCCGGTGTTCACGGCCTCCGATCGCCACACCGTTCTCGGCACCCCCCTGCTCGGCCCCTACCCCGGGCATCTGGAGATCGCCGACTTCGGACTGGGCTGCTTCTGGGGTGCGGAGCGGATGTTCTGGAAGCTCCCGGTGGGCGTGTGGACGACGCTGGTCGGCTACCAGGGCGGCTACACCGAGAACCCCACCTACGAGGAGGTCTGCTCGGGCCTGACCGGTCACACGGAGGCGGTCCGCGTGGTCTACGACCCGAAGCTGATCTCGTACGACAGGCTGCTGAAGACGTTCTGGGAGGCCCACAACCCGACGCAGGGCTTCCGCCAGGGCAACGACGTGGGCACGCAGTACCGTTCGGCGATCCACACCCACACACCCGGCCAGGCAGTCGCGGCGGAAGCCTCCCGCGCCGCCTACCAGCAGGTCCTCACGAGTTCGCGCTTCGGCACGATCAGCACGGAGATACTCCCGGCGCAGGGGCGGGTGTTCTACCCGGCCGAGCGGTACCACCAGCAGTACCTCGACAAGAATCCGGCGGGCTACTGCGGGATCGGCGGGACGGGGGTCAAGCTGGGTGACCCGGTGGGGACGAATGGGGGGACGTCCTGCCCGACGGGTCTCACGCCGGCTCCCACGGACGACTGATCCGCGAAAGCGGCCCGGCACGTACGGCCCTGCATGTACGGCTCGGGTTCCGCGCTTCGGCCGCGAGCCCGCTAGGTCTGCGAGGGCCCGTCGCCGTGTCCGTCCGGCGGCGGCCCGACGGACACGGCGAGATACCGGAACTCACCCCCTGCTCCGTCCAGTTGGGAGTACGGCTTCCAGTCGAGCGGATACGCGCCTCGCAATGTGCACGTGTTCGGCTCGTAGGCGCCCTCGGCCCAGAGCAGCGTGCCGCTGAGCTCACGCCCCTGGTGGATCCTGAACTCTCGGTCCCGGGTCTGTCCGCGGCCGTCGCCGGGTGGAGTCCACAGGGATGCGTCGTTGGTCACCATGATGGCAAGGCCGTTCTGGTCGGACCGGCGGCAGAAGCGCTCCAGCCTGACCATGTCCCGCACGAAGTACAGGCGAGCGAGGTCCGTGGCGGCATGCCCCTTCAAGGTGTAGTCCTCGGCGGGAGTGCCCACCGTGCCCGTCCACCGTCGGGTGAAGTACTTGAACTCGATCGCGGTTCGAACCGACGGGCCGATGCACAGAAGGTCCAGGTGTTCGGTGCGGCCCTCTGCCCGCTGCGGCACCTCGAGCCTGGAGTGCACATCCGACGACAGTTCCCAAAGGGCCCGCGCGAAGCTGTGCTGAAGATCGGCTTCGGAGTGGAAGACCGGCCTGTGCCTGCCCAGTTGCGCGATGACGTCGTCGAGTGGGACGCGTCCGCCGACAGTCCCGCTGCCGTCCGTCGATGCCATGACCACGGCACCATCCAAGTGGCTGCCCGGACGGATTTTCAAGTGGCAGCGCCATCGCTCTGTTGCTCGGGGTGCCGCGGCCGGGAACGCGCGGCGGCGGTCCCGCGACGACGTTTCCTCCTCGCCCCGAGAGCCGGCCGAAGCGACGGACCGGTCCGACATGAGAACCTTCCTGCACTTGACCAGCCTGCACGCGAGGGAGTCCGTCAGCCGACCTTCCGGCACGTGGGTCGGTCGACGGGCTACGGCAGTTCAGGCTCGCCGGGACGGGGTAACGGGCAAGCAGGACCGAGGCAGCGGGGAGCCAGCGCCGTAGGACCGGCCATCCACACGGCGCCGCGGCCGGCGTTCCCCGGCACAGCGAACGGCAAGAGAAAATCAGTGGCCGCCCGAACCGGCCGACCCCACGCTGTACGCCATGGAAGAACCGCAACACAGGATCCGCGCGGCCTACTCGGAATCCACGATCACCGTCTACCAGGCGTACTCCCCCGAGATCGGCCTGCCCGCTGTCCGCGACGGCCGTTTCCCGACCGCATGGAAGCGGGACCGGATGACATGGATCAAGCCGTCGTTCCTGTGGATGATGTACCGCTGTGGCTGGGGCACCAAGACCGGGCAAGAGACCGTCCTCGCCGTCGAGATCAGCCGTGACGGCTTCGAGTGGGCGCTGCGCAATGCGTGTCTGTCGAGTTACGTCCGCGGGGTGCACCCCGACCGAGCCACCTGGCAGCGTCAGTTGAGGCGCGCGCCCACCCGAGTTCAGTGGGACCCGGAGCGGGACCTGCGCCTCCAGCCCCTGCCGTACCGATCCCTGCAACTGGGTCTCTCCGGTGAGGCTGCACGGCGTTACGCGGACGAGTGGACTGTCTCCATCCGCGACGTGACCCCGCTCACCCACAGTCTCCACGCCCGCGTCAGCCGTGGTGAGTTGGACTCCGCCGTGCGACTGTTGCCCCAGGAACTCCCTTATCCCGCCGGAGAGGAACATCTTGCCCACCTCCTGGAATAACGGGCCGGCCCACCCGACAGCCGACCCCGGCCGACGGGTCACATGGCAGCACAGGCTCGCCGGGACCGGGGTCTCCTGCCCGATCGACGTGGCGCCGGCCGATGGCTGACGGCTCCGCTCCCACCGCGCAGCAGGCGTTCACGTCGTTGATGCGCGCACGGATCGCACCCGGTCTGCGCGCGCTCGGTTTCAAGGGTTCGGGGCAGACGTACGAACTGCCCCACCTGGAGACCTGGGCCCTCATCGGCTTCCAGAAGTCCGCGCACAACACGGCGGGGCGCGTCGAGTTCACGCTCAACGTGACCGTGGCCGACAAACTCGGCTGGGCCCGGGCCCGCAGGAGCCAGCCGCATCTGCCCGCCCGCCCCAGCCCGAACACCGTCTACGGCCCCGCCGCCTGGCACAGCCGCATAGGCCGGCTCCTCCCCGCGAACCGCGACACCTGGTGGACCATCTCGGTCACGACCGACCCCGAGCCGGTCGCCCGGGGGGTCATCGCCGCGGTGACGGAGTACGCGCTGCCGGCGATTCGGGAGCGGCGCCGTCCATGAGCGGTGAGCCGCCGAGGTCCCGAGGTGACACACGACCCGAGGTGACACACGAGCGGTGTCTTCCGAGCGGCGAACAGGGGCGGAACGGGTGAGTCCGGGCACCGCGCCGACACCGCTCGCGGCGCTGTGGCGGGAGCGGCGGCCGTCGGGTCCGCCCGTCGCGCACACGTTCCGCCAGACGTACGCGGACCGCTGGGTGCGCTTCCACAGCCTCCCCGGGTCGAAGCGGTATCCGGAAGGCGAGGACGAGTACGCGATCCTGCTGCACCGGTACAACACCGTGCTCGACGAGTTGTTCGCGGGCGCGGAGGTGTTCGTGGTGACCGTGGACTGGTCGACGACTCTCACCGGGCCCGCCGTCCGGCCGGAACCGCGCCGATCACTGCACCCCGGTGGCGTCCTCTGGTGGACCGAGTCGCACGACGACGACCCCGACCCGGAGTTCCACACCCACAGCCGCCTCTACGCCGACCGGCGCCCCTGGCGACACGGTTGCGTCGACGGACCGCTGCGCGCCGTCGCGGACGACACACTCGCCGAACTGTTCGTCATCGACACCGAGTTGCGCCGCATCCACGCCCCCTACGACGGCGGGGCGGACGTCATCCTCACCACGCCCGCGGAACGGGACCGCCTTCGCGCGAAGCACACCGACTGGCTGTCCCGCTGTCCGTCCGGCCTCTGACGCGACGCACAGGTGCCGTACCCGTAACCCGGCGCGGGCGGGCTACGCTCCCGTGTCGTGCAGGAGACACGTCTCGACACCGCTCGGATCCGGGCGGCTCGCCACGTCATCGACCCGGTCTTCCTCGACTCCCCGCTGTACCGCTGCGAGGCGCTGGAGCCGGGTCTCGGATGTGCGGTGAGCATCAAGCTCGAAACGGCGAACCCGGTCCGCAGTTTCAAGGCCCGCGGCACCGAGGTCATCGCGAGCCTGCTCGCCGAGCGCGGTCAGCGGGCCGTGGTGTGCGCGAGCGCGGGCAACCTCGGCCAGGCCCTCGCCTGGTCCGGTCGCGGCCGGGGGCTCGACGTGACGGTCGTGGCGTCCCGCTTCGCGACGGTGGCCAAGCTCGACCGCATCCGCGCGTTGGGGGCGGGGCTGGAGCTGGTGGACGGTGACCACGAGCTGGCGCGCGAGCGGGCGGCGGCCATAGCGCGCCACGACGGCGTCCGGCTCGTCGAGGACAGCCTGGACCTGGAGACCTGCGAGGGGGCGGCGACCATCGGCCTGGAGCTGGTGGAAGCGCGGGAATCGTGTGAACCGGTGCAACTGGCGGGCGCCGCCCCGCCGTTCGACGTCGTCCTGGTCGCTCTCGGCGGCGGGGCGCTGGCCACCGGCGTCGGTCATGTGCTGAAGGCCCTGGCACCCGGCGTCGAGGTGATCTGCGTCCAGCCGTTGGGCGCGCCCGCGCTGACGCGCTCGTGGCATCGGCGGCGCGTCGTCACCACCGACTCGACCGACACCATCGCCGACGGTGTCGCCGGCCGGTACCCCATCCCCGCCGTCCTGGACGATCTCCTCCTGGTCGCCGACGACGCCGTCCTGGTCCGGGAGGCGTCGATCATCGCCGGTATGCGGATGCTCTTCGACCACGCGGGCCTCGTCGTCGAACCGTCGGCCGCGCTCGGCATCGCGGCGATCCTCGAGGACCGGGACCGTTTCGCCGGGCGGCATGTGGTCACCATCGTGTGCGGCAGCAATGTCGACGGGGACGCCTATCGCCGCTGGGTCGACGCGTGCCCCCTCCCCGCCGTACGGAAGGGAGAGGTCCGAAAGGGAGAGGTCCCGAAGTGAGAGGTCCGAAAGGGAGGGGTCCGGAAGTGAGAGGTCCGGAAGTGAGATCCGCCGGACCCGTCCCCGTGCACCGATCCCCTCACGCCGAGCCATGTCAAGCATTTCGACCCCCTTCGGAAAGCCCCGCACCCACCCCCTCCCCGCCCTACGCTCCCGCACATGCTGATTCGTCGCGCACTACGGATGATCACCGTGCTCGCTGTGGCCCTCGCCGGAGCGGTCGGGGGTGGGGTGGGAACGGCGCAGGCCGAGGGGAGTCGGGCCTCGGGCGGCTCGCACGAGCGGGAGTTGTTGTTCTACAACCACTCCTACGGCGTCTTCGACCGGGAGACCGCCGACGCCATCGAACACTCCGACTATCTGCGGGAGTTCGCCAACTTCCAGGTCCGCACCACGACGGGAACCGGTGGGGAGACCTGGACCGGCCGCTATCTGATGGGCCGCGAGACCTACCTGGAGTTGTTCGGAGTCGGTGACGTCCCGGGGCAGGACGGCACGCTCGGTTCCGCCGGACTGGGTCTGTCGACCGAGCGGGCGGGGGACCTGGCGACGGTCACCGCGCGGTTGAAGGACGAGGGAGTCACAGACCCCGTCGATTTTCTGCAGACCCGGGACTTCGGTGACGGCGTGCCCGTGCCATGGTTCGACGCCGTGCTCACCACGACCGCGTACGACGCCTTCGGAGCCTGGGCGATGGAGTACCGGCCGGAGTACTTCGCCGATCCCCGCGGCAACACCGAGCCGCCGAGCTTTCCCGGTGACGTCGGCCGGGAGCGCTACCTCTCCGACGACTACCGCACCCACCTGATGCGCGACGTCACCGCGATCCACCTCGCGGTCACCGAGGGCGACCTCGCCGACACGGTGCCGTTGCTGCGGGCCGGCGGGTTCACCGTCCGGACCGTGGCGGGCGGGGGCGTCGTCGCGGTGGGTGGCGGCACCACCATCCGGTTCGACGTCGTGCCGCGCGCGGAGGCGGGGTTGCAGCGGGTCGAGCTGTCACTGAACCGGCCCGTGAAGGACCGGCACGTGGAGCGGCTCGGTCACTCGACCCTCACCGTCGGCCCCGGCACCCGCGCCGTGTGGACGTTCGCGAAGAACGGCACCAGCTAGCCACAGCATGCCGGGACCCGCGCCGTCAGCCCTCCGCGCGTGCCGGCAGCTTCCATCCCGGGCGGGGGAAGTGGCAGGTGTACCCGTCCGGGTACCGCTGGAGGTAGTCCTGGTGCTCCGGCTCGGCCTCCCAGAAGGGGCCCACCGGCTCCACCTCGGTGACGACCTTGCCGGGCCACAGCCCGGAGGCGTCCACGTCGGCGATCGTGTCCTCGGCGACGCGCTTCTGCTCGTCGTCGACGTAGTAGATCGCCGAGCGGTAGCTGAGGCCGATGTCGTTGCCCTGGCGGTTCTTGGTGCTCGGGTCGTGGATCTGGAAGAAGAACTCCAGGAGCGCGCGGTAGTCGGTCTGCTCCGGGTCGTAGAGGATCTCGATGGCCTCCGCGTGCGTCCCGTGGTTACGGTACGTCGCGTTCGGCACGTCTCCCCCGGTGTAGCCGACCCGGGTCGCCGTCACACCCGGGAGTCGGCGGGCCAGCTCCTCCACCCCCCAGAAGCATCCGCCCGCCAGCACGGCCCTCTGCGTCTGCGCAGCCATTGCGACCCTCCAATTTTCCGTCAGCTGTCCATCAGCTCGATCACTCGGGCAATTCGGTCACCCGGCTCGTACCGCACCGGTGTCCCTGCCCAGTGTGCTCAACGTTCGAGGGCTCCGTGCGATTCCGCGACCGACCTGCTGTTACGCGACAGCCCCCTACGCCGGCGCCCGGAAGCCGCCGATCCTCTCCTCCAGCAGTTCGGCGAGCCGCAGCGGGGTGCGGTCCTCGAACATCGGGCCGACGATCTGCACTCCCACCGGCAGCCCCTCGGGCGAGAGGCCGACCGGTACGGCGGTGGCGGGCAGGCCGGGCATCGTGGCCAGACCGGCCCACACGAGCTGGTCGAGGTACGGATGATCCACGCCGTCGATGTCGAGCCGGCGTGCCGTCGGATCGGGGTCGTGGTCGTGCGGGAACGCGGGAGTGGGCGTCACCGGACACACCACGGCGTCGTACGCGGCGAAGAGCTGCCGCCAGCCGTGACGATGGACCTCGCGACGGTTGTTCGCCTCGATCCAGTCGCGGTGGCTGAACAGCGTGCCGCGCAGCCGTGCCACGTCGAGACCGCGGTCGTCCGCGCTCCGTCCGGCGGCGCGGGTGCGCAACTGCTCGTACGCCTCGGCGGGAAACCCCGCGGCGAAGCCCGAGAACAGCAGCTCCGTGTAGAGCAGGGCGGCTTCGGTCAGGTCGGGCAGCAGCCGAGTGTGCCGTTCGACCCGGGCCCCGCCGTCGGCGAGCGCGTCGGCCACCCGGTGCACGGCCGCCCGCACAGCGGACCCGGTCGGCAGCAGCGGATGCTCGTCAAGGACCAGGACCCGGACGTCGCGGAGCCGCTCGTGGCGCGCGGGCGGCAGCGTCAGGCCGTACGCCACACCGAAGGTCAGCGGGTCGGGTCCGGCCATGACGTCGAGCAGGAGGGTGAGGTCGCGGGCCGTGCGTGCCATCGGTCCGACGACGGCGAGGTCGGGTTCGGCCGGGAACGCCGGCGCGGTCGGCGGGACCATGCCACGGTTCGCCGCCAGCCCGAGCGTCGGCTTGTGCGCGTGGACACCGCAGAAGTGCGCGGGGGTGCGCAGCGAACCCCCGATGTCCGATCCGATGGACAGCGCGCCGAATCCCGCCGCGAGGGCCGCCGCCGATCCGCCGGAGGAGCCGCCCGCCGTACGACCGTGATCCCAGGGGTTGTTGGTGGTGCCGTAGATCTCGTTGAAGGTCTGCACATCCTGCAGCCCCAACGGCACATTGGTCTTGCCGAGCACCACCGCGCCGGCGTCCTTGAGCCGTGCCACCTGCACCGCGTCCTCGGCCGGCAGATAGCCGCGATGCTGCGGCATGCCCCAGGTCGTGGGCAGCCCGGCGATGTCGTACGACTCCTTGACCGTGACCGGGATGCCGAGCAGCGGCCGGTCCTCGCCGCGGGCACGTGCCTGGTCGGCGGCGCGCGCGGCGGCCCGCGCACGGTCGAAGTCGGGTACGCAGATCGCGTTGATCGCCTTGTCGTGCCGCTCGATCCGGGTGATCGCCTCGTCGGTCAGTTCCACCGAGCTCACCTCACCGGCGCGCAGGGCGGCGGCGAGTTCTCCGGCGGTCGGAAAGTTCCACGGATCCCGCTCCATGAGTTCCATGATTCCGACCGTACCGACCACTCGGGAGAGCCATGAAATGCCGTTTCGCGCAACGGAGTTGACCCGCCTGACGACCCGCCTGACGTTCCGTCCTCAATACCGCGCCGCACTCGCCACCAACGGCGGATACACCGCACTGGCCACCCCGTCCACCGTCGCTCCCGCGTACTTGAGCATGTCGCCGACCTGTCGGTTGAGGTCGTAGGGGAAGTTGAGGGTCGGTGTGGACACCTCGTCGAGCGTGGCGGTCCGGGCCGGGGTGAGGTGCAGGTCCAGGGCCGCGAGGTTGGCTTCGAGATGGGCCAGGGTGCGGGGGCCGATGAGGGTGGAGGTGACGCCCGGACGGGACTGGACCCAGGACAGGGCTACGGCGGCGGAGGTCGCCCCGGTCTGCTCCGCGACCTCGGCCACGGCGTCGATCACCTTGAACTGGGCGTCAGTTGGGGCGCCGAGGATCGCGGAGCGCTTGGTGCCGGCGGGAGTTGAGCGGTCGCGGGTGTATTTCCCGGACAGATAGCCGCTCTTGAGGGGGCTCCAGGGCAGGACGCCCATCCCGGCGTCCTGGGCCAGCGGGATCAACTCGCCCTCGATGGTGCGCTCCAGGAGCGAGTACTCCAACTGGAGGGCGGTGACCGGGGTCCAGTCGCGCAGCAGTGCCGTCGTGTGGGCCTTCGCGGTGAACCAGGCCGGGGTGTCGGAGAAGCCGACGTAGCGGATCTTGCCCGCCGTCACCAGGTCGTCCAGGGTGCGCAGGGTTTCCTCGACCGGGGTGGAACGGTCGTGGTTGTGCAGCCAGTACAGGTCGACGTAGTCGGTGCGGAGGCGGCGCAGCGAGTCCTCCAGCTGGCCGATGATCGCCTTGCGGCCGGCGCCGCCGCCGTTGGGGTCGCCGAGGTGGAGGTTGCCGTAGAACTTGGTGGCCAGGACGAGTCGGTCGCGCAGGCCGGGGTGGGCGGCGAGGAAGTCGCCCAGGATGGCCTCCGAGTGGCCGTTCGTGTAGAAGTTCGCGGTGTCGACGAAGTTGCCGCCGCGGTCGAGGTAGGTGCGGAGAATCCGCTCCGACTCCTCGACACCGCAGCCGAAGCCGCCGTCCTCGCCGAAGTTCATCGCCCCGAGGCAGAAGGGGCTCACCTTGAGGCCGCTGCGGCCGAGACCGACGTACGAGTCGAGTGCCATGAAATGCTCCTGTGAGGAGGTGGGTGGAAAACCGACTCCTCAAGGACACCACTCCGACCAGGCATGTTGTTAGGGCGATCCCACCGCCCGCTTGCACGATCCTGTCGATCTGCCGCGCGGGCGGACGGTTGCGGGCGGCCTGTCGCGGTGCTTGGATCGCACGTGTATCCCGACGCGCTTCTGACCGAACTCCGCTCCCTGATCGACCGGCACGCGGACCGCACGCCCCTCGCCGTCGAGGGCCTGATGCTGACCAGGGCCGACCGGCCGGAGGCGCCGAGCGCGAGCCTCGCGCGTCCGGTGCTGGCGATCGTCGCGCAGGGCTCGAAGCGGCTGATCCTGGGCGATCGCGTCCACGACTACGGGGCCGGCCAGTATCTGGTCGTCTCGGTGGACCTGCCGGTAGGCGGGCACTACACGCACGCCACCCCCGAGTCCCCCTTCCTCGCCTGCGGACTCGCCCTCGAACCCGCGAAGATCGCCGCACTGCTCCTCGACGCCGGCTCCGGCACACTCCCACTCCCACTCCCCCGGCGCTCGGCCCCGCACGGCCTCGCCGTGTGCGACGCGCCCGCCGAACTCCTCGACGCGGCAGTGCGGTTGCTACGGCTGCTCGACCGTCCCGGCGACGCGCGGGTGCTCGGGCCGCTGATCGAGAAGGAGATCCTGTGGCGGCTGATCACCGGTGAACAGGGCGCGCTGGTACGGCAGATCGGGCTCGCCGACAGTCAACTCACCCATATCGGCAGGGCGATTCGCTGGATCCGCGACCACCACACGGAGACCCTGCGCATCGACGACCTGGCCCGCCTCGCCGGAATGAGCGCCTCCCCCTTCCACCGCCACTTCCGCGCGGTGACCGCGCTCACCCCGATCCAGTACCAGAAGCGCATCCGTCTCCAGGAGGCCCGGCTGCTGCTGCTGAGCAGCGCGGAGGACGTCGCCGACATCGGTTTCGCGGTCGGCTACGACAGCGCGTCCCAGTTCAGCCGCGAATACCGCCGCGCCTTCGGCCGGCCACCGGGACAGGACGCGGTACGGCTCCGCGGCTCGACGCGTGAGGGGTCCTGAACCCCCCGCCTCAGCCACTCCGACGGCAAGCTAAGGTAAGCCTTACCTGGCCAGTTTTGATCGGAGAGACAGTGACAGTGCGTGCGTTCAAGTCGAAGGCTGTCACGGCGGTGGCCGCCGTGACCGTCGTCGGGGGGTTGCTGGCCGGGTGTTCGTCGTCCTCCGCCGACAACGATGCCGAGAAGGCGGGTGACGGCCAGCAGAACAAGGTGATCGGCGCCTCGGAGGGGCCCGCCGCCGCGCCCAGCACCCTGGAGACGGGCATGGGGTCGGACACCGACACCGACGGCACCTTCCCCCGTACCGTCACGCACTTCGAGGGCAGGACGACGATCAAGGCGCAGCCCACGAAGATCGCCGTACTGAGCACCGGACAGCTCGACGACCTGCTCACCCTCGGTACCGTCCCGGCGGTCACCACCCGCGCCGAGAACGCCGGGCTCGTCCCCGACTACCTCGCGGACGCCTTCCCCTCGGACAAGTCGAAGCTCGCCGCGATGACGGACGCGGGCACCCGCACCGCGCCCAACCTGGAGACGCTGGCCGCCGCGAAGCCCGACCTGATCCTCGCCAACGACTCGCTCGGCGACCTCTACCCCAAGCTGTCGAAGATCGCCCCGACCGTCGTCACGGCCGGCAACGGCGTCAACTGGAAGCGCGATCTGCTGCTCGTCGGCGACGCGATCGGCAAGGGCGAGCAGGCGCAGGAGCTGCTCGACGGGATCGTCGAGGACGCGCACGAGAAGGGCGAGGCGCTGTCGAAGACCTCGGTGTCGATGCTGCGGTTCACGCCGGGCCGGACCCGGATGTTCGGGGTCTCCTCCTTCACCGGTTCCATCGCCGTCGACATGGGCCTCGACCGGCCCAAGTCCCAGCGGTTCAAGGCGATTTCGGAGGACATCGGCGCGGAGAGCATCGACAAGGCCGACGGCGACTGGATCTTCTACTCCGTGCAGGGCGACGCCGCCAAGACCGACGCGGCTGGGGGTACCCCCTCTGGGGGAGTGCTGGCCGGGCCGCTGTGGAAGTCGATGAGCGCGGTCAAGTCCGGGCACGCCGTGAAGGTCGACGACGACCCCTGGTACCTGAACGCGGGCCCGACCGCCGCGCGCCTGGTCGTCCTCCAACTCGCCGAGGACATCGGCAAGTAGCGGAGCGGCAGAGAACAGACAGTGAGCGTCAAACGCCTCGCCTGGCCGGCGGCCACCCTCGCGGTGGCCGCCGCCGCGCTGCTCAGCCTCGCCGTCGGCACCCGCCCGGTCCCCCCGTCCGCGGTGCTCGACGCCCTTCTGCACGGCGGGAGTTCACCGGACGCGCTCGTCGTACGGTCGCTGCGGCTGCCCCGCACCGAGATCGGGCTGACGGCCGGCGCGGCGCTCGGTGTGGCGGGTGCCGCGCTCCAGGCCGTCACCCGCAACCCGCTCGCCGATCCGGGCATCCTCGGCCTCAGCCAGGGCGCGGCGGCCGGCGTCGTCCTCGCCATCGCGACCGGCCTCGCGAGCGGTTTCACCGGCTACGTCTGGTACGCCTTCGCCGGCGCCGTCCTCGCCGCCTGTCTCGTCTACGGCATCGCCGCGCGCGGCCGGGGCGGGGCCTCGCCGGTCAAACTCGCCCTCGCCGGAACGGCGTTGGCCGCGATGACCGCCGGCGGTACGACCGTCGTGCTGACCTCCAGCTCGGCGACGCTGGACCAGTTCCGGTTCTGGCAGATCGGCTCGCTGAGCGGCCGGGACGCCGACACGGTCGTGGAGATGCTGCCGTTCCTGGTGGCCGGGGCGCTGCTGGTGCTCGCCTGTGCGAGGGGGCTGGACGCGCTGGCCCTCGGGGACGAGACGGCGCGGGCGCTGGGGCATCGGGTGGGGGCCGTGCGGGTGTGCGCGGCGCTCGGGGCGACCTTGCTGGTGGCGTCCGCGGTGGCCGCCGCCGGACCGATCGCGTTCGTCGGGCTGGCCGTCCCGCACCTGGCCCGGCGCCTCACCTCGGGCGGCCATCGCAGCCTGCTGCCCCTGTCCGCGCTGCTCGGCGCCGCGCTGCTGGTCGCGGCGGACGTGGCGGGGCGGGTCGTGCGCTCCCCCGCCGAGGTACCGGCCGGGGTGATGACCGCGTTGGTGGGGGTGCCGGTGCTGGTGGTGCTGGTACGGCGCAGGGGGACGGCCGTATGAACGACACGGCAGAGCGCGACCGCGCGGCAGGCGCCTTCCGTCCCGCCGGTGTCACCGTCCTGCGTCCCCGCCCCGCCATCTCCCTTCTCCTGCACCGCCGTTCGGCCGTCGTGGCCACAACTCTCCTGCTCCTGCTGGCCGTTGCGATGAGCGCCGCCGCCTGTCTCGGGCAGACCTATATCTCGCCCGCCGACGTGTGGCACACGCTGCGTACCGGATCGGGGCCCGACGACCTCGTCGTCATGGAACTGCGGGTTCCCCGGATCGTGTTGGGGGCGCTGGTCGGGGTGGCTCTCGGGCTCGCCGGGGCGCTCGTGCAGACCGTCACCCGCAATCCGCTCGCCAGTCCGGATGTGATCGGGGTCGGGCACGGCGCGGCAGCCGCGACCGTACTCGCACTCTCTGCGGGGCTCGTCGGCTCACCCAGTGCCATGCCCGTCGTCTCCGTCGTGGGCGGACTCGCGGCCGCCGCGCTCGTGTACGTGCTGGCGTGGCGGCACGGGATGCAGCCAAGTCGGTTCGTGCTGACGGGAGTCGGTATCGGGGTCGCGCTGTCGGCCGTGGTGCAGCTGTATCTCGCGGACAGCGAGCTGGAGGCCGCCGAGCAGGTCAAGCTGTGGCTGACCGGCTCGCTCAACGGGCGGGGGTGGGAGCAGGCGGGGCCCCTCGCCGTCGTCCTGCTGCTGTCGCTGCCCGCGCTGGTGTGGGCGAGCCGGGCCGTACGGCCGCTCGGGCTCGACGCGGACACCGCCGCGTCGCTCGGGGTGCGGGTGGACCGGGTGCGGCTCGCGCTGACCGTGCTGGGGGTGGTGCTGGCGGCTACGGCGACCGGGGCGGCCGGGCCGATCGGGTTCGTCGCGCTGACCGCGCCGCAGTTGGCGCGGCGGCTCACCCGTACGCCTCAACTGCCGCTGGTCTGCTCGGCGTTGACCGGTGCGGTGATTCTTGTGGCGGCGGATCTCGCTGCCCGGACGATCCTGCCCCCGCTGGAGGTTCCGGTGGGGGCGCTCACCTCGTTGGTCGGGGGGCCGTATCTGTTGTGGCTGTTGGGGCGGAACAGGGTGGGGGGCTGAGGGTCGTCGGCGGCTGCGGGCCGGTGGGGGCTGGTCGCGCCCACGCGGCGGAGCCGCACGTCGATACAGCCCCGCGCCCCTAAAAGCGGCTGTGCTGGTCCGACCTTTCAGGGGCGCGGGGAACTGGGCGAGCAACCACGACGCACCCGCACTCGACAACGCACCGGGCCCCGGAACAGTGCGGCTCCGGGGCCCTGCTGAAGCGACGCGGTCAGATCGTCGCCGTGTCGATCACGAACCGGTACCGCACATCACTGGCCAGCACCCGCTCGTACGCCTCGTTGATCTGATCCGCCGAGATCAGCTCGATCTCCGCGCCGAAGCCGTGCTCGGCGCAGAAGTCCAGCATCTCCTGGGTCTCCCGGATGCCGCCGATGCCGGACCCGGCGAGGGTCTTGCGGCCACCGATCACGGAGAACAGGTTGAGGGAGACGGGCTCCTCGGGGGCGCCCACGTTGACCAGCGCGCCGTCCGTCTTCAGCAGCGAGAGGTACGCGCCGAGGTCGAGCGGGGCCGACACCGTGGAGACGATGAGGTCGAGCGTGCCCCGCAGCTCCTCGAAGGTCTTCGGGTCGCTGGTCGCGTAGTAGTGGTCGGCGCCGAGCTTCAGGCCGTCCTCCTGCTTGCGCAGGGACTGCGACAGGACGGTGACCTCCGCGCCGAGCGCGTGCGCGATCTTGACGCCCATGTGACCGAGGCCACCCATGCCGACGATCGCGACCTTCTTGCCGGGGCCGGCGTTCCAGTGCTTCAGCGGCGAGTACGTGGTGATGCCGGCGCAGAGCAGCGGGGCGGCGACGTCGAGGGAGATGCCCTCGGGGATGCCGAGGACGAAGTTCTCGTCGACGACGATCTTCTCGGCGTAGCCGCCGTAGGTGGGCTCGCCGTCCTTGCCGACGGCGTTGTACGTGCCGACGTTGCCGCCGGTGCAGTACTGCTCCAGACCCGCCCTGCAGTTGTCGCACTCGCGGCAGGAGTCGACCAGACAGCCGACGCCCACGCGGTCGCCGACCCGGAACTTGGTGACACCGGGGCCGACCTCGGAGACGATGCCGGCGATCTCGTGGCCGGGCACCATCGGGAAGATGGCCTCGCCCCAGCCCTCGCGGGCCTGGTGGATGTCCGAGTGGCAGATACCGGCGAACTTGATGTCGATCAGGACGTCGAACTCGCGGACGGCCCGGCGCTCGATGGTGGTGCGCTCCAGCGGAGCCTTGGAAGCGGGAGCGGCGTATGCGGCGACAGTGGTCATGCCGGAACTCTCCTAGGGGGGATGTGCGCCCGGCTGCCTTCCGACCGGGCACAAGGTCCAGCCTGCCCCAAAGTCCTACGGCTACCCAGGCCTCGCCTCTGCGTACGTCCGCTGTGCCTACCACCAGCGAGGTCAGGCTTCCGGACGTACGACCGGGAATACTGGACGGCATGGACGAACAGCCCGCATCCGACACCGGCCCCGTGGACCCCGGCCTGCCGCTGGACCGGCGGGCCGAGCTGAGCGAGTTCCTGCGCACCCGGCGGGCCCGGCTGAAGCCGGAGGACGTCGGGCTGCCGGACTTCGGGCGACACCGGCGGGTGCCCGGGCTGCGGCGCGAGGAGCTGGCGCAGCTCGCCGGGGTGTCGGTGGCGTACTACACCCGGCTGGAACAGGGCAACGGGCGGAACGTGTCGGCGGAGGTCCTCGACGCGATCGCCCGCGCGCTGCGGCTGACGGACGCCGAGTCCTCGCACCTCACCCACCTGGCGAAGCCGAAGCAGCACAAGAAGAAGACCTCGGCCCCGACCCAGCACGTGCGGGTGCCGCTACGGCACCTGCTCGACTCGATCGACGCGATCCCGGCGTACGTCTGCGGCCGGCGCACCGACATCCTGGCCTGGAACCGGATGGCCGCGGCGGTCTTCGGCGACTGGTCGGAGCTGCCGCCGCAGGAGCGGAACTGGGCGCGGCTGGTGTTCCTGCGGCCCGAGTACCGGGAGCTGTTCGTGGAGTGGGAGCAGAAGGCCACGGACATCGTCAGCATGCTGCGGATGGACGCGGGCTTCTGCCCGGACGACCCGCGGCTGTCCGCGCTGGTGGGCGAACTCTCCGTGAAGAGCGAGGAGTTCAGGCGCCTGTGGGCCACCCACGACGTCAAGGAGAAGACCTACGGCGTCAAGCGCCTCCACCACCCGCTGGTCGGCGACCTCACCCTGCACTTCGAGGGCTTCAAACTGAGCGACGGCTCCGACCAGACCCTGATCGCCTACCACCCGGAACCGGGCTCGCCGTCCGCCGACTCCCTCCGCCTGCTGGCGAGTTGGGGCACGGACGCAACCCGAGCGGGCCGCTCGGCCGACCGTCCCGGCCTCACTCCGTGACCCCCAGGTCGGCCCGCATCAGCCGGGGCTCTGTCTCCTCCAGGTCGAGCAGGGATTCCTGGGCGGCCGCGAGGACCTGGTTCACCGAGCGGGACGCGTCCAGGATCCGCCGGGCGGTGACGGCGACGGTCCTGGAGTCAGGAAAACACGGACGGCCCGCCTGAAGGTGTGCTTCCGGCGGGCCGTCCGCTTCAACTCAGCTGACTCTGCGGCCTACTTGGCGTAGTACGCGTTGTAGATCGAGACCGTCGACTTGTTGCCCTTCTTGTCGGCGATCTTCGCGTGGAACGAAATGGCCTTGCCCTTGGCGGGGTTGGTGACGGTGATCTTGCCGTTGACGACGTTGACCTTCTTCCAGGTCTGGCCGTAGTCGTACGACACCCACACGCCGAGGGACTTGAGGTTGCGGCCGGCTGCCGCGCCCTCGACGGTGACCGGGAAGGTGACCTTCTTGCCCGCCTCGACACGGCTGTCCAGCCCGGTGACCGCGTTGAACCGGGCGGTGGAGACCGGGAGTTGCGCGACGGTGTTCCCGGACGGCTGCTTCGAGGAGAACGTCCAGCTCGCGTCGATCCGGGTGGAGGCGGCGGCGACCTTGACGCTGCGGATCACCGAAGTGGTCAGCTTGTACGAGGCGTTGGCGGCCGGGACCTTGAACGTCTCGCCGCCGAACAGGGGATCCTTGTTGGAGCCCACCTTGGTGCCGTTGCGGTACAGCGTCGTGTTGACCGAGGTGAACAGCGACGAACCCGCGTTCTTCTGGCCGTCGGCGAACAGCGGCAGCGCGCCGACGATCTCGTTGCCGTAGCGGAACACGCCGTAGTCGGCGTCGAGGTGCGGGCCGAACACCGCCGTGTTGAAGGTCCTGGTGTAGCTCTGGCCGCCCTTGAAGCTCTGCAGGCCGTTCGAGACGTAGAACGCCTCCGCGATCGGGAAGCCGTCCGCGTCGACTCCGGCGTCCTGCTCGAAGTCCAGCTCCCACTTGACGCCGTTGACGGTGGAGACATGCAGCGTGCGGGTGGAGGGGATCTGCTGTGCGCGGGCGGTGGCGGTCGCGCCGTCGCCGTCGGGCAGATAGCCGAAGGCGTAGAGCAGACCGGTCTTGCCGCTCGCCGCGGCGCCCAAGCGGCCCTTCACCGTGGCGAGTTCACTCGCCTTGTAGTGCTTGGTGTAGCCGGTGGCGAGCTGCTTGACCTTGCCGCCGGTCGTGGTGTCGTACTGCTGGTCGGTCCCCTTGACGAAGTGCGCGTCCCACTGCTCGGAGAGCGAACCGTCGGTGATCTGCGGACCGAGGTGCGCGGAGCGGAAGTTGGTGAACGTGTCCAGGAACCAGGTGAAGGACGCGCCCCCGTCGGCCGTCTCGACCGAGTAGGCCGGTGACGCGAAGGAGGACTGGGCGCCGCTGTCCGGGATCGTGATGTCGACCGGCTTGGCCTTGCGGGCGTCGATCGTGATCGAGGTGTTCTTGCTGATGTCCAGCTTGGGCTGGGCCAGCCAGTCGGCGCCCTTGGTGAAGTCCTCCGGGTCCACGAAGATCCCGGTGTCGAGGACGTAACCGCCCTTGGGGACACGGACCTTGACGGTGCCCGAGGCGTCGTAGGGGCTGAAGTAGCCGCCGGCGCCGAGGCCGGACAGGCCCACCAGCGAGGCGGAGTAGTACTTGGCGGGTGTGCCGTCACGGTTGACGAACTTCAACGTGAGGTCGTACGACTGCACTTCGCGCACCACGGCCGCGGCCGTCCGGACGCTCTGCCCGCCGCCCGTCGCCGTCACATACGCGGAGTAGGCACCGTCGAGCGTGCCGCCCAGCTTGGTGTTGACGGTCAGGCCGACCGAGGCGCTGCCGCCGGCCGGGACGGTCACCGAGGTGTTGGCGAGCTTGAAGAAGCCCGAAGGAGCCGGCTGACCCTTGGGGTTGGTGGCCGCCACGGTCAGCTTGAGGGTGACGGGCGTGGTGCCGAGGTTGCGGTAGGTGACCTGCTTGGTGACCGGGGAGTCGTCGGTGTGCGGCCACTGCTGGATGCCGAAGCTCTCCGAGACCGGGTCGGCGATCACGCTCTGCTTGATGGCCTTGTCGACGGCGATACGGCCCGCACCCTGCTCGAACGGCGTGTAGGCGCCGCCCTTCGCGGAGCCGGTCAGCGCGCCCTTCAGCTCTGCGTACCCCCAACTGGGGTGCTCCTGCTTGAGGATCGCGGCGGCGCCCGCGACATGCGGGGTCGCCATCGACGTACCCGAGATGGTCAGGTAGCCGGGCGGGTTCTCGCCGACCTCCTGGTCGATGACGCTGCCCGGAGCCGCGGCGGCGGTGATGTCGACGCCGGGCGCGGTGACGTCCGGCTTGATGGCGCCGTCGCCGACGCGCGGGCCGGTGGAGGAGAACTCGGCGAGCTTGTCGTTGCCGTCGACGGCGCCGACGGTGAGGGCCGCGTCCGCGCTGCCGGGCGAACCGACCGACTGCGGGCCCTCGTTGCCCGCCGCGATCGCGAACAGGATGCCCTTCTCGGCGGAGAGCTTGTTGACCTCCGCCTCCAACGGGTCGATCCCCGGGGTGTCTTGACCACCGAGGCTCAGGTTGACGATGTCGGCGCCCTGCCCGGCCGCCCACTCCATGCCGGCGAGGATGCCGGAGTCGTCACCGGAGCCGTTGTCGTCGAGGACCTTGCCGTTGAGGATCTTCGCGTCGGGCGCGACGCCCTTGTACTTGCCGTTCGACTTCGCGCCGGTGCCCGCCGCGATGGACGCGACATGCGTGCCGTGCCCGAAGTGGTCGTTCGCGTCGGCGGCGGTGGAGAAGTTCTTGGACTCGATCACCTGGGTCTTCAGGTCCGGGTGGTCGGCGTCGACTCCCGTGTCCAGTACGGCGATCTTGACGCCCTTGCCCGTGTAGCCGGCCGCCCACGCCTTCGGGGCGCCGATCTGCGGCACGGACTTGTCGAGGCTGGCCTTGCGGACACCGTCGAGCCAGACGTGCGCGATACCGGCGGCCGTACGGTCGCCGTCGGTGACGGCCTTCCACAGCTCCGGCGCGTCCTGCCGCGGGGTCTGCACGGCGTCGGCGTTCAGGGTCTTCAGGGACTGGCGCAGCGTGCCCGCGTCCCGCACGTCGGCCTTGGCGGCGGTGGCGGCACCCTGGTAGCCGACGATGACCCGCAGGCCGGACTTCTGGGCGGCGCGCTCGGCGGACTTGTTGAGCTCGGTGACGTCGAAGAGCCGCTGGTCGAGCTTGCCGGACGCGACCAGTCGAGCCGCGTCGGCGGGTACGACGAGCGTGTGCCCGTCGGCCTTTCGCACCTGAACAGGTATGTGCTGACGGCCCTTTGCCGCCTGGAAGCCCACCACCCGGCCCTTGGCGTCGAGGGTGACGCGGTCGCCGGTGATCAGGGTGATGTGGTGGCTGCCCGCGAGCCGGGCCTTCGCGGCGGTGGCCGCGCTCCCCGCCGAACTGCCCGCGCTCTGTTCGGACTTCGCCGACGCCGGGCTGGTCATGCCTGCGGCGAGGGCGACGGCGGCGGACGCGGCCACGGTGGCCACGCACGCTCTTCTGACGTGTCTGCGCAAGACTCCCCCTGGAGCTGAAGTACCGGGCGAATTCCCCGTTCACCCGGCCGGGGGATTGCCCGCACAGCCGTACGTGATCTCCCCCGGAATACGCAGTATGCCGAGGGGCGATCACCCTCTCAAGAGATGAGAGGAGGGTAAGAACGCACGGCCGCGGAATGTTACGCGGCCGCACGAACTCCGTTACGCAGTCGTCGGGTGCAGCCCGCGAGAACTCGGGTAGAGGGCCGCCGGACCCGCCGAACTCCCTTGTGCGGCAACCGAGTTACTTGGATGCCGCGTTCTCCTTCACCGTGATCTTGCCCTTGCGGATGGTGGCGAGACGCGGCGCCTTCTTCGCGATGGCGGAGTCGTGGGTGACCATGATGAAGGTCAGCCCGTGCTCCTTCCACATGCGCTCCAGTACGTCCATGATCTCGTCGCGCATCGACTCGTCGAGGTTGCCGGTGGGCTCGTCGGCGAGCAGCACCTTGGGCTGCTTCACGAGCGCGCGGGCGATGGCGACGCGCTGCTGCTGTCCTCCGGACATCTCGCCGGGGAGGTGGTTGGCCCGCTCGCCCAGGCCGACCGAGACCAGCGCCTCGGCGGCCCGTTCCCGCCGGATCTTCGCCTTCATGCCCAGGGGTACGAGGGCGGTCTCGACGTTCTCCTGCGCGGTGAGCGTCGGGATCAGGTTGAAGGACTGGAACACGAAGCCGATGTTCTCGCTGCGCACCTTGGTGAGCTTGGCCTCGGAGAGTTTCGCCAAGTCGACGCCGTCCAGGACGATTTCGCCGGCGGTGGGGCGGTCGAGGGCGCCGATCATCTGGAGCAGGGTGGACTTGCCGCCGCCGGTGGGGCCCTGGATGACCAGGCGGTCGCCGTCGCCGATGGTGAGGTCGATGCCGTCCAGGGCGTGGACGGTTTCCTTGCCTCGGGAGTAGAGCTTGGTGACGCCTCTTAGTTCGTACATGGTCCAACTCCTGGAGAAGTAAAGGGGGTTGGGGCCGGTGCGCTGCGCTGGACATGGCCCGTTACGCCGTCAGTCGTCTGTGGGTCCGTCGTGGCTGGTCGCGCAGTTCCCCGCGCCCCTTGGGGGGTTGCAGTACCGCTGCTGCCCACCACGGCGGACCCGCTCCGACGATTCGATCGGCTACTCGACTCTGCGGAGGGCGTCCGCGGGACGGAGTCGGGAAGCGCGCCAGCCGCCGAAGGCGCCGGCGATCAGCCCGCCGGCCACGGCCAGGCCGACCGCGAGGCCGATGGTGGTGGCGTTGACGGGTGCGGTGAGGGCGACGTCGAGCGTCTTGGCCGCGGCCTGCCGGCCGCCGCCGAAGCCGCCGCCACCACCGGGTCCGCCGCCCGCGCGGCCACCGGCGGCGGTGTTGCCGAGGGAGGCCGAGAGGGTCGGGCTGATCGCGGTCACGACGTACGCGCCCGCCAGGCCGAGCGCGATGCCGAGGACACCACCGACCAGACCGTTGACGACGGCCTCGCCGACCACCTGCCGGGTGACCCGGCCGGACTTCCAGCCGAGCGCCTTCAGCGTGCCGAACTCCCGCACCCGGCGGGAGACCGCCGAGGAGGTGAGCAGACCGGCGACCAGGAACGCGGCGATCAGGACCGCGATCGACAGCCACTTGCCGACGCTGGTGGCGAGGGAGGAGGCGGTGGACAGGGACCCGGAGACGGTGTCGGCGAGATCGGCGGACGTGGTGACCGTCGTACCGGAGACATTGCTCGTGATGGTCTTCTTGACCGCCGAGATCTGCTTGGAGTCGGTCGCCTTGACGTAGATCGTGGTGACCTTGTTCTTGTCACCGCTCAGGGTCTGCGCCTGCGTCAGCGGGATGTACAGGTTGGCCGCGGCGTCCCCGCTGGTGGCGGTGGCGATCCCGATGACCTTGTACTTGACGCTCTTGATGGTGACGGTCGAACCGACCTTGAGCTTCTTCTCCTTGGCGTACGCCGAGTCGGCGACGACGACCTTGGAATTGGCCTCGGCGGTGGTGAAGGTCCGGCCGCTGGTGATCTTCGAGGAGGTCAGCGGACCGAGCGCGGGCTTGGTGACGTCCGTGCCGTAGACCGAGTACGAGTTGATGTTGAAGTTGGCGCCACCACCGGTGACCGAGCCCTGCGGCGCGCCCGTGCCGCCGCCGCGGTTGCCGCCCCCGGTGCCACTCCCCTGGTCCTGCTGGAACTGGCCGCGGGTGAACTGGCCATCGACCTTGACGACGTTGAGGCTGAGCCCGCCGACGGCGTCGGAAACACCCTTCTGCCCCGCCACCTTGGTGACGGTGGTGGAGGCCAGGGTGGTGAAGCCCTGGACCATGACGCGGTCACTGCTCTGCGTCTTGCTGTCGTCGTTGTTGTTCGCGTCGAACTGGAACCGCGGCTGCTGCGAGCTGCTCGCGGTGGGCGTGGCCGCCTTGGTGACGGTCATGTCCGTACCGAGTCCGTACAGCGACTGGAGGACCTTGTCCTGGGCCTTCCCCATGCCGGAGGACACGGAGTTGACCACGATGACCAGCGCGATGCCCAGGGCGAGGCCGGAGGCGACGACGAGGGCCGCTTTTCTGCGGCGGCGCAACTCGCGCCTCAGGTAGGTGAAGAACATGGCCCGCAAGCTAGGTACAGCGCGTGATGATGCCATAAGGCCGACATAAGAGAACGATGAGAAGGCTGTCCGTGGCCAAAGAATGGCCATGCGCGGGGCTGTCAACGCGGCTGCGGGTTAAGGGCTTTCACGGCTTTTGTGTCGCCGTGCGGGCCCGGCGACAGTGCCGGACCCGCCCGTCAGGTACGCGTCGCGTCCGTCACCCGGCCGTGGGCGACTCGCCTGCCTTGTCGACGACCGCGTGGGCCAGCTCCGCGCTGCTGGACAGCAGGGTGCCGGACTTTCCGTAGGAGCCGTCCCTGGTCAGGTAGCTGCGGGAGCCGAGGAAGGCGTAGTCCTTCTTGTCGAAGACCCACTCGGTCCTGACGCCGTAGCGGGTGTCGTCACGGGCGATGCCGAGGCCCTGGCGGCCGATGGCGTCGCGGGCCTTCGGGGCCGGGGTGACGCCGGGGATCTTCGCCGCGGCCCGGTAGAGGGCGGCGGCGGTGCGGGGCGGCATCAGCCCGCCGAGCAGCGAGCCGATCTGCTCGAACACCGCCTGGTCGCGCTCGCGGCCGGTGGCGAACGGGGTGTTCGCGTACAGGTAGGTCAGCAGCTTGTCGGGGTCGGTCGGGAGGGAGCTGAGCCAGTGGTAGGTGGGGCGGCTGATGCCGGCCGCCGTGCCATGTGTGTCGCCGAGTTCGGCGTTGATGGGAAGGGTCTCACCGTCCTCCCGGATCAGGCCGAGCTTGAGCATGGGCCCCGGTTCCTGGGCGTACCAGACCTCGCGGTCCAGCAGCGGGTCGAGGACGGCCTTGCCGGTGGTCACGTCGGCGCCCTGGGTCTTCTCCTTGGTGTAGACGAACTGGTCGTCCCGCACGGTGAGGGCAGGGTGTTCCCCGGCGGCGGCGGAGATCCGGCCGAGGAGGGCGGCGGCGGGCCGCATGTCCGAGGCCGCGCCGTGCGACCCCTTGTCGCCGCTGTCGGTCAGGGCGATTCCCGCGGTCAGCGCGCAGGCCAGGGCCAGCGCGGTGGCCGGCGCCAGCAGCGCGGGCCGCAGCAGCCGGCGGGCCAGCGGGATACGCGCGGCCTGTTCGGCCTGTTCGCGGTCGATGGTGTGCATCAGCAGATCCTTGTGACGGAGGTGCTGCTCGTGCGGGACGTCGCGGTCGGCCGGGGGCGGCAGCAGACGGGCGATCTCCTCGCGGTCGTCGCGCCACTCCGGGGAAGCGGAGGTGGTCCTGTCGTTCATGTGAGCTCCTCCCGCACGGGCAGGGCCGCGATCGCGGCCGCACTTGTCATCTCTCCGCGGGCGGCGCCCGGTTCCAGGTTCTCCTCCGCGAGCCGGGCGAGTTTCTTGCGGGCCCGCGAGAGCCGGGAACGTACGGTCCCGACCGCGATGCCCAGCGCCTCGGCCGTCTGCCGGTAGTCAAGACCGGACCACACGCAGAGGGCCAGCACCTCCCGCTCCTGGCGTCTCAGCCGGTCCAGGGCGGCCTGTACGGCACGCAGACGGGCCGCGTCGTCTATGCGTCCGGCCAGCTGGGGCGCGAAGTCCTCCACGCTCGGCGGCCGGGGCTGCCGCGCCAGGAACGACTGGCGCCGGCGCACGCTCCGCCGGGCGTTGTCCGCCTTGTGCGTGGCGATGCCCAACAGCCAGGGCAGCAACGACCCACCGTCCTCCCGCACCCGCGCACGTGTCCGCCAAGCGGCCAGGAACGTCTCGGACATGACCTCTTCGGCCGTCGACCAGTCCCCGGTCAGCCGCAACCCGTGGTTGTACACGGCCCGGGCGAACTCCTCGTACAACTCGGCGAACGCCGCGCGGTCGCCCTCACGGACGCGGCGACGCACGTCGTCCTCTGAATCCCTCACACCCTCGTCCACACTCTCTTCTCTCCACGGAGCGGGGGGAGTTCCTGTGGTCCGCGTCACCTGCCGGCAGGGCAACGAAAAGACGGTCACCCCCGGTCAGGGGCAACCGCCTTCAGGTAAGCCAGGGTTGACAGGTCAGGTCAGACCGCCGAACCGGCCTTCCACTGGGTCCAGTCCATGTTCCAGCCGTTGAGGCCGTTGTCCGGGGACACCGTCTTGTCGCCGGTGTTGGAGATGACCACGACGTCGCCGACGATGGAGTTGTTGTAGAACCAGGCCGCCGGCATGTTCTTGTCGCCCGCGCCCTTCACGTCCTGGAGGCCGACGCAGCCGTGGCTGGTGTTGACGCTGCCGAAGACCGAGGGCGAGCCCCAGTAGTTGCCGTGGATGAACGTGCCGGAGCTGGTGAGACGGATGGCGTGCGGGACGTCCTTGATGTCGTACTCGCCCTTGCCGTCGTCGTCCGTGAAGCCGACCGTCGCGCCGTTCATCCGGGTCTGCGTGAACTTCTCCGACATCACCATCTGGCCGTTGTACGTGGTGTGTTCGGGCGAACCGGCCGAGATCGGGATGGTCTTGACGACCTTGCCGTCCTGCTCGACCTTCATCTGCTTCGACTTCGCGTCGACGTACGAGACCTGGTTGCGGCCGATGTGGAAGGTGACCGTCTTCTGCTGCACGCCGTAGACCCCGGAGGCGCCCTCGACGCCGTCGAGCGCGAGCTTCAGCGTGACGGTGGAGTTCTCCTTCCAGTAGTCCTCGGGGCGGCAGTCCATGCGCTGGGTGTTGAACCAGTGGCAGACGACTTCCTGGCCGCTGGTGGAGGTGACCGTGATGCCCTTCTGGACGGCGGCCTTGTTGCTGATCGCCTTGTTGAAGTTGATCGAGACCGGCATGCCGACGCCGACCGTCGAACCGTCCTCGGGCGTGAAGTTCCCTATGAAGCTGTTCGTCGGGGAGACCGTGGTGAAGGACGCGTTCTCGTGGGCGGCGAGGCCCGCGGAGTCCTTGGCGGTCGCGGCGACCTTGTACGTGGTGGAGCGGTCGAGCTGGGCGCTGGGCTTCCAGCTGAGCTTGTCGGCGGCGATGGTGCCCGCGACGGCCTTGCCGTCCGCGGTCGTCATCGTCACGGCCGTGAGCGTGCCCTTGCTGACGGTGACCGCGGCCGAGTTGTTGATGGAGGCGTTGTCCGAACCGTCCGCCGGTGTGATCTTGATCTGGGCCTCGGACGACTTCTTCGCCGCCGCCTCGTCGGCCTTCGACTGTGAGCTCTGGCTCGAGTCGCTGCCGGACGACTTGTCGTCGCTGCCGGAACACGCCGTGAGCACGAGCACACCGCCGAGCAGTGCGGACGCGGCCATGAGGCTCTTGCGCCGCTTACTGTCCGTCATCACACGTTTCTCCATCGTTGCCGAATCCCCGAAAAACCCGAGCACCCCGTTAACCAGTTTCTTAAGAAACCAACGCTACGACCGGGGCGTCCCGTTCCGCCTACCCACCAGATGTGGGGCACACCACGTCCACCGTGCCCCGTGGAACAGATGAGACGACGAAACCCCGGGCAGCGGTTGCCGCCCGGGGTCACGTTCTCCCCAGCACGGCTCAGCCGACCACGGCCACCCCGTCCGCTTCCTCATCGCCGTCGACATCATCCTCGTCGAGGTCCCAATCCGGCGAATCCGGGTCGTAGTCGATCTCCTCACTGCTCCACGAGGCCTGGGCCAGCTCGACCCCGGGCATCTCGCCGACCAGGTCGAACGGGTCCACGAGATAGGCGAGCGCCTCGGCGGTGTCTTCCGTCACAGCGGTCTCGGCATGCCCGCGCTCGTCGCCGGGCAGCTCGGGATCGTCGGCGATCTTGGCCAGCGCGGCCTTGGTCACGGCGTCCTCGTTCTCCACTTCAAGAACGAGTTCGACACGAAGGCGTACAAAACGTGATGTCTCTGGAGTGCTCATGCCGGGAGCGTACGGCCCACGGCTCCCGTGACTTTCCCGCGACCCGCACAGTTCATTAGCATCGCTCCACACGGCCAATTCGCCAGCGCCACAAGGGGATCGATATTCCGTGTCAACCGCTCGCCGAACGATGCTGACCGCCACCGCCGCGGGCACCCTGCTGGGTGCTCTCTGGTTCGTCCCCTCCGCCAACGCGACGGTGACCGACCAGGCCAGAGTGGAGACTTCGGCGACCCCGACTTCCCAGGTCACCCAGCAGGCACGGGTGACGTCGACGGCCGTCACCACCTACTCCGACGACACCCAACTCGCCGACACCGGCAGCCCGAACACCACTCCGTACATCATCGGCGGCACGGTGTTCCTCGGCCTCGGCGCCGGTTTCGTGGCGTATTCGGTACGACGGGAAAGGCTCGGCTTTTAACTCGCTTGACGTTTCTTTGACTTAAGCTTCATAGTCCGCTCATGAAGAGATCATCGGGCATACGGCTGTGCGTCACCGTCGCGGTGAGCGCCCTGTCGCTGGCCCTCATCACCGGCTGCTCCGACGGCGGTTCGGACGACGCGAAGAGCACCGGCGGCAAGAGCGACGCCGAAGGCACCTCCCAGAACTCCGCGAAGGCGCTCGGCGCCGCCGAGTTGACGAAGCTGGCCATCGCCAAGGGCGATGTCGTCGGCTACGAGGTCGGGTCGGTCGGCAAGACGTACCCCGCGACCAAGAGCGCCGTCACCGTCGACAAGGCGCAGTGCCGCCCGCTGGCCTGGGCGATGGCCGGGCAGGCGCCGGGTGACGCGGCCGCGGCCACGAACAAGCTGGTCACCGAGGCGAAGAAGACCTCAGCCACCCCGTCCAAGTCCGTGGAGGACCTGACCGAGGACGAGTTCGCCGACGCGTTCGGTGCCGCGCTGGACCGTACGACCACCGTCGTCGGGCTGTCCTCGTACGACGGCGACGGCGCCGAGAAGACGTTCAGGACCATCTCCGACGCGGTCAAGAGCTGCGCCGGCGGCTTCACTCTCGTCCCGGGCTCCGACGGCACGAAGTACACCAAGGTCGCGGCCGAGAAGGCCTCCAACACGGGTGACGAGTCGGTGGCGTTCGGCGCGACCGCCGTGATGGAGGACACCGACGGCCAGACGGGCACCGTGCACACCGAGGTCGTGCGGCACGGCTCCACGCTCGTCACGTACTACACGGTCAACCTCGGCGCCCTGATGTCGCAGAAGGCCTACACGATTCCGTCCGTCGTGATCGACGCGCAGTCCGCCAAGCTGAAGTGACGTACGGGGCCCGGCCGTTGCCATGACCGGGCCCCAACTGCCTTACCGCAGCGGCCCGGTGACCTTCTCCACGGCCTCGACGACATGCCCGCCGCGCACGAACGCGTCCGCGGCGGCGAGGTCGGGCGACAGGAACCGGTCCGGCCCCGGACCCTCGACTCCCGCCGCCCGTACGGCGTCGATGACCGCACGGGAGGCAGGCGCCGGCGCCAGTCCCTCGCGCAACTCCACGGCGCGCGTGGCCGCGTACAGCTCGACGGCGATGATCCGGGTCAGGTTGTCCACGGCGGTACGCAGCTTGCGCGCGGCCGACCACCCCATCGAGACGTGGTCCTCCTGCATCGCGGAGGACGGGATCGAGTCGGCGGACGCCGGCACGGCCAGTCGCTTCATCTCGCTGACCAGCGCGGCCTGGGTGTACTGGGCGATCATCAGCCCGGAGTCGACACCGGCGTCGTCCGCGAGGAACGGCGGCAGCCCGTGCGAACGGTTCTTGTCGAGCAGCCGGTCGGTACGGCGTTCCGCGATCGAGCCGAGGTCGGCGACAGCGATGGCGAGGAAGTCGAGGACGTAAGCCACCGGCGCGCCATGGAAGTTGCCGTTGGACTCGACCCGACCGTCGGGCAGCACAACGGGGTTGTCGACGGCGGACGCCAACTCCCGTTCCGCAACCAGCCGGGCGTGCGCGATGGTGTCCCGTCCCGCACCCGCGACCTGCGGAGCACACCGCACGGAGTAGGCGTCCTGAACGCGGGGCGCACCGTCCTGGTGATGCCCGGTGAGCTCCGAACCGGCAAGCACGGCAAGCATGTTGGCGGCGCTGGCACCCTGCCCCGGGTGTGGGCGGATGGCGTGCAGCTCGGGCGCGAGCACCTTGTCGGTCCCGAGCAGCGCCTCCAGGCTCAACGCCGCAGTCACATCGGCGGACTTGTAGAGCATGTCCAGATCGGCAAGGGCCATGACCAGCATCCCGAGCATGCCGTCGGTCCCGTTGAGAAGGGCGAGCCCCTCCTTCTCCCGCAGCTCGACAGGCGCGATCCCCGCTTCCGCCAGCAGCTCACCGGCGGGCCGTACGCCCCCGTCAGGACCCTCGGCGTCCCCCTCGCCCATGAGCGTGAGCGCGCAATGCGAGAGCGGGGCGAGGTCACCGGAGCAGCCGAGGGAGCCGTACTCGTGGACGACGGGAGTGATCCCGGCATTGAGCACGTCGGCCATGGTCTGCGCGACCTCGGGCCGCACACCGGTGTGCCCCGAGCAGACGGTCTTGAGCCGCAGGAACATCAGGGCCCGTACGACCTCCCGCTCCACCCGGGGCCCCATCCCGGCCGCATGCGAACGAACGATGTTGCGCTGCAACTGGGCCCGCAGTTCCGGGCTGATGTGCCGGGACGCCAACGCCCCGAACCCGGTGCTCACGCCGTACACGGGCTCCGGCTTGGCCGCGAGCGCGTCCACGATCTCCCGCGCCGCGGCGAGCGCCGAGACGGCCTCGCCCGAAAGCTCGATCCGGGCGCCTCCACGCGCCACGGCAAGAACGTCGGACGCGGTGACCCCGGACGTCCCCACCACCACAGTGTGCATATCCATATTCAGGAGCGTACGCATTGAATGCGGCAGTGTCACTACCGGATACCCACTGAGCCCCTTACAGATAGGTCACCGCGCCGGAGTCGAGGAGCCGTACGACCCGCCACTCGCGTACGGCGGCAAGGTGCCGCGTCAGGGGCCGCCCGCGGCGGTTGGCGCGTCAACGCCGCCACATTCCCGAGTGACCGATTCCGCGCCGTTTCGAGGACGGATACCCACAACGCACCCCGGGCGCCCCACCCATCACGCCCGCCGCCCCCGGAACCGCCGCCGCTCCGCAGGCATCTCCGGCGTCGGGGAGTCGGCAAGCCGCACCACCGGATCATCCGGCCCGTCGCGTCCGGCGACCACCGGCCGGTCCGCCCGCAGTGCCTTCGCCCGGTACTGAGCCGCGTCCGCGAGCCGGAACAGCCGCCGCCCGGACCGTACCGCCCCGATCGGATCCTCGGTGGACGCGACCCCACACGCCACACCCTCGCCCAGCTCCAACTCGGCGGCCCTGCGGCAGAGTTCGGTAGCCGCGTCGACCACCTCATCAGCGGGCGGCCCGACCGCGAGCAGACAGAACTCGTCACCGCCGAGCCGCGCGGCGAGCGCACCCGGGAGCATCGCGCCGCACAGCGACAACACCGACCCGAAGCGTTCCAGCAGCCGGTCACCGACCGCATGCCCCCGGGTGTCGTTGACGCGCTTGAGCCCGTTCAGATCGCACACAACCAGACTGACCACGACCCCCTCACGCCGATGCCGCTCGACCGCCTCGTCGAGCCGCACATCGACCGCACGACGATTGGCGAGCCCGGTCAGCGCGTCCGTGAACGCCAACCGCCGCGCCTCCTCCAGCCGCTCCGTCTGCGCGATTCCCGCCGCCACGACGGAGGCCAGGACGGTGGCGAAATCGGCGTCCCCCCGATCGAAGACGGGCGCACCGACCGGCCGCGCCACATACAACTCCCCCCAGGCCCGCCCGTGCAGCACGATCGGGGCGACCACACAACATCCGCGCCTACGACGCCGTAGCGCCGCCACGCGCTGGTGGCAGTACCCGGGGCTGCCCGCGGCCGGGCCCTCGGCGGTCTCGACCCAGGCGTTCGGTTCGCCGCCGCCGGCCCAGCGCTCGTGCAGGAACTCGGTGATCTCCGGGAACTGGTGCACCGGATAGGTCTCGCCGTCCGGAAACTCCTCCTCGCCCGCCGCCCGCTCCCCCACGTTGACCAGGACCCGCAGCCGGCCCAGCTCCCGCTCCCACACCGACAGCGCCGCGAAACTCCCGTCCAGCGCCCGACACGCGCCGAGCGCCGCCGCCCGCCAGGACTCCCGCGGGGTGTGCGCCGCCGCCATCCCCTGCGCCAGCTCCACCACGGCCGCCAGCCGCCTGTCCTCACCCATCACTCCAGGCTAGGGACATTAGGAACATATGGGGATATCAGTGGGGCGAACGGGTACTTCCAGAGCACCCCAATACAGGCCCAATCGCCAACACCGCCTGCGGCTCCGCCGCGCCACCGCGACCGGCACAGGCCCGCTCACCAACACCGCCAACCCGAACCCCCTAGGGGCGCGGGGCCATGCCATCTGCGGCTCCGCCGCGCGGGCGCGACCAGCCACAACGCACCCGCACCCGCACCCGCACCCGCAGACAGCCCAAGCCCCCTCTTCCTACTCCGCTACTCCCCCGGCCACACCGGCGCCCGCTTCTCATTGAACGCCGCCACCCCCTCCGCCCGATCCCCGGAGAAGGCCACCGACCGCCACGCCGCATCCTCGACCTCAAGCCCGGCCCGCAGATCCAGCCCCTGCCCCAACCGCAACGCCCGCTTGGCCGCCCGCAGCCCGACGGGCGAATTCGCGCCGATACGCGCCCCCAGCGCCAACGCCTCCTCACGATCCCGACCCGTCTCCACCAGGACGTCCACCAGCCCCAGCCCCGCCGCCTCCGCCGCCTCCAACCGCCGCGCCGTGAAGATCAGTTCGGCCGCCCGAGCAGCCCCCACCCGCCGAGGCAGCAACTGCGTACCCCCACCCCCCGGAATCACCCCCACCGACACCTCCGGCAGGCCCACCACAGCCGTACCGTCCGCCACGATCAGGTCGCAGGACAGGGCGAGTTCGAAGCCGCCACCGAGGGCGAAGCCGTGCACGGCGGCGATCGTCGGCATGGGAAGTTCGAGGACGCCCGTGTACGCGCTCCGGGCGACCGGCCGCTGCCGTACGAGTTCCGCGTCCGTGAGGGAGTTGCGCTCCTTCAGGTCCGCGCCGACGCAGAACGCCCGCTCGTGCGAGGAGGTCACCACGGTCACGCGTACGTCCCGGTCGGCCGCCAGCGCCGCACAGGCCGCGGCGATGGACCCGGCCATCGCGGTGGAGACGGCGTTCATGGCCTTGGGCCGGTCCAGGACGAGCTCCGCGACATGCTCGTGCCGCCGCACCAGCACGAACTCCCCGAACCGCTCCTCGCCCATGACAGCCTCCTGGTTAACGCGGGTTAACAGAACTCGCCCCGATCATCGCACGGGCCTTCCCCGTTCGGGTGACATCCCGCCCAACTCCCGCCGCACCGCCCGCAGAAGCGCATAACGTGCGTCCGCCACACCACAGGGGAGGGATCGTGACGACGACCACGAAGGCGGAGCCGGCCGAGGACACCCCGGACATAGCACCGCCGCTCCCCCGGGGCCGGCACCGCCGCCCCCGGCCCCGCAAGATCCTGCTCGCCGTCGGTGGCCTCGCCGTGGCCGCCGGTGTGCTGAGCCTCGTACGACTGGCGCCCGAGTCGGGAGTCGGCGGCCTGGGCACGGCGGAGGCCGAGCCCAGCGCGGAGGCGAGCCGGAGCGCCGACCGCCCGGCCAACGCCGCCGCCACCATCAGCGCGAACCCGGCCGCGATCCCCTCGGCGACCTCGACTATGGGCACCGCGAGCCCGACCCCGACGACGACCTCCGGCGTCGTACCGACTCCGTACGCGACGGAGACCGCCACGACCGTCCCGGAGACGACGACAGGGGCCGACACCCCACAGCCCCAGGCACCGACCACCGCACCGGCCCCCCACGCACCCACGACAAGCACTGCCCCGGAGCCGACACCCACGCCGCCCCCGAGCCGGACCCCCAACTCCCCCGCCCCGGCGCCGAGTCGGCCGAATCTGTGCGTGCCGATCATCGGGCTCTGCGTGGGAACGCCGTGAAGGGCCGCCCCGGACACCCCTGACGCGGGGACTCCGTGTGAAAGTGGCCCACGGCCTGTTGGAGAGCGCCGAGGTGGAGCTGCCGGACGGCACGCGTTACGTGTGCTGCGGCGACGGCCATGTCCCCGAGTGGTGGGCCGCTCCCTACGCCGTCGCGTCCGAGCGGCTCCGCCACGACCCGGGACCGATCGAGGGAGGCGGTCCGTGCGGCCGGATCACGGGGCTGACGTACTGCCCCGCCCCGTCAGCAGCCAAGGTTCCACCACGCCGAGACCGCGCACCGGCCGCTGCCACATCGGCTGGAGCGCGAAACGGTACGTCGGCGGCTCCTCGCCCTCCTTCTCGGCGGTGGCCGCGGCTTCGGCGGCCTCCGCCTCGGAGGCGGGGGCCTCGCCGCTGCGGATGAGCTCCTCGGCGAAGGCGCTGTCGACGAGGACGGCGTCGCGGGGAGCTATCGAGGTGAGCCGCGAGGCGAGGTTGACCGTCGTACCGAAGACGTCGCCCATGCGGGTCGTCACCGTGCCGAAGGCGATGCCGACGCGCAGTTCGGGCATCGTCTCGTCGCCCGCCATCGTCTCGATGAGGCGCAGCGCGATCTCGGCGGCGACCCCGGCGTCGTCCGCCGAGAAGAGGACCTCGTCGCCGAGGGTCTTGATGAGCCGGCCGCCGCGCGCGGCCACCAGGTCGGCGGCGGTGGTCTCGAAGGCCTCGACGAGTTCGCCGAGTTCCTCCTCCTCCATGCGGCGGGTCAGGCGCGTGAAGCCGACCAGGTCGGCGAAGCCCACCGCGAGCCGCCGGTCGACCATCTCCTCGTCGTCGCCCGCCTGCACGACCCGGCCGGCCGAGGCGGCGAGCTGGCGCCGCCAGACGTAGACGAGGAACTCCTCCAGTTCGGGCAGCAGCAGCTCGATGATCGGGTACGTCACCTCGGTGCGGGACATGCCCGGCTCGGGCGGCTCGGTCAGGCCCTCCAGGAACGAGTCCATCTGCCAGCCGGCCAGCCGGGCGGTGGTCTGCCCGGTGGAGCGGGCCACCTGCACGGCCATCGCCTCGCTCAGCAGCCCCGCCTCGACGAGACCGGCCAGGCGGCGCAGCGCGAGGACGTCGGCCTCCGTGAACGCCTTGGCCTGGCCGACGTCGGCGAAGCCCATGGCGCGCCAGAAGCGCGTCGCCAGCTCCATGGAGACGCCGGCCGTGCGGGCCGCCTGGAAGGGGGTGTAGCGGCGCTCGGCGCCGAGGATGAGCCCTTCGAGCCGCAGCGCGAGCGGGTTCTCACCGGGCTCGGCGGCATCGGGGGCTACCCGGCCGTCCGCGTCCGCGCCGGAGCCCGTGTCGTCGACGGTCACGCCTGCTGCCCTTCCGATCTGCCACGGTCAGGTATCGACCGGGCCCAATGCTACGGCAGGTGTGGGCCAGCTCACTCCCTGAGTCACACGGACCGAGCCGCCACAAGAGCGGTCGGGGTCACGCGGGGCGCAGGTGGACGATGTCGCCCGCCCCCACGGGCTCCTGCACGCCGTCCTCCGTGGCGAGGACGAGCCGCCCGTCCCCGTCGATCGCCACGGCCTCCCCGGTGATCGACCGGTCCCCGGGCAGTTCGGCCCGCACGACCCGGCCGAGCGTCGAGCAGCCGGCCGCGTAGGTCTCCTGGAGGCCGCTGGCGGCCGGGTCGCCGCCCGCCGCGCGCCACTTGTCGTACCAGTGCTCCAGGGACCGCAGAACGGCCCGCAGGAGGGGATCTCGGTCCGTGGTGACGGCTCCGGCCAGGGCCAGGGAGGCCGCCTGGGGCACGGGCAGCTCGTCCTCGCGCAGGGTGACGTTGATGCCGACGCCGACGATCACAGCGCTGTCACCGGCGCGCTCGGCGAGGATGCCGCCGGCCTTGCGCTCTTCACCACCCACAGTGACCAGGAGGTCGTTGGGCCACTTGAGTGCCGTGTCGACGCCGGCCGCCCGGGACAGGCCCGTGGCGACGGCGACGCCGGTCAGCAGCGGGAGCCAGCCCCAGCGGGCCACGGGGACGTCGCTCGGCTCCAGCAGGACGGAGAAGAAGAGACCGGAGCGGGCCGGCGCCGACCACTGCCGGTCGAGCCGCCCGCGCCCGGAGGTCTGCTCCTCGGCGACCAGGACGGTGCCCTCGGCCGCCTTGCCGGCGGCGGCCAGGGCGACGAGGTCGGAGTTGGTGGACCCGGTGGACTGCACGACCTCCACGCCGGTCCACAGCCCGCCCGCCCGCACCAGTCCGCGGCGCAGCGCGCCCGCGTTGAGGGGCGGCCGTTCCAGATCGGACCAACGGCTGCTGTCGTCTGAGGCATCTCGCGGCGTCATGCAAGCCACCCTAGGTGTGTTGTACGCCGCACTGCCGATCGGTAGGCCCGCCACTACTCTACGAATGAGTAACCGTCCCCCCTTTTGAGCAGGCAGGGAGCCGCAATCCCGATGTCCGAGCCGGAAGCGCCTCAAGAGATCGACATCCACACAACCGCCGGGAAGATCGCGGATCTTCAGCGCCGCATCCAGGAAGCGACGCACGCGGGCTCGGAACGCGCGGTCGAAAAACAGCACGCCAAGGGCAAGTTGACGGCCCGTGAGCGGATCGAGCTGCTCCTCGACGAGGGGTCCTTCGTCGAGTTCGACGAGTTGACCCGGCACCGGTCCACGGACTTCGGCCTGGAGAAGAACCGCCCCTACGGCGACGGAGTCGTCTCCGGCTACGGCACGGTCGACGGCCGCCCGATCGCCGTGTTCTCGCAGGACTTCACGGTGTTCGGCGGCGCCCTGGGCGAGGTCTACGGCCAGAAGATCGTCAAGGTGATGGACTTCGCGCTGAAGACGGGCTGTCCGGTCATCGGCATCAACGACTCCGGCGGCGCCCGCATCCAGGAGGGCGTGGCCTCGCTCGGCGCGTACGGCGAGATCTTCCGCCGCAACACGCACGCGAGCGGGGTGATCCCGCAGATCTCCCTCGTCGTGGGCCCGTGCGCGGGCGGAGCCGTCTACTCCCCCGCGATCACCGACTTCACGGTGATGGTCGACCAGACCTCGCACATGTTCATCACCGGCCCTGACGTCATCAAGACGGTCACCGGCGAGGACGTCGGCTTCGAGGAGCTGGGCGGGGCGCGCACCCACAACGCGGTCTCCGGTGTGGCCCATCACATGGCGGGCGACGAGAAGGACGCGATCGAATACGTCAAGCAGTTGCTGTCGTACCTCCCGTCCAACAATCTCAGCGAACCCCCGGTGTTCCCGGAGGAGGCGGACCTCAGCCTCACGGACGAGGACCGCGAGCTGGACACCCTGGTCCCGGACAGCGCGAACCAGCCGTACGACATGCACACGGTGATCGAACACGTCCTGGACGACGCCGAGTTCTTCGAGACGCAGGCGCTGTTCGCGCCGAACATCCTCACCGGTTTCGGCCGGGTGGAGGGCCGACCGGTGGGCATCGTCGCCAATCAACCCATGCAGTTCGCGGGTTGCCTGGACATCGACGCGTCCGAGAAGGCGGCCCGCTTCGTCCGCACCTGCGACGCGTTCAACGTCCCGGTCATCACCTTCGTGGACGTCCCCGGCTTCCTCCCGGGCGTCGACCAGGAGCACTACGGCATCATCCGCCGGGGCGCGAAGCTGATCTACGCGTACGCGGAGGCGACGGTCCCGCTCATCACGGTCATCACCCGCAAGGCCTTCGGCGGCGCCTACGACGTCATGGGTTCCAAGCACCTGGGCGCCGACCTCAACCTCGCCTGGCCGACCGCCCAGATCGCCGTCATGGGCGCCCAGGGCGCGGTCAACATCCTGCACCGCCGCACGATCGCCGAGGCGGAGGCGGCCGGCAACCTGGACGCGACCCGGGCCCGCCTCATCCAGGAGTACGAGGACGCCCTCCTCAACCCGTACATCGCGGCCGAACGCGGCTACATCGACGCGGTGATCCTCCCCTCCGACACCCGCCGCCACGTGGTCCGGGGCCTACGCCAACTCCGCACCAAGCGCGAGTCGTTGCCCCCCAAGAAGCACGGCAACATCCCCCTCTAGAGGAGCCGCTGTGACGATCAAGGTAGTCCGGGGCAACCCGACCCCGGAGGAGCTGGCCGCCGCCCTGGCAGTGGTCAGGGCCCGCGCCGCGGCGGCGACGACAACCCCGCCCGGCGCACCGAGGCAACGCGACGCGTGGTCCGACCCGTCCCGCATCGCGAGCGCGAGGCTGCCCCACCCGAGCCCGAGTGCGTGGACCCGCACCTTCTGGCCGGGCTAGGGTTGTTCTTCAGGGGCGCGGGGAGCGGCGCACAGAGGAACAATTCCGGGCACGAATTTAAGTACCCGTACTCAGGCGCCGCCCTCCGCCAAGCCCCACGCTGGTGGCATGCTGTGGTCCGACCCCGACAACGAGCCTCCCGAGGAAATGCGGGAGATGCAGGTCATGTTGCGGCGGCTCGGCATCCTCATGGCACTCGCGATGGTCCTGGCGATGATCGTGATCGGCCTGACGTGAACGCCCAGGACCACGCCGATACCCTGACCGCATGACAGCTCACCCGCGCCGCCGCCTCGTGCTCGCCTCCCAGTCCCCCGCCCGCCTGGGCCTGCTGCGCCAGGCCGGCCTGGACCCCGAGGTGATCGTGAGCGGCGTGGACGAGGACGCCGTCAGCGCCCCCACCCCGGCCGAACTCGCCCTCGCCCTCGCCGAGGCCAAGGCCTCCGTCGTCGCCGCGAAGCCAGAGGTCAAGGGCGCGTTGGTGATCGGCTGCGACTCCGTGCTCGACCTGGACGGCGAAGCCCTCGGCAAGCCCGCCGACGCCGAGGAGGCCACCGCCCGCTGGAAGGCGATGCGCGGCCGGGCCGGCACGCTCCGGACCGGCCACTGCGTCTACGACACGACGAGCGGCCGGTACGTCTCGGCGACCGCGTCCACCGTCGTCCGCTTCGGCGAACCGACCGACGCCGAGGTCGCCGCGTACGTCGCCACGGGCGAACCCCTTTACGTCGCCGGGGCGTTCACCCTCGACGGCCGTTCGGCGCCGTTCATCGAGGGCATCGACGGCGACCACGGCAACGTGATCGGCATCAGCCTGCCGCTCGTTCGCCGACTGCTGGCCCAACTGGGCGTCGGCATCACGGAGTTGTGGACACCCTCAGAAGGATGACTTCAGAAGGACGACCTCGGAGGGGTGACCTCTGACGGGTGACCTCTGCCGGGTGATCAGGAGGGGCTGGGGGCGGCCGGCGGGAGGGCCGGTGCTGGGTCCTTGCCGGGCGGTGGCTCGGGGCTCTGCCCGGAAGGGCCCTCCAGGCGGTCGTAGGTCATCAGGAGCAGGACGACCAGGCCGAGGACCACCACCATGAACGCGAACGCTCCCGGGCCCACCAGGCCCCACGCGAAGGCGCCCAGCAGGGCGTGCACCACGGCCACGCTGATCAGCAGGATGCGGCCGAAGCCGGCCGGGGCCCGGTCGCGCAGGGCGACGAGCAGGGCGACCACGCCGCACAGGGCGAAGTAGAGACCGAAGACGATGCCGCCCGCCTTCGAACCGACGGACATCGCGTCCGGGTCGAGCCCGGCCAGCGACATCTGCTGACGGTCGACGACGATCCCGAGGAACCAGTTCAGCGCGGCCACCCCGAGCGCCTCCACGAAGAGGACGATCGCCACGATCCATGCCACCGGTCTGCGGACCACCCGCCCCCACCCACTTCCGTTCGAGACAACCCGAACGCTACTAACGGGTAAACCCCGGGACAAGGGTTGTGATGGGGGCAAAGAATCGTTGGGCCATTCGTAGGGACTCCACAAAGAAACGGAGTGGGGCGCGGCACGCTCTCACAGAGACCTTGACCACATCGGGGGACTAGGGTTTCCACGAGGAGTCCTGCGTACCTAGGTGCGACAAGGGATTTCGCGGGTCGAGCGAGCCTCGAATCACGCTCCGTGTGGGCAAGCTCACCATTGGGGACGGGTCGATGCGCCGTGTCGGCAGTCCCTAAACTCGGCTTGTTTCAAGGAGGGAGCCTCAATCGTGCGCAAGGTGCTCATCGCCAATCGTGGCGAAATCGCTGTCCGTGTAGCCCGGGCCTGCCGGGACGCCGGGATCGCGAGCGTGGCCGTATACGCCGACCCGGACCGGGACGCTCTGCATGTCCGCGCCGCGGATGAGGCGTTCGCCCTGGGCGGTGACACACCGGCGAGCAGCTACCTGGACATCGGCAAGGTCCTGGCCGCGGCCCGCGAGTCCGGTGCCGACGCCATCCACCCCGGCTACGGATTCCTGTCGGAGAACGCCGAGTTCGCCCAGGCGGTGCTCGACGCGGACCTGATCTGGATCGGGCCGCCGCCGCAGGCGATCCGGGACCTCGGTGACAAGGTCGCCGCCCGACACATCGCCCAGCGCGCCGGTGCCCCGCTGGTGGCCGGTACGCCGGACCCGGTGTCGGGCTCGGACGAGGTCGTGGCGTTCGCCGAGCAGCACGGGCTGCCCATCGCGATCAAGGCCGCCTTCGGTGGCGGCGGTCGCGGTCTGAAGGTGGCCCGCACGCTCGAAGAGGTTCCCGAGCTGTACGACTCCGCGGTGCGCGAGGCGGTCGCCGCCTTCGGTCGCGGCGAGTGCTTCGTCGAGCGGTATCTCGACAAGCCGCGGCACGTGGAGACGCAGTGCCTGGCCGACTCCCACGGCAACGTGGTCGTCGTGTCCACGCGTGACTGCTCCCTCCAGCGCCGGCACCAGAAGCTCGTCGAGGAGGCGCCCGCGCCGTTCCTCTCCGACGCCCAGGTCGCCGAGCTGTACGCCTCCTCGAAGGCGATCCTCAAGGAGGCCGGCTATGTCGGCGCCGGGACCGTCGAGTTCCTCGTCGGCCAGGACGGCACGATCTCCTTCCTGGAGGTCAACACCCGCCTCCAGGTGGAGCACCCGGTCACCGAGGAGGTCGCCGGCATCGACCTCGTCCGCGAGATGTTCCGCATCGCCGACGGCGAGGAACTCGGCTACGGCGACCCCGAACTGCGCGGCCACTCCTTCGAGTTCCGCATCAACGGCGAGGACCCGGGCCGCGGCTTCCTGCCCGCGCCCGGCACCGTCACCACGTTCGCGGCGCCGTCGGGCCCGGGTGTCCGGCTGGACGCCGGTGTCGAGTCGGGCAGCGTCATCGGTCCGGCCTGGGACTCGCTCCTGGCCAAGCTGATCGTCACCGGCGCGACCCGCGAGCAGGCACTCCAGCGTGCGGCGCGGGCGCTCGACGAGTTCCAGGTCGAGGGCATGGCGACCGCGATCCCGTTCCACCGCGCGGTGGTGAGGGACCCGGCGTTCGCCCCCGAACTCACCGGCTCGGCGGACCCGTTCACGGTCCACACCCGCTGGATCGAGACCGAGTTCGTCAACGAGATCAAGCCCTTCGCGGCCCCCACGGACGCCGAGGCGGACGAGGACGCGGACCGCGAGACGATTGTCGTCGAGGTCGGCGGCAAGCGCCTGGAGGTCTCCCTCCCGGTCTCGCTCGGCATGTCGCTGGCCCGCACGGGCCTCGCGGCGGGCGCCAAGCCGAAGCGCCGCGCGGCCAAGAAGTCCGGCCCCGTCGCCTCCGGCGACACCCTCGCCTCGCCGATGCAGGGCACGATCGTCAAGGTCGCGGTCGAGGAGGGCCAGGAGGTCAAGGAGGGCGACCTCATCGTCGTACTCGAGGCGATGAAGATGGAACAGCCCCTGAACGCGCACAAGTCGGGGACGGTCAAGGGCCTCGGCGCGGAGGTCGGTGCGTCCGTCACGTCGGGCGCGGCGATCTGCGAGATCAAGGACTGATCCGACCGCACGTCCAGAGGTGCCCGGCCGACAGGGACAGCCTGTCCGCCGGGCACCTCTGTAATGTGACGGGACAATGCCGTAGCGCGCCGAGGAGGGCGGGTGGGACCCATGGCCAGCGCGGGCGGGCCGCCGGCGGGGCTGCGTGCCGACGCCCGGCGCAACTACGAGCGGCTGGTTACCGAGGCCCGGGTGTGCTTCGCGGCGCACGGTACGGACACGTCCCTGGAGGACGTGGCGCGGCGGGCGGGGGTCGGGATCGGCACGTTGTATCGCCACTTCCCGAACCGGCAGGCCCTGATGAGCGCGGTCTTCGAGGACGCGGTGGGTGAACTCCTCGCGCGCTCACGGGAGTTGCAGTCCGCGCCGCAGCCGTGTGTGGCACTGGTGAGCTGGTTGCGCGAGATGGTGGCGCACGCGGGTGAGTACCGGGGGCTGGCCCGGGCGCTGATGGCGGCGGGCCAGGACGAGACGTCTGCGCTGGCCCGGTGCAGCAGTCCCATCCAGGAGGCGGGGGGTACGTTGCTCTGCCGAGCGCAGGCCGCCGGTGATGTGCGGGGTGATGTCGAGATCGGCGACCTGCTTCAGCTGACCCATGCGATTGCCCTCGCGGCGGAGGGGAACCCGGGGGACCCTGAACTGGCGGATCGGTTGCTGACGTTGACGTTGCGCGGGTTGAAGCCGTAGTACTTCGTCTGCCGCGCCGTCGTGGCTGGTCGCGCAGTTCCCCGCGCCCCCAAAAAGACGGGCCGTTTCAGCCGACCTGCGTTTAAGGGGCGCGGGGTTGTATCGATATGCGGCTCCGCCGCGTGGGCGCGACCAGCCCTCACCGGCCTGCACTCGAAAACCGAACCCCCGATCAACGCCTGCGCAAATCCGCCACCCTCGCCGCACGCTCCCGCTCAGGAGACTCCCCGCCCAGGACACCCGCCGCCCTCAACCCCGGCCCCCCACCCGGCACTTGACCCCGTCGCGGGGCCGGCAGGGGCACGTCCCGGCGGCGTTGGTCCCGAGGCGGGGCCTGTTCACCCCCCTGGTTTCCCGATGCGCCGCCGGCCACGGCGATCTGCACCCCCTGGTCGGCCAGCGCCTGCAACTCCGTGGCCGCGCGGTCGTCGTGGCCCGGGGGCTCGTCGGTGACGAGGCGGGTGATCACGTCCGTGGGCACGGTCTGGAACATGGTGTCCGTGCCGAGCTTGGTGTGGTCGGCGAGGACGACGACCTCGGCGGCCGCCTGGACCAGGGCCCGGTCGACGGACGCCGAGAGCATGTTGGACGTGGACAGGCCACGCTCGGCGGTGAGCCCGCTTCCGGAGAGGAAGGCCCGGGAGACGCGCAGACCCTGGAGGGACTGCTCGGCCCCGCTGCCCACCAGCGCGTAGTTGGAACCGCGCAGGGTGCCCCCGGTCATCACGACCTCCACGCGGTTGGCATGGGCCAACGCCTGGGCCACCAACAGGGAGTTGGTGACGACCGTCAGTCCGGGTACCCGGGCGAGCCGGCGGGCCAGCTCCTGGGTCGTGGTTCCCGCCCCCACCACGATGGCCTCGCCCTCTTCGACGAAGCTGGCGGCGAGATCGGCGATGGCCGTCTTCTCGGCGGTCGCGAGATGAGATTTCTGCGGAAAGCCGGACTCCCGCGTGAACCCGCCCGGCAATACCGCACCGCCATGCCGGCGGTCGAGGAGTCCTTCTGCCTCCAGTGCGCGCACGTCCCGCCGTACGGTCACTTCGGAGGTCTGGACGACGCGGGCGAGCTCACGGAGCGATACAGCCCCATTCGCTCGCACCATTTCGAGGATCAATTGGCGACGTTCTGCAGCGAACACGAAACTGACAGTAACCCCAACGACCGTCTGCTTTCAGGTGTTTGCGCCGAATAACGGAAGTTGTTCGTACAGCAGGACGGGAAGTGGTATAGAGCCTAGTCTCGCCGCCTATGCCGTACGAATGGTCGCCAACTCCCCGTGACCAGCGGGGAGTCCACTTCGGCGTCAGACTTCGCCCGTCGCCTTCCGCGTGTGCAGTTGCCGGGCGACTTCGGCGATCGAGCCGGAAAGAGACGGGTAGACGGTGAAGGCGTTCGCGATCTGTTCGACCGTCAGGTTGTTGTCGACGGCGATCGAGATGGGGTGGATCAGTTCCGAGGCGCGGGGCGCCACGACCACACCGCCGACGATGATGCCGGTGCCGGGGCGGCAGAAGATCTTGACGAAGCCGTCCCGGATGCCCTGCATCTTCGCGCGCGGGTTGCGGAGGAGGGGGAGCTTCACCACGCGTGCGTCGATCTTGCCCGCGTCCACGTCGGCCTGGCTGTAGCCGACGGTCGCGATCTCGGGGTCGGTGAAGACGTTCGAGGAGACCGTCTTCAGGTTGAGCGGGGCCACCGCGTCGCCCAGGAAGTGGTACATCGCGATCCGGCCCTGCATCGCGGCCACCGAGGCGAGCGCGAAGACGCCGGTGACGTCACCGGCCGCGTACACGCCCGGAGCGGTCGTACGCGAGACCTTGTCGGTCCAGATGTGGCCCGAGTCGCGCAGCCGGACGCCGGCCTCCTCCAGGCCCATGCCCGCGGAGTTCGGGATGGCGCCGACGGCCATCAGGCAGTGCGAGCCGGTGATGACGCGGCCGTCGGCGAGGACGACCTCGACCTTGTCGCCGACGCGCTTGGCGGACTGGGCGCGGGAGCGGGCCATGACGTTCATGCCGCGGCGCCGGAAGACGTCTTCGAGTACGGCGGCGGCGTCCGGGTCCTCGCCGGGCAGGACGCGGTCGCGGGAGGAGACGAGGGTGACCTTGGAGCCGAGGGCCTGGTAGGCGCCGGCGAACTCGGCGCCGGTGACACCGGAACCGACCACGATCAGCTCTTCGGGGAGTTCGGTGAGGTCGTAGACCTGGGTCCAGTTCAGGATGCGCTCGCCGTCGGGGCGGGCGTCGTCCAGCTCGCGGGGGTGGCCGCCGGTCGCGATGAGCACCGCGTCCGCGACGAGGGTCTCCTCTGTGCCGTCGGCCGCCTTGACGATGACCTTGCGGGAACCGTCGATCCCCTGCATGCCGTCGAGCCGGCCCCGGCCGCGCATGACACGGGCGCCGGCCCGGGTCACGGACGCGGTGATGTCGTGCGACTGGGCGAGCGCGAGGCGCTTCACCCGCCGGTTCACCTTGCCGAGGTCCACGCCCACGACCCTGGCGGCCTGCTCCAGGGGTGGGGTGTCGTCGGCGACGATGATGCCGAGTTCCTCGTACGACGAGTCGAAGGTGGTCATCACCTCGGCCGTCGCGATAAGGGTCTTCGACGGCACGCAGTCGGTCAGCACCGACGCCCCGCCCAGACCGTCGCAGTCGACGACGGTCACCTCCGCGCCGAGCTGCGCTGCCACCAGCGCCGCTTCATAGCCGCCGGGTCCGCCACCGATGATCACGATCCGAGTCACGTACCCCATTGTCTCGCACGCTTCAAGGTGCTTCCGCCCGGGGGCGACGGGGGTGCCGTCGGCGAGGGCCTCGGGGGTGCTGCCGGCGGTGGGTTCCGGTACCCCCGGTTACGGGAGTGGCGGGTGGGTTCGCTGCCGTACTCTCGAAGCATGTCGCTCTACGCCGCGTACGCCGGCAATCTCGACGCGCGGCTGATGACCCGCCGCGCCCCGCACTCGCCGTTGCGCGCCACGGGCTGGCTGAACGGGTGGCGGCTGACCTTCGGCGGCGAGCACATGGGCTGGGAGGGTGCGCTCGCGACGATCGTGGAGGCGCCGCGCTCCCAGGTCTTCATCGCGCTGTACGAGATCGCGCCGCCCGACGAGGAGTCCATGGACCGGTGGGAGGGCGTCGGCCTCGACGTCTACCGGCGCATGCGGGTCCGGGTGCACACCCTGGAGGGCGAGGAACCCGCTTGGGTGTACGTCCTGAACGGGTACGAGGGGGGACTGCCGTCCGCTCGTTATCTCGGGGAGCTGGCGGATGCAGCGGAGTCCGCGGGCGCGCCGCACGACTATGTGATGGAGCTGCGGAAACGGCCCTGCTGAGGGTTCAGCCGGCTTGGGCTGAGGGTTTCCCACACATAACGCCCGTCACAGGTCTCGTTGGAAACGACAAGACAACGATCGCCATCCCGTGCGCTCTGTCATCTACGCGCGTAGGCCCGGACCGGCTACGCTCAGCGGCGTGAACGCATCTCTTCTTCCGGACGACATCCAGGGCGACCCCCATGCCGCCGCTGACGCCGCCGCCACGCGCCTGCGCGAACTGACGGGCGCCGAGACCCACGACGTCGCCCTTGTGATGGGCTCCGGCTGGGGACCGGCCGTCGACGCCCTCGGCGTCCCCGCGGCCGACTTCCCCGTCACCGAGCTGCCCGGCTTCCCGCCGCCGGCCGTCGAGGGCCACGGCGGGCGGATCCGCTCGTACGGCATCGGTGACAAGCGGGCGCTGGTCTTTCTCGGCCGTACCCACTACTACGAGGGGCGGGGTGTCGCCGCCGTCGCGCACGGAGTTCGTACGGCCGTCGCCGCGGGCTGCAAGACCATCGTGCTGACCAATGGCTGCGGGGGGCTCCGCGAGGGCATGCGGCCCGGGCAGCCTGTGCTGATCAGCGACCACATCAACCTCACGGCCACGTCCCCGATCGTCGGCGCGAATTTCGTGGACCTGACCGATCTGTACTCGCCTCGGCTGCGCGCCCTGTGCAAGGAGATCGACCCGGCGTTGGAGGAGGGTGTGTACGCGCAGTTCCCCGGGCCGCACTATGAGACTCCGGCGGAGATTCGGATGGCCCGGGTGATCGGGGCGGACCTGGTGGGGATGTCCACGGTGCTGGAAGCGATCGCCGCGCGTGAGGCGGGTGCGGAGGTGCTGGGTATCTCGCTGGTGACGAACCTTGCCGCGGGGATGACGGGTGAGCCGCTGAACCACGAGGAGGTTCTTCAGGCGGGCCGGGATTCCGCCACGCAGATGGGGTCGCTGCTGTCCCAGGTGCTCGGCCGGCTGTAGGCGCCGTGCCCAGGGGCTCCCGCCCCCTGGAACCCCCGGAAGTTTCCCACCCACCCGCTTACCCCACGAGAGGTATCCCCGACGTGCACGACGACGATCTCATCGCGCGGGCCAGGACCTGGCTCGCCGAGGACCCCGACGCGGACACCCGTGAGGAGCTGGGGAAGCTCATCGAAGCCGGGGACGTCGCCGAGCTCACCGACCGATTCCGCGGGACGCTCCAGTTCGGCACCGCCGGCCTGCGGGGCGAACTCGGCGCCGGGCCCATGCGGATGAACCGCGCGGTCGTCATCCGGGCCGCCGCCGGACTCGCCGCGTATCTCAAGAAGAACGGCGCGGCCGACGGAGTCGTCGTCATCGGCTACGACGCCCGGCACAAGTCCGCCGACTTCGCCCGCGACACCGCCGCCGTGATGGTGGGCGCGGGGCTCAGGGCCGCCGTGCTGCCCCGCCCCCTTCCCACCCCCGTACTCTCCTTCGCCATACGGCACTTGGGCGCGATCGCCGGCGTGGAGGTCACCGCCAGCCACAACCCGCCCCGGGACAACGGCTACAAGGTCTACCTCGGCGACGGCTCCCAGATCGTGCCCCCGGCCGACGCGGAGATCGCCGCCGAGATCGACGCGATCGACTCCCTGCACGACGTGCCCCGCCCGGAGGACGGGTGGGAGACCCTCGACGACGCCGTCCTGGACGCCTACCTCGCCCGCACGGACGCCGTCCTCTCCCCCGGCTCCCCCCGCACCGCCCGCACCGTCTACACGGCGATGCACGGCGTCGGCAAGGACGTGCTGCTGGCCGCGTTCGCCCGCGCCGGGTTCCCCGAACCCGTGCTCGTCGCCGAACAGGCGGAGCCCGACCCGGACTTCCCGACCGTCGCGTTCCCCAACCCGGAGGAGCCCGGCGCGATGGACCTCGCCTTCGCCCGGGCACGCGCCACGGACCCGGACCTGATCATCGCCAACGACCCGGACGCCGACCGCTGCGCCGCGGCCGTGAAAGACCGTACGCAGAACGGTGGTTGGCGCATGCTGCGCGGCGACGAGGTCGGCTCGCTGCTCGCCGCGCACCTCGTGCGGCGCGGCGCCCGGGGCACCTTCGCCGAGTCGATCGTCTCCTCGTCCCTCCTCGGCCGTATCGCCGAGAAGGCGGGCCTGCCCTACGAGGAGACCCTCACCGGCTTCAAGTGGATCGCCCGGGTGGAGGGGCTTCGCTACGGCTATGAGGAGGCCCTCGGCTACTGCGTCGACCCCGACGGTGTGCGGGACAAGGACGGCATCACCGCCGCCCTCCTCATCACCGAGCTGGCGTCCGAGCTGAAGGCGGAGGGGCGCGATCTGCTCGACCTCCTCGACGATCTCGCCGTGGAGCACGGTCTGCACGCCACCGATCAGCTGTCGGTGCGGGTCGAGGAGCTGTCCGTCATCGCCGACGCCATGCGGCGGTTGCGCGAGCGGCCACCGACTCACCTCGCGGGACTGGCTGTTACCAAGGCCGAGGATCTCACCGAGGGGACCGAGACCCTCCCGCCCACGGACGGACTGCGCTACACGCTCGACGGTGCCCGGGTCATCGTCCGGCCCAGCGGCACCGAGCCCAAACTGAAGTGCTATCTGGAGGTCGTGGTCCCGGTCGCCGCGCACGCCGACCTCCCGGCGGCCCGCGCCCGGGCCGCCGAGACCCTCGCGACGATCAAGCGGGACCTGTCGGCGGCGGCCGGTATCTGAGCGGTTGGTATCTGAGCGGTCGGCATCTGCAACTCTCGCCTGAATACGCCCTGATTCAACGGGAGTTGGACTTCCGTATGCTCCCCGGCGGGCCGCCGTCGTGACCTTGGCACCGCCGCGCAACCACGGTCAGGACAGCCACCGGGTGACGAGCAGAGCGATCCAGGCGATACCGAGGACCGCGGCGAACGGCAACAGCGGGCGCCCGCGCTCCTTCTCCTCGCTCTCGCCGGTGGGGCGCAGGGCGGGGTCGGCGATCATCGCGGAGAGTTCGGCGGCGAGGGCGTCGTAGGGGTGGATCAGTCCGCGCCTGCGTTGCAGCCAGGGCCAACGGGGCGCGGCCACCGCCCAGTTGTCACCGTCGCCCACGCGCAGCCGGAGTTCGAAGGAGTCCCGGCGGGCCGCGCGGAGATCGTCCCAGGGGATATGACGCGGGGCGCGCAGCCGGTTCAGCCAGACGCCGGTGCGGTCGGCGGTGATGCGCCAGCGCAGTTTCACGGGGACACGGACGGCACACATCAGGCCGAAGAGGAGCAGCAGGCCTCGGAACCAGAGGCTGTTGTCGATGCCCAGCAGGAAATACCCCGTGCACCACAGCACCGTCAGGAAGCCCGCCAGCCAGTCCACCGGCCCCGCCCGCCAGCGCCGTACCGGCACCACGGTGGTCCCCGCCCGCACGGTCGCGGCCAGCTCCTCGTCCCGCGCCTTGTTCCGCGCGGCCCGGGCCTCCGCCCGCGCCTCCCGGGCGGTCCGGCGCCGCGCGGCGCCTCCCGCCAGCGGTCGTACGGGCCCGGTCGACCACTCCGTCACCGGCGGCTCGCCGGGCTCCTCCGGCGCGCCGACCAGCAGGATCTCGGCGCCGTCGGCGGGGGTGCCGTAGAGGACGGCCTCGCGCAGGGGGGTGCGCTCGCCGGTCGCGGACGCCGCGTCGAGGAGTTCCTCCAGCTCCGCCGCGTCCAGGGCGTCGTCCTTGTCTTTGTCGTCGCCCTTGTCTTTGTCGTCGCCCTCGTCCTCGGCTGTCGACCTCATCGCGACCGTGAACAGGGGCCGTAGCGCCGTCGTGTCGTCCGTCGCGTAGACCACGGCGTCCTCGTGGTCGTCCTTGCCGACGAGAACGCGCAGGACGGGCGCGGGTGCCTTGCGCAGGGCGGTCGCGCGGTGGCGGCCGAGGGCTCCGGAGAGGAGCAGGGTGAGGGCCAGCCCGGCCAGGAACAGGCCGATCGCGACCGCCTCCCGGCGGTGGTCCGCCCACAGACCCGAGGTGGCGAGCAGGACGACACCGGGTACGGCCACCACGGCCCCGAACCGGAGGAACAGCCCGCCGCGCCGTACCGGACCGTCGGCGTCCGGCAGCGGGGCGGTGACCCCGTCGGCCGCCGCCAGGACGCTCCGCCGCTGGCGGGTACGCGCGCGTGCCCGTAGTTCAGTGGCCGTCACGGAGGCCAGGACCAGCAGGGCGGCGCACACCCGGACCGGCCACGACAGCTCGGTCCAGCGGACCGCCACCAGCACGACCAGGACAGGGGCGGAGAGTCGTACGAGCTCCGGGCGCCACAGCCACCACACGACCTGGAGCGGCAGCAGCGCGATCAGCTCCGGGGGCAGATCTGTTGTCGTCAGCACAGCGGGGACGACCAACAGGGCACACCAGAGGGCCAGTTCGAGGGACCATCGCCGGGGCCGGACCGGCACCCACCACGGCACCGCCGCGTCGGCCCACACGCGCGCGTGCTCCCCGCTCCAGGCCACGCATCCGTCGGGTATCGCGGAAACGGGCAGCGGTGGGGGCTCCTGGACGTTCGTGGTCATGACATCCCAGAGGTGTGTGGGTGGAGAAGAGGTGTGGGTGCGGGCGGCGCGGTGCGGTGCGGTCAGCCCGTCGCCAGCAGGATCGCCAGCACTACGGCACCCGCGAGCGCCGGCGCGATCACCTCGTACGCCCAGCGCACGGTGACCTCGCCCTGCGCCGACTCGTGCTGCCCCCGGCTCTCCAGCAGCTCGCGCAGATCGGTCATGATCTGGTCGGACTCCGCGCGCGTGGGCCCACCCTGTACGGCACCGCCGCCGAACGTGCCCATCCGGCCGCCGCCGGAGCCGAGCAGCCCCGGCCTGCTACCGCGCCGGTCGCCGGTCGCCTCCGTCATGGCCCGTGCCTCGCGCCGCGCGGCCTTCTTGCGGGCGCGCAGCGAGACCGGGACCGCCCACAGCTGGAACTTGGCGCCCGTGTTCGTGAGGACCTCGTTCGAGTAGCCGGAGCGCAGGGTGGCGACCTCGGCCCAGGGCAGGACGACGATCCTGAACGGGTTGCGGATCCGGAGGCGGTCCGGGCCGGCGTACACCGCCGGGCGCAGGGTGAACGCGACGATCAGCGGGACGGCGAGGATCAGGCCGGCGAGGGCGAGCCACGGGGAGCGGCCGTGGCCGGTGAACAGGGCGTCGATACCGAGCCAGCCGACGATGGCCAGGAGGAGCACACCGCCGACGATGCCCGCGGACGATCGATAGGTGCGGTCGCGGTCTTTGGGCTCGGCTTGCGGGGTCGTCATGGTGCCGATTCTGCCTCAGAGGTGCGCCTACTCGCCGTGGGGGACCTCTTCGTCTGCGAGTGCCGGTTCCCTGTGGGGCTGGTCGCGCCCACGCGGCGGAGCCGCATATAGATACAGCCTCGCGCCCCGGTGGGTGTCGCTCACCGGTGCTCCAAGATGAGCCCCGGGCTATACAGCCGCTACGCGCGTAGATATGCTCGGGTGGTGACCATGCCCACCACTGCACCTGCTGCATACGCACTCGGCGAGGTAACGGCGTCGGACAGTACGCTGCGCCGTTTCCTCCACGGGCTGCCCGGCGTCGACGCGGTCGGCCTGGAGGCGCGCGCCGCCTCGCTCGGGACCCGTTCCATCAAGACCACCGCGAAGGCGTACGCCATCGACCTCGCCATCTCGATGGTCGACCTGACGACGCTGGAAGGCGCGGACACCCCGGGCAAGGTCCGGGCGCTCGGCGCCAAGGCGGTCCGCCCCGACCCGACCGACCGGACGAGTCCCTCGACCGCGGCCGTCTGTGTCTATCCCGACATGGTGGCCTCCGCGAAGGAGGCCGTCGCCGGTTCCTCCGTGAAGGTCGCCTCCGTCGCCACCGCCTTCCCGGCAGGCCGTGCCGCGCTCGCCGTGAAGCTGGCCGACGTGCGCGACGCGGTCGCCGCGGGCGCCGACGAGATCGACATGGTCATCGACCGCGGGGCGTTCCTCGCGGGCCACTACATGAAGGTCTACGACGAGATCGTCGCCGTGAAGGAGGCGTCCGGAGCGGCTCGCCTCAAGGTCATCTTCGAGACCGGCGAGCTGTCGACGTACGACAACATCCGCCGCGCGAGCTGGCTCGGCATGCTGGCCGGCGCGGACTTCATCAAGACGTCGACGGGCAAGGTCGCCGTCAACGCGACGCCCGCGAACACCCTGTTGATGCTGGAGGCGGTGCGTGACTTCCGCGCGCAGACCGGCATCCAGGTCGGGGTGAAGCCCGCGGGCGGTATCCGTACCTCCAAGGACGCGATCAAGTTCCTGGTCATCGTCAACGAGACGGCGGGCGAGGACTGGCTGGACAACCACTGGTTCCGCTTCGGCGCGTCCTCGCTCCTGAACGACCTGCTGATGCAGCGTCAGAAGCTGGCCACCGGCCGCTACTCCGGCCCCGACTACGTGACGGTGGACTGATCCCACATGGCATCCACATCTGCATCCACATCTGCATCCGCATCCGTATCCGCCTTTGAGTACGCACCGGCGCCCGAGTCCCGCTCGGTCGTCGACATCGCGCCCTCCTACGGCCTGTTCATCGACGGCGAGTTCACCGAGGCGGCCGAGGGCAAGGTCTTCAAGACCGTCTCCCCCTCCACCGAAGAGGTCCTCTCCGAGATCGCCCAGGCGGGCGAGGCGGACGTCGACCGCGCGGTGAAGGCCGCCCGCAGGGCCTTCGAGAAGTGGTCGGCACTGCCCGGCTCCGAGCGCGCGAAGTACCTGTTCCGCATCGCCCGGATCATCCAGGAGCGCAGCCGCGAACTGGCCGTCCTGGAAACCCTGGACAACGGCAAGCCCATCAAGGAGACGAGGGACGCCGACCTCCCCCTGGTCGCCGCGCACTTCTTCTACTACGCGGGCTGGGCCGACAAGCTGGACCACGCCGGCTTCGGGTCGAACCCCCAGCCCCTCGGTGTCGCGGGCCAGGTCATCCCCTGGAACTTCCCCCTCCTGATGCTGGCCTGGAAGATCGCCCCGGCCCTCGCGACCGGCAACACGGTCGTACTGAAGCCCGCCGAGACGACCCCTCTCTCGGCGCTCTTCTTCGCGGACATCTGCCGCCAGGCCGGCCTCCCCAAGGGTGTCGTCAACATCCTTCCGGGATACGGCGATTCGGGCGCCGCGCTCGTCGCGCACCCGGACGTCGACAAGGTCGCGTTCACCGGCTCCACGGCCGTCGGCAAGGCGATCGCGCGCCAGGTGGCCGGCACGACCAAGAAGGTCACCCTCGAACTCGGCGGCAAGGGCGCGAACATCGTCTTCGACGACGCCCCCATCGACCAGGCCGTCGAGGGCATCGTCACCGGCATCTTCTTCAACCAGGGCCAAGTGTGCTGCGCGGGCAGCCGACTTCTCGTACAGGAGTCGATCCAGGACGAGTTGATGGACTCGCTGAAGCGCAGGCTCTCCACCCTCCGCCTCGGCGACCCGCTCGACAAGAACACCGACATCGGCGCGATCAACTCCGCCGAGCAGCTCTCCCGGATCACCACGCTCGTCGAGCAGGGCGAGGCGGAGGGCGCCGAGCGCTGGTCCCCGGAGTGTGAACTCCCGTCCTCCGGCTACTGGTTCGCCCCGACGCTCTTCACGAACGTCACCCAGGCGCACACCATCGCCCGCGACGAGATCTTCGGCCCGGTGCTGTCGGTGCTGACCTTCCGCACGCCCGAGGAGGCGGTGGCGAAGGCCAACAACAGCCAGTACGGCCTCTCCGCCGGCATCTGGACGGAGAAGGGTTCCCGCATCCTCGCCGTCGCGAGCAAGCTGCGCGCGGGCGTCATCTGGTCCAACACGTTCAACAAGTTCGACCCGACCTCGCCGTTCGGCGGCTACAAGGAGTCGGGCTTCGGCCGCGAGGGCGGTCGCCACGGCCTGGAGGCGTACCTCGATGTCTGAGCAGAACCGTCTGAGCGTCTTCAAGACCTACAAGCTGTACGTCGGGGGCAAGTTCCCCCGTAGCGAGAGCGGCCGGGTGTACGAGGTGACCGACTCAAAGGGCAAGTGGCTCGCGAACGCGCCGCAGTCCTCCCGCAAGGACGCCCGTGACGCGGTCGTGGCGGCCCGCAAGGCGTTCGGCGGCTGGTCCGGCGCCACGGCCTACAACCGGGGCCAGATCCTCTACCGCATCGCCGAGATGCTGGAGGGCCGCAAGGACCAGTTCGTCCGCGAAGTGGCCGACGCGGAGGGCCTGTCGAAGTCGAAGGCCGCCGCCGTAGTCGACGCGGCGATCGACCGCTGGGTCTGGTACGCGGGCTGGACCGACAAGATCGCCCAGGTGGTCGGCGGCGCGAACCCGGTGGCGGGCCCGTACTTCAACCTCTCCTCCCCCGAGCCGACGGGAGTGGTCACCGTCCTGGCCCCCCAGAAGTCGTCGTTCCTCGGGCTGATCTCGGTGGTCGCCCCGGTGATCGCGACCGGCAACACGGCCGTCGTCATCGCGAGCGAGAACTCCCCGCTCCCCGCACTGTCGTTGGGCGAGGTCCTGGCCACCTCCGACCTGCCCGGCGGTGTCGTCAACATCCTCTCCGGCAGGACGGCGGAGATCGCGGCCCCCCTCGCCGCCCACCAGGACGTCAACGCGATCGACCTCGCGGGCGCGGACGACGACGTACTGGCGAAGGAACTGGAGATCGCGGCGGCCGACAACCTCAAGCGAGTCCTCCGTCCACAGCCTGTGGATTACGCGGAGACTCCCGGCACCGACCGCCTGACAGCCTTCTTGGAAACGAAGACGGTCTGGCACCCGACGGGTTCGCTGGGAGCAGGCGGCTCCTCGTACTAGGCAGGCCGAAGGCCGAGCCTTCAGGGGCGCGGGGAACTGCGCGACCAGCCACAACGGACCAGCACCCGGCAACGAGACCGGAGTCCCCCGCCCCTCCCCCGCAATCGCTCAGCCCCCCAACAGACCCGTCACCTGCCCGACCACCGGCATGCTCCCGATCGACTGCGCCTCCGCCACCGGACCCGTCAACGCCCGCGAGGCCAACGGTTGAAAGTCCGCGAGCTGGGTCGCAACCCCATTGTCGAGCGGGTCAACTCCCGTACCCGCCAGCGGATTCGGCTTGAGACCGGCAACAGGACCAGTCACATAGCCGACCGTGCCGGTCAAAGCGCCGAGCCCCGCCGCGGGATCGACCTTGCCGAGCGTGGTCGGCCGCGTCCGCATCACGTCGACGACCGGCGCGGTGTCCGCGGCGGCCGTCGCCGCGCCCGCGCCCAGGGCGACTCCGGCGGTCGCGAGGGCGACCAGGGCGCGCTGGGCGGTCGGATGCTGGGGGGACGTGTGTCGTGCCATTGCTGGTGCCACCTTCTGGTGCGCAGGGTAATCAGGTCAGCACGAAGGGTAGTTGACGTGTGATGCGCGTTCCAATGCCGACCCGCGGGGTCGGCAGGACGTACGGAATACGTCAAACTGGTGTCCCGTGAGCATCCTTTCGCCGTCACCGGCCCGTGTCGTGCTGCTGTGCGGTCCCTCGGGTTCCGGCAAGTCCCTCGTCTCCGCCCGGTCCGGTCTGCCCGTGCTGCGGCTCGACGACTTCTACAAAGAGGGCGACGACCCGACGCTGCCACTGGTGGCGGGGAGTTCGGACATCGACTGGGACCACCCCGAGTCCTGGGACGCGGAGGTCGCGGTCACCGCGATCGTCGAACTGTGCCGCACGGGCCGTACGGACGTGCCGGTCTACGACATCTCGCTCAGCGCCCGTACGGGCACGGAGGCGGTCGACGTGGGCCGGACCCCGCTGTTCATAGCGGAGGGCATCTTCGCCGCCGAGGTCATCACCCGCTGCCAGGAGCTCGGTGTCCTCGCGGACGCGCTGTGCCTGAGCCGGGGTCCGGTGCGGACGTTCCGGCGCCGTTTCCTGCGGGATCTCCGGGAGGGCCGTAAGTCCGTGCCGTTCCTGTTGCGGCGCGGCTGGCGGCTGATGCGGCTGGAGCGCTCGATCGTGGCCCGGCAGACGACCCTCGGCGCGTACGCCTGCGACAAGGACGAGGCGCTGGGCCGGCTGGCCGCGGCGGCGGTGGGCAGGCGCCCGGCGGCGACTCCCGCACCCACGCCCACCACCTGACGGCAGGCACGAAAAAGCGGGACTGGACGGACCCCCCGGCCCTCCAGTCCCGCTCTCCCGTTCCCCCGTGGTGCTTCCCCCGTGCTGTTCCCCCCATGGTCCCTCTGACCCCGTCGGCACCCCCCGGTACCGATCCCCCGCGGTCCCCCCGGACCATCCCCCGTGTTACCTACTTTCCCCCCGAACCCTCAGGCGACCAGCTCCCCGAAGGCGTCCTCCTCGTCACGGCCGAAGCTGAGGACCTCGTCCTCGCGCATACGGCGGAGCGACCGCCAGATGCTGGACTTCACCGTGCCGACACTGATGTCGAGGATCTCCGCGATCTCCGGGTCCGTGCGGCCCTCGTAGTAACGGAGGACCAGCATGGTGCGCTGGAGTTCGGGCAGCCGGGACAGCGCCTGCCACAGGACCGCGCGCAGTTCGGTGCCGCGCATCGCGTCCGTGTCGCCGGGCGTCTCCGGCAGTTCCTCGGTCGGGTACTCGTTCAGCTTGCGGCGGCGCCACGCGCTGATGTGCAGGTTCGTCATGGTGCGGCGGAGGTAGCCCCCGACCGCCGCCTTGTCGCTGATCCGGTCCCACGCCTTGTACGTCGAGAACAGCGCGCTCTGCAGCAGGTCCTCGGCCTCGAAGCGGTCGCCGGTCAGGTGGTACGCGGTGGCGTACAGGGAGGCGCGGCGCTCCTGGACGTAGGCGGTGAACTCCGCCTCCGACAGCGAGCGACGCTCCCCCGTGTCCTCCCTGTACGCGCTTCCCCCGTGCGCTTCCCCCGTGTGTGCGTCAACCACCGTCATGTAACCGGTGTGCTGACGCCCGGCACCGCGAACGCACCCCCGCCCGCTCACGGCACCGGACTTCTCTGAACCCCGGGTCACGTCGTGCAGACGCGTGATGACTGCGTTGTTGCTGGTGCTGTGCAGCGTGTTCATCTCGCGCCCCCCGTAGTGGACTTGCCCGGTGTTCGGATCTTCCGGCTCGGTTCCTCGTGGTTCCTTGCCCGTGCCGAAAATCCTGCCGGGGTCACTTCATGGACGTGTCCGCCGACTGTCACAGACCTGTCACAGGGGTGGGTCTCTGCGGCTGCCCTCAGAAAACGGACAGTCCGGTCACAGAATGGGGCGCTACGGGGACGTCCGCGGACCCGCTGCGGGGACGTACCCGTACAGGTGTCGAAACCCCACCCCCACATGGGCCAGAATGAGCCCCGTGCCTTCCCTGTTGCTGATCGAGGACGACGACGCCATCCGGACGGCCCTGGAGCTCTCGCTGACGCGCCAGGGACACCGGGTAGCCACCGCTGCCAGCGGCGAGGACGGTCTGAAGCTGTTGCGTGAGCAGCGGCCGGACCTGATCGTGCTGGATGTGATGCTGCCCGGCATCGACGGTTTCGAGGTGTGCCGTCGTATCCGGCGCACGGACCAGCTGCCGATCATTCTGCTCACCGCGCGCAGCGACGACATCGACATCGTCGTCGGACTGGAGTCCGGCGCCGACGACTACGTGGTCAAACCCGTGCAGGGGCGCGTGCTGGACGCCCGTATCCGGGCCGTGCTGCGGCGCGGGGAGCGGGAGGCCAACGACGCGGCCTCGTTCGGTTCGCTGGTCATCGACCGGGCCGCGATGACCGTCACGAAGAACGGCGAGGACCTCCAACTCACGCCCACCGAGCTGCGGTTGCTGCTCGAACTGAGCCGGCGGCCCGGACAGGCCCTGTCCCGGCAGCAGTTGCTGCGCCTGGTGTGGGAGCACGACTATCTCGGTGACTCGCGGCTGGTGGACGCCTGTGTCCAGCGGCTGCGTGCCAAGGTCGAGGACATCCCGTCGTCCCCGACGCTCATCCGTACCGTGCGCGGCGTCGGCTACCGCCTGGACTCGCCTCAGTGACCGACGCACCAGGGGGGATCCGCGGCTGGCGCCCGGGCCGTAAGGGAGTCCTGTGGCGGCTGCGGTTCACCAGCCTGCGGCTGCGGCTGGTGGTCGTGTTCGGGCTGGTCGCGCTGACGGCCGCCGTCTCCGCGTCCGGCATCGCCTACTGGCTCAACCGGGAGGCCGTCCTCACCCGCGCCCAGGACGCCGTCCTGCGCGACTTCCGCCAGGAGATGCAGAACCGCGCCGGCGCCCTGCCCGTGCACCCCACGCAGGACGAACTGATGCGCACGGCGGGCCAGATGGCCAACAGCAGCCAGCGCTTCAGCGTCCTGCTGGTCGCCGAGGACACGGACGCCAAGACGGTCTACGGCAACTCGGGCGGCCTGAACGGCTTTTCGCTGGAGGACGTGCCCAAGTCCCTGCGTACGGCGGTGAACAAGCAGCAGTCGGTGTCCGCGGGCGGCAACAAGGAGCCGTACCACCTGTACTGGCAGCGGGTCACCGAGCACGGCACGCCGTATCTGGTGGCCGGTACGCGGATGATCGGCGGCGGTCCGACCGGCTACATGCTCAAGTCTCTTGAGCCGGAGGCGAAGGACCTCAACTCCCTTGCCTGGTCGCTGGGTATCGCCACCGGGCTCGCGCTGATCGGTTCCGCGCTGCTCGCGCAGGCCGCCGCGACGACCGTCCTCAAGCCCGTGCACCGGCTCGGCATCGCCGCGCGCCGACTGGGCGAGGGCAAGCTGGACACCCGGCTCAGGGTCTCCGGTACCGATGAACTCGCCGAGCTGGCAAGGACGTTCAACCAGACCGCCGAGGCGCTGGAGAAGCGGGTCGCCGACATGGCCGCCCGGGACGACGCCTCGCGCCGGTTCGTCGCCGACATGTCGCACGAGCTGCGGACTCCGCTCACCGCCATCACCGCCGTGGTGGAGGTGCTGGAGGAGGAACTCGACGCCGAGACCGGCAGCGTGGACCCGATGATCGAGCCCGCCGTACGGCTCGTCGTCAGCGAGACCAAGCGGCTCGGTGACCTCGTGGAGAACCTGATGGAGGTCACCCGCTTCGACGCGGGCACCGCCCGGCTGGTGTTGGACGACGTCGACCTCGCCGACCAGATCACCGCGTGCATCGACGCCCGCGCCTGGCTGGACGCCGTGGACCTGGACGCCGAGCGCGGCATCCACTCCGTGCTCGACCCGCGCCGCCTGGACGTCATCCTCGCCAACCTCATCGGCAACGCCCTCAAGCACGGCGGCTCACCGGTGCGGGTGTCGGTCCGGCTGGAGGACGACGACCTCGTCATCGCGGTCCGCGACCACGGCCCCGGCATCCCCGAGGACGTCCTGCCGCACGTCTTCGACCGCTTCTACAAGGCGAGCGCCTCCCGGCCCCGCTCCGAGGGCAGCGGCCTCGGCCTCTCCATCGCCCTGGAGAACGCCCACATCCACGGCGGCGAGATCACCGCCGCCAACTCCCCCGAGGGCGGCGCGGTGTTCACCCTGCGGCTGCCACGAGACGCCTCCGCGCTCACGGAGGAGCCCGGCGCCGAGAACGGCGAGAAGGCCGAGGGCGCAGGCCCCGAGGAGACCGCGTGATGACCGCAGGACGCCGCTACGCCGTCCCCCTGGCCCTTCCGCTCCTCGGCCTGCTGCTCACCGGGTGCGGGATCCGGGCCACCGAGGTGCCGACCGACTTCGGGGCCGCGCCGTCCCGGGTGCCCTGCACGCTCACCGACCCGGACACCTCGCCGCAGGCCGCGCGCGGGGTGCCCGTGCAGGTGTTCCTGCTGTGCGGGTCGTCGCTGGTGACCGTCGACCGGGCCGTACAGGTGCCGGACGGCACGGCGGACGTGCAGCGGCGCGTGATCGTCGCGCAGGGGCTGCTGGACCAGCTCGCCCAGTCGCCGTCCTCGGGTGAGAAGGACGCCGGCTACACGACCGACGTGCGCGGCGGTATGACGGTCGGCGGGCCGCGCGCCAGGGACCCCAAGGACGCGCTGCGGCTGAGCAATTCGCCGGCCGACCTCACGTCGTACGCGCTCGCCCAGATCGTCTGTACGTTCTCCGACTCGGCCGCGGCCGAGGGCGACGGCTCCGTGATCCTGGGCGGCCCGGGCGAGGCGCCCCTGCGCCGCTACGAGTGCACGGACGACGTCCGTTCCGACCCCGGCACCAAGGCACCGCCGTCCAGCGAGGTGACGGGCGGCTGAAGCCGCGGGCGCTTCGGGGGTGAACGGGGCGCGAAAAGGGGCGTGTGGCGCAGGCCTCACCCTGGTGCCCGGCATCCACCCGGAACCGATCGTGCCGCAGAGGGCGTCTTGTGGGACGTGCAGCGTCAAGGCTCCATCGGCGGCAGCGCCGCGATTCGCATCCGTGTGACAGGAGGTGTCCTCCTCGTCGCACATCTCGTGTTCGTCGCCTGGGTCACGCTGCGTCCCCGGGACGTCCCCTGGGTGATGCCCCCGAATCTGCACCCACTGGCCAGTATCCGGGCCGATCTGACCCTGGGCTGGCCGGAGGCCGCGAAGCGGATCGGCGAGGGCCTCGCCCTGCTGGCCCCGCTGGGCGTCCTGCTCCCGATGGTCAGCGGCCGGCTCCATGTCTCCCCGCTCGCGTCCTTCATCCGTACGGTCGCGGCGGGCGCCCTGATCTCCCTGGGCATCGAACTGCTGCAGACCGGGGTGCCCGGCCAGGTCGTCGACATCGACTCACTGCTGATGAACACGGTGGGCGTCGCCCTCGCGCACGCGGCCTTCGTCCCCGCCGCCCGCGCCTGGCTCCGCCGCAGGACTGAGAGCCCCCTCCCCCTGACCGTCCTCCAGGAGGAAGCGACTCAGGGACGAACCCCGACGATTCCCAGGGTCGGCATCGCACCGTAGAGCGACGCCGGGCCGGCTCCCGGTCCGTAGCGTTGACGTCAGATGAGGCAGCCGCAGGGGAGGCCTCGGAGAGACGCTCACGAAGGAGCCACCATGGCCGCCATTGCCCGCCCCACCCAAGGCCGCATGATCGGCGGAGTGTGCGCAGCGCTGGCCCGGCGCTTCGGGACCTCCGCGACCACGATGCGGGTGATCTTCCTGCTCTCGTGTCTGCTGCCCGGCCCGCAGTTCCTGCTCTACATCGCGCTGTGGATCCTGTTCCCGTCCGAGGACAAGGTGCGCACCGAGGCCTGGTAGGGACCGGAGCCCGGTGAGGCCCTCGCGCAGGTACGCCGATGGGGCGCACCCCTCGTCCGGGGGCGCGCCCCATCGGCGCGTTCGGGGTGGGCTCAGCCCAGCGGGATGCTCAGCCCAGCGGGATGCCGTTCAGCGGCAGGCCGTGCGTGGGCAGGCCCGTCTGCGACAGCGGCAGGCCGCCCAGCAGCCCGGCGACGGGCGCGGTCGGACCGTCGGACAGCACCTTCTCGGCGGCCGGCTGCACGGCGGACAGGCCACCCGCGAGCGCGGGCTGCGCCGAGCTCAGCGCCTGGCCGGCACCCGGCAGCGCCTTGGCGACGTTCTCCGCGGGCAGCGTGTGGGTCACGGAGCCCAGCGCCTGCGTGGCGTCCGGCACCGCCGGAGCCGCGCTCGCGGCACCCGCGCCTACGGCAGCGAAGGCAGCACCGAGGGCGGCGACACCGAGGGTCTTGGCAGCAGACTGCTTCATGGTGAATGCGTCCTTGAATGGATGACGGGGATGTGAGCGGTCCAAGACCGTAAACACGCGAAGGCGCCCGCCGCAAACATCGAAATGCGGACGGATTGTGAACGTCCGCCCGCATCTCTCGTGCCCCATTCCCCCTCGTTCAGCCCTCTTCCGGTACAGAACCGCTGGTGGAAGCCGTCTGCCGGAACAGCCATTCGGATTTCAGCTCGGCATATCCGGGCTTGATCACGTCATTGATCATGGCGAGTCGTTCATCGAAAGGAATGAATGCTGACTTCATAGCATTGACGGAGAACCACTGCATGTCGTCGAGCGAATAACCGAACGCCTCGACAAGGTGCTCGAATTCCAGCGACATGCTGGTGTGCGACATGAGGCGGTTGTCGGTGTTGACCGTCGCCCGGAAGTGCAGCCGGCGCAGCAGCCCGATCGGGTGCTCGGCATAGGAGTCGGCGGCACCGGTCTGGAGGTTGGAACTGGGGCACAGCTCCAGCGGGATGCGCTTGTCGCGGACGTACGACGCGAGCCGCCCGAGCTCGACCGAACCGTCCTCCTTGACCTGGATGTCGTCGATGATGCGCACCCCGTGCCCCAGCCGGTCGGCACCGCACCACTGCAACGCCTGCCAGATCGACGGCAGCCCGAAGGCCTCACCGGCGTGGATCGTGAAGTGGTTGTTCTCGCGCTTCAGATACTCGAAGGCGTCCAGGTGCCGGGTGGGCGGGAACCCGGCCTCCGCACCCGCGATGTCGAATCCGACAACTCCACCGCCGCCCAAGTCGCGGTATCGGTTGGCGAGTTCGGCGATCTCCAGGGAACGGGCCGCGTGCCGCATGGCGGTGAGCAGCGCCCCGACGCGAATGCGCCGCCCACTCTCCCTCGCGAGCAACTCCCCTTGCCGGAAGCCCTCGTTGACGGCCTCGACGACCTCTTCGAGGCTGAGCCCGCCGTCGAGGTGCTGCTCGGGCGCGTACCGCACCTCGGCGTACACCACGCCGTCCTCGGCGAGATCCTCCGCGCACTCGCGCGCGACCCGGATCAGCGCGTCCCGGGTCTGCATCACGGCGACCGTGTGCGCGAAGGTCTCCAAGTACCGTTCCAGCGAACCGGAGTCGGCGGCCTCGGCGAACCACACGCCGAGCTTGTCCGGGTCGGTCTCGGGGAGTCCGGTGTACCCGGCGTCCCGCGCGAGTCCGACGATCGTCCCCGGGCGGAGACCGCCGTCGAGGTGGTCGTGCAGCAGAACCTTCGGCGCCCGGCGGATCTGGTCCGGCGTCGGGGTGTTCGGGGTGCTCTGGCTCGTCATTTCCGCACTCTAACTCCTACGCGCGTAGATCACCCGTTGTACGAATCCGTCGATACGTAACGGTGACCGCGCGGAAGGATGGCGTACACGCCCACTTCTGACACTGTTCTGTCATGGCACAGCAAGCGACGCCGGTTCGGACGGCCCGGCTGGGGAGAGCGCTCGGTCCCGAACCGACCTCGGTGAGCGGCGTGGTGCTGCTGCTCCCCGGCGGCGACGAGGTCTCCGCGCGTAGGCCCTCCCCCATGATGGCGACGGCTTCGGTACGGACGCTGGGGCGCAGGTTGGCCCGCGCGGGCCAGGGCGAGAGCCTCGCCGCGCATGTCGTCCACTACCGCAGCCGCGGCTGGAACGGCAGCGAGGCGTCTCTCGCGCGCGACGCGACCTGGGCGGTGGACGAGGTCGTACGGCGGTACGGGGACGTGCCCGTGTGTCTCACCGGGATCGACATGGGCGGGCGCGCGGCGTTGCGCTCCGCGGGGCACGAGGCGGTCAACTCCGTGGTCGCGCTGGCTCCTTGGCTGCCCGAACAGGACGTCGCCGCACCACCCGAACCGGTGAAGCAACTCGCGGGGCGGCGGGTGTTGATCGTGCACGGCACGAACGACGAACGGACCGATCCGGAACTGTCGTTCCGGCTGGCGGCTCGGGCGAAGAAGGCGAACCGGGACATCTGTCGGTTCGAGGTGCATTCCGATGGGCACGGGTTGCATCAACACCGGCAGGAAGTGCACGCGTTGACCGAGGACTTCGTGATGGGGGCGTTGTTCGGGCGGGCGTTTTCTCGGCCTGTCGAGGATGCGCTTCAGGCTCCGCCGCCGTTGGGATTGAGGATGCCGTTGGCTGCGGGGTTTGGGCGGTCGCTTCGTAGGGGTTGAGGGGTCGTTGCGGGGTGCGGGCCGGTGGGGGCTGGTCGCGCAGTTCCCCGCGCCCCTGGGGGGGGTATGCGCCTACGTTGGTAGCAGGTTGCCCTTTCTCGCCAGTAGGAACTGCTTGAAGGCTGCCACCGGCGGAGTGTCGGGGTGACCGTCCAGCCATGCCACGCCGATCTCTCTCACCGCTCTCGGGGCTGTGACCGTCAGTTCCGCAACTCCTGGGCGGGGTACGGCTGGTGGGGGTAGGAGGGCGACGCCCAGGCCGGCCGCCACCAGGCCCCGCAGTGTCTCCGCCTCCTCTCCCTCGAAGGCGATCTTCGGGCGGAAACCGGCCTCCTTGCAGACGTCGTCGGTGATGCGGCGGAGGCCGTAGCCCGGTTCGAGGGTGACGAAGGTTTCGTCGGCGGCTTCGGCGAGGCGGATGCGTTTGCGGGAGGCCAGGCGGTGGTCGGCGGGGACGACGAGGCGGAGTCGCTGGACGTCGAGGCGGTGGGAGACGACGTCGGGGGCGTCGAGGGTGGGGGACGTCAGGAGGCAGAGGTCCAGTTCGCCCGCGCGCAGGCGGTCCAGCATGGCCTCGCCATAGTTCTGGACGAGGCTGAAGCGGACGCGGGGGTGGTCGGCGCGGAAGGCCCGGATGAGGCCGGGGACGGTTTCCGAGCCGAGGGTGTGGAGGAAACCGAAGGCGACTTTGCCGGTGGCGGGGTCGGCGTCGGCGCGGACCTCGTCGGCGGCCTTCTCGATCTCGGCGAGGGCGCGTTCGACGGAGGTGAGGAAGGTGCGGCCGGCGGGGGTCAACGACACCGTGCGGCCTCTGCGGGCGAACAGGTCGACGCCCAGGTCCTGTTCGAGGCGGACCATCGCGCGCGACAGGGTGGACTGCGGGACCTGCATCTCCTGCGCGGCCCGGGTGACGTGCTCGGTGCGGGCGACGCCGGCGAAGTAGGCGAGGCGGGGCGCCAGTAGCGCGACGATGTCTTCTGTGTCACCGGACGGTGACAGATGAGCCTGTGAGCTGTACTGATGCGCCATGGGAACGATTATGGCGTTTCCGTGCATTGGACGGATGAGCGGGGACGTACGTAGCTTCGAGGCATGGCTCCCGTCGATACCGGGGCGTCCACGATCGTGGCCGCCTCCGCCCCCTCGTCCGTTTCCGACTCACGGCTGACGCCGGGCGGTCCCGGTTATCGCCGGATGAGCTTCGCGCTGTTCCTCGCGGGTGTGGCGACGTTCGCGCTGCTCTACTCCACGCAGGCGCTGCTGCCGCTGATCTCCTCCGGTTTCGGGGTGAGCGCGAGCGCGGCGAGCTGGACGGTGGCGGCGGCGACCGGCGGACTCGCGGTGTTCGTGCTGCCGATGAGCGCGCTGTCGGAACGTTTCGGACGTCGTACGGTCATGACGGCGTCGCTGGTGGTCGCGGTGAGCATCGGGGTCCTGGTCCCGTTCGCGCCGTCGCTGGGCGCGCTGGTGGCGTTGCGGTTTCTGCAGGGTGCCGCGCTGGCGGGGCTGCCCGCGTCGGCGACGGCGTATCTGGCGGAGGAGGTCCGGCCGAAGGCGCTGGTCACGGCGATCGGCCTGTTCGTGGCCGGCAACAGCGTCGGTGGGATGAGCGGCCGGGTCGTCACCGGCTGGGTCGCGCAGGAGTGGGGCTGGCGGGTCGCGGTGGCGGTGATCGGCGTGATCGCGGTCGGCTGCGCGGTCGCGTTCCGCCTCCTGCTGCCCGCCCCTCAGCACTTCACGCCGGGTTCGCTGCGCCCGCGCGTCCTGGCCCGCACGGTCCAGGGCCACCTCGCGAACCCGCTGCTGTGCCGGCTGTACGCGATCGGCGCCCTGTTCATGACGGTCTTCGGCGGCGTCTACACGGTGATCGGCTACCGCCTCACCGAGGCCCCCTTCTCCCTCCCCCAGGGCATCATCGGCTCGATCTTTCTGGTGTATCTGGTGGGCACGGTGTCCGCGTCCACGGCCGGGCGGCTGGTGGGCCGGCTGGGGCGGCGCGGGGCCCTGTACCTGGCGGGCGGTACGACGGCGGCGGGACTTCTGGTCTCCCTCGCCGACTCCCTCCCCCTGGTCCTGCTGGGCCTGGTGCTCATCACGGCCGGCTTCTTCGCGGGACACGCGGTCGCGTCCTCGGCGGTCAGCAAGACGGCGACGACGGGGCGCGCGCAGGCGTCGGCGCTCTACCAGTCCGCGTACTACATCGGGTCCAGCACCGGCAGTACGGTCGGCGCGATGGCGTTCCACGCGGGGGGCTGGGCGGGGACGGTCGGGGTGGGGGTGCTGGCGGTGATCGGCGTTGTGACGATCACTGTGTTCGGGTCTCGGGCGGCGAGGATGCCTGCGGCGGCTTGAGGGGGGTGGGGCTGTCGTGCCGGGGGCTTTCCAGCACGGGGCACCCACACCAACACCCCCCAGCCTGACCTGCGCGTTCACTCACTCCTCGCGCCATTGTCAGTGGGCTGCGCTACGTTGCGGGGTAAGGGAAGAACGGCCACAGGGGTGGGTGGGCGAGACCATGACGGACAGCGCTGTGACTACGACGGACCTCGACATCAGGCTGGAGAAACACCGCGTCGAGCTGACCGGGTACTGCTACCGGATGCTCGGCTCCTCCTTCGAGGCCGAGGACGCGGTGCAGGACACGATGGTCCGCGCCTGGCGGAACTACGAGAAGTTCGAGGGCCGGTCCAGCCTCCGTTCGTGGCTGTACCGGATCGCGACGAACGTCTGCCTGGACATGCTGTCCGCGGGCAACAAGCGGGCGCGGCCCGTCGACCTCAGCGACTCCACCCCCCTCGCGCAGGCCGCGCTGTCCCCCCGCCCGGACAACACCTGGCTGGAGCCGATGCCGGACGCGCGCGTGCTGCCGAGCGTCACCGACCCGGCGGAGGCGGCGGTCGCCAAGGAGTCCGTACGGCTCGCGTTCATGGCCGCGTTGCAGCAACTGCCGCCCAAACAGCGGGCGGTGCTGATCCTGCGCGAGGTGCTGGCCTGGCGGGCGAACGAGGTCGCCGAGCTGCTCGGCACCTCGGTCGCGTCGGTCAACAGCGCGTTGCAGCGGGCCCGGGCGACCCTCGCCGAGCGGGACGAGAAGGCGGCCGACGCGGCCGTCTCCGACCCGCTGGACGAGGAGCAGAAGAAGCTTCTGGAGCGGTACGTCGCGGCCTTCGAGGGCTACGACATGGCCGCCCTGACGGCGCTGCTGCACGAGGACGCCATCATGACGATGCCGCCGTTCGACCTGTGGCTCACCGGCCACGACGACATCACGGGCTTCATGACGACGATCGGCGCCGCCTGCGAGGGCTCCCGCCTGATCCCGGTGCAGGTGAACGGCCTGCCGGGCTTCGCCCAGTACAAGCCGGACCCGGAGGCGGGCGGTTTCAGTCCCTGGTCGGTCCAGGTCCTGGAGATCTCAGACGGCAGGCTCACCGGGTTCCACTTCTTCCTGGACACCAAGCGCTGGTTCCCGCTGTTCGACCTGCCCCTCCATCTCGAAGCGGAGCCCGACCAGGTCGAGGAGGGCGCGTAGTCCGGGGCTGGGCCCACGCAGCCTGATCCGGCCACCGGCCCGCCGGGCGGCCAGTTCGAGGCGGGCCAGGAGGTCGACGGTACCGAGCCCCGGCGGCCCGGGCCCCACGGTCTCGATCCCGACGAGAACGACCCCGGCACCGGTCGTCTCCAGCAGCCGCCGTACCTCCTCGCACAGTCGCACCACCTCGTCACGGGTGACGGGGCGGTTCGGCACGAGTACAGCGGGTGTCTTGGCGTCCACGATCGGTAGACCGGGTGGGCGGTCGTAACTCATCGGGGGCGACCGCCTAGGTTTGCTGTATGCCCCATGGATCAGCCCCGCCCTGGATACCCGACGCCCTCGACGCCCTCCCGTGTGCTGCGGCAGCCGCCGAGGAGGTGCCGTGCAGGGGGTGTTGACCGGGTTCGCGGTGATCGGTGTGGTCATCGCGGTCGGGTATGTGATCGGGCTGCGGGGTTCCCTCGGCGAGCACGGGCGGGACGTGCTGACCAAGCTGGCGTTCAATGTCGCGTCCCCGGCCCTGCTGTTCACGACCCTCGCGGGGGCGGATCTGTCGGTGGTCTTCTCCAGTGGGCTGCTCGTGACGGTGCTGAGTACGGCGGCGGTGGCGGGGGTGTTCGTGGCGGTCGGGGTCGTACGCGGGTGGGGTGTCGGCCGTACGACGATCGGGGCGCTCTGTTCGAGTTACGTCAACTCCGGCAACCTCGGGATCCCGATCTCGGTGTACGTCCTGGGCAATGCCTCGCTCGTGGCGCCGGTGATGCTGTTCCAGCTCGTCGTGGTGTCCCCGCTCGCGCTCACGGTGCTGGATCTGTCGGGCGAGGGGGCGCGACGGGCGCTGTGGGTGCGGGTGTTGACGCCGTTGCGCAATCCGGTCGCGCTCGGGTCTCTCGCGGGGGTCGCGGTGGCGGGCGCGGGAGTGCACGTGCCGGGCCCGGTGATGAACCCGCTCACCCTGATCGGGAACATGGCCGTACCGGCGGTGCTGATCGGGTTCGGGATCTCGTTGCGGGGTAGTTCGGTGCCGGCGCGGGGGGTTGAGCGGGGGCCGGTGTTGTTGTCGGTCGCGCTGAAGTCGGTGGGGCAGCCGGTGGTCGCGTGGGTGCTGGCGATGGGGGTGTTCGGGATTCGTGGGGCGGGGTTGCTCGACGTGGTGGTGACCTCGGCGCTTCCCGGTGCGCAGAATCTGTACACGTACGCGAGTCGCTACCGCGTGGGTGAGGGGTTGGCCCGGGACTCGATCCTGCTGTCCACGGTGCTGTCGGTGCCTGTGCTTGTGGTCATCGCGGCACTGCTTGGGTAGGTGCGGTTGTTGTTCGGCCGCGGGTGCGCTGTGGCTGGGCGCGCAGTTCCCCGCGCCCCTAGAAGACGCAGGTGGCCGGGATCCTGGAGCTCGGCCGCCACCCCGAAAAGCCTTAAGGGGGCCGGAACCCTCAAGTCCCGGCCCCCTTGAGCCCCCTCCCCCACAACCACCGATCAGGAAATCCGCTCCAGCACCACCGGCGAAGCCGTGAACGGCGATCCCGTGGCGCCGATGTCGTACGACCCCTCGACCGCCTCCAGGGCATAGTCGAAGCGTTCCGGTGTGTCCGTGTGCAGGGTCAGCAGGGGCTGGCCCGCTGTCACCGCGTCGCCCGGCTTGGCGTGCATCTCCACTCCCGCGCCCGCCTGCACCGGGTCCTCCTTGCGCGCACGCCCCGCGCCGAGACGCCAGGCCGCGATGCCGATGTCGTAGGCGTCGAGGCGGGTGAGAACGCCGGAGGCCGAGGCCGTGACGACATGCTGCTCGCGGGCCACCGGCAGCTCCGCGTCCGGGTCGCCGCCCTGCGCCGCGATCATCCGGCGCCAGACGTCCATCGCGGAACCGTCCGCCAGGGCCTTCGCCGGGTCGGCGTCCTTGATGCCGGCCGCGTCGAGCATCTCGCGGGCCAGCGCGATCGTCAGCTCGACGACGTCCGAGGGGCCGCCGCCTGCCAGGACCTCCACCGATTCGCGGACCTCCAGGGCGTTGCCCGCCGTCAGGCCCAGGGGGGTCGACATGTCCGTCAGGAGGGCGACCGTCTTCACGCCGTGGTCGGTGCCCAGGCCCACCATCGTGGACGCCAACTCCCGCGCGTCCTCAATGGTCTTCATGAACGCGCCCGTGCCGACCTTCACGTCCAGGACCAGCGAGCCCGTGCCCTCGGCGATCTTCTTCGACATGATGGACGAGGCGATCAGGGGGATCGCCTCCACCGTGCCGGTGACGTCACGGAGGGCGTAGAGCTTCTTGTCGGCGGGAGCCAGGCCGTCGCCCGCCGCGCAGATGACCGCGCCGGTGCCCTCCAGGACCGACAGCATCTCCTCGTTGGAGAGCAGGGCGCGCCAGCCGGGGATCGACTCCAGCTTGTCCAGGGTGCCGCCGGTGTGGCCGAGGCCGCGGCCGGAGAGCTGCGGGACGGCCGCGCCGCACGCGGCGACCAGCGGAGCCAGGGGGAGGGTGATCTTGTCGCCCACGCCACCCGTCGAGTGCTTGTCGGCGGTCGGGCGGGAGAGGGACGAGAAGTCCATGCGCTCGCCGGAGGCGATCATCGCGGCGGTCCAGGTGGCGATCTCCCGGCGGTTCATGCCGTTGAGGAGGATCGCCATGTTGAGGGCGGCCATCTGGTAGTCGGCCACCTCCCCGCGGGTGTACGCGTCGATGACCCAGTCGATCTGCTCGTCGCTCAGTTCACCGCGGTCCCGCTTGGTGCGGATGACGGAGATGGCGTCCATCGAGACTTGCGCCATGGCTTGGCTTTCCTTCCGAACGTTCAGAAAATGTGCGGCCCCGCCGAGGGGAATGGACCAACTCGGCGGGGCCGTACGGGAGTTACCTGGTGAGATGGTCCGGCCCGAAGGCCTGCGGGAGCATCTCGGAGAGCGCGAGGATCCCCGCCGGCGTGTCCAGAAGCAGACCCGGGCCCCCGAACTCGTACAGCAGTTGGCGACAGCGGCCGCACGGGACGAGGGTGTCGCCCTTGCCGTCGACGCACGTGAAGTGCGTCAGCCGGCCGCCGCCGGTGCGCTGGAGGTCGGACACGAGCCCGCACTCCGCGCACAGGCCGAGGCCGTACGACGCGTTCTCGACATTGCAGCCGGAGACCGTGCGGCCGTCGTCGACGCGGGCGGCGACCCCCACGGGATAGCCCGAGTACGGCGCGTACGCGTGGGACATCGCCTCCCGCGCCTCCGCGCGCAGCTCGTCCCAGTCGACGGCCAACTCGGCGGCGGGCGTGGTCACTTGCCCTGTCCCTTCCGGTACGGCAGGCCGTCCGCCTTCGGCATCCGCAGATGCTGCGCGGACAGCGAGAGCACCAGCAGGGTGACGATGTACGGGCTGGCGCCGACCAGTTGGGTCGGGACGGAGTCGGTGGTGGCGTACCAGACGAACATCAGGGCCGCGACGGCGGCGGTGATGCCGGCCGGGACGTACCGCTTCTTCCAGACCATGTACGCGCAGCCCGCGACCAGCAGGAAGCCGATCAGCAGGATCAGCGCGTGCACGTTGGTGGAGCCGCCGCGCAGGTTGAGGCTGTCGGTGTAGCCGAACAGGCCCGCGCCGAGGGCGAGTCCGCCCGGCATCCAGTTGCCGAAGATCATCGAGGCGAGGCCGATGTAGCCACGCCCGCCGGTCTGGCCGTCGAGGTAGACGTTGGACGCGACGATCGACAGGAAGGCGCCGCCGAGGCCGGCGAAGCCGCCGGAGATGATCACGGCGATGTACTTGTACTTGTAGACGTTGACGCCGAGGGACTCGGCGGCCACCGGGTTCTCACCGCAGGAGCGCAGGCGGAGGCCGAAGGCGGTGCGCCACAGGACCCACCAGGTGGCCGGTACGAGGGCGACCGCGATGACGGTGAGCGGGGAGAGGTCGGTGATCAGACCGCCGATCAGGCCCGCGAGGTCCGAGATCAGGAACCAGTGCTTCTCGTTGAGCGTGTCCAGCCAGCTGGAGAGTCCCGGGATGTCGAAGGTGCCCAGGGAGTCGATCGGCGGGGACTGCTTGGCGGAGCCCTGCTCGGTGTTGGCGAAGGTGAACTTCGACAGATAGCGGGTGGTCCCGAGTGCCAGGATGTTGATGGCCACACCGGAGACGATGTGGTTGACGTTGAACGTCACCGTGGCGATCGCGTGCAGCAGCGCGCCGAGGCAGCCGCCGATGATGCCGAAGACGATACCGACCCACGGGCCCCACTGGTAGCCGGCCCAGGCGCCGAACCAGGTGCCGAGGATCATCATGCCTTCGAGGCCGATGTTGACGACGCCCGCGCGCTCGGCCCACAGTCCGCCGAGACCGGCGAGACCGATCGGCACCGCCGCCCTGAGGGCCGTGGACATCTGACCGGTGGAGGTGATGCCGTCCGCGCCGGTGATCAGGCGGACGATCGAGGTGAGGATCAGCGCGCCCGCGATGATCAACAGGAGCACGGGGAGAGAGAATCGGCGTCCGCCCTTGCCGGGCTGCTTCGCCTGCGGCTTGGCGATGGTCGCGGTACTCATCGGGCCGCCACCTCCTTCTTCTCGGAGTTGTTCCGGGCGGCGGCCGCGAGTTCGGCGCCGACGCGGCTCTGCTGGCGGCGCAGGCCCCAGGTGCGGACGACCTCGTACGAGATGACGACCGCGAAGACGATCAGGCCCTGCATGATCGTCGCGATCTCCTTCTGGTACGCGACCGGGGTCGCGTAGTCCAGGGCGGGAGACGCCTTGTCGAGGAAGGCCCACAGGAGGGCGGCCAGCGCGATGCCGCCCGGGTTGTTGCGGCCGAGGAGGGCGATGCCGATGGCGGTGAAGCCCAGGCCCTCGGGGAAGGTGAGGCTGTAGGTGTGGCTGTCGCCGAGCAGCAGCGGCAGACCGGCGAGGCCCGCGACACCGCCGGAGATCAGCATCGCGGTGAGCGTCATGCGCTTGGCGTCGACGCCGGAGGCGGCGGCTGCGGACTCGGACTCGCCGGTGGCGCGCAGGTCGAAGCCGAAGCGGGTGCGGTTGAGGACGAGCCAGTACAGGATGCCGATGATCGCGGCGAGGAAGACCAGGCCGTAGATCTCGCCGACGTCCGAGCCCATGTCGATGCCCGGGATCCAGCCGGACTTCTTCATGATGCCGGTCGTCATGTTGTTGCCGACCTGCACGCCCCAGGTGTTGGTCTGCGTGAGGTAGAGGATCAGGCTGGTGGCGATCGCGTTCAGCATGATCGTGGCGACGACCTCGCTGACCCCTCGGGTGACCTTGAGGAGACCCGCGATCCCGGCCCAGAAGGCGCCGGTGAGGATCGCGACCAGGAGCAGCAGCAGCACCTGGAGGACGGCCGGCAGGCCCACGTGCGCGCCGACGACCGCGGTCATCACGGCGCCGAGCCGGTACTGGCCGTCGACGCCGATGTTGAACAGGTTCATCCGGAAGCCGAGGGCGACCGCCAGGGCGGCGATGTAGTACATCGACGCCTGGTTGATGATCAGCACCTGGACGTCGGAGTACCCGATCTGCTGGAGCATCAGGTTGTACGGCTCGATCGGGTTCTTGCCCGAGGCGAGCAGCACCACCGAGGTCAGCAGGATCGCGGCGACCAGCGCCATGACCGGTCCGGCCACGGCGAGGAGCACACGCTCCTTGTCGAACTTCTTCATCAGGCCTCGTCCTCCGGGGCGGCGGTGTCGTCCGCGTTTCCTACGGTGCTGTCCGCGCCGTTTTCTACGGTGCTCTCCGCGCCGTCCGCTTCTTCCTCGACGTGTTCGAGGTGACCGGACGCGGCGCCGGTCATGGCCGAGCCGAGTTCCTCGGGGGTGACGGTGGCCGGGTCGGCGTCGGCGACCAGCCTGCCGTCGTAGATCACGCGCAGGGTGTCCGACAGGCCGATCAGCTCGTCGAGGTCGGCGGAGATCAGCAGCACGGCCAGGCCCTCGCGGCGGGCCTCGCGGATCTGGTCCCAGATCGCGGCCTGCGCGCCGACGTCCACACCACGGGTGGGGTGGGCGGCGATCAGGAACTTCGGCTTGTGGCTCATCTCGCGGCCGACGATCAGCTTCTGCTGGTTGCCGCCGGAGAGGGAGGCGGCGGTGACGTCGATGCCGGGGGTGCGGACGTCGTACTCCTCGACGATCCGGCGGGTGTCGGCCTGGGCGCCCTTGATGTCGAGCCAAAGGCCCCTACGGCCGAAGGAGTTGGGCTTCTCGGTGACGTGACCGAGGATGCGGTTCTCCCAGAGCGGGGCTTCCAGGAGGAGGCCGTGACGGTGGCGGTCCTCGGGGATGTAGCCGATGCCCTGTTCGCGGCGCCTGCGGGTGGCCCAGGGGGTGATGTCGTCGCCGAGGAAGCCGATGGTGCCGGAGTCGGCGTTCTTCAGGCCGATCAGCGCGTCGATGAGTTCGGTCTGGCCGTTGCCCTCGACGCCGGCGATGCCCATGACCTCACCGGCGTGGATGGTGAAGGTGACGTCGTCCAGGACACGCTTGACGGCGCCGGTGGCGGGGGCGAGGTCACCGAGCAGTCCGCCGGCCGTGGGCTCGGACTCGGCGCCGAGGGAGGCGCCGCCGCTCGCGTAGACGGTGAGGCCCTTCACCTCGATGACGGGCTGGTCGGTGACCGTGGACTCGGCGGTCTCCGGGGTGGGGAGTTCGCTGCCGACCATCATCTCGGCGAGCTGGCGGGGGGTCGTCGCGGAGGGGACGGCCGTGCCGACGGTGGTGCCGCGCCGGATGACGGTGATCTCGTCGGCGACGGACAGCACCTCGCCCAGCTTGTGCGAGATGAAGATGACGGCGAGGCCCTCGGACTTCAGCTCGCGCAGGTTGCTGAAGAGGGCGTCGACCTCCTGCGGCACCAGGACGGCGGTGGGCTCGTCCAGGATCAGGGTGCGGGCGCCGCGGTAGAGGACCTTGAGGATCTCCACGCGCTGGCGCTCGGCGACTCCGAGGTTCTCGACGAGCAGGTCCGGGCGGACGTTCAGGCCGTAGCGGTCGGAGATCTCCTTGATCTTCTTGCGGGCGCCGCCGCCGATGCCGTGCAGCTTCTCGCTGCCCAGGACGACGTTCTCCAGGACGGTGAGGTTGTCGGCGAGCATGAAGTGCTGGTGGACCATGCCGATGCCGCGGGCGATGGCGTCGGCCGGGGAGGAGAAGGTGACCTGCTCGCCGTCGACGGCGATGGTGCCCTCGTCCGGTTTCTGCATGCCGTAGAGGATCTTCATCAGGGTCGACTTGCCGGCGCCGTTCTCGCCGACGAGGGCGTGCACGGTGCCTTTGCGGACACTGAGGTGGATGTCGCTGTTGGCGACGACACCCGGGAAGCGCTTGGTGATCCCCACCAGTTCGACCGCGATCGTCGACCGATCGCCGAGTGGAGGGTTGCTGGACGCGTCGATGGCGAACTCTCCTTGTGGAAAGGGGCCTCTCTACGCGCGTAGCGCCCCTGCTTTAAATAGTGCCCGGACCTGATCGGTTCTCGACTGGCATCCGATCCGTTCCGAGCATTCTGCCGCGCGAACGGGGCGTGGGCAGACATCCTCCCCACACCCCGTTCCGTGGCCGTAACGCTGCCATTACAGCGCTCTTTTGGCCATGGTCGTGACTGGCCTAGAAGCGTTGGTTCAGGAGGTCTTGACCTTGATCGAGCCGTCCTTGATGCCCGCCTCGGCCTTCGTGAGGGCGGCCTGGAGGGTGGCGTTGTCCTTGAAGGTCGGGTTGGAGTCGGCCAGGCCGACACCGCCGTTGCTCAGCGAGCCGCGGATCTCGCCGCTGAGCGGCTTCTTGTCCTTGATGACGGACTTGGAGAGGTCGTAGACCGCGCCCGCGACGTTCTTCAGGGCCGAGGTGAGGATGTACGGCTTGTACTTGGCCAGCGCGGCCTGGTTGTACTGGTCGGAGTCGACGCCGATCGCCCACACCTTGTGCGCGGCGGCCGACTTGATGACGCCCTGGCCGGAGAGACCCGCGGCCGCGTAGACCACGTCGGCGCCGGCCTCGATCTGGCCGTCGGCCGCGGCCTCGCCCTTGTCGGGGCTGGAGAAGCCACCCTGGGCGGCGGTCTGGGTCAGGTACTGCGCCTTGACCGTGACGCCCTTCTTGGTGTCCTTGACGCCCTGCTCGAAGCCCGCCTCGAACTTGTGGATCAGGGGCACGTCCACGCCGCCGATGAAGCCGACGGTGTTCGACTTCGTGGTCAGCGCGGCGGTGACGCCGGCCAGGTAGGAGGACTGCTCCTCGTGGAAGACCATGTCGGCGACGTTGGCGGCCGTGATGGTGTTGTCGTCGATGATGCCGAAGGTGATCTTCGGGAACTTCGCGGCGGCTTCCTTGACGGCGGGGGCGTAGGCGAAGCCGACACCGATCACCGGGTTGTAGCCGGACCTGGCGAGGGTCTCCAGGCGCTGCACCTTGTCGGCGTCGGACTCGTTGTCCTGCGGCTCGACGTCACGGCCGCTGACACCGAAGTCCTTCTCGGCCTTCACCAGACCCGCGTAGGCCGCGTCGTTGAAGGACTGGTCGCCCTTGCCGCCGACGTCGTAGGCAAGGCCAATTCCCTTGGACGTGCCGGAGCTGGAGCTGCTGGAGCTGGACTCGCTGGACGAGCTGCCGCAGGCGGAGACGGTTACTGCAAGAGCTGCGGTTGCAACGCCTGCAACCGCGATTCGGGACACCCGGCGCATGGAACGAGACTCCTTCGTGCAAGCGCCCAAACCAGGCGCTGGTTCCGCCGCAGCGTAACGCGCGTAGACCAGACGGAAAACCCCATCTGTCCGGTCCGTTATAGAGCTGTGGCCACAGATGGTGGCCAGCGTACGGACAGCCTGGCGCCCCTTGCGGGAGGCAAGGGGCGCCAGGCTGCAACGATGCACGGAGGGCCTAGTCATAGGGCCTGGTTGCAGGCCTACGGGTGATCCTCGTCGTGACGGGTCGTACTACTTCGTGTTGACCGTGATCTTGCCGGAGATGATGTCCGCCTTCGCCTTGTCCACCGCGGCGACGGCGGCCGTCATGGCCTTGTACTTCGGGTTGGTGTCGGAGAAGCCGACACCGTCGTTGTCGAGGCCGTAGCGGACCACGCCGGTCTTGGGCTTGCCCTCGTAGACCGACTTCACGAGGTCGTAGACCGCGCCGCCGACGTTCTTCAGCGCCGAGCCGAGGATGGCGTCCTTGTACTTGGCGAGCGCCGCCTGCTCGTACTGGTCGGAGTCCACGCCGATGGCCCAGATGCCCTTGGCGGAGGCCTCGGAGATGACGCCCTGGCCGGAGAGACCGGCGGCGGCGTAGATGACGTCCGCGCCCGCGTCGATCTGGCCGCTCGCCGCGTCCTTGCCCTTGTCGGGGCTGGAGAAGCCGCCCTGGGCCGCGGTCTGCGTCAGGTACTGCGACTCGATCTTGATGCTCGGGTTGACGGACTTGGCGCCCTGGTCGAAACCGGCCTCAAACTTGTGGATGAGGGGGACGTCCACGCCGCCGATGAAGCCGATGTGGTTCTTCTTGGTCGCCTTGGCCGCGGCGACGCCCGCGAGGTAGGAGGACTGCTCCTCGTGGAAGACGAGGTCGGCCACGTTGGCGGCCTTGTCCTGCTCGTCGTCGATGATGCCGAACGTGATGTTCGGGAACTTCGCGGCGGCCTCCTTGACGGCCGGCGCGTAGGCGAAGCCGACACCGATCACCGGGTTGTAGCCGGCCGTGGCGAGGCTCTCCAGGCGCTGCACCTTGTCCGCGTCGGACTCGTTGTCCTGCGGCTCGATGTCGCGGCCGGTGAGGTTGAACTCCTTCTCGGCCTTCTGGAAACCGGCGTAGGCCGCGTCGTTGAAGGACTGGTCGCCCTTGCCGCCGACGTCGTAGGCGAGGCCGATGCCCTTGCCGGTGTACTTGCCGGACGAGGACGACGCGGTGTCGGTGGCCTTGTCGGCATCCTTGCTGGAGCTACCGCAGGCGGTGGCCGCGAGGGCGATGACCGTGACGGCCACCGCAGCTTGGGAGAACTTCGTCCTCCGAGTTGTCTGACGCACAGCAAGCACTCCTTCGTCCCCACGGCACCGTAACCGGACCGCTTCCCCAAGCCGCCGCCACTGTGGCGATTTCCGCGCACAGTAACGCGCGTAGACGAGGAGGGGAACGGGGTTTCTCCGTGCCGTTACCGGATCGTGCCGCCACCGCGTTACGTTCGCGCGCCGGTGGTTACACCCGGGTGACACAAGGGGACGTAGGGGTACCGAACGGGCACCCCCACGGCCGCCTGTTCCAAGAAGGCCGGCTCAGAGCGCGGCGTCGATCAGCGCGGCGGCGGTGAACAGCTCCACGCCGACCGTGATCGCGGACTCGTCGGCGTCGAAGTCGCCCTGGTGGAGGTCGCGCACGGTCCGCTCCCCGGGGGTCCGCACGCCGAGCCGGGCCATGGCGCCGGGCACGTGCTCCAGATACCAGGAGAAGTCCTCGCCGCCGAGGCTCTGCTCGGTGTCCTCGACGGAGAGCGGGCCCCGGCGCGCGACCATGGCGTCCCGCAGCAGCTCGGTGACGAGCGCGTCGTTGACGACGGGCGGCACCCCGCGCACGTACTCGATCGCGGACTTGGCCCGGTACAGCCCGGCGACCTCGTCGATCGCCGCATGCACGATGTCGGGCGCCTGCCGCCAGGCGTCGAGATCGAGACACCGTACGGTGCCCGAGAGTTCGGCGTGCTGCGGGATGACGTTCGGCGCGTGGCCGGACTCGATCCGCCCCCAGGTCACGGAGACCCCGCTGCGCGCGTCCATCCGGCGGGAGACGAGCGCGGGCACGTCGGTGGCGACCCGGGCGGCGGCGGTCACCAGGTCGGTGGTGAGGTGCGGGCGGGCGGTGTGCCCGCCGGGGCCGTCGAGGGAGACCTCCAGCCGGTCGCAGGCGGAGGTGATGGGGCCGACCCGCAGCCCGATCCGCCCGCTGTCGACCTTGGGGTCGCAGTGCACGGCGATGATCCGCCCCACCCCGTCCAGCACCCCGCACTCGATGGCGTCGGCGGCGCCGCCGGGCAGGATCTCCTCGGCGGGCTGGAAGAGCAGCCGTACCGCCCGCGGCAGCAGTCCCTGCTCGTGCAGCCGGGCGAGCACGAGGCCGGCGCCGAGCACCGCGGTGGTGTGCACGTCGTGGCCGCAGGCGTGGGCGCGGTCGGGCACGGTGGAGCGGTACGCGCAGTCACTCTTCGTGTCCGGGATGGGCAGGGCGTCGATGTCGGCGCGCAGCGCGAGCATGGGTACGGCCGCGTCACGCGGGCCGATGTCACAGACGAGCCCGGTCCCCATGGCGAGGACGCGCGGCTGGAGACCGGCCTGCTCCAGCCGGGCCCTGAGCGCGGCGGTGGTCCGGAACTCCTGGTTGCCCAGCTCGGGGTGCATGTGCAAGTCGCGCCGGAACGCGACGAGTTCGGCACGCAGGTCCTCCGGCAGGGTGCCCGGAAGCACATTCCCGACGGACTCGACCTCGGACTCTGCCTCGGACTCTGCTGACATCAATTGCTTCACCCTCTGAAGGGTAGGGCGCCCGGGTGGTCAACTGACCCTCGATCAACAAAAGTTCAACCCGTTAGTCGAAGAAAATCTGACCGCCGGCCGCATAGCTGCCTGCTGGGATGGGTACGCTTTCCGCTTCTTCTGGGATACCACGCCTCACCACAGCACAGCTCGAACCGTCCGTATCGCGGAATCCTCACCGTCACGCGAGGTCACGGCTACGCAGCGTGTCCTTGGTAAGGTCCGCCGACGTGACCGACCCGAACGCGGCTGTGACCGCGGACTTCATAGAGGCCACCCGCTCCTCCTACGACGCGATCGCCCCCGCGTACAGCGCCGAGCACCCCGACGGACTGGGCGAGGGGCCCCTCGAAACCGCCCTGCTGACCGCCTTCGCCGAACTCGTCCGTACGGCGGGGGCCAAGGCCCCGGTGGCCGACGTCGGCAGCGGCCCCGGCTATGTGACCGCCCGCCTGAACGCCCTCGGGGTCCAGGCCTTCGGCATCGACCTCTCCCCGCACATGGTGGCCCTGGCCCGCGAGGCGCACCCCCGACTCCGGTTCCAGGTCGGCTCGATGACGTCCCTGGACGTACCGGACGAGACCCTCGGCGGCATCCTCGCCCTCTACTCGACGATCCACATCCCGGACGCCGACCTGCCCGGCGTCCTCACCGAGTTCCACCGGGCCCTGCGGCCGGGCGGCCAGGTCCTGCTCGCGTTCCAGGCCTCGGAGGGCGAACACATCCACATGACCGAGCGCTACGGCCTGGACATCGCGCTCGACTACTACTTCCGCACCCCGGCCCAGATCGCCGCGCACCTCATGGCGGCGGGCCTGACCCTCGCCGCGCAGGCCCGCGTGGAACCCACGGGCCAGCAGAGATGGGGCCGCGCCTTCACCCTGGCTCACAAGCCTTTCGCTTCCGAATGAGCGGTGGCGGTGAGGAGCAGGGGTGAGCGCACCCCGAGCCGGGCGGCGCAGTCGGCGACGGTCGCGGCCAGCCAGCCGATCGCGTCGCAGGACCACTCGGCGAGTTCACCGCGCAGGGTCATGCCGTGCAGGGGCGGTCCGTTCCAGAAGCGGTCGTGGAAGAGCGGCGGGAGGGCAGCGCCCCGCTCGGTGACGTCGTGGTCCCCACAGGTGAAGATGTCCTGGTCCAACTCCGCGATGTGGTCGGCGAGTTGACGCGCGACGGCCGGGATCACCGGATCGCGTCCGCTGTTGACGCGGACCTCCACTGGGGTCCTGGCCGCCGGGTCGCGCTCGCCGAACCACTCGGTGGTGAGCAGGGACGGTACGAGGGCGTAGGCCGGCCGGGTGCCGGGATCGATCCCCTGCACCGGCAGCAGCACCTGCACGGCGGAGAGCCGGACGGTGCCGATCCGTGCGGTCACGTCCTGGGCGCAGCGGAGGAACGGCTGGACGGGGAGCGGCCGTTCGGCCGTCACCGCACTGGTCTCTGCCTGGAACCAGGAGACGAGTCCCGCGTCGGACGCGGCCCCGGGGTGGGTCCAGCCTGCGTCGTTCATGGCCCAGAGCCCCGGGCCGCCGACCGGGCTCTCCTCGCCGGTGCGCCCCGAGATCCGGATCCCCCGGTCGTCCAGCCAGCCCATGGCGAGCGAGTGCCGGTGGAACAGTTGATACGCGTCGTGCTCGGAGTCGGGGTCGTGCCAGGCGTGCGGGGCGAGTTCGCCGTACAGGGCGGCGAACAGGGTGCCGGCGGTGGGAGTGGCCGTAGGCGCGATTCCTGGTTGCGGTTGCACGCCTTCAGCGTGCCAGGCCGCCCCCTCCGGCCGGGCTACGCCACCGTCACCGCCGACAACCGGTGTACGTCCCGCGCCGTCCCCGTGACCCCCGACAGGAACCCCTGCGCCCGGGGCGAGGCGTTCTCCGTGAGCCAGGCGGGGTCGATGTCGCACACCGCGACCCGGACCTCCGTGCCGACCAGGGCCAGCGGCAGGGTGTGCACGACGGTCGAGGGGAAGCTGAGGATCGTACGGCCGATGGGGCCGCGGCGGGCGATCAGCTCCAGGGGAAGGTCCGGGCGGACGATCTCCAGGCCCGTCTCGACCGCCAGCCGGTGGAGTTTCTCCGTGGATTCGCGGCGGTGGGCGAAGTAGCGGGTCGCGCCATGGGTCTTGGCGAGGGTGGCGACCGCCTCCAGGTAGCGGTCGTTGTCGACCACTCCCGTCTCCACCAGGGACGTGCCGACCATGTCGGCGCCCTTGGTGATGCGGGGCGGGCCGAAGGTGGCGCGGGTCCAGGCGAAGGCGTTGGCCGTGATCGTGACGCCCTCCGGGGTCGTCTCGATCGGCATCGAGGAGAAGATCTCCACCTGGCGGCGGCCGCTCGGGGTCAGCCGGCGGCGGGCCGCCGAGGAGACCGGGGCGAAGATCAGGTCGCGCGGGCCGGGGCGGCCGCCCTTGCGGTGCCAGCGCACCAGGCGTTCGCCGCTGGCGAGTTGGGCGACGAACTCCATCGTGGCCGTTCCGTCGTCCACCACTACCAGGTCGCGTGCCTTGGTGATCGTCAGCAGCAGTTGTACGTAGCGGGAGAAGGGGTCGCCCATGACGATCCGGTCCGCCTTGCGCAGCAGCCTGGTGAGGCCGCCGATGGTCTGGAAGGGGGCCATGGGTCCGCCCCGTGCCTCCTCCCAGCGCACGGTGTGGCCCTCGTCGCGGGCGAGGTCGGCCATGCGGCGCAACTGGCCGCGGGTCATCGGGTCGGTCGGGGACAGGACCACGAGGGTGAGCCCCCCGCCGGGCACGCCGGACGCCTCCTCGGCTCGGGGCGCACGCAGGTACGCCCACTCCAGCACGTTCAGAAGCTGTACCGGACTCTCCACGAACGCGAGAGTGTGGGGGGTGAGACCGGCTTCGCCGGCGTGGGGGCTCATTGTCGTACGACCGTCCCGTGACCGTAAGTGACTCTGCCGCTTAATGGTTCAGACTCAGACCGAGACCGGCTCGCCCGCGGCCGCGGCGATCTCGGCCTCGGCGACGACGCCGTTGACGCGGCGCAGCTTCTTCATCGGGCCGAGCTCCGACTCGTAGACCTTCTTGACGCCGTCGCCGAGGGAGGCCTCGATGGTGCGGATGTCGCGGACGAGGCGGGTCAGGCCCTGCGGCTCGACGGAGGCGGCCTGGTCCGAGCCCCACATGGCGCGGTCGAGGGTGATGTGACGCTCGACGAAGGTGGCGCCCAGGGCGACCGCGGCGAGGGTGGTCTGGAGGCCCGTCTCGTGACCGGAGTAGCCGATCGGCACGTTCGGGTACTCGGCCTGGAGGGTGTTGATGACGCGGAGGTTGAGCTCGTCGGCCACCGCCGGGTAGGTCGAAGTGGCGTGGCACATCAGGATGTTGTCGCTGCCGAGGACCTCGACCGCGTGGCGGATCTGCTTCGGCGTCGACATGCCGGTGGAGAGGATGACCGTACGGCCGGTGGCGCGCAGCGAGCGCAGCAGCTCGTCGTCCGTGAGGGAGGCGGAAGCGACCTTGTGGGCGGGGACGTCGAACTTCTCCAGGAAGGCGACGGCCTCGGTGTCCCACGGGGAGGCGAACCAGTCGATGTTCTTGCTCTTGGCGTACTCGTCGATCTGGCGGTACTCGTCCTCACCGAACTCCACGCGGTGGCGGTAGTCGATGTAGGTCATGCGGCCCCAGGGGGTGTCGCGCTCGATGTCCCACTGGTCGCGCGGGGTGCAGATCTCCGGGGTGCGCTTCTGGAACTTGACGGCGTCGCAGCCGGCCTCGGCGGCGGCGTCGATCAGCTTGAACGCGTTCTCCAGCTCACCGTTGTGGTTGATGCCGATCTCGCCGACGACGTAGACGGGGTGGCCGGGTCCTGCGGTCTTCGAACCGAACTGGCGCAGACGGGAGTTGATGCTCATGACAGCGGGTTTCCTTACTTGGTGAGGGAGTCGAGAGAGGGGCCGAGGATCCAGCTGGCGATCTCTCGGACAGCGCCGTCGCCACCGGGCACGGTGGTGACCGCGCGTGCGGCGCCGCGTACGACGTCGTGGGCGCTCGCGACCGCCACGGGCCAGCCCACGAGGGCGAAGCACGGGAGGTCGTTGACGTCGTTGCCGACGTAGAGCACGCGCTCCGGCGCGATGCCCTGCTCCTCGCACCACTGCTTGAGTGCGAGGTCCTTCCGGTCGATGCCGTGCAGGACCGGGAGCTGGAGCTTCCGGGCCCGGGCGGCGACGACCGGGTTCTGCTCCGAGGACAGGATGAGCATCTTCAGGCCGCTCTTGCGCAGCGCCGCGATGCCGAGCCCGTCTCCGCGGTGCACGGAGACGAACTCCCGTCCGTCGGAATCGATCAGCACCCTGTCGTCGGTCTGGGTGCCGTCGAAGTCGAGTACGACCGCGTCGATGTCGTCGGCGGTCGGGAGCGAACCGGGGCGGTCCGCGTCGAAGAGGGGGGCCAACGCCCGTGCCCTGGCCAGCTCGTGGGGATCGTCGATCTCCAACACCCGGGCGGGGTCGGTCCGTACGAGTTCCGTGCGGCCGAAGAAGCGGTGGCCGACCTTGCGGAAGCCGGCCGCGTCCATGCCGTAGACGGCGCCGGTCTCCAGGAAGTCCTGGGGGCGGTCCTGGCGGCGCGGGCGGAAGGACTTGTCGTGGTTGACACCGTAACCGCCGCTGGTGACAGGGGGGTTGGCGACCTTCGTGGCGCCCCCGACCTGATTGGTGGCGGTCGGCTCGACGACCGTCGTCGCCTCGTCGTCCGCGTCGCGCCACACGAAGCCGTGGAAGGGGGCGACGGTGTGCGCGGTGTCGGCGCCGTTCGCGACGATCGCGTCGACGATGCCGTCGACGTCCTCGCGGACGATGAAGGGGCTGGTGCACTGTACGAGCAGGACCACGTCGACGGACGCGCCGTGCAGGGCCTCGTGGGCGTCCATGGCGTGCAGGACGGCGGCCTCGGAGGTCGCCGTGTCGCCGGCGATGGCGGCGGGGCGCAGCACGACCTCGGCGCCGGCCTGGCGGGCGGCGGCGGCGATGGCCTGGTCGTCGGTGGAGACGACCACGTCCGTCACCAGGCGGGAGGCGCGGCACTCGCGGACGGCGCGGGCCACCAGCGGGACGCCGCCGACGGGGGCGAGGTTCTTGGCGGGGACGCCCTTGGAGCCGCCGCGTGCGGGGATCACCGCGAGCACCCGGCGCACCGAAGCGCCTTGGCCCGCTTGCGGGTTGGACATGGGCTCTACTCCTTGAGCGGGAATCCTGACGTTCACAGCTCCCCCATCCGGCGGATGACGGGCGCCACGCGCTGCACTCCGTGGCGGTAGGCGCCGCGCGCGGCTCGGCGCACGATCTGCCGGACGGGTCCGGGCGCCTTGTCCGCGGCCGGGGCGCCGGGCAGCGGGGTGCCGTCGGGGCCGAGGTGGTGGCGGGCGAGGATGCCGGGCAGATAGCCGGGGGCGGTCTCGGGCGTGTAGTACGGCTTCAGGGCGGGCATGTCGCCGCCGGCCAGCAGCTTGGTGATGCGCTCGCGGGCCGGGTCGAAGGCCGTGTCGTACGATCCGTCGGCGAGGACTCCCTGCCGGGCCACCCACTCCGCGTCCGGCGTCGGCTTGTACCCGGCGTCGAGCTGGTCCCAGGAGGCGAGGCACCCGGAGCCCACGAAGTGGTGGTTGCCGAGGCCCTCGCGGATGCCGAGGTCGGTCAGCACGACGGTGGGGATACGGCGGTGCAGGGACTCCAGGGCGGCCGTCGAGCTGATGGTCACCAGGAGGTCGGTGCGGTCGAGGACTTCGCCCATGTGCCCGTACACCAGGCGGAAGTTGGCGGGCAGGTCCTTGCCCTGGACCAGCTTCTGGTAGGGCAACTCCTCGATGTGCGTGGTGTGTTCGCCGGGCTTGGAGCGCAGCTTGAGCAGCACCTCGCGGTTCGGGTGGAAACGGGCGTGCTGGATCGCCCTGTTGAGCAGGTAGTCGCGGTCCTTGCGGTTGTCCGGCACCGAGGGCTGCACCGCGAAAACCACCGTGTAGGGGTCGTTCTCACCGGTGTAGGCGTCCCCGCCGAGGAACGGCAGGGCGACCTCGGTCACCGCCGAGGAGTCGGCGCCGACCCCGTCGTATACCGCGCGGAAACGGTCCGCGTCCTGGCGGGAGTTGGCGAGCACGAGGTCCGCGCCGTGCCGCAGCAGCAGACCGTCGGTGAGCTTCTCGTAGACGACGCCGACATAGCCGGTGACGACGACGGGCCGCTCGGTGCGCCCGTCCCAGGCGCGGGCCAGGCCGTGCAGCATCGCCTGGACCCCGCCGCCGACGAGGGAGAGGACGAGCAGGTCGTACTGGTCTTCGGGGCCCCTCTCCATGGCGCGCAGGAACTCGACGGCGGTCACCTCGCGGAGGGAGTCGGCGGTGACGCCGACTTCCTTCAGCTGGCGGGCTGTTGGGGTGGCACGACCTCGCAGGAGGTACCCGTCCAAAGAGATGTCCGAATTCGCCGGAGCAATACGGTTCGCGGTGAGCGAACCCCATTTCCACCGAGTGTCGGAATCCGCGAGGACGGCTACTCGCAGGGTCTGCGTTGCACTTGCTGGCACACCGAAGACGCTAGGAAGCCATTCCGTTGTTCGGCCCAACCCGAAGGCAACAAAGGGTTAACAGCACACCGCCGAATGGCGAATCAGGGCGTGGTAGGCCCGTAAGAATTCCTGGTTCACAGGTTCGCCACGTGGCGTTCACCCGACATCAAACCAATGGTAAAGACCGATGCCGGAGCGCCCTCTACCGTCATACGGGTGGTCAAGCTCTCCGTCATCGTGCCGTTCTACAACGTGCAGCAATACGCGCCCGACACCCTGAAGAGCCTGCGTGCGAACACACGGGAGGACTTCGAATTCATCTTCGTCGACGACTGTTCGACCGACGAGACCCCTGACATTCTCGCGCGCGCGGAGCGGGAGTTGCCAGGCGTCGTACATGTCAGACATCAGAAGAACGGAGGGCTGGCGACCGCCCGCAACACCGGCATCGACAAGGCACGTGGCGAGTATCTGACGTTCCTGGACGGCGACGACTGGCTCGCCCCGGACTACTTCCCGCGACTGCTCGCCGCCATCGAGGAACTCGGCTGCGACTTCGTGCGCACCGACCATGTGGTGTGCACGGCGAAGGCCCGCTCGATCGCCCGGGTGCCGCAGGGCCGGCGGGGTGTGGTGATGAACCCGCGGGACGCGATCCTGCCCGCCGACCGCTCGACCTCCGTCGACTACGCGTACGCCTGGGCGGGCATCTACCACCGCAGACTCGTCGACCGGGGCCTGCTGCACTTCACCGACGGGCTGCGCACGGCCGAGGACCGGCCGTGGATCTGGAAGCTGCACCGGGAGGCGGAGTCCTTCGCCACGGTGGGGCTGCTCGGGGTGTTCTACCGGCGCGGGGTCGCCTCCTCGCTCACCCAGATCGGGGATGTCCGGCAACTCGATTTCATTCGTGCGTTCGACCAGGTAATCGAGGAAACGGCGGCTGACCGCGACGCCGACCAACTGCTCCCCAAAGCGGTGCGCACCTACTGCGCGATCATGGCTCATCATCTCGGATCGATCGAGAGGTTCGAACCCGCCGTGGCTCGAAAACTGCGTTCACTGAGTTCCGCCGCGCTCAAGCGCATGCCGCAGGACGTACTCGCGGACGTGATGGACTCGATGGACCCCCAGCGGGCCAGCCGGCTGCGCCGCCTGCGCCGCCGTCCCACCTCGGCCCGGACGGTGGCCGCCTGATGCCCCGCACCACCCAGATCCTGTGCGCGTCGACGCTGTACGGCGCCGCGACACTGGCCGCCGCGCTGGACGCCGGGCTCCTCGGCGAGGCCGACCGCAGACTGCTGCTGATCACCAACAACGCGGCGAACCCGGAGACCACCCCGTCGGTGGACTCGATGCCGGGCTTCGACCGGCTGCGCGGGCGCTTCGACGACGTGCTGTCGTGGAACGAGACCATCTCCCCCTTCCACCCGAGCGGTTGGAGCCCGCGGGGCGACGACGTCCCGATGTGGGAGCGGTACGTCCGGCTGCTGTGGCGGCTGGGCGACGACGAGATCCGGCTCGCCGTGGAGTCCGTGCAGGTCAATCCGTCGCTCGCGCTGTGCCAGCTCTTCACCGGCGCCCCGGTCGACGTCTACGCGGACGGCCTCATAAGTTATGGCCCCACGCGCGACAAGATCGACCCGCTGGTCGGCACCCGCATCGAGCGGCTGCTGCACCTCGATCTCGTCCCGGGCCTCACCCCGCTGCTGCTCACCGAGTTCGGCGTCCCGCCGGAGCTGGTGCCGACGGAGGCCTTCCTCAAGGTACTTGGCGAACTCTCCGCCTCCGAGGAGCAGTTGCCGGCCGTGGCGGGTCAACCGGCCCTGCTGCTCGGCCAGTACCTCGCCGCGCTGGGCATCCTCACCGACCAGCAGGAGGAGGAGCTGCATCTGCGCATGGTGCGCGGCGCCGTGGCCCTCGGCCACCGCACACTGGTCTTCAAGCCGCACCCGGTGGCGCCCTCCCGCTGGTCGCGGCTCCTGGAGGACGAGGCGAGGAAGCTGGGAGCTCAACTCACCCTCCTGGACCGCCCGGTGCTCGCCGAGGTCGCCTTCCAGCAACTGCGCCCCGCCCTGGTCGTCGGCTGCTTCTCCACCGCGCTGTTCACCGCCGCCGGCCTGTACGACCTCCCGGTCGCCCGCGTCGGCACGGACACCGTGCTGGCCCGGCTCACGCCGTACCAGAACAGCAACCGGGTGCCGCTGACCATCGTGGACGCCGTGCTGCCCGACCTCGGCGACAAGAAGGCGGTGACGGCCTGGCGGATGCCGTCGCCGGAGCGGGTGGAGGAACTGTCCGGGCTCCTCAGGGCGGTCGGCTTCGCGATGCAGCCCAAGATCTATCCGCGGCTGCGCGAGGACGCCGAGCGCTATCTCTCCACCCACCTCAATCCGCACACCTGGCGCTACTTCAAACGCCGGCGGCTGACCGCGCTGGCGCTGCCCGGCGCCGTACCTGCACAACTCTCCTTCATTCCACGCAATCAGACGGTACGACGCATCGCCCGCCGCGCCCGGGCGTTGTCCGGCCGTTAGCCTTCATTCAATTTGTTCATCCGGGCGACATGTAGGAGACCCCTGTGTGTCGCCGCTGAATTGCCTTTCATCTGTCGAACGTTCGTAGCGTCACATCGTTCCGCCACGGAACAGCCATTCGACGTCGGCGAGAAAGGCCCAGGATGAACGCGGTTGACCAGGCCCTGGCACCCACCCTGCGGGGCCAGGACCCTGGGCAGGACCCGGAGCAGCCACCCGTCGCCCCGCCCCGCCCGCCCCGGGAGAACCGGCTGCGCGCCCTGGACGGACTGCGGCTGCTGGCCGCCCTGATGGTGTGCCTGTACCACTTCACCGGAAAGAACGGTGAGGTCGCGTCCTCCTGGCACCAGTCCCCCGGGAAGATGTTCCCGACCCTGTCCGAGGCGGGGACCTACGGCTCGCTCGGGGTGCAGTTCTTCTTCCTCATCAGCGGCTTCGTGATCTGCATGAGCAGCTGGGGCAAGTCGATGGGCGAGTTCTTCCGCTCCCGTATCGCCCGCCTCTACCCGGCGTACTGGGTGGCCCTGATCCTGGTGGGCACCGCGTCGGTCCTGATGCCGGTGGTCGTCAAGCCGCTGCGCTCGGACGAGTTCCTGGTCAACTTCACGATGCTCCAGCAGCCGATGGGTGTGCCCCGCGTCATCGGCGTCGACTGGACGCTCTGGGTGGAGATGCGGTTCTACCTCTTCTTCGCGCTGTTCGTGATCTGGAAGGGCGTCACCTACCGCCGCGTGGTGACCTTCTGCATCCTGTGGACGATGGCCGGCTGCTTCGCACGGGTCGCCGACAACCCGCTGACGACCGAGCTGGTGATGCGCGACCACGCGCCGTACTTCATCGGCGGCCTCGCCTTCTACCTGATCTACCGGTACGGCAGTGACCTGTTGCTGTGGGGCATCGTGGGGATGTCCTTCCTGCTGGGTCAGCGCTACTCGGTGACGGCGCTGTGGCACCCGGGCATGACCGGCGACTTCCACCGCAACCCGCATGTGATCCAGGCGATCGTCCTCGTCGCCTTCGCGGCCGTCGCGGCGGTGGCCCTGGGCTGGACGAGCTGGGCGAACTGGAGCTGGCTGACGCTGGCGGGCGCGCTGACGTACCCGTTCTACCTGATCCACGAGCACCTGGGCTGGTTCGCGATCCGCGTGCTGCACCGGGGCTTCGGACTCGGCCCGTACGAGACGCTCGCGCTGACCGTGCCGGGGCTGTTGTGCCTGGCGTATCTGATGCACCGCTTCGTCGAGAAACCGTTCGGGCCCAAGCTGAAGCGGACGATGACGCTCCAGTCGAAGCAGTTGGCGGCGAAGCTCGGCAAGTAGCCGCACCGGCAGACCAGTTGGAAAGGGCCCCTCGACCGCTGTCGGTCGAGGGGCCCTTCCGCTCGCCCGCCGTGTCAGGCCTGCGCGGCCCGGATACGGCGCACCACGCGCCGTACGGTCGGGTTCCGGCGCAGGGACTCCGCGCGGACCGGGCTGCCGCCGGGCAGGCGGAGGCTGGTCAGGCGGCGCTTCTTGAAGTACTGCGGGTACTCGTCGAGATGGACGGTCAGCCAGGCGGTGACCTCGTCGCGCATCCCGTGGTACTTGAGGGCCTGCATGCAGTAGCCGACGGCCCGCACCAGCGGCGCCAACTCCTCTGCCAGACGCCCCAGTTCGAGCGGCTGCCCGACCTTGTCCCGCTCCGCGTCCGGCAGGATCGCGTCGATGACGGTGAGCGGGATGCGGTTGCTGTTCTCGTACGGCGTGATGCGTTGGAGGAGCAGTCCGGTGCCGACGCGGGCGACGGGGATGTCGTAGAACGCGGCGGCCGTCATCAGCGCGGTGGAGAAGCAGCCGATGACCAACTGCGGGCGGAGATGGGCGAAGACCGTCTCGGCGAGGACCGGCTCGCGCAACACCGTGAGGCGGACGCCGAGTTGGTCTGCCGCCTGCTCAAGTGACGTGCTGTAGACGGCCGGTGCGCTGGGGTGGGGCTTGAAGAGGATGTCCTGGTGGCCCGCCTTGGCCGCCGCGCGGAGCATCCGGACGTGCAGCTGCTCCTCCTCGTCCTGGGTGATCAGGTCGATCGCGGAGAGGTACTGGCCGAGCATCACGGCCGTCGGCCGGTCCTCGCTCGGCAGCAGGTCGGCGAGGATCGAGGCGCCGTCCTCACCGATCTGGGCGAGCACCTCGACGATCGCCTCGTTCGGGATGGGCTGCGGCTCGACCCCGTACTCGGACAGCAGCATCGGGCGCAGGCCGGGTATCAGGTCGAGGTGCAGCACCCGGGCTATCCGGCTGTTGAGGTTGTGCGGGATGCGGTTGCGGGTGGGGCCGTAGCTCATCAGGCCGTCCGCGTACACATGCACCTTGCTGTCGGCGAAGATGTCGGCGACCCCGCGGGAGGGGTTGGCCTGGATGGACTCGCAGGCGATCTCCACGTCCTCGTCACCCAGGTTCCAGGCGAGCCGTACGGCCTTCTCCCACAGGGCGGTGTCCTGGGCGCGCGGGGACCAACCGGCCGGGTGGAACGGGGAGATGAACTCGTTCCACGAGCGGACCTCGTCGAACTCGGGGCGCAGCTTCTCGAAGCCGGGCATCCGGTCCAGCGGGGTGCCGACCTCGGGCACGGCGGCCGTGTTGCTGACCACCAGGATGCGGCGGTGGGCCGTACGCGGGCCGAAGAAACCGGCGCGGATCGCGGCGGTGACGGTCGCGGCGGCGTACTGCGTGGCCGAGAAGAAGATCTGTGTCGTGCCACTCTTCGTGCCGCTCATGCCGCGACTCCCTTCATGCCACCGCGGATGCGCCGCAGCGTGTGGACGCGTTCCTCGCCCATGCCGACGAGCGCGTCGTTGAGTTCGGTCTCCGTCATCCGGCCGAGCGCCTCGGCGGCCATCTGGCGCAGCTTGGCGTGCACGCTGCGCTCGAAGCGGCCCCGGTCCAGGAGCTGGTGGGCGATGACGACGCAGTAGTTGCGCAGCGCCTTCTTGCGCAGCTTCGCGGCCTCGGGGTCGTCGGCGAGTTCGGCGAGGACCAGGTCGAAGGAGCGGAAGAAGTCGAGCTGGCGGACATCGCCGATCTGGGTCAGCGAACCGGCCAGGCCCCGGCGGTAGAAGACCCCGCGCAGGCTGGCGGCGACGTACGTCTCCGCCTTGCGGTGCAGCTCCCAGATCCAGGGGCGGTCCTCGGCGGTGCGCAGACCGTCGTGGAAGCGCAGCAGGCCGCGGTCCAGGAGGCGGCGGTGGTAGATGCCGGCCCAGGCGTACGGGTAGTCGACCATGGTCGTGTCGTCGACGGGCAGGATCGAGCTGCGCGGGTCGAGGGGGGTGTGCCGGCGGCCCTCCGGGGAGCGCTGGATGGCCCGCTCGACGCCCATGACGGTGACGTGGTCGGTGCGCACGAAGTCGACGTCGAAGCGCTCGATGACGTCCACGAGGTCGGCGAGATAGCCCGGCGCGAGCCAGTCGTCGCCGTCGAGGAACGTGAGGTAGCGGCCTTCCGCCTCATCGATCCCGGTGTTGCGGGCGGTGGCCAGACCGCCGTTCTTCTCGTGCCGGATCACCCTGCTGTTCGGGAGCCGCTTCGTCAGCTCCAGGAGAGCCTCATAGGTCTTGTCCTTGGTCGAGCGGTCCTCGACGAACAGGAACTCGAACTCGTCACTCGCGTTGTTGACGAGACTTGTCACCGTTTCCGGGACATAGGCCTCGATGTTGTAGCAAGGGACGATCACGGACAGTGTTGGGGGGCGGTTGGTCACGCGTACACCTGGGCTCTCTCCGGGGCGGATTCTTGTGACCGTAGGAGATGTTCGACGCCGGATATCAACCCTGCCGGGGCCAACAGGTGAACTCGAAGTTACGGGCCGCCCTCCATTTACGAATAGCCACTCCAGCACACATCCCGAACCCCCGCTCGACGATCCGACAATCGAATGGATGGACGACCGATCGGGGGGATCGCGTGATCGGGCCGGCGTCCGTGACCGGGCCGGCGTTCAGAACGGCATTCCGCAGCGACGACCTCCCACCGGCCAACCGACTAACCGCCTTCGACGACTACCTGCGCGACGGCGAACCCCCGATGCGGGTGACGAGCGGGGCCGGCACGGACTTCCGGGCCCTGGCCTGTCCACTCCACCGACACCGTCCAGGAGGTCGACTCCTCCTACACGTGGGCCGGCACCCACGACCGACCCACCCTCACCTGACCCCCGACCACACCTCCACCCCCGCCACGACCACGGCCAGCCCCTCCTCGAAGTGCTTGCCGTAGTCCTCGAAGATCTCCGCGCCCGCCGCTGCCGACAGAGGGAAGTCGGCCAGCAGGCGGGCGCGTTCGTCCATGTCGTAACCCTCCCGCCGTTCGTCCGGGAGCAGTTGGACGCCCTGCTCCTCGCTGACGAACCCGATCGTGTAGAGGTACGACGTCGAGGTCGCGCGGACCGCCTGGGCGAGGGTGAAGCCCGCCTCGGTGAACAGGCGCAGGGTGCGTTCCATCTCCACCGCGTGCAGGGTGCCGGTGAAGCGGGAGCCGCTGAAGACCTTGGCGCCGTCGCGGTAGCCGAGCAGGGCGGTGCGCAGGCCGCGGTTGGACTTCAGCAGCCGCTCCTGCCAGGTCTCCTCGGCGGTGAACGGGACGTCGGAGACCATCCGCCGGTACATCTCCGTCGCCATCTCGTCCAGCAGCGCCTGCTTGTCCTTGAAGTGCCAGTAGAGCGCGGGCGCCTTGACGTCCAGCTCCTTGGCGATGGCGCGCAGGGACAGCCCGTCGAGACCGACCTCGTTGAGCAGCTTCAGGGCCGTGTCCGCCACGCGCTTGCGGTCCAGGGGCGTGCGTCGTTCCGTACTCACGCTTGACAGCTTAACAGCGTTAAGGGAACCCTGATGGGCACCGGAACTTAACACCGTTAAGGAGAGTGTGATCATGAGTGAGCTCATGGCGGATCACGCGGAACACGTGGATGTGCTGATCGTCGGCGCGGGCCCGACCGGCCTCGCCCTCGGCATCGACCTGGCCCGGCGCGGGGTGGACGCGCTGGTCGTGGAGAAGGCGGACGCACTGTTCCCCGGCTCGCGCGGCAAGGGACTCCAGCCGCGCACGATGGAGGTCTTCGACGACCTCGGTGTGATCGGCGAGATCCTCGCGCAGGGCGGCACCTACCCGACCGGGGCGATCTGGCAGGACGGACGGAAGGTCGCCGAACACCAGATGTTCGAGCCGTCCGAGTCGGACCCCGACAGCCCGTACCACACGCCGTGGATGGTGCCGCAGTGGCGCACCCAGGAGATCCTCTTCGCACGGCTGACTGAGCTGGGCGGGAAGGTCGCCTTCGGACGTGAGGTGACCGGCTTCACGCAGGACGAGGACGGTGTGACGGTGGAGTTCGCCTCCGGTGCCGCCGTCCGCGCGCGGTACGTCGTCGCGGGCGACGGCGGTCGCTCGGTCGTCCGCCGGACGCTGGGCATCGGCATGACGGGCGAGACGGTCGACCCGAACCCGATGCTGGTGGCGGACGTCCGGATCACCGGCCTGGACCGCGACAGCGTGCACGTCTTCCCGCCGCGCCCCGACAGCGACGGCTTTCTCGCGGTCTTCCCGCTGGCCGGCACCGAGGACTTCCAGGTCATCGCCCAGTACCCGGACGGCACCGACGTCGACCTCTCCCTCGACGGTGTCCGCAAGACCGTCGCCGGCCGCACCCACCTCGCCCCCGAGGACGTGACCGAACTGCGCTGGGCCTCCGACTTCCGCCCCCGGGCCGCCCTCGCCGACCGCTTCCGCGCCGGGCGGGTCTTCCTCGCCGGGGACGCGGCGCACGTCCACTCGCCGGCCGGCGGACAGGGCCTCAACACCAGCGTCCAGGACGCCTACAACCTCGGCTGGAAGCTGGGCGCGGTGCTGCGCGAGGGCGCCCGAGAGTCCCTGCTCGACACCTACGAGGAGGAACGGCTGCCCAACGCGGCCGACATGCTCGGCCTGTCCACCCGCGTCCACCGCGGCGAGGTGCAGCGCGGCAAGGCCACCCAGCAGCTCGGCCTCGGCTACCGCGACCGCTCCCTCTCGGTGGAGACCCGCACGGACCTGTCCGAGGACGCGCTACGGGCGGGCGACCGCGCACCCGACCGCACGATCGCCGGCGTCCGCCTCCTCGACGCCTTCCGCGGCCCGCACTGGACCCTGCTGGCCCTGGACACGAAGGCACCGGCGGGCGTCGGCGAGGCGGTGCACGTCGTGGAAGGTCCCGCCGTCGAGCCGTACGGCACGGGTCTCTTCCTGGTCCGCCCGGACGGTTACGTCGGCTGGGCGGGCACCACGGAGGACGGCCTCGCGGAGTACACGGAACGCCAAGGCATCCGCTCTATCCGCTCTATCCGCTAGACGGAACTCGCCAGTGACAGCTTCACCGCGAAGCCCAGGAACAGCGCCCCCGCCGCCGAGGTGGCACCGGCCGCGAGCCGCCTGCGCCGGCGGAAGGCGCTCGCCAGCCGGGTGCCGCTGAAGATCAGCGCACTGAGGTAGAGGAAGCTCGCGAGCTGCGCGAAGGCGCCGAGCACGACGAAGGACAGCGCGGGGTAGGCGTACCCCGGGTCGACGAACTGCACGAAGAAGGCGACGAAGAACAGGATCGCCTTCGGGTTGAAGAGGCTCACGACGAAGGCGCGGCGGTACGGCCGCTCGTCGGCGGCCGTGGTGTCCGGCACCGTCTCGGCGGCCGCCCGCTCCTTGCGGGTCCGCCACATCGTCCACGCGGCCCGCAGCATCCCGAACGCCAGCCAGGTCAGATACCCGGCCCCCGCGTACTTCACGATCCCGAACAGCACGGCGTTGGCCTGCAACAGCGAGGCGACCCCGGCCGCGGAGAGCGTCATCAGCACGGTGTCCCCGCACCAGACACCGGCGGCGGCCGTGTACCCGGCCCGGGTCCCGCGCCGGGCGGCGACCGAGAGGACGTACAGCGAGTTGGGCCCGGGCAACAACACGATCAGGACCAGGCCGGCCAGGTAGGTGGGGAGGTCTATGACACCGAACATGAGGACGAGTGTCGCACGGGGCCCGACGGCCCAGAAGGTGTCGTTCACGACCCGGCATCCGGGGAAGACCTCAGGGGTACGTCTCCGGCGTACGACACCGGTGAGACGACAGGGGTCCGCGATGCGTACTACGGGCATGGGGAGAGCGATCGTCGCCGCGGCGGCCCTGTCCGCCCTGGTGGTGGTGTGCGGCTGCACCGCGCAGGGCACGGACGCGGACGGCAAGCACCATCTGCCCGTGCACATCAAGCTGCCGGGAGCGGATGCCAAGCCCTCGGCCGGCGCCGACACCACCGCGAGCGCCCCGAGCGCCGTCCGCGCCGCGAACGTCCTGTGGGCGCGCGGCGACAGCGGCACGGACGTGCGTGAGTTGCAGGCGCGGCTGCGCCAGGTCGACTGGCTCTTCGACGGGCCGACGGGGACGTACGACGATCTCACCGAGCAGGCCGTCGCGGGCTTCCAGGGCAAGCGCGGGCTGCCGAAGACGGGCCAGACCGACGCCGTCACCTGGCAGCGGCTGCTGAAGATGACGCACGAGCCGGGCAAGTGGGACCTGTATCTGATGGGCGGCCAGCCGGCCGGCGCCCCCGACCCGCGCTGTCTGACCGGCCGGGTGTTGTGCATCGACAAGACGAGCCGCACCCTGCGCTGGATGATCGACGGCCGGACGGTGTCGACGATGTCGGTACGGTTCGGCGCGCAGTACACCCCGACCCGCGACGGTGTGTTCCAGGTCTACTGGAAGGCCCGGGACTGGGTGTCCACGCTCTACCACTCCCCCATGCCGTACGCGATGTTCTTCAGCGGCGGCCAGGCGGTGCACTTCTCCTACGACTTCTCGGCCCGGGGCTACGCGGGCGGCTCGCACGGCTGCGTCAACGTACGGGACGAGGCGGCGATCGCGAGTCTCTTCGCGCAGGTGCGGACCGGCGACAAGGTCGTCGTCCATCAGTGAGGGAGACGGGGCGGTGAGAGGTATGAGGCGCGGGCGGGACCGGGGGAACGTGTCCCACCCGCGCCGGGTGCACGAGCCCAGGTACGGGGGGAACCCCGGCTCAGTGCGATGGCCGATGACCAGTCGGCTCACTCAGTACTGCGCCGCACCGGCCGGAAATGTCACACCTGCCGCGAAGAATTTCCCGCATTTCACGAAAGTGCAGGTCAGCGGCGCGAGTTGAGCTCAGAGCGCGCTGTACGTCGGGCTCGGGGCCGGGGTCTGCCCGGTGGCGGTGGTGTGCGACGGGGCCGGCGACTGGTGCCGGGCCAGCGGGGTGAAGGCCGAGGGGAGGGGACTGGCGGCGCTGCTGTCGTCGAACCCGCCGCCCGAGCCACTGCCACCGCTGCCGCCACCGCTGTTACCGCCGCCGCCCGGTGCGAGCGGGGATATGTGTCCCTGCCCCTCGGACTCGCCGCCCTGGCCGCCGGAGCCGCTCTGCCCGCCGCCGTTCTTGCCGTTGCCGTTGCCGGTGCCGCTGTCCTTGCCGCCGTTGCCCTGGTCGTTCTTGTCGTCCGAGTCGTCCATGCCGGTGCCGGTGCGCTTCAGGAGCTTGTCGCAGTACGTCCACACCTGGGACGTACCGCCCGCCGCACCCGCCAGGGCGCGCTTGCGGCCGGGGGCCAGGGGCTTGCCCTCGCGCACCGCGCGACAGGACGAGGCGACAGCGCGCCACCAGCCGCCCGAACCGACGGACTTGTCGTCGTCGGCGCCCGCGCTCGGCGTGGGGTTCGCGCCGCTGCCCGCGGCCTCGCCCGAGGAGCCGTCGGAGCCGCTGCCCGTCGTCGGCGTACCCGAGTCGCCGGTGCCGCCCGGCGCGGGCGAGACGAGGGTGCGGTCGGGCGGCGTCACGGCGGCGGAGATCGAGGCGGCGGGCGTCGGGTCGTCGTGGAACGGCGTGGGCAGGGCCCCCGTGCCGACGGCGACCGCGACCCCGCCGAACATGCCGACGGCGACCGCGGCGGTCAGTCCGAACCGCACGGATCTGCCCCAGCGGGGGCCGGGGACGGCCGTGGCGGGCCGCCCGAGCCGGACGAGCCCGGCGTCGGAGGACGGTGCGCGACCGCGCCGGCCGACGGCCGCCCGTTCGACATCGTTGCCGGTGCGGGCTGCCCTGAAGGCGGCCAACGCGGCTTCCTCGCCCGGGAGTTCGACCTTGGCCGGCGAGGGTTCCACGGACAGCGCGCCGAGGGTCCTGGCGAGCCGCTCGGCCTGTTCGCGGGCGGCCGGATCGACGGCCTCGAGGGACTCGCCGCGCAGCAACAGCTCGGCGGTCGCACGGTCCAGCCATCGGCCGGGGGTCCGGCCCGCGGCGGAGCCGCCGGCGGATTCGGTGTCCTCCGGAAAAGCAGAGCGCTCGTCGGCCATCACATGTCCTTCTGCGTCCGCGTGCGCGTATGCGTCACAGTGGCGGACCTCACCGCGCGGTCGTGCGGGTCTCGCTGGGGCGGCAGGGCATCCAGGGCCGCGGCCGATTCGGGGTCGCCGCCGAGCAGCTCCGCCAGCCGTTTCAGACCGCGGTGCGCGGCCGTACGGACGGCGCCGGGCCGCTTGCCGAGGGTCTCCGCGGCGGTCTTGGCGTCGAGGCCCATGACCACCCGCAGGACGACGGCCTCGGCCTGGTCCTGCGGCAGCTGGGCGATGAGGGAGAGGGTGCTGTCGGTGGCCAGGGCCTCGATGGCCTCTCCCGCGGTGTCGGAATCGGCGGCGCGACCGGTGAGTTCGCTCTCGTCGCCGCCTATCGCGGGGCGCCGGCCGCGCATCCGTATGTGATCCAGGGCGCGGTTGCGGGCGATCCGGGCCGCCCACCCGCGGAACCGGTCCGCGTCCCCGCTGAACCGGTCCAGGTCCCTGGCGATCTGCAGCCAGGCCTCGGACGCGACGTCCTCGGCGTCCGGATCGCCGACCAGCGTCCGTACGTATCCGAGCAACCGTGGGTGCACCGTGCGGTACACAGTCCGGAACGCGGTCTCGTCCCCGTCCTGTGCCGCAAGCACCGCGGCGGTCAGCTCCGCGTCGTCCCCCAGCACGTGGTCCCTCGAATTGTGTTGGTCGCGTCCGCACTCCGGCGCGAAAGGCACGTTACGACCTGAAACTGTTCCTCGTCCATGTCCGTACAAGGTGCAACTACTTGGTTCGGCGGTGCGGTGTGACAGAAAACGCACTCATGGCGCTGTAAAAAGTACGGGCCGCCGCGCGGCCCGTACAGCGCGACGGCCGGGGCCTCTCCTGTGGGGGGTGGCGGCCCCGGCCGTCTCCGCGGTGTCTCTCACGAACTGACCTGACGTCGACCGGTCATTGACAGGTATTTCACAGACACGCGGCACGTCTGCGCCATGAACTCCTCCACCCGGACCACCGGTCTCGCCGTCAGGGCGTTCACGTACAAGTAGGGGCACCCGCACCGCCGTTGAGCCTGCCGCCGTCACTTGCGGGGCACTGCCCCCGGCCGCCAGTCGTCCCGGCTGCGGGTCCGCTCCGGCTGAACCCCGGCGTCCCGCGCCGCCGTAAACGCGGCCACGAACGCCGCCACCGCCCGCCGTTCGGCCTCGCCGTCCACCTCACCCTCGCGCAGAGCCGCGCCCAGCAGGGCCGGGAGGCCCAGGTCAGGGGTGCCCGGGAGGCCTGTGCCCGGGGAGCCCGGGAGGCCCGTGTCCTGGTCAGCCATGTCCGTCTCCGTCTCCATCCCTTTCCGTCCCGCCCGATTCACGTTCCGTCCCGTCCACTTCACGTCCCGTCACGCCCAGTTCGCGGGCCAGCCGCTTCAGCCCCCGGTAGGCCGCCGTACGCACCGCGCCGGGGCGCTTGCCCAACACCCGTGCGGCGGCGGGGCCGTCGAGACCCACGACCACACGAAGCAGGACGGCCTCGGCCTGGTCCCGCGGCAGACCCCGGACCAGACCGAGCGCGTACTCGGTGGAGAGGGACTCCAGCGCCTGATCGTGGGTGCTGTGCGGGCCCGGCAGTTCGAGTACGTCCCGTTCCAGCGCCGCCGGTCTCGGACGCACCCGCTGTCGGCGCAGATGGTCCAGCGCCCGGTGCCGGGCGATGGTCGCCGTCCAGCCCCGAAATCCCGCCCCGTCGCCGCGGAACCGGCCCAGATCCCGGGCGATCTCCAGCCAGGCGTCGGACGCCACGTCCTCGGCCTCGTCGCCGACGAGCCCGCGCAGATAGCCGAGCAGCCCGGGCTGCACGATCCGGTACGCGACCGCGAAAGCGCCGTCGTCGCCCTGCTGGGCGCGAGCGACGGCCGCGCCCAGTTCCCCGTCGTACGCGTGCCCGCGCCGGGGCTCGCCTGTCTGACCCAAGGACTGTCCTCGTCCGTACCGAGTGCGCGAAGGATCCGCGGCGCGTACGCCGGGAAGCCGTGGCGCGCGCGTGAGGAATCCGTACCGAGCACGGCGGCCCCCGCACCCCCGCGACGGTCCCCGCACCCCCCATGGCCATCAGCGCCGGGACTCACAGAAACGTCACAGCCCGTCGGATGTCCGACACATCTCCGGCCCGTCGGCGGGGCACGGTCCCTCTGGCCCCGGTGAACCCCCGCCCGTGGCGTCCCGCGAACGAAGGAGACCCATGTCCGACCTCCGTATCGGTGTCCTCGGCTACGGCCTGCGCGGCAGTCTCGCCCGCGTCGCCCACCGCCCCGGCGCGGGCTCCCGTATCGCCGCCCTCGCGGACCCCGACCCGGCGGCCCGCGCGGCGGCGGCCGAGGACTTCCCGGGGGTGACGACAACTGCGGCTCCCCGTACGGTCATTGACGCCCCGGACCTCGACGCGGTCCTCGTCCTCACCCCCGACCACACCCACGCCGACCTCGCCTGCGCGGCACTGCGCGCGGGCAGACCGGTCCTCGTCGAGAAGCCGCTCGACATCACCGTCGAGCGCTGCGACCGCGTCCTGCGCACCGCCCGCGAGACCGGCACCCGCCTCTACGTCGGCCACAACATGCGCCACATGCCGGTGATCCGCCTGATGCGGGACCTGGTCGCGGGCGGCGCGATCGGCACCGTGAGGACGGTGTGGGTACGGCACTTCGTCGGCTATGGCGGCGACTGGTACTTCAAGGACTGGCACGCCGAACGCCGGTACAGCACAAGCCTGTTGCTACAGAAGGCCGCGCACGACCTCGACGTGGTGCACTGGCTGGCCGGGGGTTACACACGCCAGGTCCAGGCGTTCGGCGACCTCTTGGTCTACGGCGACAATCCGCACCGGCGCGCACCCGGCGAACCGAAGACCCCCGACTGGTACACGCAGGACGGACACTGGCCGCCGCACACCCAGCGGGCGCTCAACCCGGACATCGACGTCGAGGACGTGTCGTTGGTCAACATGCGCCTGGACAACGGGGTGTTGGCCGCCTACCAGCAGTGCCACTTCACCCCCGACTACTGGCGCAACTACACCGTCATCGGCGACGCGGGCCGGCTGGAGAACTTCGGCGACGGACCGGACGCGGTGGTGAAGGTCTGGAACAGCCGGCGTTCGGGATACCGGGAGCGGCCCGACGCCGAGTACCCGGTGGCGGACACGGCCGTCGACCGGAACGGCGAACACGGCGGCGCCGACCCGCTGTTGATCGACGAGTTCCTGCGGTTCGTACGGCACGGCGGGCGCACCGACACCTCGCCGGTGGCCGCCCGGATGGCGGTGGCCGCCGGGTCGGGCGCCACCGAGTCACTCCGGGACGGCGGCACTCCGCGTGAAGTACCGCCCCTGGAAACGGAGTTGGTCGCCTACTTCGAGCGGGGCCAGATGCCGTAGACCCTAGATCGTGGTGTCCACCGGCTGTTGGGGCGTCTCCGTGGGGACGGCGCCCGGGGTCGGCACGCGGTCCGCGTCGACCAGGACGCCGGCGATGAGCGCGGCCAGCAGGATCGAGGCCATCGCCCACCAGGTGGCGACGTTGAAGCCGTGCACCGCGGCCTTCGCCTCCAGCAGCCGCTTGTTCACGCCGGAGCCCGCGTGGGCGGTGGCGTAGCGCGTGGTGACCGTGGCGGCGATCGTGTTGAGGAGGGCCGTACCGATCGAACCGCCCACCTGCTGGGCCGTGTTGAAGGTGGCGGAGGCCGCGCCGGAGTCGCGCGGGGCGACGCCTCCGGTGGCCAGGGACACCGAGGTCATCATCGCCGTACCCATGCCGAGACCCAGCATCAGCATGCCGGGCAGGATGTACGTGGCGTACGCGGGCTCCACCCCGACCTGACCGATAAGTGCGAGCCCACCCGCCGCGACCAGCAGGCCCGGGACCATCAGGGTGCGCGGCGGAACCTTGTACAGCAGCCGGGCCGCGACCTGTGTGGAGCCGGTGATCATGCCGACGGTGATGGGGAGGTAGGCGACGCCCGTCTTGACCGGCGAATAGCCCAGGACGCGCTGCATGTAGTAGGTGAGGAAGAGGAACACACCGAACATGCCGATGGTGACGAACAGGATGGTCAGGAACGCGCCGACCCGCTGCCGGTCCTTCACCACCGTCATCGGCAGCAGCGGAACGCGCGCCTTCGTCTGCCAGAACCCGAAGGCGCCGAGCAGGACGACCCCGGCGGCGAGCAGCGTCAGCACCAGCCCGTCGCCCCAACTCCGCGACTCCGCCTCGGAGAAGCCGTAGACGAGGGTGAGCATGCCGCCCGAGCCGAGGAGCGCGCCGGGGATGTCGAGGTGGGCCTCCGGGTGCCGGGAGCTGTCGCTGAGCAGGACCCAGGCGCCGGCGAACGCGATCAGCGCGATGGGCACGTTGACGTAGAGGCACCAGCGCCAGTCCAGGTACTGGGTGAGGAAGCCGCCCGCGAGGAGGCCGACTGCCGCGCCCGCGCCGACAATCGCGCCGAACACACCGAAGGCCTTGCCGCGGTCCTTCGGGTCGGTGAACGTCGTCGTCAGCAGCGACAGCGCGGAGGGTGCCAGCAGGGCGGCGAAGACTCCTTGCAGCGCCCGGGCGCCGAACAGCATGCCCTGGTTGGCGGCGGCACCGCCGAGCGCGGACGCGGCGGCGAAGCCGATCAGCCCGATCATGAAGGTGTTCTTGCGCCCGGCGAGGTCGGCGACGCGGCCACCGAGCAGCAGCAGTCCGCCGAAGGCGAGCGTGTAGGCGGTGATGACCCACTGCCGGTTCCCGTCCGACATGTTGAGGTCGATCTGCGCGGACGGCAGCGCGATGTTCACGATGGTCATGTCGAGGACGACCATCAACTGCGCGAGCGCGATGACGACCAGCGCCCACCAACGACGGTTCTCGGCCATATGCCCTCCCCGGTCCGACGGCCGCCTTCATCGTCCTCCCGCACCCCACCGTTGGGGAACGCCAGCGTCTCTTATTACCCCGATTTTGCCGAGCCCCGCACGGCCGTCCTCACGCCGAACTCCCTTACGGCCGCGAGCTGTTCATCGCATGCCGGCAGACCCGCGCCCGCAGGAACACCGCCGCGCCTCGTCGACGGGGTCCCCCACCAGCCCCTCCGGAGTACGCGGCCGACACTCACCGCCGATGCGCGGATACGCCGATGCGTGGATGCGCCGATGCGCCAAGGGCCCGGCGGCGGGCCGTTGTTCCGACATTCCGTCCGGGCCGCGCGAACCCGTACCGCCCGCCGCCACCGAACTCCCTTACCAACGCCCGCCGTTCACGGGCCCCGACCCCGACCCCGTTCTCAACTCCGCCCGCGTGCCCGCCGCGAGACCACCGCGCGCAGCACCCGGCGGCCCTCGGTCGACACCGCGAGCACCTGACGCAGTCCGGCGGGAGCGGCTCCGGTTCCAGCGCCGGTGCCGGCGAGGAGTTCGAGGATGCTGATCTGGCGCCGCAACTCGGCGGCGACGAGGGGCGACATGCCGTCCGTACGACCCGCGCGGCGCGCGTCGATCGCGTCCGCGTCGTCGGCGGGAGCCATGACCTCAAGGAGCCGGTGGATCCGCAGCGAGGTGAGCGAGCAGGCGTCGGCCCACTCCCGTACCGCGGGACCGGCCGGAATCGGCGGCGCGGTCGCGAGCATCGTGCGGGCGAGCGCCACGGCACGGTCCTCACCGGGTTCCTCGAAGAGGGCGGGCAGCTTGGCGCGCGCCTGCTCCAGGCACTCCCCCCACGTCTCTCCCTCGGCGCCGTCCGCGAGGCTGGACCACAGGGGCCGCAGCACCTCGTCGTCACCGCCCAGCAGCGGCACGCACCGATCCAAACAAGCCAGTCCGCCGACGGCCAGCGCGCGTTCGTCGGCCTGTGCGATCAGTTCCACCAGACTCATCCAGACCTCCCTCTTCGGGGCCCCTCCCCTATGGCGCCCGCGTTTCCCCAAACTGCGTGCTCCACCCCGGGAGTGTCACATGGGAGGGCCTCGCGCAGGTCGAGAAAACGGAAGAAGAGATTTTCGGCCAACGGATCGTGATCTTCGGTATCGGAATTGCCGGTGAGATCCGCGGTGAGTAGGCCGAGAAGCGGCCAGCCCGCTCGGACCGCGGCGGGAACCGGCTCCTACAGGGTGTTCTCGTTGATGACCTCGACCTCGCACTTGGCCCGGGCAGCCCTGGCCCCGTCCTTGACACGGCCGTCACTGGTCACCAACGGCACCGCGAACCCCTCCGCGATGGCCACGTACGTCGCATCGTAGGCCGTCAGGTTGGATCTCAGTTCGCGGACCCGCGCCAGGAACGGCAGGTGCTCCGACCGCCGGATCGGCAGTGCCGCGAACTCGGCCAAAGCGTCGTCCAGTTGGGGGTCGCTCAGCTTGCCCCCACGGTGCCTGCCGAGCAACGCCGAGGCAACCTCCACATCGGCCAGGTGCGGAGCCAGGAGCCGCTCGCCCCTGACACGCTCACGAACCCTTTCACCCACCGGTCCCGCGTCGGCCACGAGCATGACCAGAGCCCCGGCGTCGATGACGATCACTCGTAACGCCGACCCTGGTCGATGTCCCCGAGTACCTCGCTGGTGGAGAGGCGGGCCGTGGCACGCTCACGGATGCGCTCCAGCACGTCCTCCAGCGACGGCGTGGCCGCTTCCTCCTCAAGCAGAGTCCGCGCGTAGGCCTGCAAGGACTGCCTGTTCCTTGCCGCCCTTATCTTCAGCTCGGTGAGCGCTTCCTCGGACAGGTCCCGCACATACAGAGTCGCCATGCAGCCAATATAGTCGCAACGCTAGCATTTTGCTGGCAGATCAACCAAGCCGGCCTGCGAGCACCTTGAACTGCGCCCACGTCAACGCCGGCGTCCCCGGATCCCACAGCTTCTGCACGGTCGCCCGCAGCGGCATCCGGATGCCGGCCGCGACCTGGGCCTGCGTCTGCGAGTTGGCGAGGTCGCACCAGACCGCGAAGGAACCGCCGAGGATCTGGCCGTCGTACTTCGCCGGGACCGCCTGCGTGCCGCGCAGCACACGCGGGTTCCACTGCTCGTAGATCCGCCGCCCGGTCGGATAGACGAAGGTCTGCGGCTCACCGAGGACGTAGTAGAGGTACTCGTCGTTGTAGTTGAGGACCTTGCGGCCCGCGCTCAGATACGCGACCGGCTGCCGGGCGCCGATCTCCTTGCCCGTCCAGTACGCCACTTGGAGATCCTTGGCCGCCGCCACCGAAGTCCCCTTGAAGAAGCCGTCGTTCCACACCCGCATCGTCCGGTCGTGGTCGCGGACCGTGTCGGCGCGGTCGTTGAGCCAGCCGGTGGTGAGGTCGGCGACGGTGCCGCCGGACCCGTAGGCCTTCGTCGCGGCGGCGGCCAACTGCGGGAAGGACGCCTGGGGGTTGGCGACGGTCAGCGCCTGGTACTCGTCGCCGCCGAGGTGCCACTGGTCGCCGGGGAACAACCCGGCGTACTCGTCGAGGAGTTCGTCGACGATCGCGGCGGACGCGTCCTTGGAGATGTCGATGGCACCGCGGGTGGCGACACCGGACGCGTTGCGCAGTTGGAGCTCCGGGTGGGCGGCGAGCACCGCGCCCAGGTGCCCCGGCGAGTCGATCTCGGGCACGACGGTGATGTGGCGGCCGGCGGCGAGATCGACGATCGCCTTCACCTGGGCCTTGGTCAGGTGATTCTTCGACACGACCTCGGGGTGCGTCGTGGAGGCGATCCTGAACCCCTGGTCGTCGGAGAAGTGCAGCCCCAGTTCGTTGAACTTCAGGTCGCCCAACTCCCGTACCCGGTCCTCGATCCAGGACGCGGTGAACGGCTTGCGCGCGATGTCCAGCATGAACCCGCGCCGCGGCTTGGCCGGTTGGTCGTGCACGACGCCCTCCGGCGCCGTACCGCCGCCGTGCACCTCCTGCTTGAGCGTGCGGGTGCCGTAGAACACCCCCGCGTCCGAGGGCCCGCTGATGGTGACCCGCCCGCCGCGCACGGTCATCGCGTACGACTCCGGGTTCGCGCCCTCGTCGTCGTTCAGCGCCAGCCGTACGTCCCCGGCGCGCACGTCGCCCGCCTCGCCGCCGTACGTGAGTCCCAGTTCACCGGCGATCAGCCGCCCCTCGTCGACGAGGTCCGCGTCGTCGACGACGACCCGGTTCCCCTTGGCGGGGCGCCAGCCGGGACCGCGCGCGGGGGTGTGCGAGCGCACGGCGGGAATGGTGCGGGGTGTCCGCGACAGCGGATAGACGCGGGTCGGGCTCGGGGTGGGCGTGGGGGTGCGCGAGCCCGCGGCCCGCGAGGACGAGGAGGTGCCGTCGGCGGGACTCAGCGCGGCGCCGACCGGGCTCCCGTCGTCCCCGGACGACGCCCACAGCCCGAGGCCGACCCCGCCCGCGACCACGGCGGTGGCCGCGGCGACCGCGATCAGCCCCCGCTTCTGCTTCCGCTTCACCTGCTTCGCCGACGAGCGGCGCCTGTGCTGGCTCACGGCGCCAACCTACGGCCCCCGGTGGATCGCGGACGTCCACCACACGTTCCGAAACTCTCCCGTCCGGGTGAAATTCGGGCATCTGTCGAACACGTCATGACCACTCCGGATAACGTTGGTGACGCACTTCTCACCACATCTCTCACCCCATCCCCTGCCGCACCGTTCGTGACGCGAGGATCCACACTGCCTGCGCACCGCCTCCCCCACCTCCCCGGCCGAGTGGCCATACCGGCGCTGCCCGAGCAGTCCCGCACCTCGCCGTCCCCGAATTCGCTGGAGACGTTCAACACAGCGACTCCCGAGGACGCCCGCCGCACCCTCCTCACCTGCCTCCACAGCCACCGTTGGTCCCGCCGGCTCACCGACCACCGCCCCTACCCCGACCTGGACGCCCTACTCGCGGCGTCCGACGAGGCGGCGTACGACCTCACACCCGGCGACCTGGCGGAGGCACTGGCGGGCGAGTCCCTCCCCGTCCTCCCGGAGGACACCTACGAGGCCGCCCACATGGCCCTCGACGCGGCCCACGCGGCGTACGAGGCGAGGTTCGGCCACGTGTTCGTCATCTGCGCGGACGGGATTGCCCCGGACGAGGTCCTGGACCACGTACTGGCGGAAATCCGGGCACGGCTGACAAACGATCCCGAGGAGGAGCGGGTAGTGGTGGCAGAGGAACTCCGGCGCCTCGCAAGGGGACGGCTCGCCGAGGTCTCTGGCTTCTAGGGGCGCGGGGAACCGCGCGACCGGCCACAAACGACCCGCACCCGGCGAACAAGAAGAGCCCCCCACCCATCAGCCGCCCGAAACTAGCCCATAAGCGCACCTTTGCGTGCCAGTTCGATCACACAGGCAGGCCCGCCGTAAGACCCGCGTCAGCACCTGGTTACGATGCTGAGGGCCGGAGGACCGTACCCGGCCGGGCCCGACCGACAGAGAAGCCGGCGCGGCCCTACATCCCCGCTCCCGGAGGGCTTCCGTGCCGGCTGGAACGCTGTACCGCGGCCGGGAAGGAATGTGGTCCTGGGTGGCTCATCGAGTCACCGGCGTCCTCATCTTCTTCTTCCTGTTCGTACACGTGCTGGACACCGCTCTTGTGCGTGTCTCCCCCGAGGACTACGACAAGGTCGTAGCCACCTACAAGACGCCGATCGTCGCACTGCTGGAGTACGGCCTCGTCGCCGCGATCCTCTTCCACGCCCTCAACGGCCTGCGCGTCATCGCCGTCGACTTCTGGTCGAAGGGCCCCCGCTACCAGAAGCAGATGCTCTGGTCCGTCGTAGGCCTGTGGCTCGTGCTCATGCTCGGGGCGATCTACCCCGTGCTCGGCCACGCCGCTCGTGTTGTCTTCGGGAGCTGACGCAAACGCATGTCAAACAACACAGTCACGACTGAAACCGCGGCGTCGGGCATCGGCCCCGTAGAGAGCGCGGCCGTCTACACCGTGGACAACCCCGCGCCCCTCATCGAGGCCCCCCGCAAGCGCACCAAGAAGACCCCGAAGTCGACCCGGGGCAACTTCGAGATGTACGGCTGGCTCTTCATGCGCCTGTCCGGCGTCGTGCTGGTCGTCCTGGTCCTCGGCCACCTGCTGATCCAGCTCGTGCTCGACGGCGGCGTCTCCAAGATCGGCTTCGCCTTCGTGGCCGGCCGCTGGGCCTCGCCGTTCTGGCAGGTCTGGGACCTGCTGATGCTGTGGCTCGCGATGCTGCACGGCGCCAACGGCCTGCGCACGATCATCAACGACTACGCGGAGCGCGCGAACACCCGGCTGTGGCTCAAGGGCCTGCTCTACACCGCCACGGTGTTCACCATCCTGCTGGGCACGCTGGTGATCTTCACCTTCGACCCGAACATCCGCTAGGCCATCGGGCTGAGGGACTGAGGAATTCTGATGAAGATCCACAAATACGACACCGTCATCGTCGGCGCCGGCGGCGCCGGTATGCGCGCCGCGATCGAGTCGACGAAGCGCAGCCGCACCGCGGTCCTGACGAAGCTCTACCCCACCCGCTCCCACACGGGCGCCGCGCAGGGCGGTATGGCCGCCGCGCTCGCCAACGTGGAGGAGGACAACTGGGAGTGGCACACCTTCGACACGATCAAGGGCGGTGACTACCTGGTCGACCAGGACGCCGCCGAGATCCTGGCGAAGGAGGCCATCGACTCGGTCCTCGACCTGGAGAAGATGGGCCTGCCGTTCAACCGCACCCCGAACGGCACCATCGACCAGCGCCGCTTCGGCGGTCACAGCCGCAACCACGGCGAGGCCCCGGTCCGCCGGTCCTGCTACGCGGCGGACCGCACCGGCCACATGATCCTGCAGACGCTGTACCAGAACTGCGTGAAGGAGGGCGTGGAGTTCTTCAACGAGTTCTACGTCCTCGACCAGCTGATCGCCGATGTCGACGGCGTCAAGACGTCGGTGGGCGTGGTCGCGTACGAACTGGCGACCGGCGAGATCCACGTCTTCCAGGCGAAGGCCGTGATCTACGCGTCCGGCGGCTGCGGCAAGTTCTTCAAGGTGACGTCGAACGCGCACACCCTGACCGGCGACGGCCAGGCCGCCGTGTACCGGCGCGGGCTGCCGCTGGAGGACATGGAGTTCTTCCAGTTCCACCCGACCGGCATCTGGCGCATGGGCATCCTGCTGACGGAGGGCGCCCGCGGTGAGGGCGGCATCCTCCGCAACAAGGACGGCGAGCGCTTCATGGAGAAGTACGCGCCGGTCATGAAGGACCTCGCGTCCCGTGACGTCGTGTCGCGGTCGATCTACACCGAGATCCGTGAAGGGCGCGGCTGCGGTCCCGAGGGCGACCACGTCTACCTCGACCTCACGCACCTCCCGCCGGAGCAGCTGGACGCCAAGCTCCCGGACATCACGGAGTTCGCGCGCACCTACCTCGGTATCGAGCCGTACACGGACCCGATCCCGATCCAGCCCACCGCGCACTACGCGATGGGCGGCATCCCGACGAACGTCCAGGGTGAGGTCCTCACCGACAACACCACGGTCGTCCCGGGCCTGTACGCGGCCGGCGAGGTCGCCTGCGTGTCGGTGCACGGCGCCAACCGCCTGGGCACCAACTCCCTCCTGGACATCAACGTGTTCGGGCGCCGGGCGGGCATCGCGGCGGCGGAGTACAGCCAGAAGGCGTCGTACGTCGAGCTGCCGGAGGACCCGGCGCAGCAGGTGATCGACCAGGTCGAGCACCTTCGTGCCTCCACCGGCACCGAGCGCGTGGCGGTCCTGCGGCGTGAGCTGCAGGAGACCATGGACGCGAACGTCATGGTGTTCCGCACCGAGCAGACGATCAAGACGGCGGTCGAGAAGATCGCGGAGCTGCGCGAGCGCTACCGGAACGTCTCGATCCAGGACAAGGGCCGCCGCTTCAACACGGACCTCCTTGAGGCCATCGAGCTGGGCAACCTGCTCGACCTCGCCGAGGTCATGGCGGTCTCGGCGCTCGCCCGCAAGGAGTCCCGCGGCGGTCACTACCGCGAGGACTACCCCAACCGCGACGACGTCAACTTCATGCGCCACACCATGGCGTACCGCGAGGTCGGCGACGACGGCACCGAGTCCATCCGTCTCGACTACAAGCCGGTCGTCCAGACCCGCTACCAGCCGATGGAGCGTAAGTACTGATGGCTACCCCTGTTCTGGACAAGGCGGAAGCGGCCGGCCAGCCCGAGCCCGGCTTCGCCGACTCCCCGTACATCACGGTCACCTTCCGGGTCCGCCGCTTCAACTCCGAGGTCTCGGCGGAAGCGGTCTGGGAGGACTTCCAGCTGGAGATCGATCCCAAGGAGCGCGTCCTCGACGGTCTCCACAAGATCAAGTGGGAGATCGACGGCACGCTGACCTTCCGCCGCTCGTGCGCGCACGGCATCTGCGGTTCGGACGCGATGCGGATCAACGGCAAGAACCGTCTCGCCTGCAAGACCCTGATCAAGGACCTCAACCCCGAGAAGCCGATCACGGTCGAGCCGATCAAGGGTCTGACGGTCCTGAAGGACCTGGTCGTCGACATGGACCCGTTCTTCCAGGCGTACCGGGACGTGATGCCGTTCCTGATCACGAAGGACACGAACGAGCCGACCCGCGAGCGTCTCCAGACGGCCGAGGACCGCGAGCGCTTCGACGACACCACGAAGTGCATCCTCTGCGCGGCGTGCACGTCCTCGTGCCCGGTCTTCTGGAACGACGGCCAGTACTTCGGCCCGGCCGCCATCGTCAACGCCCACCGCTTCATCTTCGACTCGCGTGACGAGGCGGGCGAGCAGCGCCTGGAGATCCTCAACGACCGTGACGGCGTGTGGCGTTGCCGCACGACCTTCAACTGCACGGACGCGTGCCCGCGAGGCATCGAGGTCACGAAGGCGATCCAGGAAGTGAAGCGGGCGCTGATCACGCGGCGCTTCTGAGGTTGTTCTCCGTACGTGCACGAGGGCCCCGTTTCCGGGTTGGAAGCGGGGCCTTCTGTCGTGCGGCAACCCGTTTGGGTGAACGTGATCGTCAAGGACATACCGGCGCTGTCCGGCCTACGATGATGCTCTCGACACCAGCCCAGCAGGAGGCACCTGATGTCCGCAGCATCCGTCGAGCGGCCCCACGACGACCGTCCGCTGATCGCGGAGGCGAACCGGCTCGTGGACCGCAACCCGGGCTACCGAGTCGAGATCATCGGAGGCCTGATCGTCGTGTCCCCGCCCCCGGACGCACCTCACGCCCGCGCACTGACCAGGTTGATGCGCCCCTTCATCGCATCTGGCATCGATGGAGACGAGGCGGAAGTGCTTCAGGGCATCGGCCTGTGGCTGCCCACTGGCACCGAGGATTACACGATCCCCGACCTCGCCATCGTCGACGCCGACATCGAAGAGCACTACGTCGAGAACAACTGCTACGACCCGGCGCCCTTCCGCCTCGTTCTTGAGGTCACCTCCAGTAACTGGAAAGCCGACCTGCAAACCAAGGTCACCGCGTACGCCAACGCCAAGGTACCGATCTACGTCGTTGTCGACCGCAAACACCAGCGCCTCCACGTCCTCACCGAACCGGCGAAGGACGAGTACGCGAGCCACCGCATCCACGCCCCCGGCGAACTCGTCACCCTCCCCGACACCCTCGGCGCGAAGGTCACCCTCGACGTGGCGGCGATCCTCAACGCGGGCCAGCCGAAGGGCGATTGAGGCTCAGGCCGCCGCCAACTCGCACCAGAGCAACTTCCCGCCCATCCCGAAGAGATCGTCCCCGAGCGGATACCCGCCCCACGCCACGGCGTAGTGACTGACGAGGAACAGCCCCCGCCCGCCATCGGCGTCGGCCGGAACCGAACGAAGGGGACCGGACCGTTTGTCGAACGGCGGCGGAATGTCCGGGTTGGCGTCCCAGACGCTCACCCGGAGGCGACGGGAGTCGAGACACCGCAGACGGAGGGTGGCGGTGCCGCCCGCGTGGCGATAGGCGTTGGTGACGAGTTCGGAGACCAACAGTTCGGCGGGGTCGGTCAGTTGATCCATGCCGTGCCCGGCGAGTACGGCACGGACGGTGGCGCGGGCGATGCGTGCGGCGCGGGGATCGTGGGGCAGTTGGAGGGCGTACGCCCACGTTGGCGGGGATACGGTGACCATGAACGCCTCCTGCGGAGGGGAGAGTTGAGCGGTTCGGAACTCACCGTAGTGGCGCACGTAGAATGGTTTCTACGAAAACTGCGAATACATCCGACGGTCCACTCGTGTGGGTGACCACAGGACGAGGGAGCGAAGCAGCATGCCACCACGGCAGACACCCACGGCACGCCAGATCCGCCTGGGCGCCGAGCTGCGGAAAATGCGTGAGCACGCGGGCCTCACCGCTCGCGTGGCGGGCGAGATGCTCGGCGCCAACCAGGCGCGGATCAGCAACATCGAGACGGGCCGCTTCGGCCTCAGCGAACAACGGGTCCGTACCCTCGCCCAGAACTACGACTGCACCGACGAAGCCCTGATCGACGCACTGGTGGACATGACGGCACACCGCGAGCGCGGCTGGTGGGAGGAGTACCGGGACACGCTCCCGCCCCGCTTCCTGGACGTCGCGGAAATGGAGCACCACGCCCTCGCGCTACGCGTGGCCCAGGTCATCAACATCCCCGGCCTGCTCCAGACCCCGGAGCACGCCCGGACCCTTTTCCGTCAAGCGGTCCCGACGCTCCGCCCGCACGAGATCGAGTACCGCATCTCCCACCGCATCAAGCGCCAGGCCATTCTGCACCGGGCGCAGCCGCCGCAGTACACGGCGATCATCCATGAGGCCGCGCTACGCATGCGGTTCGGCGGCGGCGAGGTAGCTCGCGCCCAGTTGGACCACCTCGCCAAGACGAGCGAACAGCCGCACATCACGCTCCGGGTGATTCCCTTCGACGGCACCGCGTTCCCCACCGTCGGCCACGGCCTGGACTACGCCCACGGGCCGGTGCCCGCTCTCGACACGGCACAGCTCGACGCCGCGCACGGCAGCGAACTCATCGACGCATCAGCACAGTTGACGAAGTACCGACTGATCCTGGACCGCATGGAGGAGGCCACCCTGGAACCCGCCGCATCCCGTGACCTCATCCACCGCATCGCCCAAGACACCTGAAAGCCGAGCTGTGATCCCACTCAACTGGCAGAAGTCCACCTACAGCGAGGAAGCCTCCTCCTGCGTCCACGTCGCCACCGCCCCCACCGGAACGATCCTCCTCCGCGAGAGCGACGACCCGACAGAGACCATCCTCACCACCGGCACCCACCAACTCGGCGCACTGATATCCACCCTCAGACGTGACACTCCGCGCTGAAGTGTCACATTCCCACGCCCCCGGAACCCGCGAGAACCAGGCGGCTCCGGCCGGTCCGGCCCGGTGAGGATGTTCAGCTCACCCGGCCTCGCCCAGTACCAACTCACAGAGATCGGCTCGGCGGCCGGCCGAAGCGCGCGTGCGTCGTCGCGCACGAGGTCACCGATCACGAAGTCGGCACAGGCGCCCGAGCGGTCGCGCAGACTCGCCGCGCGTGCCGCCGGCAGCGAGTCCACCCCGACGACCGCGAACGCACCCGCGCGCCGCCGTCGGCGACGAAGGACCTCTGAAGGCGCCGCCAATCCCCGGCCCGCGCCGATCATCGCCCTAACCTGACGACATGTCAGATGAAGAGTCGTACGAACTGCTCGGCTTCGACAACGTCCTCCTCCCCGTCGGGGACCTCGCCGAGGCCGTCCCCTTCTACGAACGTGCCGGGTTCACCGTCGGGTTCCGGCTCGACGAGGCCGGGATCGCGATCCTGAAGGTCGGCGGCGAGACGCCCGGGGTGCTGCTGCGGCAGGAGGAGGGGCTCGGGCACCGGCCGCCGGCCTGGCCCTCGGCCCGGGTGTGGCTGGAGGTGCCGGACGCGCGGATGGCCGCGCAGCGCCTCGGGGCGGCCGGCATCGCACTGCTCGACGCGCCCGCGTCCGTGGCCACCGGGTGGACCGTCGAGATCGCCGATCCCTGGGGCAACGTCATCGGGTTCACGGACTACTCGAAGCGGCCGGAGTTGGCGCGGCGGGTGTGACGCAGGTCCCAGCGCAAGCGAGTTGAACACGTTCAAAAATGCTCCTACAGTTTCCCCTGTCAGCATTTTTGAACGTGTTCAAGAAGGGGGAGGCGCATGGACCGCACGGTCGTCGCCTACGTCATCTATCTGATCGTCAGCATCGGACTCACCATCTGGGTGGCCCGCACGCTCAGCCGCAACGGGCGGATCTTCCTCGCCGACGTCCTACGGGGGAACGAAAAACTCGCGGAGGCCGTGAACCACCTCCTGGTGGTCGGTTTCTATCTCGTCAACCTCGGGTTCGTCGCCCTGTACCTCAGCGGTGACGGCACCATCGACGACACCCGGGGCATCTTCGAGGCCCTCTCGAAGAAGCTGGGCGTGGTTCTGCTGGTCCTCGGGATGATGCACCTGGGCAACGTGTTCGTGCTCAACAAGATCCGGCGGCGCGGGGTGCTGGAGCACGAGCAGGTGCCACCGATCGGACCGCAGGGCTGGGTCCCTCCGACGGCCGGGGCGTGACGGGGGTGGCCCCGGCCACCCAGGACCGGGACGCCCCGCGCGTCCCGGTCCACGGGCTCACCGTCCTCTACGACGCCGACTGCGCCCTGTGCGCCTTCGTGCGCGACTGGCTCGTACGGCAGTCCCAGTTGGTGCCCCTGGAGCTGGTACCGGCCTCCTCCGAAGAGGCACGGCGGCGCTTCCCCGGGCTCGACCACCGCGCCACCCTCGACGAGATCACCGTCGTCGGCGACTCCGGGCAGATCTACCGGGGCGCCGCCGCCTGGATCGTCGCCCTGTGGGCCCTGCGCGAACACCGGCCGCTGGCACACCGGTTGAGCACACCGGCCGGGGCCAGGATCGCCAAGGGCGCCGTGCTCGCCGCCGCGAAGTGGCGCGGGGCGCAATGGGGCCCCGGCGGATGGGGCGGTGGCGTGTACCGGCAGCAGGACGGGTGGACGTACGACCCGAACAGCGGCTGGTCGTACACCGGGCCGGGCTGCGCAGGCGGCTCGTGCACCACTGGATAGGCTCTGTCCCCGTGCCCGCGAAGAACGACAGCCCTGAAGAGGACGGCGGTACGCCCGCCAGGTCCGCGAAGTCCGAGCAGACCCGTGCGCTGATCCTGGAGACGGCCATGCGGCTGTTCCAGGAGCACGGCTACGACAAGACGACGATGCGGGCGATCGCCAAGGAGGCGGGCGTCTCGGTCGGCAACGCCTACTACTACTTCGCCGGCAAGGAGCACTTGGTCCAGGGCTTCTACGACCGGCTCGCCGAGGAGCACCGGCTCGCGGTCCGCGAGGTGCTGGACAAGGAGACCGACCTGGAGGCGCGGCTCGCGGGCGTGCTGCGGGTGTGGCTGGACATCGCGAAGCCGTACCACGAGTTCGCGGTGCAGTTCTTCAAGAACGCCGCCGACCCGGACAGCCCGCTCAGTCCGTTCTCCGCGGAGAGCGAGCACGCACGCGTGCAGGCCATCAGTGTCCACAGGGAGGTGCTTTCCGGGGCGAAGACCAAGGTGGCGCCCGAACTGCGGGACGTGCTGCCCGAGTTGTTGTGGCTCTCCCAGATGGGGCTCGTGCTCTATTGGGTGTTCGACCGGACCGAGGGGCGCGAGCGGAGTTATCGGCTCGCGGAGCGCGGCGCCCGCCTCACCGCGCGCGGGGTGTCCCTCGCGCGCTTCCGGGTGCTGCGGCCGCTCGTCCTGGAGGTGCACGAGCTGTTCACGGACTTCCTGCCGGGCATGACCCACGCGCTGCCCGACCCGGCGAAGAAGAAGCGCGGGGCGCCCGCCGCCGGACCCGCCGACGACGAACGCCCCTGAGCGGTCAGGTCAGTTGACCGCGTCCACCTCGCCCTCGGCGAGCTCGACGTCGTAGACCAGCGGACCGTCCGCCACGGTGACCTGCCGGGCGATCGGGCCGTACGACGGTGCCGTCGTCGCCAGGAGGTAGGTGCCCGGTGCCGGCACCGAGACGATGTACGAGCCGTCCGCCAGGGACTCGACGCGGTCCAGTTCGCGTCCGCCGGTCGTCCGCAGCGTGACGGACGCGCCCTCCACGGGCCCGCCCTCGGCCGTGCGGACGAAACCGTGGACGGCCGACGCCGGGCCCTCCACGACGGCCTGTACGGGCTCCTCGGCGGGTTCCACGGCGAGGTGCGGCAGGCTCTTGTCGAGCCAGGCCGGGAGCCACCAGTTGGAGTTGCCCAGGAGGTGCATCGCGGCGGGCACCAGGGCCGTACGCAGGATGAAGGCGTCCAGGGCGACCGCGGCGGCCAGGCCGACGCCCGCCGTCGCCGCGCCCGTGTTGCCGCTCAGGACGAAGGCCAGGAAGACGCAGACCATGATCAGGGCGGCGGAGTTGATGACACGGCTGGTCTCCGCGAGGCCGACGCGGACCGCGCGGGCGTTGTCCTTGGTGTGCACCCATTCCTCGTGCATACGGCTCACCAGGAACACCTGGTAGTCCATGGAGAGGCCGAACAGCAGGGACAGCATGATGACCGGCAGGAAGGCGTTGATCGGGCCCTCCTTGCCGAGGCCGAGCATGTCCAGGCCCCAGCCCCACTGGAAGATCGCCACCAGGACACCGAAGGAGGCCGCCGCCGCGATGAGGTTCATCAGGGCGGCCGTCAACGGCACCACCAGGGAACGGAACGCGAGCAGGAGCAGCAGGAAGCTCAGGCCGATGATCGTCGCGACGAAGAGCGGCAGGCGATCGCCCGTCACCGACGCGAAGTCCTTCGAGATCGCCGTCACACCGCCGACGTGACCGGTCGCGCCGGCCCCGGGGATCACCTTGTCCCGGAGGGTGTCGATCAGGTCGTCCGTCTCCACGGACTGCGGTGAGGTCTTCGGGACGACCTGGATCACCGTCACCCCGTTCACGGGCGGCAGCGCGGCGACCTGGGCGACGTCCTTGGTCGCCCGGATGTCCGCGACCAGGGTGGCCGTGTCACCGCTCGAAGTGACCACCTGGAGAGGGCCGTTGAAGCCGGGGCCGAAACCGTCGGCAAGGAGGTCGTACGCCTTCCTGGTGGTCGTCGAGGTGTTGTCGTTGCCCTGGTCGGTGGCGCCGAGGCGCAACGACAGCACGGGGAGGGCGAGGACGGCCATGACGACGAGGGCGAGGGCGGCGATCCGGCGCGGCCGCTTCTGCACGGCGGCCGACCAGCGGACCGCGAGGTTGTCGGTGCGCTCCGGCTCGGGCCCGGCCGCGGCGAGCTTGCGGCGCTGCTTGCGGCTGAGCACGCGCGGGCCCAGGAAGCCGAGCAGGGCGGGCAGCAGCGTCGTGGCCGCCAGGACGCTCAGGACGACCGTGAGCGAGGTGCCGACGACCACGCCGTCCAGGAAGCGCAGGTTCGTCACCAGCATGCCGGCGAGCGCGATGCACACCGTGCCGCCCGCGAACAGCACGGCCCGGCCCGAGGTGTTGAGGGCGATGACCGCCGACTCCTCGGGATCGAGGCCGCGTTGGAGGCCGCGGCGGTGCCGGGTGACGATGAACAGGGCGTAGTCGATGCCGACGCCGAGGCCGATCAGGGTGGCCAGCAGGGGCGCCAGGTCGGGGATGTCGGTGGTGTGGCTGAGGAGCTGGGTGGAGAACAGGCCCGTGCCGACGCCGAAGATCGCGATGCCGATCGGGAGCAGGGCGGCGTAGAACGAGCCGAAGGCCAGGAACAGGACGACGGCCGCCGCGAGGATGCCGACGCCCTCGGCTATGCCGCCCGGCGGTTCCTCGACCCGCTGGACGGCCTGGCCGCCCAGTTCGACGTGGAGGCCGTCACGCTGGGCGTCCTGCGCGGTGTCGACGACCTTCTGGACGAGCTCCTTGGGGACGGCGTTCGCCTGCTCGGCGAAGGTGATCTGCGCGTACGCGATCGTCCCGTCGGAACTGATCTGCGTCGCGCCCCGGGCGCCCGAGTAGGGGCCGGTGACCCCGCCGACGCCCTTCATGTCCGCGATCCTGTCCAGCGCGGGCTGGATCCGGGACTGTACGGACCGGTCCTTCACCGAGCCCGAGTCGACCTTCCACACCACCGTGTCGGTGTCGCCCGAGCTGTTCGGGAAGGCCTTCTCCATCAGGTCGTACGCGCTCTTGGAGTCCGTGTCCGGGAGGGAGAAGACGTTCGCGTAGTCCGTACCCGCCGCCGTGGCCGAGAAGCCCAGGCCGAACAACGCCCCCACCCACACCAACAGGACCACCAACCGGTGCCGATAGCACCACCGTGCCAATGCCGCCACGCTCAACGCTCCTTCATCGAAACCGAGTTGACTCGGTCGGTCGGTCGATTGGTCCCCCAGGTCCTGGGCTACAGAATTGGCGGCGGCACGCACGCGTGGACACGTCCTGGCCATGACTCTCAAGGAACTCCAAAGACCGGACGGCCCCGATGTCGGTGCCGCCGCCGATACTGGGGGCATGACGGCTCCAGGAACCGTGCTGGTGGTCGAGGACGAACCGAGCATCGCCGACGTCCTCGCCATCGCGCTGCGCTACCACCGCTTCGAGGTGATGACCGCGGGCACCGTGCGCGAGGCGCTCGCGCTGGCCGAGCGCACCCGCCCCGACTGCGCGCTGCTCGACGTGATGCTCCCGGACGGCGACGGCCGCGCCCTGGGGCACGAACTGCGCGCCCGCAGGCCCGAGCTGGCGATCGTCTTCCTCACCGCGCGGGACGCGCCGGCCGAGATCGTCGGCGCCCTCGGCTTCGGCGACGACTACATCACCAAGCCCTTCGACATCGACGTGGTCGTCGCCCGCATCACCGCCGTCCTGCGCCGCACCCGCCCCGCCGACGTCCTCCCGCAGCGCCCGCCCCTGCGCTACGGCGACCTGGAGCTGGACGAGACGACGTACTCGGTGCACCGCGCGGGCCGCTCGGTCGAGCTGACTCCCACCGAGTACGCCCTGCTGCGCTTCCTGGTGCGCAACGGCGGCCGGGTCGTGCCCAAGGAGCAACTCCTGCGCCACGTCTGGCAGTACGAGCACACCCCGCCGGAGTCGACCGTCGTCGAGACCTACATCAGCTATCTGCGGCGCAAGCTGGAGACCCTGGGACCGCCCGTGATCACCACGCGCCGGGGTGTCGGATACGGGCTCGCATGAACATCCGCCTGCCGAACTGCGAGCGCGGCGCCCACTCCCTGCGCGCCAAGCTGACCCTGGCGAACCTCGCGCTGCTCTCCCTCGGCATCGTCATGGCCACCGCCGTCAGCCTGATGGGCATGCGGCACTATCTGCTCGCCCAGGTGGACGCGGAGCTGACCAAGTCCCGTGACTCGCTGAGCAGTTCGCAGCTCACCATGCGGCAGATCAACGTACTGAGCTCGCTGGCCGGCATCGGCGACCGGCTGGTGCCGCAGCAGCAGCCCGGCTCCCCGAAGCCGGACACGGTGTTCGCGGCGGTCGACCGCCAGGGGAGGGTGCTCACGATCGCCGGGTACGCCCCGACCGTCGCACAGCGGGCGCTCGCCGACGCCTTCCAGGACCCGACCGGGCTCACCAAGGACCGCACACCGCGCGACGTCTCGCTGCGCGGCGACTCCTACCGGGCGACCGGGACCCGGCTCACCGACGGCACGTACATCCTGATCGCCGCCTCCACCGGCAACCTCCACCACGGCATGGCCAAGGCCCTCAAGCTGGACCTCACCTTCGGCAGCCTGCTGCTGGTGCTGCTCGCCACGCTGACCATGATCAGCGTGCGGCGGCGACTGCGGCCCCTGGAGGACATGGTCGAGACCTCGACGGCGATCGCCGAGGGCGATCTGACCCGGCGCGTGCCCTCCAGCCACCACCCGACGCAGGAGGTCGAGCAACTGCGGGTCGCCCTCAACTCCATGCTCCACCAGGTGGAGTCGGCGTACCGCACGCGCGAGCGTTCGGCGGCCCAACTGCGCCGCTTCGTGGCCGACGCCTCGCACGAGCTGCGCACCCCGCTGTCGGCGATACGCGGCTACCTCCAGCTGTACGACAAGGGCATGCTGACCGAGCCCGACGAGCGCAAGCGCGCCTGGGACCGGATGAACGCGGAGGCGGACCGTATGGGCCACCTCGTCGACGAACTCCTCATGCTGGCCCGCCTGGACCAACAGCCCGAGCTGCGCTTCCGCAACGTCGATCTGAGCCGCCTGGTGCGGGACGCGGCCGAGGACCTGCGGGTGCAACAGCCGGAGCGGCCCGTCACGGTCGGCGCCGACGGCTCCCTCCTGGTGCGGGCCGACGAGTCGGGGCTGCGCCAACTGGTCGGCAACCTGGTGACCAACGTCCGCACGCACACCCCCGCCGACGTGCCCGTACGGCTCGGTGTGGAGCGCGAGGACGGGGTCGTGCGGCTGTGTGTCGCGGATCAGGGTCCGGGGCTCTGCGAGGACGACGCGGCGCGCATCTTCGACCGCTTCTTCCGGGCGGGCGGCGGCGCGGGCAGCGGTCTGGGGCTGGCGATCGTGCAGGGCGTCGTACAGGCGCACGGCGGCGAGGTGGCGGTGCGGACGGCGCCGGGCGAGGGACTCGCGGTGACGGTGACCCTGCCGACGCGGACGCCCGTGCCGTCGTAGGACACCGGGGTTGCCGGTCAGTGTCGGACGGTGTCGGACGGGGGCAGTCGGGGTCAGTCGGGGTCGGCCTGGACGAGGGCCCACACCGTCTTGCCGTGCGGCCCCCGGCTCCAGACGCCCCAGGCGGCCGCGACGCCCTCCACGAGGTGGAGTCCGCGGCCGGCCTCCTCCACGTCCCGCACGACCCGCAGCCGGGGTTCGACCCGGCCCTCGTCCGACACCTCGATGAGGCAGGAGCCGTCCGCGAGGGCGGTCACCGCCACCTCGAACTCCCGCTCCAGGAGCGGCCCGTGGCGTACGACGTTGGTCGCCAGCTCGGACACGAGCAGCACCGCGTCCTGGAGCGCCGGGTCGTCACTGCGGTGCCCCCAGTCGGCCAGATGGTCCCGGACCCGGCGCCGGGCGAGACCCACCGAAGCCGGGTGCCGGGGCAGCCGGAAGGAGTTGCGTCTGACCACGTCGGCTCCTCATCCCACACACGCCTCCGTCACATGGTGCTGCGTGTGGTGGCCGCCCGGCGTCACTCGGACAAAAGATCGAACAAAGGTCAACACCACGGCAGCGCGTCCGCTGCCGCGGAGCCGCCTCAGATCCAGTCCAGCGCCCACAGCCGGAACACGCCGGTGCCGTCCGTGAGGTAGGAGATGCCGCCGACGTCCTCGCTGCTCACGACGTACTCCTTGCGCTGCCACAGCGGGATCAGCGGCACGTCCTCGGCCACGTCCGACTGGAGGTCGCGGAAGTCGTCGTCGACACGGCTGCGGTCGGCGTACTGCTGGCTGCTGAGGATCAGCTGGTCGACGAGCTTGTTGCTGTAGCCGGTGTTCATGGTGGAGCCGCTGCCGACGAGCGGGGAGCCGAAGGTGTCCGGGTCGGGGTAGTCGGCGACCCAGCCGACGGCGTACGCGTCCAGCTTGCCGGTCGCCCAGCGCTTCTGGAAGTCGGTCCACTCGTAGCCCTTGACGTTCACCTTGAAGAGCCCGCTCGCCTCCAGCTGCTTCTTCAGCTCGGCGGCCTCCTCGGCGCCGGCACCGTGCCCGATGCCGTACCCGTAGGTGAAGGTGACCGGGAGGGAGACACCGGCGTCCACGAGGAGGGCCTTCGCCTTCTTGGTGCTCTGGGAGGGGTAGTCGTCGAAGAAGGACGTCGTGTGGCCGACGATGCCGGCGGGGATCAGCGAGTACAGCGGGTCGACCGTGTCGTCGTACACCGTGGCGGCCAGTTGTTCGCGGTTGATCAGCCAGGCCATGGCCCGCCGCACCAGGACGTCGTGCAGGGGCGTGCCCTTACGGGTGTTGAGGTACAGGTTGCGGGTCTCGGAGCTGTCCGCCTCCGACACCCGCTGGTTCGGGTCGCTGGCCGAGAGCCCGGAGAGCATCTTCGGCGGCAACTGGCGGGTGGCGACCTGGACCTGCTTCGCCTGGTACGCCTTCTGGAGCGCGTCCGAGTCGGCGTAGTACCGCAGCTCGATCGGGCTCCCGGTGTTCTTGACGGCACCCTTGTAGTGGCCGTTCGGCGAAAGGACCGCCTTCTTGTCCTTCGTATACGTCGTCAGGGTGTACGGCCCGGTGCCGTCGGCCTGGAAGCCGTTGCGCGGGGCGTCCTTCGGGTACTTGGTGCTGTCGACGATCGAGCCGGCGCCGGTGGCCACCTTGAACGGGAACGTGGCGTCCGGCGACGACAGATGGAAGGTGACGGTCATCCCGGAGGCGTCGACCGAGCCGAGCGTGGAGAGCAGCGACGACGGACCCACATCGGAGTTGATCTTCTTCACCCGGTCGAAGGAGTACTTGACGTCCTCGGCGGTCATCGAGCGCCCGCTCGGGAAGGTGAGCCCCTCGCGCACCACACAGCGGTACGTCCGCAGCCCACCGCCCACGAACGCGCAGCTCTTGGCCGCGTCCGGCACGGGTGCCGTACCGCCCGCGTCGAAGGTCATCAGCGACTGGAAGACGTTGCTGTACAACGCCCAGGAACCGGCGTCGTAGGCGGCGGCCGGGTCGAGGGACGTGACAGCGTCCGTCGTACCGACCGTGATCGTCTTGTTCTTGCTCCCGTCCGAGGGCAGCAACTGCCAGCCCCCGACTCCCACAACCGCCAGAACCAGCAGCGTCGCGAGAATCCGTATGCGAACCGACCGCATCGGTGTGCCCTCCCAAGGACCCTCCCGGGTCCCTCACCTGTGCCACTCCCCTAGTGGCGCGGATCACCTAACCACAGGAGTTTCATGTGGGGGAAGAGGGTTCTGCCGAGATGAGAAAGAACTTACCGACCGGTGTTAATTGCCCGTTTCACAGGCAACTCTCAGCCAGGCACCGAAGGGGGCCTTCACCGGCAACTAGGCCTGCTCCGAGGCCAGTTCGACGATCGTGATGTCCGACGGCGCCCCCACCCGCGTGGGCGGTCCCCACGCGCCCGCGCCCCTGCTGACGTACAGCTCGGTGTCGCCGTAGCGCTCCAGGCCCGCGACCGTCGGATTGGCCGCCGCCGCGATGAAGTTGCCGGGCCACAACTGGCCGCCGTGGGTGTGGCCGGAGAGCTGGAGGTCGACGCCGTGCTTCACGGCGTCGTGGATCTGCACGGGCTGATGCGCGAGAAGCACGCACGCGCGCGTGGTGTCACGATCGCCGAGCGCCTTCCCGAAGTCGGGCCCCTGCCCCTCGCTCTCGCCCTGGAGGTCGTTGACCCCGGCGAGGTCGAACCCGGGGAGTTCGGCACGGGCGTTCTCCAGGGGGTGGATTCCGAGCCTGCGGACCTCTTCCAGCCACTGTTCGGCGCCGGAGAAGTACTCGTGGTTCCCGGTGACGAAGTAGCTCCCGTGACGGGCCCTCAGCCCGGCCAGGGGTGCCGCGGCGGGCCCCAGGTTCTTGACGCTGCCGTCGACCAGGTCACCGACGACCGCGATGAGATCGGGCTGCGTCGAGTTGATCGTGTCGACGACCCGCTGCGCGAACCCCCGCCCCAGGACCGGCCCCAGGTGGATGTCACTGACGACCGCGATCCTGAACCCGTGCGCGGACCGCGGCAGCTTCGCCAACGGCACGGTGACCCGCTTGACACCCGGCCCGCGCAGCACGCCGTAGGTGCCGTATCCGACGGTCCCGACGGCGGCAGCGGCAGCCGCGCCCCCGACGGCCCGGGAGACGAAGAGACGGCGGGATGGGGCGGCGGGCCGCGGTTCTTCCGAGGCCGGGAGCCCGGTCTGTTCTACTGCCGTCCCGGCCTCGTCTACGGCCGCCCCGGCCCGCCCGCGCCGTTCGAGGAGCCGACGCAGCAGCGGCCGTAGGACCTCACCCGCGAGGACGGCCAGCAGCAGGTAGATCGCCAGGGCCATCCACAGGAAGCCGGGCCAGCCCAGGGCGCGTTGGAGCCAGAAGGGGGCGCCGCCGCGTTCGGCGGCCAGGGCCGCGATCATCAGGACCGGGCCGGCCACGAACACGGCCGTGCCGGTGACGCGGGCGGGGCCCCACGCGCGCGTGGTGTCGCGGACGAGGCGGCGCCAGACGTACCAGTGCGCCCCGCCGAGGACGGCGACCGCGACCAGGACGACGAGGGCGATGACGAGAACGGCCACTTCTTTATGACGTCTCGCGCAGTGCGCGCAGTCCACGCAACCCGAGGCCCCCGATGACCGTCCCCAATACGAAGGACACGACGGCCAGGGTCAGATGGACCCAGAAGTACGCCGTCGGGCGGCCGTCGTCGAAGGCCAGGCCGCTGCCGTCCGCGACGAGATTCTTGACGAAAGTGACCCAGATGATCCAGCTCCACACCCCGAAGGCGAGCAGGAACCAGGAGACGGGGCGGCTGAGCTTCATGAGTCCAGTATCGCCGTCGTCCCCGGGGGCCCGTGTCCGGGGTGGGGCCGCTGACGGGACTTCGGGTCCCCGGGCATGTACGTTCACGTGCGTGCCCGCTCCACTGCAGACCATCAGGCGACCCCTGCTGGTGCTTTCCGCCGTCCTGTCGTCCCTCGCGCTCACCGCGCCCGTCGCCCTCGCGGCTCCGAGTCCGACTCCCACGCCCAGTGCCACCCCGAGCGCCACCACAAGTGCCTCGGCCAGCCCTACGGCCACTCCCCCGGCGAACATGTCGTCGGTGGGCGGCACCCGTCTCGGCATGGCGGGGACGCAGGTCAATCTGACGTCGGGCGTCCCGGTGCTGCCGAAGGACGTGACCGCGCGGTCGTGGATCGTGAGCGACGCCGAGTCGGGCGCGGTGCTCGCCGCGCACAACGCGCACTGGCGGCTGCCTCCGGCGAGCACCCTGAAGATGCTGTTCGCGGACACCGTGCTGCCGAAGTTCCCGAGGACGACCGAGCACAAGGTCGTCGCGTCCGACCTGGCCGGCATGGGTGAGGGGTCCAGCCTGGTCGGGATAAAGGAGGGCGAGAGCTACACGGTCCGCGATCTGTGGCTCGGTGTCTTCCTGCGCTCCGGCAACGACGCGGTGCACGTCCTGTCGCACATGAACGGCGGCGTCGCCAAGACCGTCGCCGACATGAACACGCACGCCCAGGACCTCCAGGCGCTGGACACGCGCGTGGTGACACCGGACGGCTACGACGAGCCGGGGCAGGTCTCGTCGGCGTACGACCTGACGCTGTTCGCGCGTTCCGGACTGCAGAAGAAGGACTTCCGGGAGTACTGCTCGACGGTGAGCGTGAAGTTCCCGGGCGAGACCACGAAGGTGAAGGGCAAGTCGGTCCGCGGGACCTTCGACATCCGCAACACCAACCGGCTGCTGAGCGGTGACTCGGACGTGTCGGTGTACCCGGGCATCGCGGGCGTCAAGAACGGCAACACCACCAACGCGGGCGCCACCTTCACCGGAGTGGCCGAGCGGGGCGGCAAGGTGCTCCTGGTCACCGTCATGAACCCGGAGAAGGACGAGCACAACGAGGTCTACAAGGAGGCCGCGAAGATCCTCGACTGGGGCTTCCAGGCGGACGGGAAGGTGCAGCCGGTGGGTGAGCTGGTCGCGCCGAAGAACGCGGCTCAGGCGAGCGCACAGCCGGGTGCGACGGCCACCGGGGAGGCGGGCGGCGACACGTCGTCCACGAAGCCGGTCGCGTCCTCCTCCGCTTCGGCCGCCGAGGAGGACGGTTCGAGCGGGGTCGGGATCGCGCTCGCGGTCGTCGGCGGGCTGCTGGTGCTGCTGGCCGGCGGTGTCTTCCTGGTCAACCGGCGCTGGCCGCTGCCGGATCTGGTCCGTCGTCGCCCTCGTCCCTGACCTTGGGGTTCTCGGTCTCGTCGGCCGGGTCGTACACGTCCTCGGGGTCGTCCTTGCTCGGCGTCGCCGTCCAGGCGGCGCAGAACAGGACCAGCTTCGAGGTGAAGTTCATCCACAGCAGCAGCGCCACGGGGACGCCGAACGCGCCGTACATGCTCTTCGCGGCCACGCCCTGGATGTAGCCGCTGAGGAGCAGCTTCAGCAGTTCGAAGCCGATCGCGCCGATCAGCGCGGCCACGGACAGCCGGCGGCGCGGGGGTTCGACGCCGGGCAGCAGGGTCAGGACGTACAGCAGGAGCAGGAAGTCGGCGAGTACGGCGACGGCGAACGCCGCGATGCGCAGCAGGATGCCGCCCCAGCCGCCCTGGGCGATGCCGAGTTCGCCGTTGATCCAGTCGACCAGTGCGGAGGCGACGGTGGAGACGGCGATCGTCGCGAGGACGGCGCCGCCCAGGCCGATCAGCACTCCGGTGTCGATGAGTTTGCGCAGGAGGGGGTTCTCGTCGCGGTCGGGCAGTTCCCACACCGCGCGCAGGCACTCCCGCATCGAGCCGACCCAGCCGATACCGGTGAACAGCAGGACGGCACCGGCGATGAGGCCGATGGTGCCCGCGTTGTCGACCAGGGAACCGATGTTGAGCTGGTCGGAGATGCCCGGCACCTGCTCGGCGATCTTGTCCTGGAGTTCGTGCTGCTGATCGGTGCTCAGGGTGGCGGCGGCGATCGCGGCGGCCACCGTCAGCAGCGGGAACAGCGCGATGAAGCTGATGAACGTCATGGCTGCGGCGAGCTGCGACCACTTCACGCGGTCCAGCCGCTCGTACGACCGCCACGCGTGCGTGCGCATCAGGCGCGCCACCAGCGGCCCGATGAAGGGGAGCTTCTTCAGCCAGTCCATGATCCGATTCTGCCCTCGTCCACTGACACCGATGTGCGGGTGCCCCACGAACACGCACGCGTGGCGGCAGATTACGCGGCATCCGATTAATCGCCCATTTCAGGGAGGGCGCCGACGCCGTACGACCAACCGCCCATAAGCGGGCGATACGGTCACGGGCATGCGTCCTCCACAGTCCCTGCTCGTCCTCGGCGGTACGTCCCGGATCGCGCTGGCCACCGCCCGCCGGCTGATCGCCCGCCGCACCCGCACGGTATGGCTGGCGGGCCGCCCGTCGCCCGCCCTGGAGAGTGCCGCTTCCCAACTGCGTGCCCTGGGGGCCGAGGTCCACACCGTCGCCTTCGACGCGCTCGACCCCGACTCCCACGAGACCGTGCTCGGCAAGGTCTTCGCCGAGGGGGACATCGACTTGGTGCTGCTCGCCTTCGGCGTCCTCGGCGACCAGGCCCGGGACGAACGCGACCCGGCCGCCGCGGTGCGCGTCGCGCGGACCAACTACATCGGTGCCGTCTCGTCCGGCCTGATCAGCGCCCGCGCCCTGCAGAGCCAGGGCCACGGCTCCCTGGTGGTGCTCTCCTCGGTCGCCGGCGAACGGGCCCGCCGCTCGAACTTCATCTACGGCTCCAGCAAGGCGGGCCTCGACACCTTCGCGCAGGGGCTGGGCGACGCGCTGTACGGCACGGGCGTGCACGTCATGGTCGTACGCCCGGGACTCGTACGGTCGAGGACCATGTCCGACCCGAGGGCGGCCTCGCTCACGACCACCCCCGAAGCCGTCGCCGCGGCCATCGAACTGGGCCTGCGCCGGGGCTCGGAGACGGTGTGGGTACCGGGAGCGCTGCGCGTGCTGACGGCGGCGCTGCGGCACCTGCCACGGGAGCTGTTCCGGCGACTGACGGGCTGACCGAGGCCGATGGCCGACTACTAGTGGCTGGGGATCGTGCCGCGCTCGGTGTGGGCCGCCTGGGGCGGTACGACGGCCCCTCCGAAGGCGAACTCGCGCAGCTTGCGCCAGACGCCGTCGGGACCCTGTTCGTAGAGCGCGAAGCCGGTGCACGACCACTGGGCGCAGTAGTCGGCGAGCGCTTCGAAGGCGCGGTCCATCAACGCGTCGTCGATGCCGTGCGCCACGGTGACGTGCGGGTGGTACGGGAAGTGCAGGTCGCGCGCCATCGGCCCGGAGGCGGCCCGGATCTGCTTCTGCAGCCATGTGCAGGCGGCGCCGCCCTCGACCACCTGGACGTAGACGACCGGGGACAGCGGCCGGAAGGTCCCGGTGCCGGACAGCCGCATCGGGAAGGGGCGCCCGGAGGCGGCGACGTCGACCAAGTAGTCATCGATCGCCGACAGTTGGGCGGCGTCCACCTCGGTCGGCGGCAACAGCGTGACGTGCGTGGGGATGCCGTGGGCCGCAGCGTCGCCGAAGCCCGCACGCCGCTCCTGGAGCAGGCTGCCGTGAGGCTCCGGGACCGCGATCGACACACCGATCGTTACGGTCCCCACGTCGTCTCCTGTCGTCCTGTCGGTGGTGCTGTCAGTGGTCCTGGGTGGTGCTGTCAGTGGTCCTGATGGTGCGCGGGGCGGCCACGCGCGCGGCCATCCGGCTATCGACTGTACGGCCACGGCCGAGTTGTGGGCAGGCGCAACCGTAGTGATGTGCAGCGCTCTGTCCAGTGGTACGCGGTCGGTACTCGGACGCGGTCGTACGCCTCAGTGCTTCGCGGGCAGGAAGCCGACCCGGTCGTACGCCTGGGCGAGGGTCTCGGCGGCTACGGCTCGCGCCTTCTCCGCGCCCTTGGCCAGGATCGAGTCGAGCGTCTCCGGGTCGTCCAGATACTGCTGGGTGCGCTCCCGGAACGGCGTCACGAACTCGACCATGATCTCGGCGAGGTCCGTCTTGAGCGCGCCGTACATCTTGCCCTCGTAGCCCTGCTCCAGCTCGGCGACCGACTTGCCGGTGAGGGTGGACTGGATGGTGAGCAGGTTGCTGACACCCGGCTTGTGCTCGGCGTCGTAGCGGATCACGGTCTCGGTGTCGGTGACCGCGCTCTTGACCTTCTTGGCGGTCGCCTTCGGGTCGTCGAGGAGGTTGATGAGGCCCTTCGGGGTGGACGCCGACTTGCTCATCTTGATCGACGGGTCCTGAAGGTCGTAGATCTTCGCCGTCTCCTTGAGGATGTACGGCTTCGGGATCGTGAAGGTCTCGCCGAAGCGGCCGTTGAAGCGCTCGGCGAGGTCGCGGGTCAGCTCGACGTGCTGGCGCTGGTCCTCGCCGACCGGGACCTCGTTCGCCTGGTAGAGCAGGATGTCGGCGACCTGGAGGATCGGGTACGTGAACAGGCCGACGGACGCGCGGTCCGAGCCCTGCTTGGCGGACTTGTCCTTGAACTGGGTCATACGGGCGGCCTCGCCGAACCCGGTCAGGCAGTTCATGACCCAGGCGAGCTGGGCGTGCTCGGGGACATGGCTCTGGACGAAGAGCGTGCAGCGCTCCGGCTCCAGCCCGGCGGCCAGCAGCTGTGCGGCGGCGAGCCGGGTGTTGGCGCGCAGGTCCGCCGGGTCCTGCGGGACCGTGATCGCGTGCAGGTCGACGACCATGTAGAACGCGTCGTGGGACTCCTGCAGGGCCACCCACTGGCGGACGGCGCCGAGGTAGTTGCCGAGGTGGAACGAGCCTGCGGTGGGCTGGATTCCGGAGAGCACGCGGGGTCGGTCAGAGGCCATGTTCACCATTCTCTCAGGTCTTGGGGACCGGTCCGAAACGGGTCCGAAACGGGTCGGGGACGGATTCGGGACTGGTTCGGGACTGGTTCGGGTCCGGAACTGGTTCGGGTCCGGTTCAGGTCCGGTTCGGAGGAGATGCGACGCGGGTGGGAACCGATCCGCGTCGAGCGGTGTACCAGATGTGTGAAGACGCGGGAGGGGGGCCGCATCGTCGATGAGGCAGCGGTGATCGCACGTGTACGCGCCGGAGAGCCGGAGGCGTACGCGGAGCTGGTGCGGGCCCACACGGGCATCGCACTCAGGGCGGCCGCGGCACTCGGGGCGGGAGCGGACACGGAGGACGTGGTGCAGCAGGCCTTCGTCAAGGCGTACTGCGCGCTGGGCGGGTTCCGGGACGGTGCGGCGTTCAAGCCGTGGCTGCTGTCGATCGTCGCCAATGAGACGAGGAACACAGTGCGTGCGGCGGCTCGTCAGCGCACGCTCGCCGGCCGGGAGGCGGCGTTCGCGGAGGCCGAGCCACTGATACCGGAATCGGCGGACCCGGCGGTCGCCACGCTGGAGACGGAGCGCCGCGCGGCCCTGCTGTCCGCCCTGGAGCGGCTCAGCGAGGAGCACCGCCTGGTCGTGACCTACCGCTATCTCCTCGACATGGACGAACCGGACACGGCCCAGGCCCTGGGCTGGCCACGCGGCACGGTGAAGTCCCGGCTGAACCGCGCGCTGAGGAAACTCGGGCGGCTGCTGCCGGATTTCCGACCTCAGGAAGGAGGTGATGAGTGTGAGTGACGGACGGGAGTCGTACGGCGGGGAGCGCGCCGGTGCGGCGGGTGAGGGCCCCGGGCATCGGCGGGCGGGCCGCGAAGGGCACGCGGGTGCCTCTCGGTTGCCCGAGGAGTTGCGGGCGCTGGGGCGTTCGCTGGACACGCGGGGCGGTGATGAGGGCGCGGCCGCCGGGTCCGAGTCGATGGTCGAGCGGGTGCTGGCGCAGATACTGGCCGAGCAGATCCCGGTCCCCGTCCAGGAGACCGGGCCGAGCGGGGTCCGGGCACGGCTTCGCGGTGTGCGGCAGTGGACGCGGATGCGCCGGCGGGCGCTGGCGGCGGCCCTGTGCGGACTGCTGACGGTGCTCGTGCTCACGCCTCCGGTGCGGGCGGCGGTCTTCGACTGGTTCGGCTTCGGCGGGGTCGATGTGCGGTACGACCCGTCGGCGGTGCCCTCGGCCGGTGCGCAGGTGCCCGGGTGCGGGCGGTCGGTGACGCTGGCGCAGGCCCGTCATCGGGCGGGCTTCGAGCCCTTGGTGCCGGACGCGTTGGGCGTTCCGGACGCGGTGACGGTGACCGGCGAGCCGCAGGGGCGCTTTCTGGTGAGCCTGTGCTGGCGGGAGGGCGGTCACACGATCCGGGTCGACGAGTATCCGGCGCGGCTGGACGTCGGTTTCGCCAAGACCGTGCGCGAGCCGCCGGAGTGGCTGTCGCTGGGCGGGACCGCCTCGCCCGACGGCATACAGGACCCGGCGCTGTGGTTCGCGCGACCGCATCTGCTGAGCTTCTGGCTGGTGGACGCGGACGGGGACCGCTATACGCGGGAGGAGCGGACGGCCGGTCCGACGCTGCTGTGGACCCATGCGGTCGGCGGCGCTCCGGGCGGTGATCTGACGTTCCGTCTGGAGGGTGTGGCGTCGGAGCGGCGGGCTGTGGAGATCGCGAGGTCGGTCGACCGGGGTGAGTAGGGCAAGTGGTGCGTGCGGCACGAGTGGTGTGGGTGCGCAGGTGTGCATGCAGCACGGGCGGTGCGGGTGTGCAAGTGGCGCAAGTCTGCGAGTGGCGCGAGTAGTTCAGGTAGTGCGGGTGGGTTGGGAACCTCGGCGGGTCGAGCGGTGTACCAGAAGTGACAGGCGGCTCGCGGGCGGGCCGTATGGGGAGCGGCTGGTTGGGGGTTCGGGTGTCCGGAGGCGGAAGTGCGGGCGAGGTGGGCGGGAGTGCGGGCAAGGCGGGGAGGAGCGCGGGCCGCATTCGTGAACTGGCGGATCTGAGCGGGGCGTTGACGATGACCCTGGCCCTGATGGTGTGGGGTGCGTCGGGCGCGGCAGCGGGAGGGCCGACCAGCGTGCTGGTGACCTCACCGGAGAGCGGGCAGGCCAAAGCGCTGTACTACTCGGACGAACAGTACGGAAAGCTCCAGCAGTTGCTCGGTCCGGCGGGCAAGGGCGTCCGCGACAAGCCGCCCGAGGCCGATCCGGCCCACGCCCACCAGATCAACGTCACCTGGCTGGCGCACGACATATCGCCGTGGCGGATCGACCGGGTCTTTCCGGTCGAGTCCCGGACGCAGGCGGTCTGGATCCACACGGCGGCCGACGTGTCGGAGAACACGAGTCTGAACGGCTATTGGCACCGAGCCGGTCAACCCGCCCGACTGCGCGCCCTCTTCAAGCAGTTGGGCGTGACGGGCAAGGACGGCGGCGACGGCTACTCCGGCATCTTCCCGGCACCGTGGCAGTCGGCCGGGTCCGCTCCCAGCACCGTCGCACCTGACGCCGGCACGGGGACCACCACGGTGCGAGTCTCCCTGCCGGACAAGGACCGTGACACCGACTGGCGGTGGGCGATAGCGGGGGGGGGCGGCCGGAGCGGTACTGGCTCTGGTTCTACGGCACTTCGCCCCGCGGCTGCCGCTGGACCGGTGGCGGAAAGGGCGGGAGCCAGGCCCCAGGCGGGAGTTGCGGGACATGTGAGGGGCGGAGGAGACGAGGAGAGATGGCGAGGGGACGGATGGAACTCAGGAGGGGGCAGGCGGGGTTGCGAGGCCTGTGTCTCGTGGCGGGGCCGATGTTGATGGCCCTGACCGGGGCGGCTCAGGCCCAGGCCCAGGCTGTCGGGATGGATCAGGTGTGGCTCCGAGCTATGGATCAGGGTTGGACCCGGGCTGCGGATCCGACGCGGACCCGGGCGCAGGGCCTGGACCCGCGCCGGGACATCCCGGATCTGGCACTGGTCGTGGCGGGTGGCACGGGCCGGACGGAGGCGTGGCGCTCCGGGGAGTCGTCGTTCGCCCGCCTGTGGACGTTGTTGCAGCCGACGTACGCGGGGACGGAGCGGGTGTCGCAGGAGTGGGAGGCGGGCCGGTATCCGGCGGTGCGGATCACCGTGGTGTGGGGGCTGACCGGCGTCGGGGGCTGGCCCCGGACGAGTCGGGCCCCGGGTGGTGATGTGGCGGTGGAGCGGGAGGACCAGTTGTTCGTGGCCGGGGACGGCACACCGTGGGTGCGGACGGATCCGGCTCCGGAGGTGGCGGACGACGACATCCGCTGGCATCGGGCGCCGCGCGAGGTCTTCTCCCAGTGGGAGCGGGCGGGGTTGCTCGGCGAGACCGGTGCCGGTGGCAGGGTGGTCGGGGGCAGGCATGGATCCGTGGGGCCGGCCGGGCCTGCCTGGTGGGCGGTGGCGGGGGTGGCCGTCGGGGTCGGCGGCACGCTGCTGATACGCCGCGCGGCGGCCCGGCGTGAGGCCGGACCGCCGCGCGAGGAACCACGACAGGAACTCATCGATCTGTGAGAATCGCCGATCTTTGACAACTCAACAGAGGACGTAGGCCAGTTGTCAGCCGAGGTCGATCTCCGGGTACAGCGGGAAGCCGGCGACGAGGTCGGTGGCGCGGTGGGAGATCTCGTCCGCGATCTTCGGGTCGAGGATGTGTGCGGCCTTGCTCGGAGCGCCCGACTTCGTCGTGCCCGGCTCGGTGGTGGTGAGGACGCGGTCGATCAGGGATGCCACCTCGTCCATCTCCGCCGTGCCGAGACCGCGCGTGGTCAGGGCGGGGGTGCCGATGCGGATGCCGGAGGTGTACCAGGCGCCGTTGGGGTCGGCGGGGATGGCGTTGCGGTTGGTGACGATGCCCGAGTCGAGAAGGGCGGCCTCGGCCTGGCGGCCGGTGAGGCCATAGGAGGAGGCGACGTCGATCAGATTGAGGTGGTTGTCGGTGCCGCCGGTGACGAGGGTGGCGCCCCGGCGCATCAGGCCGTCCGCCAGCGCGCGGGAGTTGTCGACGATGCGCTGGGCGTAGTCCTGGAAGGAGGGCTGCCTGGCCTCGGCGAGGGCGACGGCCTTGGCGGCCATGACGTGCGGGAGCGGGCCGCCGAGGACCATCGGGCAGCCGCGGTCGACCTGGTCCTTGAGGGAGTCGTCGCACAGGACCATGCCGCCGCGCGGGCCGCGCAGCGACTTGTGGGTGGTGGTGGTGACGATCTGGGCGTGCGGGACCGGGTCGAAGTCGCCGGTCAGTACCTTGCCCGCGACCAGGCCGGCGAAGTGCGCCATGTCGACCATGAGGGTCGCGCCCACCTCGTCGGCGATCTCGCGCATGATGCGGAAGTTCACCAGGCGGGGGTAGGCGGAGTAGCCGGCGACGATGATCAGCGGCTTGAACTCACGGGCGGAGACCCGCAGCGCCTCGTAGTCGATCAGGCCCGTCGCGGAGTCGGTGCCGTAGGAGCGCTGGTCGAACATCTTGCCGGAGATGTTGGGGCGGAAGCCGTGGGTGAGGTGACCGCCGGCGTCCAGGGACATGCCGAGCATGCGCTGGTTGCCGAAGGCCTGGCGGAGTTCGGCCCAGTCGGCGTCGGAGAGGTCGTTGACCTGGCGGACGCCCGCCTTCGCGAGGGCCGGGACCTCGACGCGGTCGGCGAGGATCGACCAGAAGGCGACGAGGTTGGCGTCGATGCCGGAGTGCGGCTGGACATAGGCGTGGCGGGCGCCGAAGAGTTCGCGCGCGTGCTCGGCGGCGAGGGACTCGACGGTGTCGACGTTGCGGCAGCCGGCGTAGAAGCGGCGGCCGATGGTGCCCTCGGCGTACTTGTCGCTGAACCAGTTGCCCATGGCCAGGAGGGTGGCCGGGGAGGCGTAGTTCTCGGAGGCGATCAGCTTGAGCATCTCGCGCTGGTCGGCGACTTCCTGGCCGATGGCGTCGGCGACGCGCGGCTCGACGGCACGGATCACATCGAGGGCGGCGCGGAAGGCGGTGGACTCGTTGGAGAGGGGCGCGGGATTGTCGGGCATGGGGACCTCCGGACGTGGCGTTCGGCGTTCTCGGTACGGCCCAGGCGCACGGCACATATTCCTGCTCGGGCCGCTCCCCGATGGTCGGTCCCATCCCAGCGCGCCAGTCACGGCCCGCCGGTCAGCCTACCGGGCGTGCCGGACGGTGCGGCTCCTGCGTCCACCATGCGGGCGAGGATAGGAAGGGGGGCACCCTCACCCCCGGGAGACGCCGTGACCAGTACGGAAGCACTCATCGCCGCCGCCGACGCCCACAGCGCGCACACCTATCACCCGCTGCCGGTGGTCGTCGCGACCGCCGACGGCGCGTGGATGACCGATGTGGAGGGGCGGCGCTATCTGGATCTGCTCGCCGGGTACTCGGCGCTGAACTTCGGGCACGGCAACCCACGGCTGATCGCGGCGGCGAAGGCTCAGTTGGAGCGGGTGACGCTGACCTCGCGGGCGTTCCACCACGACCGGTTCGCCGCGTTCTGCGAGCAGTTGGCCGAGCTGTGCGGCATGGAACTGGTGCTGCCGATGAACACGGGCGCGGAGGCGGTGGAGACCGCGCTGAAGACGGCCCGGAAGTGGGGGTACCGGGTCAAGGGCGTGCCTGCGGGGAGGGCGAAGATCGTCGTGGCCGGCAACAACTTCCACGGCCGCACGACGACGATCGTCGGCTTCTCGACCGACCCGGAGGCGCGCGCGGACTTCGGGCCGTACACGCCGGGCTTCGAGATCGTGCCGTACGGGGATCTCACCGCGATGCGGTCGGCGGTCAGTGAGAACACGGTGGCCGTGCTGTTGGAACCGATCCAGGGGGAGGCGGGGGTGCTGGTGCCGCCGGCCGGATATCTGGCGGGGGTGCGGGAGTTGACGCGGGAGCGGAACGTGCTCTTCGTCGCCGATGAGATCCAGTCGGGGCTCGGACGGACCGGGCGGACGTTCGCGTGCGAGCACGAGGGCGTGGTGCCCGACATGTATGTGCTCGGGAAGGCGCTGGGCGGCGGGGTGGTGCCGGTGTCGGCGGTGGTGTCGAGTGCGGAGGTGCTGGGCGTGTTCCGGCCCGGGGAGCACGGTTCGACGTTCGGCGGGAATCCGCTGGCGTGTGCGGTGGCGCTGGAGGTGATCTCGATGCTGCGGACGGGCGAGTACCAGGCGCGGGCCGCGGAGCTCGGGGAGCATCTGCTGCGGGAATTGCGGCAGTTGACGGACACCGGCCGGGTGACGGCGGTGCGTGGGCGCGGACTGTGGGCGGGGGTCGACATCGCTCCGGCGGTCGGGACGGGCCGGGAGATCTCGGAGCGGTTGATGGACCGGGGTGTCCTGGTGAAGGACACCCACGGGTCGACGATCCGGATCGCGCCGCCGCTGATGATCAGCCGGGAGGACCTGGACTGGGGGCTGGACCGGCTGCGCGCGGTGTTGGGGGTCTAGACACCGCCCCTGGGGTTCCTCCAAGCGGCGCCGGAGTTGCTGGAGTTGGGTGAGAGGGCCCACTGGGGAGGCCGTTGCGATCTCCCCTCCCCTAGAGTCCCTTTGTGCTCTTTGGAATGGTGTGCGCGCTCGGCGCGGCGGTCTGCTTCGGTACGGCGACGGTGTTGCAGGCGGTCGCCGCGCGGGCGGCCACGGCCGGTGGAGGCGGGGACGCGGCGCTGTTGCTGCGGGCGCTGCGGCAGTGGCGGTATCTGGCGGGGCTGGGCCTGGACGGTCTGGGCTTCGTGTTCCAGATCGCGGCGCTGCGGTCGCTGCCGATCTACGCGGTCGGGGCGGCACTGGCGTCGAGCCTCGCGGTGACGGCCGTGGTGGCCGCGCGGCTGCTGGGAGTTCGGCTCAGCGGGACGGAGTGGGCGGCCGTCGGCGTGGTGTGCGCGGGGCTGGCGATGCTGGGGCTGGCGTCCGGGGCGGAGGGAGACCGGGCCGGGTCCACGGCGTTGAAGTGGGCGATGTTGGGGACGGCCGGTGCGGTGCTGTTGCTCGGGCTGGTCGGTGGGCGACTGCCGGAGCGGGGGCGGGCGTTGACGCTGGGGCTGGGGGCGGGGTTCGGGTTCGGAGTGGTCGAGGTCGCGGTCCGGTTGATCGACTCGCTCTCCCCGTCGACGCTGGTCGGCAATCCGGCGACGTACGCGCTGCTCGTCGGTGGGGGTGCGGCGTTCCTGTTGCTGACGACGGCTCTGCAGCGGGGGTCGGTGACGACGGCCACGGCGGGGTTGGTGATCGGGGAGACGATCGGGCCGGCGATCGTGGGGGTGGTGTGGCTCGGGGACCGTACGCGGGACGGGCTGGAGTGGCTGGCGGTGCTGGGGTTTCTGGTGGCGGTGGCGGGGGCGTTGGCGTTGGCCAGGTTCGGAGAAGCGCCCGCAGTGGATCGTGCGGGTGAGTCTGGGTGAGCGTCCCTCACGGCAGCACCCGGCACAGCGCCTCCACCGCCCCCGCCCACGCGTGGTCCGGCGGTGTGCCGTAACCCACCACCAGGGCGTCCAACGGGTCGGCCTGGGCGTGTTCGTGGCGGTAGAAGGACAGGGAGTGGAGGGCGAGGCCCTGCCAGGCGGCGGCCTGGACCACGGACTGTTCGGTGCCGGGTGGGAGGCTGAGGACGGCGTGGAAGCCGGCCGCGATGCCGGTGGCGTGGACGTCGGGGGCGTGCTGGGCGAGGGCGTCGATCAGGGTGTCCCGGCGGCGGCGGTAGCGCAGGCGGGCGGCGCGGACGTGGCGGTCGTAGGCGCCGGAGGTGATGAACTCGGCGAGGGTCAACTGGTCCAGGACGCCGCAGGTGTCGATGCCGCCCTTCGCCTTCGTGACCTCGTCCATCAGTGAGGGGGGCAGGACCATCCAGGCCAGGCGGAGGCCGGGGGCGAGGGATTTGCTGGCGGTGCCGAGGTAGACGACGTGGTTGGGGTCGAGGCCCTGGAGGGCGCCGATCGGCTGGCGGTCGTAGCGGAACTCGCCGTCGTAGTCGTCCTCGAGGACCAGGCCTCCGGTGCGCCGGGCCCAGTCGACCACGGCGGAACGGCGGTCGTGGTGCAGGGGGACGCCCATGGGGAACTGGTGGGCGGGGGTGAGCAGGACCGCCGACTCGTCCGTCAACCGGCCGAGGTTCGTGCCCAGTTCGTCGAGGGGTAGCGGGAGGGTGCGCAGGCCGGCCTCGGCCAGGATCTGCCAGTGCACGGCGAGGCCGTAGGACTCCACCGCGACCGTGTGGGCGCCGCGGGCCCGGAGTGCCGCGCCGATCAGCCTCAGGCCGCTCGAGATGCCCGCGCTGATCAGGATGTGCTCGGGGTCGGCGCGGACGCCTCGGGCGCGGGAGAGGTAGGCGGCGAGGGCGGTGCGGAGTTCGACGCGACCGCGTGGGTCGCCGTAGCCGAGGGCCTGGTACGGGGCGGACGTGAGGGCGCGGCGGGCGGCCTTGAGCCACTCGGTGCGGGGGAAGGCGGCGAGGTCGGGGGTGCCGGGGACGAGGTCGTAGGCGGGGCGGTTGCGGAGGCGGCGGGGTGGGGTCGTGTCCGTGGGCGGGACGACGGCGCGCTCGGCGACGCGGGTGCCGGACCCCTGGCGGGCGGTGAGCCAGCCCTCGGCGACCAGGTCGGCGTAGGCATCGGCGACGGTGTTGCGGGCGATGCCCAGGTCGGCGGCGAGGGAGCGGGAGGAGGGCAGCCGGGTGCCGGGGGCGAGGCGGCCGGTGCGGACGGCGTCGCGGAGTGCGTCCGTGAGGCCTCGGCGGACCCCGGTGCCGGTCCCCGGTGCTGTGCCCGTGCCGGTCGGGTCGAGATGCAGGTCGACCCCGAAAGTGGCCCAATGTTTTGCCATGGAAATGGACCTTACTCCTGGGCTGCCTGGCTTCTAGAGTCGAGACATGACCACAGCACAGGAAACTCCTTACGCCCCCGAACACAGCCCCCGCCTGGACTGGGCCCGACACGCCCCCGAGGTCTACAAGGCGATGGTCCGCCTCGACGCGGCCGCCCGGCAGGGCCTCGACCCGACGCTGCTCGAACTGGTGAAGATCCGCGCCTCGCAGCTCAACCACTGCGCGTTCTGCCTCGACATGCACACCAAGGACGCACTCGCCGCGGGCGAGAGCGTGGAGCGGATCATCCAGCTCGGGGCGTGGGAGGAGTCGCGGCACTTCTACACCGAGAAGGAACTGGCGGCGATCGAGCTGACCGAGGCGGTCACCGTCATCACGGACGGTTTCGTGCCGGACGAGGTGTACGAGCGGGCGGCCGAGCAGTTCGAGGAGGCCGAGCTGGCGCAGCTGATCGCCGCGATCACGGTGATCAACGCGTGGAACCGGTTCGGGGTGAGCACGCGGATGGTGCCCGGGCACTACAAGGCGGGCCAGTACAAGTGACCGTGCGGACACGGTTGTTGGACCGCGAGGTCGGGCGGGCGCTGGCCTCGGTCAGTGCCGCCGCGAAGAGGGGACTGGGCGATCCCGCCCTCGCCGAGCTGGTCGTGATCCGTGCCTCGCAGCTCAACCACTGCGCGTTCTGCCTGGACATGCATCTGACCGCCGCCCGTGAACTCGGGGTGGGTGAGCGGCAGTTGGACCTGCTGGCCGCCTGGGAGGAGGCCGAGGGCGTCTTCGACGAGCGGGAGCGGGCCGCGCTCGCGCTGACCGAGGCGGTGACCGTGATGACTGGGGGCACCTCCCAGGCTTTTGGCTCTGGGGGAGGGTTCGTGCCGGACGAGGTGTACGCGCGAGCCGACGCGCACTTCGACGAACGTCAACTCGCCCATCTGATCGGGCTGATCACCGCCATCAACAACTGGAACCGGGTGATGGTCAGCCGTCGTATCGAGCCCGGGGGGTATCCGTCTTGAGTGGAGTCGAGCTGTTCCGGAGGCTGCATCAGCGGCGGCTTCCCGATGATCCGCTGGTGCTGCCCGGGCCCTGGGACGCGGCCAGTGCGCGGGGGTTCGTGGAGGCCGGGTTCACGGCGCTCGCCACACCCAGTGCCGGGGTCGCCGCCTCACTGGGGTACGAGGACGGGGCGACGCCGGCGGACGAGATGTTCGCGGCGGTCGCGCGGATCACGCGGGCCGTGGATGTGCCGGTGTCGGCGGACGTCGAGGGCGGGTACGGGCTCGCGCCCGAGGAGTTGGTGGAGCGGCTGCTGGAGGCGGGGGCGGTGGGGTGCAACCTCGAGGACTCCGACGGGGGTGTGCTCAAGGACCCGCGGCGCCACGCGGACTGGCTGGCCGAGGTGCGGGCGGTGGCGGCGGACCGGTTGTTCGTCAACGCGCGGGTCGACACCTTCCTGCACGGTGACGGGAGTCCCGAACGGGCCATCGAGCGGGCCGCGTTGTACGTCGCCGCGGGTGCCGACTGTGTGTATCCGATCGCGGCTCCGGCCGATGTGCTGCCGCTGCTGCGGTCCGGTATCCAGGGACCGGTGAACGCGCTCGCCCGGCTGGACGGCGAGGGCCCCTCGCCCACCGAACTCGGTGAACTCGGGGCCACGCGCATCACGTTCGGGCCGGGGCTCCAGCGCTGGGCGGCACGCGCGCTCCAGGGGAGGGCGACCGAGCTGAAGTGACGAGGGGGGTCAGGACAGCCATGCCTTCCAGGTGGCGGGATGGTTGTCCACCCACTTCTTCGCGGCGTCGGCCGGGGACAGTTTCTGGTCGGCGATCATCAGGGAGACCTCGTTCTGGTCCTCGGTCGTCCACCTGAACTTCTTCAGGAAGGCCGCCGCCTTGCCGCCGCGCCGCGCGAAGTCCGTGTTGAGGTACTTCTGGAGCGGGGTGTGGGGGTAGGCACAGGCGACCTTGGCCGCGTCGGCGTCGCAACCCTCCTTGTAGGCAGGGAGTTTCACCTCGGTCATCGGCACCTTCTTGAAGAGCCACTGGGGTGCGTACCAGTAGGTGAGGAAGGGCTTCTTCTCCTTGGCGAACTGCTTCATCTGGGTGATCTGCGCGGCCTCCGAACCGGCGAACACCACCTGGTAGTTGAGCTTCAGGTTGGTCACCAGCGCCTTGTCGTTGGTGACGTAGGAGGGCGAACCGTCCATCAGCTGGCCCTTGTCGCCGCTCTCGGCGGTGCGGAACAGCGCGGAGTACTTGTCGAGGTTCTTCCAATTGGTGATGTCGGGGTGCTGCTTGACCAGGTAGGTCGGGACGTACCAGCCGATGTGCCCGGTCACCCCGAGGCCGCCCGCGCGCGTGATCGTCTTCTTGTCGTCGACGTAGCGCTTCTCCTGGTCGGGGTGGCCCCAGTCCTCCAGGATCGCGTCGACCCGGCCCTGGCTGAGCGCGTCCCACGCGGGGACCTCGTCGACCTGGACGGTGTCGACGCGGTAGCCGAGCTTGTGCTCCAACAGGTACTGCGCGACAGCCACGTTGGCCTGCGCGCCCACCCAGGACTGGACGGAGAGAGTCACCGTCCTGGCGCCCTGCGCGTTGGCGAAGGGCGAGGCCTGCTTGGTCATGTCGGCGGCGCCACAGCCCGAGAGCAGGGCCAGGGACGTCACCGCGGCCACCGAATAAGCCGTACGAACTCGCATGTCACGCTCCCTTCTTGGTGCGGCGTTCCGTCGGCTGGGTCACCCGGTCGAGCATCAGGCCGAGGCAGACGATCGCGGCGCCGGCGACGAGGCCGGTCGCCAAGTCGCCCTGGGCCAGGCCGAACACGGCGTCGTAGCCGAGCGCGCCACCGCCGACCAGGCCGCCGATGATGACGACGGCGAGGACGAGCACCACGCCCTGGTTGACGGCGAGGAGCAACGCCGGGCGGGCGAGCGGGAGTTGGATCTGCCGCAACTGCTGGGCGCTGGTCGCGCCGAGCGAGCGGGCCGACTCCAGGGCGGCCGGGTCGACCTGGCGCAGGCCCTGCGTAGTGATGCGGACGACGGCGGGGAGGGCGTAGACGACCGCGGCCGCGACGGCGGGGGCGCGGCCGACGCCGAACAGGGCGACGACCGGGATCAGGTACACGAACTGCGGCATGGTCTGGCAGACGTCGAGGACGGGGCGCAGGGCGCGTTCGAAGCGGTCGCTGCGGGCGGCGGCGATGCCGGTCGCGAAGCCGAGGACGAGGGTGACGGCCACGGCGGCGAGTACCTGCGACAGTGTGTCGAGGGACGGTTCCCACACGCCGAGGACACCGATCGCGGCCATGGCGAGGACGGCGGTCAGCGCGGTGCGCCAGGTGCCGATCACCCAGGCGAGGGCGGCGACGATCAGCAGCACCGACCACCACGGCAGCCACTGCAAGCCGTCGCGTACGGGGTCCAGGACCCAGGTGGTGAAGTGGCCGGCCCAGTCGGCGGTGCCGCCGAGGTAGGGGACGCCGGAGTAGAGGTGGGCGGTCATCCAGTCGACGACGCGGTTCACCGGTTCGGCGATGCCCAGGGTCCAGCCGGAGGGCCAGTCGAGGGCGCCGGCGAGCCGGGCGACGACCGCTACGGCCACGGTGGCGCCCAGCGCGTACAGCCAGGGGCGGAGGCCCGAGCCCGGTTCGCCGGCGGACGCGTCGGTCTGCTCACCGGCCGCCGCGGTGACCCGGTCCAATACGACGGCCAGGAGCACGATCGGGATGCCGGCGGCCAGGGCCGCGCCCACGTCCACGGAGGCGAGGGCCTGGTAGACGCGGTCGCCGAGGCCTCCGGCGCCGATGACGGAGGCGATGACCGCCATGGACAGGGCCATCATGATCGTCTGGTTGAGGCCGAGGAGGAGCTGCTTGCGGGCCAGCGGGAGCCGCGCGGTCAACAGGCGTTGGCGTCCGGTGGCGCCGAGGGACTCGACGGCCTCCAGCACCTCCGGGTCGGCGTCGCGCAGGCCGAGCGCGGTGAGGCGGGCCATGGGCGGGGCGGCGTAGACGACGGTGGCGAGGACGGCGGCGGGGACGCCGATGCCGAAGACCAGGACGACGGGGAGGAGGTAGGCGAAGGCGGGGAGCACCTGCATGGTGTCCAGGACCGGGCGCAGGGCGCGGTCGGTCCGCTCGGAGAGGCCGCCGGCCAGACCGAGCAGGGCGCCCACGACGACCGAGGTGAGGACCGCGACCACCATGAGGGCGAGCGTCTGCATGGTTGGTACCCACATGCCGAGCAGCCCGCAGACGAGGAAGGCGACGCCGGTCCCGATCGCGAGCCGGACGCCCGCCACCCGCCAGGCGACGAGGGCGCCGAACGCGGTGACGCCCGCCCAGCCCGCGGCGAGCAGGACCAGGTAGACGGCGCGTACGGAGAGGACGACGGCGTTGCTGATGTAGCCGAAGAAGTAGAGGAACAGCGGGTGGCTGTCCCGGTTGTCGATGATCCAGTCGTTGGCCCGGCCCAGCGGACCGGACAGGTCGACGGTGAGCGCGTGCGGCCAACTCCCGCTGGACCAGTGCGCGTCGGCGAGCGGCACGAGGACCGCCGCGGCGAGCGCGAGCAGGAGGAGTTTGTGCGCGGCCCGGTGCCGGAGGACGCCGGGGAGGGCGGGGCGCGGGGCGGGTGCGGTGACCGTGGCCATCAGACCGCCTCCTTGCCGGTACTGCTCTCGGCTGCGGTGCCGGCGACGCCCTCGGCTCCGATACCGGCGGCGTGCCCTGCTTCGGTACCGGCGACGACCTCGGCTCCCATACCGGCGAGGCCCTCGGCTTCCGTACCGGCAACGCGCCCAGCTTCGGTACCGGCGGCGCGCCCAGCTTCCGTACCGGCGACGCGCCCGGCTCCCATACCGGCGAGGCCCTCGGCTTCCGTACCGGCGGCGCGCCCAGCTTCCGTACCGGCGACGCGCCCGGCTCCCATACCGGCGAGGCCCTCGGCTTCCGTACCGGCAACGCGCCCAGCTTCGGTACCGGCGGCGCGCCCAGCTTCCGTACCGGCGACGCGCCCGGCTCCCATACCGGCGAGGCCCTCGGCTTCCGTACCGGCGGCGCGCCCAGCTTCCGTACCGGCGACGACCTCGGCTCCCATACCGGCGAGGCCCCCGGCTCCGGTCCCCGCGACCACGCCGAGCAGCGCGTCCGAGTCCACCATCCCGACGCAGCGTCCCTGGTCGACGACCCGCGCCGGGACCCCGGCGCGCGCGACCGCCTCGATGGCTTCGGAGACGGTGGCGTCGGGCGCGACGGCGGGGCCGCTGCCCGCGCCGCCGACCCCGCCGGCCTCCTCCGCGGACGCGGCCCGCATCGCCGTACGGACCGTCATGACCTCGGCGCGCGGTACGTCCCGTACGAACTCGCGGACGTAGTCGTCGGCGGGTGAGCCGACGATCTCCTCGGGGGTGCCGAGTTGGACGATGCGGCCGTCGCGCATCAGGGCGATGCGGTCGCCGAGTTTCAGCGCCTCGTTGAGGTCGTGGGTGATGAAGACCATCGTGCGGCCCTCCTCGCGGTGCAGCCGGACGACCTCCTCCTGCATGTCGCGCCGGATCAGCGGGTCGAGCGCGCTGAACGGCTCGTCGAAGAGGAGGACTTGAGGGTCTACCGCCAACGCCCGGGCGAGGCCCACGCGTTGACGCTGGCCGCCGGAGAGCTGGCCGGGGCGGCGCTGTTCCAGGCCCTCCAGGCCGACCTTGGTGACGACCTCGGCGGCGCGGCGGCGGCGCTCGGTCTTGCCGATGCCCTGGATCTCCAGGCCGTAGGCGACGTTGTCGAGGACCGTGCGGTGCGGGAGGAGGCCGAAGTGCTGGAAGACCATTGCGGCGCGGTGGCGGCGCAGTTCGCGCAGCCGGGACTTGTCCATGGCGCGGACGTCCTCGCCGTCGATGGCGATGGTGCCGGCGGTGGGTTCGATGAGGCGGGTGAGGCAGCGGACCAGGGTGGACTTGCCGGAGCCGGAGAGGCCCATCACCACGAAGACCTCGCCCTTGCGGACGTCGAAGGAGACGTCGCGGACGGCGGCCGTGCAGCCGGTGCGGGTGCGGAGGCCTGCGGCGTCGAGGGCGGCGAGTTCGGGGTCGGCCGGGACGTGCTCGGCCTTCGGCCCGAAGACCTTCCAGAGGCCGTCCACGGAGAAGACGGGCTCACCGGCCGCGCTCACACTCGCGGAACTCCCGTACGTGTTCGGGGTGTTGAGGGTACTCATCACGCACCGCCCCCGATCAGGTCGACGGCCCTCTCGCCGACCATGAGCACCCCGATCATCGGGTTCACGGCGGGCATGGTCGGGAAGACGGAGGCGTCGGCGATGCGGATGCCGTCCAGGCCGCGGATACGCAACTCCGGGTCCACCACGGCCAGTTCGTCGGAGGCCGCGCCCATGCGGCAGGTGCCCGCCGGGTGGTAGACGGTGTGGGCGACCTTGCGGGCGTACTCGCTCAGTTCCGCGTCGCCGAGGATCTCCGGGCCGGGGCACACCTCCCGCTTCAGCCAGCCGGCCAACGGCTCGGTCTTCGCGATCTCGCGGGCGATGCGGATGCCGTCGACGAGGGTGCGGCCGTCGTAGTCGTCCTCGTCGGTGAAGTAGCGGAAGTCCAGGGCGGGTTTGACCGACGGGTCGGCGCTCTCCAGGTACAGGCGGCCGCGGCTCTTCGGCTTGGGGATGTTCGGGGTCATGGAGACGCCGAACTCGGGGCGTTCGTAGCCGAGGCGCTCGGGGTTGTCGGTGAAGGGGACCTGGTAGAAGTGGAACATCAGGTCGGGGCCGGGGTGTTGGGGGTCGCGGCGGACGAACAGGCCCGCGTCGGAGTCCATCGCGGAGTTCTCCGGGATCGGTCCGTCGGTCTCCCAGACGATGACCGACTCGGGGTGGTCGAGGAGGTTCTCGCCGACGCCCGGCAGGTCGACCGCGACGGGAATGCCGAGTGCTTCGAGGTCCGCGCGGGGGCCGATGCCCGAGTGCAGGAGCAGGCGCGGGGAGTCGACGGCGCCGGCGCAGAGGACGACCTCGCGGCGGGCACGGATCAGGAGTTCCTCGCCGTCCTTGGTGCGGACGTGCACGCCCTCGGCGCGGGTGCCGGCCAGCTCCAGGCGGTGGGCCCAAGTCTCCAGGAGGATGCGGAGGTTGGGGCGTTCGTCCATCACCGGGTGGAGATACGCGACGGACGCGCTCGACCGCTTGTTGTTCTCGGGGTGGTAGGCGAGGTCGAAGAAGCCGACGCCGTCCGTGAAGGGGGCCTTGTTGAAGCCCTCGACGCGCGGGACGCCGAGGGCCTCCTGGGCCGCGTCGACGAAGTCGCGGGCGATGGCGTTCCGGTCCTTCTCGTCGACGGGGACGATGTTGTTGAGGAGGCGGGCGTAGTACGCCTCCATCGAGATCGCGCCCCAGCCCTTCGCGCCGGCCGCCTCCCATTCGTCCCAGTCGGACGGCAGCGGCTTGAAGGCGATGAGGGTGTTGTGCGAGGAGCAGCCGCCGAGCACGCGGGCGCGGCTGTGTCTGATGTGGGAGTTGCCGCGTGGCTGCTCGGTGGTCGGGTAGTCGTAGTCCAGGTCGCCGCCGCGGAGGCCCGTCCAGCGGCGCAGGGTCAGTACGTCGTCGCGGCCGACGTCACTGGGGCCGCCCTCGACGACGGCGACGGTGACGTCGGGGTTCTCGGTGAGGCGGGAGGCGATGACGGAGCCTGCGGTGCCGCCGCCGATGACGACATAGTCGTACATGTACTCGTTCTCGGGCATGGGGGTACTCACTCCAGTCGGAAAAGATCGAGGCGGGGGCTCGGCCCGCGAGGCCGCCGGAAATCGGGAGCCGGAAGCCAGGAACCGGAAGTCGGGAGCCGGGCTCAGCCCGCGAACCAGCGCACCGGCCTCGGCGCCAGGTTCTGGTAGACGTGCTTGGCCTCGCGGTACTCGGCGAGTCCGGCGGGGCCCAACTCCCGGCCCACACCGCTCTTTCCGAAGCCGCCCCACTCCGCCTGCGGGAGGTAGGGGTGGAAGTCGTTGATCCAGACGGTGCCGTGCCGCAGCCGTCCGGCGACGCGTCGCGCGCGGCCCGCGTCGGCGGTCCAGACGGCGCCCGCGAGGCCGTACTCGGTGTCGTTGGCGAGCGCGACCGCCTCGTCCTCGGTGCGGAAGGTCTCGACGGTGAGGACCGGCCCGAAGACCTCTTCGCGTACGACGGTCATCTCGCGGTGGCACTGGTCGAGGACGGTCGGCTCGTAGAAGTAGCCGGTGCCGGGGCGGGTCGCGGAGGGCTCGGGGCGCTTGCCGCCGGAGCGCAGCACCGCGCCCTCGGCGAGGGCACCGGCGACGTACGACTCGGTCTTCGCGCGCTGCTGTTCGGAGACGAGCGGGCCGCACTCGACGCCGTCCTCGGTGCCGCGGCCGAGACGGATCCGCTCGGCGCGGCGGGCGAGTTCGGCGACGAAGCGTTCCCGGACGGTCTCCTCGACGATGAGCCGGGCACCCGCGGAGCAGACCTGGCCGCTGTGGATGAAGGCGGCGTTGAGGGCCTGGTCGACGGCGGTGTCGAAGCCCTCCTCGGTGGCGCAGGCGTCGGCGAAGACGACGTTGGGGTTCTTGCCGCCGAGTTCGAGGGCGACCTTCTTCACGGTCACGGCGGCGGCCCGGGCGACCTTCGTGCCGCTGATGAGGCCGCCGGTGAAGGAGACGAGGTCGACGTCGGGGTGCTCGGCGAGCCGGGCGCCGACCGTGTGGCCGGGGCCCGTGACGATGTTGGCCACACCACTCGGCAGTCCCGCCTCGACGAGCAGGTCGATGAGGGCGATCGTCGTCAGCGGGGTGATCTCGCTGGGCTTGATCACGAAGGTGTTGCCGGCCGCGAGGGCGGGCGCGATCTTCCAACTCGCCTGGAGGAGAGGGTAGTTCCAGGGGGTGATCAAAGCGCAGACGCCGACGGGCTCGTGCACGACGACGCTGTGGACGTCGGGTGTGCCCGCGTCGACGACCCGGCCGGGGGCCTCGGCGGCGACGAGGTCGGCGAAGTAGCGGAAGGCGTCGGCGACACAGTCGATGTCGACGCGGCCCTCCTCGACGGTCTTGCCCGCGTCCCGGCTCTCCAGCAGGCCGAGCCGCTCGCGGTCGCGTACGAGGAGGTCGGCGACGCGGCGGAGGAGGGCGGCGCGCTCGGTGACGGGCGTGCGCGGCCAGACCCCCTCACCGCGGACCCCCACACCACCAGTCCCCACACCACCTGCCCCCTCACCGCCGACGCCCACACCGCCGTCGAAAGCGGCACGGGCGGCGGCGACGGCTATGTCCGTGTCCTTCTCGTCGCCCTCCGCGACCACGGCGAACGGCAGCGCGTCCGCGGGGTCGATGATCTCGCGCGTGGCGCCGGAGACCGCTTCCAGCCATTCCCCGCCCGCGTGGATGGTCTTCCCCGCCTGCTGTTCCGCTGTGTCCGCCATGATCGGTACTGCCTTCCGTTCCTGTTCAGCGCCCGAGCGTCACCCAACTGTCACTCTCGGGGACTGCGTGCGCCTGCCCGGGACGTCCGTACGCATGCGCAATCCATGGCCGAAAGTGGGCCGAGTCACTCAACGGGGGCACAAAAGCGGCACCACCATGGACTCCCCCAACTTCTTTGACTAGGGTCAAGGAAATATGGAGCCAGTCACAGACCCGATGACTGAAGCAGCACCGACACCGACGACTGAACCGCTACCGGTACCGAGACCGGTGTCGTCGGAGGACATCGCCGCCTTCCGCCGCTTCAACCGCTATTTCACCCGCCGCATCGGCGCCCTCGACGACCACTACCTCGGCCAGGACCGCCCGCTCGGCGAGGCCCGGCTGCTCTTCGAGATCGGCGACGGGGTCTCGCTGCGCGAACTGCGCGGCCGGCTCGCCCTGGACGCGGGCTATCTGAGCCGGATGGCGAAGTCCCTGGAGACGCAGGGCCTGATCCGGCTGACCGTACCCCCGCACGACACCCGTCTGCGCCTGATCGAACTGACCCGGGCCGGCCACGTCGAGGTCGAGGAGCAGCACCGCCGCGCCGACGCGCTCGCCGCCGGCCTCCTCGCCACCCTCACCGCGCCCCAACGCGCCGAACTCACCGACGCGTTGACGACCACCCGACGCCTCCTGCGGCTGGCCGGCATCACGGTCGCCCTGGTCGACGGCGCCACCGAGGACGCCCGCGCCTGCCTCGACGCCTACGCCGCGGACATCGACGCCCGCTTCCCGGAGGGCTTCGACAAGACCGATCTCGTACGGCCCCAGGAGGTCACCGGGGACGCGGGTGCGTTCTTCGTCGCGTACGAGGAGGGGCGGCCGGTGGCGTGCGGAGCGCTACGGACCCTGGAGCCCGGCGTGGGCGAGATCCGGCACGTCTGGGTCCACCCGGACGCCCGCCGTCTGGGCCTGGCCCGCCGCATCCTCGCGGAGCTGGAACAGGCGGCCGTGGCACACCACTTCACCGTCCTACGACTGGACACGCACGCGACGCTCACCGAGGCGCAGGCGATGTACCGGGCGTGCGGGTACGCGGAGATCCCGTCCTATGTCGACCACGTCTACGCGTCCCACTGGTTCGAGAAGCGGCTGGCCGACGCCCGCTGACCCTCCCCCCTCAGCAACTCCCGCACCCGGCGGCACGGTCCAGTGGCCGACCAGGTGACCGGCCTCGCCCGCGAACCGCTCGGACGTCAACTCCCCCTCCGGATCGGCGACCCGGGCTCGCCCCACCATCACACGCACTATCGCGTCCGGCGGGAAACGCGTAATATCGCGTCGCGTCCGCATATCAACTCCCCTCACGCACAACTCAGTTGAGGAGCCCCCGTGCCCACCGCCCTCCTGAACCCCGTCCTCGACCTGGTGACCCTCCGCGCCAGCGTCACCGCGGCCGAACCCGTCACCGCCCGCATGCGTCGGCTGCGCGTCGAGGGCGACGCCCTCGCCGGCCTCGACGTCCGCCCCGGCCAGCAGGTCCGCGTCCTGGTCGGCGGCCTGACCCTGCGGACGTACTCCGTGTGGCGCTACGACCCGTCCGGCGCCGTCGAGTTGTGCGTGCTGGACCACTCCGAGGGGGGACCCGGGGCCCGCTGGGGGAAGAGCGTCGGCGTCGGCGACCAGGTGCGGCTGCGCAAGCCCGAGGGCACCTTCACCCTCCGCCCCGACGCCGCCCACCACGTCTTCGTCGGCGAGGAGACGGCCTCCGTCGCCTTCGGCGCGATGCTGGCCGCGCTGCCCGAGGGGGCGCGGGTCTCCGGCGCCGTGGAGACGGAGTCGGACGCGGACCGGCTGCCGCTGGCCCACTCCGACCGCCTCAACTGGCTGACCAGGGGCGGGACTTCACTCCCGGACGCGGTACAGGACCTCGCCCCCGAGCCGGACGGTGTCGCCTACGTCGCCGGGGAGGCCCGCACCGTACAGGCCGTCCGGCAGGTGCTCGTACGGGAGTTGGGCTGGGACCGGCGCTCCGTCCTCACGAAGCCGTTCTGGGCGCCGGGGAAGCGGGGGCTGGAGTAGCCGGTCAGCAGTTCGCTCCCGCCGGGCAGAAGGAGGTCACCGCCTGGGTGAGCGGGTCCCTGACCTGGGCGGGCGGCAGGGACTCGGGGCCGCTCACGTGGATGGCGTAGAGCGAGCCGTCCGCCGCCTCGAAGCGGCGGTCGATCACCCGGCGGCCACCGTTGCCCAAGTCGTCGTAACGGTAGGTGAGTTCGGCCCAGGTGGGACCGGAGGCACGGCCGAGGACCCGGTATCCGGGCTGCCGGGCGAAGCCGTAGCCGGGGTCGTTCTCGGCCAGGTCGAGGGACTCGGCCGGGGAGCTCTCGGAGACGCGGAAGATCTGCAGACGCCGAGTGCCGTCCGGGGAGTCGTAGGAGACCACCGGGGCCTTCGCGCCCTGCCGTTGGGCGCGGATCCAGCCACGGGGGATGTCGAGGGTGTAGCCGGTGGGGTCCTGGGCGGTGCGGTACGACGACCCGGGCCCGCTCGCACCAGCGCCGGCACCCGCGCTCGCACCGGCACCGGCACTCGCGCCGGCGCTCGCGTCCACATGGTCGTGGGCGGCGCGCTCGTGCGTGACGTACCAGAGGCCACCACCGGCACCCGCGCCCAGCACGACCGCGACGACGACCCCGAGGACCACCCGCCAGGCCCGACGGTCGGGAGCGGGCACGGGAACCGGAGCCGGGGCCAGGGCCAGGGCCGGGGCAGAAGGCGGAGCCGGGACGGGAGTCGGCGGCGACAGCCACGGCGGCGGGGTCAGCGAGGTCTGTGTCTCCGCCGTCGACCACGCCGACCAGGCCGCCTGCCCCTGCTCCTCACTCGGCCCGCGCCGCACTCCGAAGCCGTCCCAGTCACTCATCACGAAACCCCCGAATCGGCGCACCACGTACCCCTTCGTACGTCTTCCGAAGTTAGCGGCGGAAACAGGGAACGGGCCCCGCTCCGGTCGTAACCGGAACAGGGCCCGTGCAGGTCCGTGACAGAGCCGTGGCGAACGGCCCGGCGGGGTGACTCAGATGAGGCCGAGGGCGCGGACCGCGTCGCGCTCCTCCTCGAGCTCCTTCACCGACGCGTCGATGCGCGCGCGGGAGAACTCGTTGATGTCCAGGCCCTGGACGATCTCGTAGACGCCGTCCTTCGTGGTGACCGGGAAGGAGGAGATGAGGCCCTCGGGGACGCCGTAGGAACCGTCCGAGGGGATGCCCATGGAGGTCCAGTCGCCGTCCGCCGTGCCGGTGACCCAGGTGTGGACGTGGTCGATCGCGGCGTTCGCGGCAGAGGCCGCGGAGGACGCGCCGCGGGCCTCGATGATCGCGGCGCCGCGCTTGGCGACGGTCGGGATGAACTCCTCGGCCAGCCACTTCTCGTCGTTCACGGTCTCGGCGGCGTTCTTGCCGGCGACCGTGGCGTGGAAGATGTCGGGGTACTGGGTGGCGGAGTGGTTGCCCCAGATGGTCAGGCGCTTGATGTCGGCGACCGTGGTGCCGGTCTTCTTCGCGAGCTGGGTCAGCGCGCGGTTGTGGTCCAGGCGGGTCATCGCGGTGAAGCGCTCGGCCGGTACGTCCGGGGCGGCGGCCTGCGCGATGAGCGCGTTGGTGTTGGCCGGGTTGCCGACGACGAGGACCTTGATGTCGTCCGCGGCGTTGTCGTTGATGGCCTTGCCCTGCGGCTTGAAGATGCCGCCGTTGGCGGAGAGCAGGTCGCCGCGCTCCATGCCCTTGGTGCGGGGGCGGGCGCCGACGAGGAGGGCGACGTTGGTGCCGGCGAAGGCGACGTTCGGGTCGTCCGTGATGTCGATGCCCTGAAGCAGCGGGAAGGCGGAGTCGTCGAGTTCCATCGCCGTGCCCTCGGCGGCCTTGAGCGCCGGGGTGATCTCCAGGAGACGCAGCTTGACCGGCACGTCCGCGCCGAGCAACTGGCCGGAGGCGATGCGGAAGAGCAGGGCGTAACCGATCTGGCCGGCCGCGCCGGTGACGGTGACGTTCACGGGAGTGCGGGTCATGGCGTTCTCCGTTATGACAGCTGGCGGTGGGGCGACACTGCCCCGGGGTGCGGGACGTACAGATGATCGATCTCTTGGCGTCAAGAGATCCACCGGTCAGGCTATCGCGCATCCGGGATCCCGGACTCCCGGGTCCGTGTGGCCCACCCCACAGAGGCGGCAACAACGCCCGGATCGAGACACGGAAAAGGCGGCCGTCCGGCTCGGGAGAGGAACACCGGACGACCGCCGTGGGGGTACCGGGGGTCCGGACTCCCGTGGGGGTACGGAACGCCTGCCCCGATCCCGGGCGGCCATTCCCCACGTTCACCGAATCCCCACATACGCGCCCCGCATGCCCTAGGTCGTGCACCCCCGCTGTCCCGACGCCAGCGTCACGCAGGCTTTCGCCTCGCCGGCGTCCTTCACCGCCACCATCGGGGTGTAGGCGATGGCGTCACCGGTCGCCGTGACGCTGTCGCTCTCCTTGGCGGTCCCCGCGCTCACCTGGACCGAGTCTCCCGGGACACCGGCGGTGATACGGCCCCAGGCGGCGCCGCAGGTCTTGCTGTAGCGGACCTCGACGACGGTCGTACCGATGGTCGCGGTCCTGGCGGTGGTCACCGCGCCCGCCTCCGTCGTGCACCCCATCGCCTCGGCGTCCTTGCCGGTGCAGCCCGCTCCCACGCACTTCACCCCGGCCGGCAGGTCCGGGTTCGTACTGACGGACGGCGAGGCAGAAGTGTGCGTCGCGCTCGCCTTCTTGCCCCCGCCGCCGTGGTTGGTGAACAGGAACACCGCCCCGATCACCACCAGCGCCCCGACGACCCCGGCCCCGAACATCAGCACCCGCCGCCAGGCACCGCCCGCACCGGCGGGTGGCGCGGGAGGCTCGGGCCGGGCGGGCCGAGCCGCACCTTCCCGGCTTTCCCGTACGTCACTGTCGGGCGCCGCCGGCTGGGGCGGCACCGTCGGGGACACTCCCGCCGGGCCCGCGATCCCCGGGGCCGCGACGAGACTCCCGCCCCCCTTGCGGGCCGTCTTGCCGCCGCTCTGCGCCGTGGAGGTGCTCTGCCCCTCCCCCAGCGCGTCACGGGCCTCGGAGATCCGGAGCGCCTGCATGGTCATGTCGTGCCGCAACTCCGAGCGGCTCCAGGCGCGTTCGGCGAGTTCCCACATCGTGGTCAGATGGATCGGACTGGTCCCGGTGACCTCGGCGAGGGCGACGATCGCACCCTTCGGCGCGAGGAGCCGGCCATTGAGATAGCGGTCCCAGGACGTCTTGCTGTAGCCCGTGCGGTCGGCCACCGCCGCGATGCTCAGGCCGCTACGGTCCACCAGCCTACGCAACTGGCTCGCGAACTCTCTGACCTGCGGATCGAGTTCATCCGGCAAGGCCCTCCAACGAGGCATTGCTTCCCCCCTCTGCCCTGAATTGCCCACGCTAACGCGGTTGTTGGTCGAGTTCGTTGCATATACGCAAACTTGTCAATACATCAACACAAGGGTCACTACTCCCACAACAGCCGCGAGAAGCAGGAAAAGCAGCAGCAACAACGCATACCGGAGCAGCAGTCCGCCGGGCCCTTGCTCCGGCTCCCCGGGTGGCGTGTCCCACCAGGGCAGGGTCGGATCGTCCCGGTACTCGTCCCGGTGCTCGTCCCGGTGCTCGTCCCCGCTCTCCGCCCGCGCCGGGGCCGGGGCCGACGCCGGGACCGTCTCCGGGCGGGGCCAGGCCTGGACCGCCAACTCCCAGCGCACACCGATGCGTTCGGGGTCGACGCCGGCCACCCGGCACAGGGCGACGACGGCCTGCCGGGGCGGGGGCTGGCCGGCGTTGAGATAGCGGTGCCAGGACGACTTGCTGTACGCGGTGCGCGCGCCGAGCGCCACCAGGCTCAGGCCGGTGCGGTCCTTGATGAGGCGCAACTGCTCCACGAAGTGCCGTACCTCCGCCGGAAGTTCGTCCGGCAGCGGCTGCCAGCCGCCCATCACACCTCCCCGACACCCCTCGGCATCCCGACCTCGGTATCCCGACCTCGGCATCCCGACATCCCTCCGGGCATCCCCGGCGTACCCATATGCCCGCTCCGAGCGGAATGACGACATCGGTAGGGGAACGGTTCCCTCGTCGCCACGCAGTGCGGACCGCGTAGCGAAACGGTCACCTCCCTGCCACAGCGGGCCGACAGCCGTTGAACAGCGCGCTCACAACTCGGCATGGTGAACGCAGACGGCGGCGCGTCCTTGCTCGGGGGAGGGGACGGGCCGCCGTCGTGTGTCGCGAACTGCCGGGCGCGGGGCGCTAGTTGCTGTTGACCGTGTAGTGCAGCGTGTCCTTCAGGAACGGGATCGTCAGCCACGGCTTCGGCTGCGCCATCAAGGCGAGCAGGACGATCGCGAGGCCGAGCACGCCGTAGGTGACGATGTCGGTGAAGCGGGAGCGGACGGCGAGCATGCCGACGCCGGGCATGACCCAGCGCAGGACGGCGCCGGCCAGCAGGGCGGCGCCGATCAGGAGGGTGCCGTAGCGGAAGACGTCGAAGGCGGTCAGGAGCAGGCCGAGGCCGACCGTGCCGAGGACGGCGAGGATCGGCCACTGGCGGGCCGGGGCCGGGGCGTCGCCCGGTGCGGCCCGGCCGCCGCCCTCGGGGCGGGCGGTGTCGCGGGTGAAGAGGGGGAAGCGGCGGGTGACGCGGCGCGGCCTGCCGTCGGCGTCGGGCGCGCTGACGGGGTCCGTGACCTCGATGTCGTCCACGGCGTGCACACCCTCACCGGGGTCCTTGTTCTCAGCGCTCTTCGCGCTCTCCGGGTCTTCAGGCGACACTGCGCTCCGCCGCCTCGACCACGTTGACGAGGAGCTGGGCGCGGGTCATCGGGCCGACCCCGCCGGGGTTCGGGGAGATCCAGCCGGCGACCTCGGCGACGCCCGGGTGGACGTCTCCGACGATCTTGCCGTCGGCGTTGCGCGAGACACCGACATCGAGGACGGCGGCGCCGGGCTTCACGTCCTCGGGGCGGATCAGGTGGGCGGAACCGGCGGCGGCGACGATGATGTCGGCGCGCTTGAGGTGCGAGGAGAGGTCGCGGGTGCCGGTGTGGCACTGGGTCACCGTCGCGTTCTCGCTGCGCCGGGTGAGGAGGAGGGGCATCGGGCGGCCGATGGTGATGCCGCGTCCGACGACCACGACCTCGGCACCCTTGATCTCCACGCCGTGGCGGCGGAGCAGGGTCAGGACGCCGTTCGGGGTGCAGGGCAGGGGGGCGGGTTCGTTGAGGACGAGGCGGCCGAGGTTCATCGGGTGGAGGCCGTCGGCGTCCTTGTCCGGGTCCATCAGTTCCAGGATGCGGTTCTCGTCGATGCCCTTGGGGAGCGGGAGTTGGACGATGTAACCGGTGCAGGCGGGGTCGTCGTTCAGCTCGCGGACGACGGCCTCGATCTCCTCCTGGGTCGCGGTGGCGGGCAGTTCGCGCTGGATGGACGCGATGCCCACCTGGGCGCAGTCCCGGTGCTTGCCGGCGACGTACTTCTGGCTGCCGGGGTCGTCCCCGACCAGGACCGTGCCGAGGCCGGGCGTGACGCCCTTCTCCTTCAGCGCCGCCACGCGGGCGGTCAGATCGGACTTGATCGCGGCTGCGGTGGCCTTGCCATCGAGAATCTGGGCTGTCATGGGCCCATCCTCGCGGATGACGCTGTCATGGTTCCAATCCGGGTACCGAATGATCAGGATGTTGCACTTACACAACGCCTACGGAATGCAACTGGACAAAAAGTCGCCCCGAAGAGAACGATGAACGGCGCACCACCGCGGTAGGTGTTGGGGGGCAAACCGCTCATCTCGTGATGTACCTCCGCGCAACCCGCGTCGTCCCCGCAGTGCCAACGGAGGAAATCCCGTCATGAGTTACGACCCGAACAACCCCTACGGGCAACAGCCGCCGCAGAACCCCCAGCCGGGTTATGGCCAGCCGCAGGGCCAGCCGGGCTACGGTCAGCCGCAGGGTCAGCCGGGATACGGCTACCCGCAGGGCGCCCCCCAGGGTGTGCCGCCGCAGCAGGGCTACGGCTATCCGCAGCAGCCGGGGTACCCCGGCTACCCGCAGCAGGGTTACGGCGCGACCCCGCCGTACGCGAACTGGGGTCAGCGCTTCCTCGGCACGCTGGTCGACGGGCTCGTCTTCCTGGTGCCGTACATCCTGATCATCGTGGGTCGTGGCAACGGAGCGCTGACGGCCGTCGGCTTCGTCCTCATCCTTGGCCTCGCCATCTGGCAGCTGATCCAGGAGGGCAAGACCGGTCAGACCGTCGGCAAGAAGGCCCTCGGCATCCGTCTGGTGCGCGAGAACACCGGCCAGCCGCTCGGCATAGGCATGGCGTTCCTCCGCCGCCTCGCCCACTTCGTCGACTCCATCGCGTGCTACCTGGGCTGGCTGTGGCCGGCATGGGACGCGAAGCGTCAGACGTTCGCGGACAAGATCTGCGGTTCGATCGTGATCCGCACGCAGTAAGTCACCGCCGGACTTCGGCACCGGGGCCGTGTCACCCACTTCGTGGTGACACGGCCCCGGGTCGTTCCCCTACTTGAGCGCGTCGATGAAGGAGGTCCAGGCGGGGGCGGGAATGAGGAGAGCGGGTCCCTGCGGGGCCTTGGAGTCCCGGACGGGGACGATGCCGGGGAGATCGTCGCGGACCTCGACGCAATCACCGCCAGAACCATTGCTGTAGGTGCTCTTACGCCAGCTCAAGTCATGCTCGGTGCTTGCCATTTCGGTAGTCCTCTGCCGCTTGCTCGATCATGGTCAGGGACGCGTCTGGTGGTAGCGCTGCGGCCCTGAGCAGATCGTACGACCTGCGGTAGTCCTTCACGAGGGCTGGATAGTCGATCAGTTGACCGCTGTGCAGACCTTCCGTGTAGATCACGGGCGGTGCGTCCGGGAACGTCATCACCTTGATCATGCCCATCATGAGCGGGTGGGCCACAGCCGTTTCCGGCAGAATCTGCAAAACGCCCTGATTACGGCTGATCACCTGCCCGATGTGCTCCAGCTGGACCGCCATCTCCTCAGGCGGCAGCAGCGGTTTGCGGATCAGCGACTCGTGCAGCACCACCCAGAACGACGGACGCTCGTCCTGCTCCCAGAGCTTCGCGCGGTCCAAGCAAGCCGCGACCTGCTTCTCAACGGTTTCCGGCGGCAGCCAAGGCAGCGAGGTGTGGACAACTGCCTTGGCGTAGCTCTCTGTTTGCAGCAGTCCGGGAATGAGCGACGGCGCCCACTCCTCGATCGACTCCGCGAACTTCTCCATCTCGGCGACATCCGCGAAATACTCCGCGTGCCCCGACTGCTTCGCCTTCCGCGCGTCTTCACAACGCCGCTCGAAAAAGCCGTCCGTGCCGAGCCGCTTGTCGACGTGCTGGGCGAGATCCAACGGCATTCTCCGCTCACCCCGCTCGATCAGGCTCAGAAACGGGACGCCACGAAAGCTTCCCTCCGCCAGCTGTTCGAGCGTGAGGCCCGCCGCCTCCCTCTTGAAGCGCAACTCCGCTCCGTAGAAGGAAGGCACATTCGCCGACGCGTCGGTGTCCTTGCGTGGGGGCACAACTCACCACCGCCTTTTGCCAGTTCCCGGGTGCAACCCAAACCTCTGTCACGGTACGAGATTCCACGCCACTCTGTGAGCAATTCGTCACAGAGAGAGGCGTACTGCACATGATCAGCCCCTACACCCACGAGGCCAACAGCGAAGTCACCGAACTCCAGGCCGCGTTGAAAGCGAACGGCATCACCCTTCCCTCCCTCGGGCTCGACCTCCCCTCGGTCGTCCAGAGTTACGGCCCCCCGCTCGTCGAACTCGGGAACTGCAACCTCGACACCGCCCGCGCCCTCACCGCCGCCCTCCGCAAGGCGGCCGGCCGGTGACTGCGCTCGCCCTGGAACTCCTCGCCGTCCCCAAGACCGTGCCGGAGGCCCGCCGTGCCGTACGGGAACACCTCGGCGTCCCGTGTCCCGAAGTCCAGCTCTGTGTCAGCGAGTTGCTGACCAACGTGATCCGGCACCTCGGCGAGGGCACCCCGGTGACCCTGAGGGTGAGCTGCGAAGGCGGCCGTACCCGAATCGCCGTCACGGACCCGGAACCGTACGCCTGGCTCGTCGTGCGCGCGGCCGGGCCGGAGGACGAGAACGGCCGCGGCCTGCTGCTGCTCGACGCGGTCGCGACGCGCTGGGGCGTGGAACAGGGGCCGGAGGGCAAGACGGTGTGGTGCGAACTGCCACCACCGCCCGAGCCTGCCCCGGCCCCTGTTTCAACTCCCGCCGCGATTACGGAAGATCAGGCTGATCTCAGTGGAAGAAGTGCCGCGTCCCCGTGAAGTACATCGTGACGCCCGCCTTCTTCGCCGCCTCGATGCTCAGCTCGTCGCGGAGCGAACCCCCGGGCTGGACCACGGCCTTGACGCCCGCGTCGGTCAGCACCTCCAGCCCGTCCGGGAACGGGAAGAACGCGTCCGAGGCCGCGAACGAACCCCGCGCCCGCTCCTCCCCCGCCCGCTCCACGGCCAGTTTCGCGGAGTCGACCCGGTTGACCTGGCCCATACCGACGCCGACCGAGGCACCGTCCTTGGCCAGCAGGATCGCGTTGGACTTCACCGCGCGGCAGGCCTTCCACGCGAAGGCGAGCTCGGCCAGGTCGGACTCGGAGAGCGCCTCGCCCGTCGCCAGCGTCCAGTTGTCGGGGTTGTCGCCGTCGGCCTGGAGCCGGTCGGTGACCTGGAGCAGCACGCCCCCGTCGATCGGCTTGACCTCGACCGCGTTCGACGGACCGCCCGAAGCCTTCAGCACCCGGATGTTCTTCTTCTTGGCGAGGATCTCCAGCGCGCCGTCCTCGTAGCCGGGCGCGACGATGACCTCGGTGAAGATCTCCGCGACCTGCTCGGCCAGCTCCTTCGACACCGGCCGGTTGACCGCGATCACCCCGCCGAACGCCGACAGCGGGTCGCACGCGTGCGCCTTGCGGTGCGCCTCGGCGACATCCGAACCGATCGCGATACCGCACGGGTTGGCGTGCTTGATGATCGCGACACAGGGCTCGTCGTAGTCGTACGCGGCCCGGCGCGCGGCGTCCGTGTCCGTGTAGTTGTTGTACGACATCTCCTTGCCGTGCAACTGCTCGGCCTGCGCCAGGCCGCCGCCCGTGCCGTCGACGTAGAGCGCGGCCGGTTGGTGCGGGTTCTCGCCGTAGCGCAGGGTGTTCTCGCGCTCCCAGGTCGCGCCCAGGAAGTCCGGGAACTGCGACTCGTCCACGGGCGCGTAGGACGACGCGAACCAGCTCGCCACCGCCACGTCGTACGACGCCGTGTGCTGGAAGGCCTCCGCGGCCAGCCGCTTACGGGTGCTGAGGTCGAAACCGCCGGTCTGTACGGCGTTCAGGACGTCGGCGTAGCGGGCCGGGCTGGTGACGACCGCGACCGAGGGGTGGTTCTTGGCGGCGGCACGGACCATCGACGGGCCGCCGATGTCGATCTGCTCGACGCACTCGTCCGGGGACGCGCCCGAGGCGACGGTCTCCCGGAACGGGTAGAGGTTGACGACCACGAGGTCGAAGGGGGCCACGCCCAGCTCGTCGAGCTGCTGACGGTGGCTCTCCAGGCGCAGGTCGGCGAGGATGCCGGCGTGCACCTTGGGGTGCAGGGTCTTGACCCGGCCGTCCAGGCACTCGGGGAAGCCGGTCAGCTCCTCGACCTTGGTGACGGGGACACCGGCCGCGGCGATACGGGCGGCGGTGGAACCCGTGGAGACGAGCTCCACGCCCGCCTCGTGCAGGCCGCGCGCCAGCTCCTCCAGACCGGTCTTGTCGTAGACACTGACCAGCGCGCGACGGATGACTCGCTTGTTGCTCTCGGCGGTCACTGGAGTCACTGGATAACTACCTTTCGTCCCTCAATGCAATAGCCGTTGCGGGCGAGCCGCCCCACGACATCGACGAGCAGCGTGCGCTCGACTTCCTTGATGCGCTCGTGCAGAGCGCTCTCGTCGTCCTCGTCCCGGATCTCGACCACGCCCTGGGCGATGATCGGCCCGGTGTCGACGCCGTCGTCGACGAAGTGGACGGTGCAGCCGGTGACCCGGGCGCCGTACGCGAGCGCGTCGCGTACGCCGTGGGCTCCCGGAAAACTGGGCAGCAGGGCGGGATGCGTGTTCACGACCCGGCCGCCGAAGCGGGCCAGGAACTCCTTGCCCACGATCTTCATGAACCCGGCGGACACGATCAGGTCGGGCTCGTACGCGGCGGTCGCCTCGGTGAGGGCCGTGTCCCACTCCTCGCGGGTCCCGAAGTCCTTCACCCTGCACACGAAGGTGGGCAGTCCCGCGCGCTCGGCACGGGCGAGCCCCTCGATGCCCGCCCGGTCCGCGCCCACGGCCACGATCTGGGCTCCGTACGCCTCGGTACCGGCACTCTCGACGGCGTCGAGGAGCGCCTGCAGATTCGTACCGGATCCGGAGACCAGCACGACGAGGCGCTTGGCCACGGGTTTGGCGGCCACGGCGGGGCCCTTTCTCGGGGGAGCGACTTCTCGTTCTACGGCCGACTCGTGCGTCCACTCGTACGCCCGCTCGTGCGTTCATACGAATGCTTCGCGCCCCGGGATACGGGGAAGTCTACGAAGCGGCCGACCGTCAGCAACGATACCGGCACACCGGACAGCCCCCACGGGACGGGGGCGTGGCCGGAAGGTAGCGTCTGGGGAGAGCGGGTTCGGGAACGCCGTTGTCGTGCGAGGCGTTCACGAAGTACAGCTCATGTTCGGAGAGACGTATCCACCCAGCACATCCGCCAAGAACATCCACCAAGGGGAAGACGCTCATTTGATGCCGGACCGCAGTCTGCGACTTCTCACGTTCCCGCCGCAGTCGGTGCTGCTCCGGGAGCGGCCCTCGTCGGCGCCCGACGCACCCTCGGACGGGAAGAGCGGCTCGGGGCAGGACGACAACCCGTTCGCGCCGCCGCCCGAGGGCACCCCGGACCGGCCTTGGCAGCCGCGGCGCCCCGAGGGTCGCGAGGGCGGCGACGCCCCGCAGGACGGTGACGGTAGTTCGCCGTGGGGCAGCCAGTGGAGCGATCAGCAGCCCGGGCGTTCACAGGGCGGCTTCGGTGACCGGCCCAGTGGAACGGGCGGTCCTGGTGGACAGGGCGGGCCCGAGGGTCCGAACGGCGGCCCCGGCCAGGGCGGCGTGCGCTGGGACCCGACGGACCCGGCCCAGCGCCGCGCCCGTTACGCCCTGCTGAGCGGCATGTGGGCCTTCTTCTTCGCCCTCTTCAGCTGGCCGTACGTGGCCCTGCTGCTGGGTGCGCTGGCCCTCTACTGGGGCGGCAGCGCCCTGCGCGCCAAGCCCCGCCCCGGCGACCCGGACACCCCGGCCGTGCCCGAGACCCAGGCCCGCCCCCAGACGACGGCAGCGGTGAGCGGCCTGGTCACCGCGTCCCTGGCCATCGCCCTGGTCGCCGCGATGTTCGTCGCGCAGCTCGCCTACAGCGACTTCTACACCTGCACGAACGACGCCCTCACCAACGAGGCCAAGCAGTCCTGCAACCAGCTGCTGCCGAAGGATCTGCGGGGCATTCTCGGCACCGCCAACTGACGCACGCCGTCGGTCAGTTCGACTCGGGCTCGCCCGATTGTTCAAGATGCTCCGGCTGTTCTGGTTGTTCCGGTTGTTCCGGCGGAGTGGACGCCTCCCTCAAGGCCGCCCAGCGGGCCTCGCGGGAGGCGTCGTCGTACCAGGGGGTGAGTGAGGGCGGGTCGAACGTCGGGTCGTGGTCGTAGGCGGTGTACGGCTGGTCGACGGGGGCCTGGACCGGTACGGGAACAGGTGCAGGTCCAAGTCCAAGTCCCGGTAGAGGTCCCGGTAGAGGTGCAGGCGCAAATACCGGCTGCTCCGCCTTCGGCTTGCGGGTGAACCAACCCCGGCCGACCGTGAACGGCCTCCGGAACCAAGGCCCCTCAGCGGCGGCAGGCGTCTCCGCCTCGGCCGGCCGCTGCTTCCCGATCGCCGTAGTCCCGATCGTCGTAGTCCCGATCGTCGTCGTCGGCACCCGCCGTTCCCGCAGCCGCCACGCCCGCAGTCCCACCGCCGTGGGTACCGCGACCGCCGCGATCCACCCGAGCGCCGCTGCCCCGGTCTGCCACCACACCGGCCCGAACCGCGCCAGCGCGGCACCCCCGAGCGGCCCGCCGGACAACTCGGCGAACAGAGCCAGCGCTACGGCGCACAGGGCGGCGGCGAGCAACGCGGTGGCGGCGGTACGACCTTGCGCCCAGGGCGCCGACGTCGACTGTTGACGGAGCCCGGCGCCGACCGCCTTCCGCTTCCGTTCCTCCGTCAACTCGCCCCCACCGTCGCCCTGTTGACCCACCGCGACCCGTGCCACGAACCACCCCGCCGTCACCCCGGCCGTCACCGGCACCAGCACGGCGAGCCAGTTCAGCGGGGTCCCGGTACCCGCGTCCGGGACCGCCGCGAGGAGCGGGAAGGGCGGGAGGAGCGGGGCCGGGGCCGAGGAGAGCGGGGCGACCGTGTGGTGCGCTCCGAGGGCGAAGCCGGGGCCGAGGCCGTACGCCGCCGACCACACCGCCGCGTTCGGGATCAGCGCGAGGCAGAGCAACAGGACGGCGAACCGGCCCGACAGACCCTCCGTCAGCTGGAGGAAGGACATCCGGGCCGCTCCGCCGTGCCAGACCAGGGACGCCCCGAGCAGCAGCGCACCGCCCCCGACGAGCACCGCCGCGGCGAGACCCGCGGCGCGTACGGCGGTGCCGATGCGGGCCCGGGACTCGCGCGCCTCCGGACCCAGGACGAGCCGTCGCAGCCCGGCCGGCAACAGGACCAGCACGCTCAGCACGGGTTCGCGCGGGCGGCCGTACGCCGTCCACACGCCCGACCCGGCCGCGCCCGCGGCGAGCAGCGGGAGGCAGACCGCGGTCCAGCTCCAGGAGGGGGAGAGTTCGCCGCCGGACGCGTAGAGGGCGGCGGCCGTGCCCACGGCGAGGTAGCCGAGGGCGACGCCGGTCCAGGCCGTACGGCCCGGGACGGGCGGGATGTCGGCGTCGTCGGCCGCACCGCCCAGCACCGCGTGCCGTGCCGCCCGGTGCAGCAGCCACAGCGGCACGGCGAGGAGGAGAAGCGGGGTGACGCCCACGGGGGCCGGGACTCCGGAGAGGGTGTCGGCGCGGACCAGTTCGACGCCGTGCGCGAGGAGCCACAGGGCGGCGGCGATGTGCAGGGCGCCGCCGGGTCCGCTGTCCGGGTAGGGCGAGCTGATCCACAGCATCATCACGAGCACCGCGAACGAGCCGAGCCCGAGCCCCGCCGCGACCGCGCCACCCAAGAGGCTGGCGGCCAGTCCGGGGGATCGGTCGCGCATCCGGGTGAGGAGGGGCGACAACGACGGTCGGCGGTGGGTCATCGGCATCACGCCCGCCATGCTCCCAACGACACGCGCTTTCTCGTCGTAACAGGCGAACCTCCGAAGTGTCGCTCAATATACATTTATGTACTTTTTCGTACGAAAGGGCGTCCGGTGACGCAGACCCCTGCAACCCCGCTCCCTCCGCCCAAGGAACGCCGACGCCTGCGCGAGGCAGGCTCGCTGACACAGGCTCAGGTCGCGACAGAGGTGGGCGTCAGCCGCGAGACGGTGCGCTCGTGGGAGACCGGCCGCACCACACCACGCGGCCGGAAACGGGAGGCGTACGCGAAATTGCTCACCAGCCTGAGTGAAAACGTTCAGCCGGAAGAAGACACCCCCACGGAGCAAACCGTGGAGGAAGCCGTGGAGCAAACCGTGGAGCAAACCGTGGAAGAGACGGCGGAGATCGCGAAGTTGGCGGTGCCACTGCCGGAGCCCCCGCCGGTACAGCCACCGCCCGCTCCCCTGACGCCCGCTCAGGCCTTCGACGCGCTCTACGCGTTCTGCGCACCCGCCCTCGTACGGCAGACCTATCTGCTGTCCGGACGGCGTGAACTGGCGCGGGAGTCCGTCGAGCGGGCCTTCCAGATCGCCTGGCAGCGCTGGCCCGAGGTGGCGGTCGACCGCGACCCGGCCGGCTGGGTGCGCTCGGTGGCGTACGAGTACGCCCTCTCCCCCTGGCACCGGTTCCGCCCCAGATACCGCCATCCGGAACCCCCGCCCCCGGCCCCCGCCGACCGCGCCCTGCTGACCGCCCTCCTGAAACTCCCCCCGTCGTACCGCCGCACCCTCCTCCTCTACGACGGTGTGGGGCTCGGCCTGGCGGAGACCGCGGCGGAGACGGAGGCGAGTACGCCTGCGGCGGCGAACCGGCTGCTGCACGCGCGCGAGGCGCTTGCCGCGCAGCTTCCCGAGTTGTCCGACCCCACGGAGTTGCGGCGGCGGATGACCGAAGTCGCCTCCACGGGGCGGCTGCACGCGGCCAAGCCGCCTGTGGTTCGTTTCGTGGGTGAACGCCGGACGGTGTTCTGGACGCGGGCGGCGATCGCGTTCACGGTCGCGATCATCGGGGCGACGACGTTCACCGTGCGGGTTGCGCCCACGCATTACGAGCCGCCCGTGCCGTTGGGGGAACGGGTGGAGGGGGTGCCGCCTCGGCTGGCCCAGGGCGCGTTGTCGGAGGCGGAGGTGCAGCTACGGGACCGTCTGCGGACCGGGATGACGAGCGGTCCGGAGAGGCTGGCACCGTTGAGTCGGTAGATCGTCGGCCGCAGCCCGGTGGGGGCTGGTCGCGCAGTTCCCCGCGCCCCTTAAAAACGCAGGGCGACCGGTGTCTTCTAGGGGCGCGGGGAACTGCGCGACCAGCCACGACGCGCCCGCGGCCGCCGAACAACCCGACCCGGCACCCCAGAACGCGCGATGGGCCCGCCCCCACACAGGGAACAGGCCCATCGACGTTCAGCTGAGAAACTCAGCCGGCCAGGATCTCGCGGGCCAGCTTCGCCGTCTCGGTCGGCGTCTTGCCGACCTTGACGCCGGCGGCCTCAAGGGCCTCCTTCTTGGCGGCAGCCGTGCCGGAGGAGCCGGAGACGATGGCGCCGGCGTGGCCCATCGTCTTGCCCTCGGGCGCGGTGAAGCCGGCGACGTAACCGACGACCGGCTTCGTGACGTTCTTCGCGATGAAGTCCGCCGCGCGCTCCTCCGCGTCGCCACCGATCTCACCGATCATCACGATCAGGTCGGTGTCGGGGTCGGCCTCGAACGCGGCGAGCGCGTCGATGTGCGTGGTGCCGATGACGGGGTCGCCACCGATGCCGACGGCCGACGAGAAGCCGAGGTCACGCAGCTCGTACATCATCTGGTACGTCAGCGTGCCGGACTTCGAGACCAGGCCGATACGGCCCGGCTTCGTGATGTCGCCCGGGATGATGCCGGCGTTCGACTGACCCGGGGTGATGAGACCGGGGCAGTTCGGGCCGATGATCCGGGTCTTGTTGCCCTTCGCGACCGCGTACGCGTAGAACGCGGCCGAGTCGTGGACGGCGATGCCCTCGGTGATGACGACCGCGAGCGGGATCTCGGCGTCGATGGCCTCGACGACGGCGGCCTTGGAGAAGGCCGGCGGTACGAAGAGGACGGACACGTTCGCGCCCGTCTTCTCGATCGCCTCGGCGACCGTGCCGAAGACCGGGATCTCGGTGCCGTCGACGTCGACGGACGTGCCGGCCTTACGGGGGTTGACGCCACCGACGATGTTGGTGCCGTCGGCCAGCATGAGCTTGGTGTGCTTCATGCCCGTGGAGCCGGTCATGCCCTGGACGATGACCTTGCTGTCCTTGGTGAGGAAGATAGCCATGGCTGTGTCTGTCCCTCTTCCCTTACTTCGCAGCCGCGAGCTCGGCGGCCTTGTCGGCCGCGCCGTCCATGGTGTCCACGCGCTGGACCAGCGGGTGGTTGGCGTCGGAGAGGATCTTGCGACCCAGCTCGGCGTTGTTGCCGTCGAGGCGGACGACGAGGGGCTTGGTGACTTCCTCGCCCTTGTCCGCGAGCAGCTGCAGCGCCTGCACGATGCCGTTGGCGACCTCGTCGCAGGCGGTGATGCCGCCGAAGACGTTGACGAAGACCGACTTGACGTCGGGGTCGCCCAGGATGATCTCCAGGCCGTTCGCCATCACGGCCGCGGACGCGCCGCCGCCGATGTCGAGGAAGTTGGCCGGCTTCACGCCACCGTGGTTCTCACCGGCGTACGCGACGACGTCCAGGGTGCTCATGACGAGACCCGCGCCGTTGCCGATGATGCCGACCTCGCCGTCGAGCTTGACGTAGTTGAGGTTCTTGGCCTTGGCCGCCGCCTCGAGCGGGTTGGCGGAGTCCTTGTCCTCAAGGGCCGCGTGGTCCGGCTGGCGGAACTCCGCGTTCTCGTCCAGCGAGACCTTGCCGTCGAGGGCGATGACCTTGCCGGAGGCGACCTTCGCGAGGGGGTTGACCTCGACGAGGAGGGCGTCCTCCTTGATGAAGGTGTCCCACAGTGTCACCAGGATCTCGGCGACCTGCTCGGCGACGTCGGCCGGGAACTTCGCCTGGGCGACGATCTCGCGGGCCTTCTCGATCGAGACGCCCTCGTTGGCGTCGACCGGGACCTTCGCGAGGGCCTCGGGGTTCTCCTCCGCGACGACCTCGATCTCCACGCCGCCCTGGACGGACGCCATGGCGAGGAAGGTGCGGTTGGTGCGGTCGAGGAGGTACGAGACGTAGTACTCCTCGACGATCTCGGGCGCGGTCTCGGCGATCATCACCTTGTGGACCGTGTGGCCCTTGATGTCCATGCCGAGGATGTCCGTCGCACGCGCGACGGCCTCGTCCGGGGTGGCGGCGAGCTTCACGCCACCGGCCTTGCCACGGCCGCCGACCTTCACCTGGGCCTTGACGACGGACTTGCCACCGAGCCTCTCGGTGGCTGCGCGGGCCGCCTCAGGCGTGTCGATGACTTCACCGGCCAGCACCGGTACATCGTGCTTGGCGAAGAGGTCCCTCGCCTGATACTCGAACAGGTCCACGCGCTTCCGTCCTCAGTGATATCGCGGTTCGTTGGATGCGTGGGCGTGCCGCGAAGGGCAACGTGACGTCCGCTGTCACAAGGGAGGCGCACACGGTGACCGAGCGCGCGGCATGTCCGTCTCGCAGGTTATCGCTGCTTGCAGAGGGCCCCTAAATCGAGGGTCACACCTGAGCGGTGATACCTGTCACATGATGCCGGAATTCGTGACACGGAGTGCCGTGCGCGGGGCTTACGGGCGGTCGCCCAGGTGGGTCGTTTCGGGCGGATCCCTCGGGCGGATCCTTCGGGCGGGGTCCCGCCGGGTTGGGGTTGGCCCGGCGGGACCCCCTACCGCGAGACGCGCCCCGGACGGACCGACGGCATTCGGCCGTCCGGGGTCACTGCCTCACGGAGTCGGTCGCTCTCAGTGCCGGACGGTCAGAGCGCAGACATTGTGTGCGGCGCGTGCGGCCCGTGCGCCTTGGATGGCCGCGGCGGCCCTGACCCGGGACCCTCGCGGGACGGAGACCACCGCATCGACGAGACGTCGTCGGAATTCGGCCGGGGCGACAGCGGTGTGCGTGCTCAGGTTGTTGCTCATGGGTACGTCGGTTCCTCAGGCGTTCCGGAAAGGGAGACATGGCGACATTCCGGTCAGGTCAACTGCCGGAAGACCGTGCCTAGCCCGGGAAGACGGGAACGTCCCGGTACCTGTCCCGGGTCTCCGGCACACCCGCACGCGCGGCAACACCGGGCACGAACCGCACGGCCACCCTGTTGCCCAAGGTCACGGCCTGCACGTCACAGTGCCGCGAGCTGCCACTGTCCATGGCCTGCTGATCGCGCAGGGCGCCATCCGGATCGCCGGTGGGTACCTGGGGAGCGGGGGCGGGCCTGACGGAGGGGGCATGGCGCATGACTGCATGCCCTACGGCGTTGAGCGCATCGGCGGCGACGACGAAGCGCGGTCCGTACGCCGCCCCTACGCCTACCGCCATCTCGGCAGGCCTCGCATCCGTACGATGCCCACCGCTCGAAGACTGCGGGGTCGACCGGACGGGCGTCGGCACCGGCGCCGTGTGCGTCGGAGGTGCCTGCACCGGAGGCGTCTGCACCGGAGGCACGGCCTGACTCGGCACCACGGGGACTGACGGCAAGGTCGACAGCGAGGGCAAGGTGGGCAGCAAAGGTAACGAAGGCGCCTCGGCCAACACCGCGGTCACCGTCTTCGTCACCACGTCACTCACGGGCCGCACGACCCGCTCCACGATGTCCGACACCGGAGCCACCACCGGAGCGAGAACAGGGACAGGAACCGAGATCGGGGCCGGAACCGAAACCGGGTGCGGGACAGGTTTCACCACCGGAGCCGCCACCGGAATCCCCGGACTGCCGAGACTCACCGGCTTGCCCAGAACCCCATCGGCCGCCTGCGCCTGTCCCCCGCACAGCAACCCGACCACGAACAACCCGCCCACCAGCAGCACCAGTTGCAGCACACGCCGCCCGACCGCCGTATGCGTCACGCGCAGGGCGGCACCGGGTATCGCGGCAGTGGGCCAGATCATGAGGCGACGATCCTTGCACGGGCGGCTCGGGGACGCGCAACCCCCCTGTCCCCCAAGCCCGTTCATCACCACCGGTGCCGGTTCGTCATGCGGTGTCCGGTATCGGCAACGGACGCTTTTCGATCGCCGCCGCCATCACCTCCGGGAAGAGATCGGGTGTGCAGGCGAAGGCCGGCGCCCCCAACGCGGCCAGCGCGGCGGCATGTTCGCGGTCGTAGGCCGGCGCGCCCTCGTCGGACAGCGCGAGCAGCGTCACGAACTGCACCCCCGACGCCTTCATCGCCGCGACCCGCTTCAGCATCTCGTTCCGTATGCCCCCTTCGTAGAGGTCGCTGATCAGCACGACCACCGTCTCCGCGGGCCGGGTGATCTGCGACTGGCAGTACGCGAGCGCCCTGTTGATGTCCGTACCGCCGCCGAGCTGGGTCCCGAAGAGCACGTCCACCGGGTCGTCGAGCTGGTCGGTGAGGTCGACGACCGCGGTGTCGAAGACGACCAGCCGGGTGTCGATCGACCGCATGGACGCCAGCACCGCCCCGAACACGGAGGCGTAGACGACGGACGCCGCCATCGACCCGGACTGGTCGATGCAGAGGACGACCTCTTTCTTCACGGACTGGGAAGCGCGTCCGTATCCGATCAACCGCTCGGGCACGATCGTCCGGTACTCGGGCAGGTAGTGCTTGAGGTTGGCCGCGATCGTGCGGTTCCAGTCGATGTCGTGGTGGCGCGGCCGGTTGATACGCGCGCTGCGGTCGAGCGCGCCGGTGAGGGTGGCCCGGGTGCGGGTGGCGAGCCGCTTCTCCAGGTCCTGGACGACCTTGCGGACCACCGCCCGCGCCGTCTCCTTCGTGGTCTCCGGCATCGCCTTGTTGAGGGAGAGCAGCGTGCCGACGAGGTGCACGTCGGCCTCGACCGCCTCCAGCATCTCCGGTTCGAGGAGCAGCGCGGACAGCCCGAGCCGGTCGATGGCGTCGCGCTGCATGACCTGGACGACGGAGGACGGGAAGTACGTCCGGATGTCCCCGAGCCAGCGCGCGACGGACGGCGCCGACGCCCCGAGCCCCGCCGAACGGTCCTTCGCCGCCCGCCCCTTGTCCCCCCTGCCGTACAGCGCGGCGAGTGTCCCGTCCATCGCGGCGTCCTGCCCGGACAGCTCGCATCCGGTGCCGTCGGCCGCGTCGCCCCCGAGTACCAGCCGCCAGCGCCGCAACCGCTCCGCCCCGGCGTCCACGCCCCCGACCGCCCCGGCCGCCTCGACCGTCATCCGCGCACCCCCGTCCGCAGCCCTTCCCACAACGGCACGACCCGCACGGCAGTCGCCGGACGGTCCCCAGCCCGCCGCCCGGCACCCGCCGCCTGAGCCCTCTCCCCCTGCCTCCTCATGCCCTGCCCACCGCTGTTCGTCGTCATCCCGCCACCCCCACAAGCTCGTTGCCGCTGTTTCCCACCGCGTTCCCCACCACGTGCCCCGTCGCGTTCCCCGCCATGTCGTCCAGCCCCAACAACAGCCGCAGCACCGGCACCACCGCGTCCGCCCGCCCGGCATCCGACTCCGCACCGAACCCGGGTATCCCGACCCCCGCCGTCGCCCCCGCACCCGCCTGCTTCCCGGGCCCGCGCCGCACCAGCTCGCCGAGCGTCCGGCGCACCCCCGGCTCGTACGACGAGAACGTGCGCCGCAGCAACGGCAGTACGTCCGTGAACGCCTCCGCCGGCACCCCGGTCAGCCACGCGTCCACCAGCCCGAGCAACCGCTCGTCGTGCACCAGCAGCAGCCCACCCCCACCCCCGACGAACCCCTCGACCCACGCTGCCGCGTCCGCCGGCGGAGTCCCCGGCGACAGCACCAGCCCCATCAGCCGGGCCGCCTCGTCCGCCCCCAACTCCCCTTCGTCCAGCAGGAGTCGCACGGCCCGTCCGCGAATGACACCCGGCACGGTGTCCCGCGCGGAGAGCGTCCGCAGCACGGCACGCCAGCGGCTGCGCAGGGCACCGTGACCGGCCGCGGGGATGTCACGGCCGGGGGCGTCCCCCAGCAGGGCCACCGCCCCGTGCACCGCGTCCACATGCCCCCGCATCTCCTCCGCGGCGTCCGCGTCGAGGGCCGCGCAGGCCGGGGGCAGGCCGACGAAGACACGCTCGGCGAGGCCGGCCGCGACCTCCGTCAGCGCGCCCGTGTCGGTGCCGCGTACGTCGCCGTAGCGCAGCGAACGGACCAGGGCGGGCAGGGCCTGCGCGAGATGGCCGACGTCCGTGTCCAGGGCCGCGCGGTCGGCGAGGACCTTCATCACCACCGGGAGCGCGTCCGGCAGTTCGGCCAGCAGGCAGTGCTCGGCGAGCGCGGTGACGTCGGCGAGGTGCCGCGCCCCGACCGCGTCCGCCTCCGCCTTCGCGGTCGCCGCCGCGAGCACGGTCGTGCCCCACACCCCCGCCTCGGCGACCCGCACCGCCAACTCCGGCTCCCAGCGCAGCCGCCAGGTCTCCCTGAACGTACCCGTGCTCCCCCGCGACGCGACCGGCTCGCCCCACTCGACCCGCAGCAGCCGCAGCCGGTGCAGGAGCGTGCTGCGCCCGACGTCGGTCTCCTTGCGCAGGTCGAGCTCCAACTCCCGCTCCAGCGCCTCCGGTTTGATCCGCAGCCTGCGCTGCGACCGGTCGAGGTCGCGCTGCAACGGCACGGCGGGCGCGCCCGGCGGCACCTCGCCCAGCACATCCCCGACCACGAGCCGGTCGTGCACCAGCGACAGCGGGACGTCCGAGCCGTCGCCCATCACCGCGCGCACCGCGTCGGTGGTCTCCCCGAGCCCCGCCAACGGACGGCCGCGCATCACCGCGAGCGTCTCCGCCAGCCGTACGGCCTCGATGACATGGGCCGGGGAGACGATCCGGTCCTCCTCCCGCAGCAGCCCCGCCACCTTGGTCATCCACCGCTCGACCGGCCGGTCCGGCGCGCCGAACAGATGGCCGTACCAGCCCGGCGAGTCGATCCCCGCGCCGTACCCGCTGGCCCGCGACAGCCGGCGGTGCGTCCACGGCACCCAGGTCAGCTCGGCCTTGACCTTGGGCAGCCCCTTGAGCAGTGCGCGGTCCGCGGCGACGGACGTCTTCTGCCGCAGTGCGGGCACATGCCAGGCCCCGCACACCACGGCCACGTCGTCCTCGAACTCCCGCTGCGCCGCCCGTACTTGGAGCCGCATGTACGCCTCGCGCACGAGGTCCCGGTCGTGGCCGCCGACCCCGTACGTCTCGCGCAGCGCCCCCATGGCCTCCTCCAGCGCGGTGAACGGCGCGAACGCGTCCCGCTCCCCCACGCCCCGGTGCTCGACGACGTCCTCCCACCAGCGCTCGGGATCGTCGTAGCCCGCGGCCTCGGCGAGTACGGCGAGGGGGTCCACTCGGAGGTCGGGGGCCGGCTCGGGGGCGTCAGTCCGGTGCGGCGGCTGTTCGCCGCCCGTGGGCTCGTCCTCCGTGGGCTCGTCCCTCCCCCAGGCCAGGGTGTGGATCGCCGGGAGGTCGATGAAGCGGGCCGGGACCTCGTGTTCCAAGGCCCAGCGGATGGCGACCCACTCCGGGGAGAACTCGGCCAGCGGCCAGAAGGCCGAGCGGCCCGGCTCGTCCACGGCGTGGGCGAGGAGTGCGACGGGCGGCCGCATGTCCTCGTCGGCGGCCAGCGGGATCAGCGCGTCGGCCTCCGGCGGCCCCTCGATCAGCACGACCTTCGGCCGGGCCGCCGCCAGCGCCGCTCGCACGGCCCGCGCCGAACCGGGCCCGTGATGCCGCACCCCGAGCAGCAACGGCCCGGCGCCCGGACCGCGCCGACCGCCGCCCCCGCTCCCCTCAGTTCCCGCCACTTCGTCCCCCTCCCCTCCGGGTCGTACTCCGGTCACAGTCGTTCTGCCTCCAGGTCACCCTCCACGCGGAGTCGTCCCGCCTCCCGTTCAGGTTCCACGTGGAGTCGTCGTCGACCAGCCCCCTGGACTCGCTCACGCGCTCACCTCCCGGCAGGCCCGGTAGAAGTCCTTCCAGCCGTCGCGCTCCCGGACGACCGCCTCCAGGTACTCCTGCCAGATGACCCGGTCGGCCGCCGGATCGCGGACGACGGCGCCGAGGATGCCGGCCGCGACATCGCTGGGCCGCAGCAGTCCGTCGCCGAAGTGGGCCGCCAGTGCGAGCCCGTTGGTGACGACGGAGATCGCCTCGGCCGTCGACAGCGTGCCGCTGGGCGACTTGAGCTTCGTGCGCCCGTCCGCCGTGATCCCGTCGCGCAGTTCGCGGAAGACGGTCACCACCCGGCGGATCTCGTCGACGCCCTCGGGCACCGCCGGCAGATCGAGCGAGCGGCCGATCTGGTCGACGCGGCGGGCGACGATGTCGACCTCGGCGTCCGCGCTCTCCGGCAGCGGCAGCACCACCGTGTTGAAACGGCGGCGCAGGGCGCTGGAGAGGTCGTTGACCCCGCGGTCGCGGTCGTTGGCCGTGGCGATCAGGTTGAAGCCGCGGACCGCCTGCACCTCCTGCCCCAACTCCGGTATCGGCAGCGTCTTCTCGGACAGGATCGTGATCAGCGAGTCCTGTACGTCGGCCGGGATGCGGGTCAGCTCCTCGACGCGCGCGGTCATCCCCTCCGCCATGGCCCGCATGACGGGGCTGGGCACGAGGGCGTCGCGGCTCGGGCCGTTGGCCAGCAGTTGCGCGTAGTTCCAGCCGTAGCGGATCGCCTCCTCGGGGGTGCCCGCGGTGCCCTGGACGATCAGGGTGGAGTCGCCGCTGACCGCTGCGGCGAGGTGCTCGGAGACCCAGGTCTTGGCGGTGCCGGGCACGCCGAGCAGGAGCAGGGCGCGGTCGGTGGCGAGGGTGGTGACGGCGACCTCGACGATGCGGCGCGGGCCGACGTACTTCGGTGTGATCACCGTGCCGTCCGGCAGCGTGCCGCCCAGCAGATACGTGGCGACCGCCCACGGCGACATCTTCCAGCGGACCGGGCGCGGCCGGTCGTCCTGCGCGGCCAGCGCGGCGAGTTCGTCGGCGAAGGCGTCCTCGGCATGCGGGCGCAGTACCTCGGCCGCCGCCTTCTCACTCGCCTGCGCGTTCGTGGGTTCTGTGGACACAGTCATGGCTGAGGCCCCCTCCAGCTCGGCCGGTTCGGATCTGGTGTCCACCGTGCACCACACCACTGACAATGCGATCTGACCTGCGCAAACGCTGACGCGGGGCCGATTGTCAGTGCCGGGATCTACCTTCGATGTCATGACTCAGCAGGGGGTGCGCTGGACGGCTGACCAGGTGCTGGCACTGGCGCCTGACGCAGCGTCACGCAAAGCGGGCAGCAAGCTCGGGGCGGCGGGGCCGTGGTCCGAGGCGGGCAGTTCTGACGAGGGGACGGTGTGGGGGCTGTGCAAGGGCAGTGGCAGCAAGCCGTATCAGACGGTCGTCGACATCGCGGACACCGCGGGGCCGGCGTACAAGTGCAGTTGCCCGAGCCGCAAGTTCCCGTGCAAGCACGCGCTGGGGCTGCTGCTGTTGTGGGCGGGCGAGGACGGCGCGGTGCCGGCGGTGCAGGGGCCGGCGCCGGACTGGGCGGAGGAGTGGCTGGCGGGGCGGCGCAAGCGGACGGAGGAGAAACGGGCGGGGGCCGCGGCCGGTGCCCCGGCCGCCGCTGACCCGGAGGCGGCGCGGCGCAGGGCGGAGCGGCGGGCCGAGCGGATCAGCCTGGGCGCGGCCGAGTTGGAGCAGCGGCTGACGGACCTGCTGCGCACGGGCCTGGCCTCGGCGGAGCAGGCGGGGTACGGGCTGTGGGAGGAGACGGCGGCCCGCATGGTCGACGCGCAGGCCCCCGGACTGGCCGCGCGCGCAAGGGAGTTGGGGGCGATCCCGTCCTCGGGCCCGGGCTGGCCGGTCCGGCTGCTGGAGGAGTGCGCGCTGCTCCACCTCCTCGACCAGGCCTGGCTGCGCCGCGAGCGCCTGCCCGACGACCTGGCGGCGACGGTCCGCTCCCGCATCGGCCTGCCCGCATCGGCGGACGGCCCACCCCTGCGCGACCACTGGCTGGTCCTCGCCCAGTACGACACGACGGACCCGAAACTGACGACCCGAAGAATATGGCTGTACGGCACGGAGTCGGGCCGCACGTCCCTTCTCCTCTCCTACGGCGCCGCGGGCCGCGCCCCCGAGGTGGCGCTGCCCATGGGGCTCGCCCTGGACGCGGAGGTGTCCGCGTTCCCGGGCGCCGGGCAGTTCCGGGCGGCTCTGGGCGAGCAGTTCGCGGCGCCCTCACCTATGACGGGACGGCCGCGCGGGGTGGCGACGACGCAGGCCGCCGTCCGCTACGGGGAGGCGCTACGGCTCGACCCGTGGCTGGATTCCGTCCCGGTGACGCTGGACCGGGTCGTCCCCACCCCGGACGGCGACTCCTGGCAACTGGCGGACGCCGACGCGGACTTGGCGCTCCCCCTCACCCCGACCGCCCGCTCCCGCCCCGGCCTGTGGCGGCTCGTCGCCCTCTCCGGAGGCGCCCCGGTCAAGGTCTTCGGGGAACTGGGCCACCGGGGCTTCACCCCGCTGACGGCCTGGCCGGAGGGCACGGGAGAGCCGGTGTCCCTGTGCTGAACCCCCTCCGAACCCAACCCCTCCGAGCACTATCACTCCGAGCCCCGTCACTCCGAGGCATCCGACGGAAAGGCACCGCATGAACACCACCCCCGCACCGGCGCCCCCGGCGGGCGACTGGGAAGAGCTCGTCACCACGGCCCTGCTCGGCACGGACCGCCGTACGCCTGCGGGCTGCGCGCCGGGCCAGGACGCCCCCGTGGCGCTGCTGGACGCGGCGGCCATGGAGACCGTACGGCGGCGGGCGGGGCTGTGTCCGGCGCGGGCGGCGGAGCGTCCGGAGCCGGCCGTACCCGACGCGCGTCCGGCGCTGCCCGGAGCGGCGGCCCGCAGGCTGGCGATGCTGCTGGCCGACCGCCCCGGTGTGGGTGGTGGGGGCCGTCGGGGCACCTCGCCGGATCTCATGGAGTTGCTGCCCCAGTGGCTCGCGGCGGCCAACGCGCGCGGGTTCGCCGCGCCCGTTCCGGTGCTGCCGGCGCTGCTGGACGCGGCCCGGGGGCGTACGGATCTGCGGCCGGCGGCGCTGGAGTTCGCGGGCCCGCGCGCGCTGTGGCTGGCCCGGCTGAACCCGGACTGGCGGTTCGCCCTGCGCGCGACACCGGGCGGCGGCACCGCCCTGCCCGCTCTCGACGACCCCGACCAGGTCCAACTGCTGTGGCAGGAGGGGCTGTTCGCCGAGCGGGTGGCCCTGCTCGCGGCGATACGGGCACAACGACCCGCCGTCGCACGCGAGTTGCTCATCACGACCTGGACGACGGAGCGGGCGGAGGACCGGCTGATGTTCCTCGACTCGCTGCGCATGGGTCTCGCGGCCGAGGACGAGCCGTTCCTGGAGCAGGCGTTGGCCGACCGGAGCCGCAACGTCCGGGCCACGGCGGCCGAATTGCTGTCGGCGCTGCCCGAGTCGGCGCTCGCCGCGCGGATGGCGGTGCGGGCGGCGGCCTGTGTGGCCGTCGACCGCACGCGTCAAGATCCCTCGCTCGTCGTGGAAGCGCCGCACGAGTGCGACTCGAGCATGGAGCGAGACGGTGTGGTGTCCAAGGCTCCGGCGGGACGAGGTGAACGCTCTTGGTGGCTAGGCCAGTTGGTGGAGGCGACCCCGCTCGCGACCTGGGAGCGGCGGCTCGGCGGACGTACGCCCAGCGAGATCGTGGCGCTTCCGGTGGCGGACGACTGGCGGAACGAGCTGCACGCCGCGTGGTGCCGGGCGGCGGTACGGCAGCGGAACGCCGCGTGGTCGCGGGCGCTGCTGGGGACTCCGTCGGCGCCCGAGGCGGGCGGCCCCGGAGCGGTGTCCCTGGCCGAGCGCGCCAAGCTGCTGAGCACGCTGGGTGGGGGCGAACGGGCCGAGTGGGTGGCCGGGTTCATCGCGGCGCAGGGGTTGTCCGAGGCGTTTCAGCTGCTCGGGGTGTGTGCGGTGCCGTGGGCCGCGCCGCTTGGGCGGGCTGTGGTGGACGCGCTCAACATCGCGCGGGACGCGGGGAGTTATCCATGGAGTTTCAGTGGGGTGATGGGGCTGGCCGAGCGGTGTCTCGATCCGGCCGAGGCGGGGCGGCTCGACGGGTTGCTGGCGGTGCCGGACGAGTCGGAGGACGCGGCGCCGGGGGCGGGGGGTTATTGGGCGGAGGCGTTTCAGCGGTTGATGACTACGTTGCGGTTGCGCGCGGCGATGGCGGCGGAGTTGGGGGTGCCGTCGCCGTAGAAGCAGCGGGAGTCGGAGTTGCCGTAGAAGCTTGGGGGCTGTGCCCCCAAACCCCCCTTCGGCCTGGACGGCCTCGTCCTCGAACGCCGGACGGGCTGGTAGGTCACGCTCGCCGGAAAACGAAGTTACGCCCCCGCAGGCTGGCGCACGTTCTCCCGCACCCAGTCCACGATCGTCTGTGTCGTCGCCCCGGGGGTGAAGATCTCCGCGACGCCCTTCTCCTTGAGGGGAGCGATGTCCGCCTCGGGGATGATGCCGCCGCCGAAGACCAGGATGTCCGCCGCCTCGCGCTGCTCAAGGAGGTCGATCACGGCCGCGAAGAGTGTGTTGTGGGCGCCGGAGAGGATGGAGAGGCCGATCGCGTCGGCGTCCTCCTGGATCGCGGTGTCGACGATCTGCTCGGGGGTCTGGTGGAGACCGGTGTAGATGACCTCCATACCGGCGTCGCGCAGCGCCCGCGCGATCACCTTGGCCCCGCGATCATGGCCGTCGAGCCCCGGCTTGGCCACCACCACGCGGATCGGACCGGCTGCCACACCCATCACTGCCTCCATGAAGCGACTGCGTTCATCCCTACCCACGGGTACCGCGGCACCCGCTTCAGTGCGGGAAGTGAACGAACGTTATCTCCAGCATCCCGCAACCGGCAGTTTCGCGGTGGATACCGAGGGGGAAATCACACGATGGGACACGTTCACCGCGCAGCGTTCCAGCGGGAACAAGCGCACCGGGAGCCGCAACGAGGTCGCCGTACCACCGCGCCGCAGGCCGCGCGGCGCGCTGGTACGGCGCATCGGCGCACGCACGAAGGGCACGCAGGGCTGACCCCGCGCACCACTCGCGCACCGTCGATGGTCCTCGCGGTGGCCTCCCACGAGGGCACACGGGGGACGGAGCTGTCGTTCCGTGTGCCGACAGGAGGTCGGCCATGAAGGTCTCCGGGGCACTGCCCTTTATCCCCCTCTGTCAGCGCCTCCTGCCCAGCAGGCTGGCGGGCCTGTCGATGACCCTCCTGAAAGCGACCGCCCTGGAGATCGTGATCCTCGCGGGCCACCTTCTCCTCTATCCCTCCGGCATGGCCCAGGAACGCCGGGCGCCCCTGCCCGAACCGCCCTCGCCCGAGGACGCGGCACAACTGCCGACCGAGGCGAAACCCCCGGTGGTGCTGCTGCACGGGTTCATCGACAACCGCTCGGTCTTCGTGCTGCTGCGCCGTTCCCTGGCCCAGCACGGGCACCGGCAGGTCGAGTCCCTCAACTACTCGCCGCTGACCTGCGACATCCGCACCGCGGCCGAGCTGCTGGGCCGGCACATCGAGGAGATCTGCGAGCGCACGGGCAGCAACGAGGTCGACATCGTCGGGCACAGTCTCGGCGGACTGATCGCGCGGTACTACGTGCAGCGGCTCGGCGGCGACCTGCGGGTCCGCACGCTCGTGACGCTCGGCACCCCGCACTCCGGTACGGCGGTGGTCCCGCTGGCCAGCGCCCACCCGATCGTCCGCCAGATGCGGCCGGGCTCACCGGTGATCGAGGAACTGACCCGCCCCGCCCCCGGCTGCCGCACGCACTTCGTCAGCTTCTGGAGCGACCTCGACAATCTGATGGAACCGCTGGAGACGGCCTGCATCGACCACCCCGACCTGCTCGCCGAGAACGTCCAGGTCAGCGGCATCGGCCACCTCGCCCTGCCGGTCCACCCCACCATCGCGGCTGGCATCCGCCAGGCCCTCGACACCCCGCGGACGGAAACCCCGGCCGCCACCCGCAGGAACGGCCTGACGGTGGCCTGACCGGCGCCGCGCGACCCCTACTGGTAGCAGGGAGGCCCGCACCGCACGCTGACGGTGCCGGCCTCCCCGACCGAGAACGCCTGCGTCCCCTGCGCCGGCGCGGGCCGGTGTGCGCGGCTGATGTCCCACGGCGCGGGCGCGGCCGATGCCGCCGGGCTCACGATGCCGATGGTCGCCGCGGCCAGCCCGACCGCGATCCCCGCACGCTTCCACGCCCTCATCACGCACTCCCTACGTCGGATGCCGTCGGATGCCCGTCGACCGCCGTCAGTCAACGCGCCCCGCCCCCGGCGCGGGAAGCATTTCCATGCCCTTCGAAGCGTCCGCACAGGGCGCGGACAGCAACCGAACGACCTCTGACCTCGAACGCTATTCGAACGCAAGGCCAAACCCGTGCCCGCCGTCCCCCGAAACACGGCCGAATGCCCGTTTCCGGCGGACGCGAAACCTGACGAAGATTGTCGTGCCCGCATACCGCCGGGTACAGTCACCGCACTGCTCTGGCAGCCCCTGTTGTCGAGGCGAATAGAGAAGTTGGTGAACGACCGTCACCCGTCGGGGATCATGACCACCCCGGCTCCGGCTTCCGATGCCACCTCGGCGCACTACGCGTCGTACGGCGGGCAGGACGCCCAGTACGGCGACTTCACCACGTACGGCGACCACACCGCCACGGATTTCCATCCCGGCGCGGGCGGCGGCCAGGCCACCGCGAGCTTCGCCACCGACCCCCTCTTCGGCGACATGCCGGGCAACGGCCACAGCACCGGCGCGCATGACGTGGCGTCACACGCCACCGGCGCCTACGACTCCTCGGCCTGGTCCACGGGTGCCCAACAGACCCTGAACTACGACCCGTACGCGGCCCAGCACCACGCCGCCTACGACACGGGCGCCTACGAGACCACCGCCTGGTCGGCCGACTACCAGCAGCTGTCCGCCATCCCGCCGCAGACCGGCGCCCCCGACATCAGCGGCCAGTGGGACGCGAACGCCTGGCTCCAGCCGGACCAGTCGGCCCACTCCGCCGTCCCCGCCACCGACCAGACCCAGCACTGGGAATGGGGCACGCAGGCCTTCGACACCGGCGCCTACGACGCCACGCAGTGGAACGCCGACGGCACCCCCGCCGACGCGACCACCACCTTCGAGCAGGCGTCGTACGACGGGACGCATGAGGGTGCGTACGACGGGACACATGAGGGCTCCTACGACGAACCCGCCCCGGAAGACGGCGAGTTGACCGCCGCCGGCGAGCTGCCCGTCCTCGACGAGGCCGAGTTGGAACTCGACGGTCCCGCGCCGGAGCCCGAACTCCTCGACGACCAGGAGGAGTTCACCCCGGCCCCGGCGACCGCCTCGCGCGCCGCGTCCCGGGGCGGGAGCCGTTCCCGGCGCCGTACGCCCCCGAAGCGCTCCGCGCTGCTGACCATCGCCGTGCCGTCCGCGTGTGTGATGGGGGTCGCCGGGATCGCCGCCGCGTCCGTCGGCACGCTGACCGGCGGCAGCGACACGACGGCGTCCGCCTCCGACGCGACCACGGTGCAGCCGTCCGTCGCGAACAACAAGCTGGACGCCCAGATCAAGAGCCTGTCGGCCGGTGCCGACGACTTCGCCGACCGGGCCAGCCGTACGCAGGAACGTATCGACCTCAAGGCCCAGCAGGAAGCCGGGAAGAAGAAGGCGGCGGCGGAGGCGGCCCGCAAGGAGCGGCTGCGCCCCAAGTACGTGCTGCCGGTGACGCAGCGGGGCCTCAGCGCCTACTTCGGGCAGGCCGGCGTCAACTGGATGTCCGTGCACACGGGCATCGACTTCCCCGTCTCGTACGGCACGACGGTGATGGCCGCGACCGACGGCGTCGTCAGCACGAAGTGGAACAGCGCCTACGGCAACATGCTGATCCTGACCGAGAAGGACGGCACGGAGACGTGGTACTGCCACCTCTCCAGCTACCGCGTCGCCCCGGGGACGACGGTGAAGGCCGGCGACCCGATCGCGTACTCCGGGAACTCGGGCAACTCCACCGGTCCGCACCTGCACTTCGAGGTACGGCCGGCGGGCGGGGCGGCGATCGACCCGCTCCCGTGGCTTCGCAGCCACGGGCTCGACCCGACGTAACTCCCTTTCCCCTTAGAGCTTTTCCACCGGCGCGTACCGCAGCAGCAGACGCTTCGGCTTCGGCTCCCCGAAGTCGACGGTCGCCTCCGCGTTCGCCCCCGTGCCGTTCACGCCGACCACCGTGCCGAGCCCGAACTGGTCGTGCGTGACCCGGTCGCCGACGGCCAGTGCCACGACCGGCTTCTCCGAGGTCCGGCGGGTGGCGAAGCCCGACGCACCCGACGCCGACGAGCGCGAGCGGGTCGAGGACAGCGAGGCCGCGATGCCCGAGGCCGGACCCGTCGACGGCGGAGCCGCCATCGCGCCGGTCCGCTTCCACTCCACGTGCGTCGCCGGGATCTCCTCCAGGAAGCGGGAGGGCGGGTTGTACGACGGCTGTCCCCAGGCGCTGCGCAGTGACGACCGGGTGAGGTACAGGCGTTCACGCGCGCGTGTGATGCCGACGTACGCGAGGCGCCGCTCCTCCTCCAGCTCCTTGGCCTGGCCGAGGGCGCGCATGTGCGGGAAGACGCCGTCCTCCATGCCGGTGAGGAAGACGACCGGGAACTCAAGTCCCTTGGCGGTGTGCAGAGTCATCAGCGTGATGACCCCGGAGCCGTCCTCGTCCTCGTCGGGGATCTGGTCGGAGTCGGCGACCAGCGCCACCCGCTCCAGGAACGCGGCGAGCCCGACCGGGGTCTCGCTCTCGCCCTCCCCCCCGCTGTTCTCCTGTTCGAACTCCAGGGCCACGGCGGCGAGTTCCTGGAGGTTCTCGATCCGGGTCTCGTCCTGCGGGTCGGTGGAGGCCTGCAACTCGGCGAGGTAGCCGGTGCGTTCGAGGATCGCCTCCAGGACCGTCGCCGGGCCCGCGCCGGAGTCGACGATCGTACGGAGGTCCTCCATCAGCGTGTTGAACTTCTTGACCGCGTTCGTCGACCGCGCGGCCATGCCGTACGCCTCGTCGACGCGCCGCAACGCCTGCGGGAAGCTGATCTTCTCGCGCTGCGAGAGGGCGTCGACCATCGCCTCGGCGCGCTCGCCGATGCCGCGCTTGGGGACGTTGAGGATGCGGCGCAGCGGGACCGAGTCCTCCGGGTTGGCCAGCACACGCAGGTAGGCCAGGACGTCCCGGACCTCCTTGCGCTCGTAGAAGCGGACCCCGCCGACGACCTTGTACGGCAGGCCGACGCGGATGAAGATCTCCTCGAAGACACGGGACTGGGCGTTCGTCCGGTAGAAGACGGCGACATCGCCCGCCTTCGCGTCGCCCGCGTCGGTGAGACGGTCTATCTCCTCGGCGACGAACTGCGCCTCGTCGTGCTCGGTGTCGGCGACATAGCCGGTGATCTGCGCGCCCGCGCCCGCGTTGGTCCACAGGTTCTTGGGGCGGCGGGACTCGTTGCGCTCGATGACCGCGTTGGCGGCGGAGAGGATCGTCTGTGTCGAGCGGTAGTTCTGCTCCAGGAGGATCGTCGTCGCGTTCGGGTAGTCCTCCTCGAACTGGAGGATGTTGCGGATCGTCGCGCCCCGGAAGGCGTAGATCGACTGGTCGGCGTCACCCACGACGCACAACTCGGCGGGCGGCAGGTCGTGTTCGCTCGGCGGGGTGTCCTCGTCGTGGGGGGTGGCGCTGCCGACGAGTTCCCGTACGAGGGCGTACTGCGCGTGGTTGGTGTCCTGGTACTCGTCGACCATGACGTGCCGGAAGCGGCGGCGGTAGTGCTCGGCGACGTCCGGGAAGGCGCGCAGCAGGTTGACCGTCGTCATGATCAGGTCGTCGAAGTCGAGGGCGTTGGCCTCGCGCAGCCGCGACTGGTACATCGCGTAGGCCTGGGCGACGGTCTTCTCGAAGCTTCCCCCAGAGCCAATAGCCTGGGAGGTGCCCCCAGCGGCCTGGGCGGCGAAGTCCTCCTCGTCGATCAGCTCGTTCTTCAGGTTCGAGATCTTGGCGCTGAAGGACTTCGGCGGGAACTTCTTGGGATCGAGGTCCAGGTCGCGGCAGACCAGGGCCATCAGGCGCTTGGAGTCGGCGGCGTCGTAGATCGAGAACGAGGACGTGAAGCCGAGCTTCTTGGACTCGCGGCGCAGGATGCGTACGCACGCGCTGTGGAAGGTCATCACCCACATCGCGTTGGCGCGCGGGCCGACGAGTTGCTCGACGCGCTCCTTCATCTCGCCCGCGGCCTTGTTGGTGAAGGTGATCGCGAGGATCTGGCCCGGGTGCACATGGCGCTCGCCGAGGAGGTAGGCGATGCGGTGGGTGAGGACGCGGGTCTTGCCCGAGCCGGCGCCGGCCACGATGAGCAGCGGGGTGTCGGAGTGGACGACGGCCGCGCGCTGGTTCTCGTTCAGCCCGTCCAGGAGTGCGGCCGGGTCGACCGCAGGGCGTGGGGCGCCGTCCCGGTAGTAGGCGTCTCTGCTCGCGGGCACGTCGAACCTGCCGCCGAACAGGTCGTCCGGAACCTGCTCCGGTCCGTGCTCGTCCTCGGGCGGTGGCGGGGGTTCTTCGTCATGACCCCGAGGGGTCTGGAGATCCGCCAGGAAGCTGTCGTCAAAGAGGCTGCTCATCGCTCTCCGAGTTTAGGGCGCCCCACTGACAACCGGCTGCCACCCCGGGAACTCGGGAGAATTCACGGTCCAGAACCGGTCGATCACCATCGGCGACGGCCGGGCGGACACATGACGGAGGTCACGCGAACGCATCGGGCATTTCAGCCATCAACCTTCACACAAGCCACACAAGTTGGTTAGCGTTCGATCAAGCTCCGCGGCTCCGCCGTCAAGCTCCACGGCCCCACCGACTTCGGAAGGCCCCACCGATCTCGGAAGGAGTCGCCGCCTTGGCGTCGTCACACCGCAAGCCCCGTTCCACGGGCTCGCGCATCACTGGCATATGGACCTCCGCCGACGACGGCGGCACCCGGAGCCTCGGAGAGGTCGAGCAGAAGATCGACGACCTCTACCGCCGGGCGGATTCGGCGACCGAGAGGCGCAGCTCGGCCAAGCGCACACAGAAGATCAACTCCGTGCGGGAAGAGCCGAGTTCGTTCACCGCCACCCCGCACGACCACTACGACCAGGCCCAGTTGATGAGCCGCCTGACCGCCCGCAGGAAGAACGCGGCCGACGCGCACCTCACGGAGCGGTCCACGACGCCGCCGAAGCGCCAGGAGGCGACCGAGGGCCTCCGGACCACCGACGAGACGCGGAGCGACCTGGGGACGGCCAAGGCCACCGTCCAGCAGAAGCTCTCCACCGCACGCGCGCTGCTGTCCCAACTGACCACGCGGGAGCGGCAACAAGAGGCGGCTGCACTCGCGGGGCAGGCCATCGTCTTCGCCCGTGCCCAGGTCGGCAAGCCGTACGTCTGGGGCGCCGCAGGACCGGGCTCCTACGACTCCTCGGGCCTCGCCCAGGCCGCCTGGAAGGCCGCCGGAGTCGCCCTCCCGCGCGTCGTCACCGACCAGGCCGACGCCGGCACGACGGTCCCCCTGGCCGACGTACAACCCGGCGACCTGGTCTTCTTCCACGACGACGTCAGCCACGTCGGTGTCTACGTAGGCGACGGCATGATGATCCACGCCCCGAAGCCCGGCACCTACGTCCGCGAGGAGTCGATCCACTACGACGGCACGGCGATCGTCCACAGCGTGGTGCGGCCCGTCTGAGCGGGGTCCCCACGCGCGCGTGAGGGCGTTCTGGAGCGCCACGCACGCGTGAGGGCGTTTTGGGGCGCACACGCACGCGTGAGGGCGTTTTGGGGCGCCACGCACGCGTGCAGGTGTTTTTGACGTCCCCGCGCGCGTGGCCCGCCGCCCGCACCGGAGCCGCTCCCTAGCATCGGGCCATGCCCGATACCGGTATCTCCCGCTTCCGCGCCTGGTGGGCGCAGCGTCCGCCGGCGGCCGGGGCCGTCGTGATGGCGACCGCGATCGTCTCGGTCGGCCTTCATGTCACGGGGTACGAGGTGCTGTCCCGTATCGCCTTCGCGGTGGCCTGCGCTTTCTGGCTGGGGCTGGCCGTGGACTTCGCCGTACGACTGCTGTCGGACCGGCCGAGGTGGCTCACGGAGGCGGGGACGCCCGGTGCGCTGACCGCCGTGGCCGCGACCGCCGTCCTGGGGACGCGGTTCTCCATCGCGGGTTGGCAGACGGTGGCCGAGGCGCTGTTGGCGCCGGCCGTCGTGCTGTGGCCGGGGCTGCTCGTACGGGTCGTGGGGAACTGGCGGGGCCGTATGCCCGGGACGGTGTTCCTGGGCTGTGTGGCCACGCAGTCGCTGGCCGTGCTGGGGGCGACCATCGCGGCGGCCGAGTCGGTGGCCTGGCTCGCGCACACCGCGCTGGTGCTGTTCTGGCTCGGGCTGGTGCTCTACGGGTTCGCGCTGGCCCGTTTCGAATGGCGGCAGGTGATCATCGGGGCCGGCGACCACTGGATCGTCGGCGGCGCGCTGGCCGTCTCGGCGCTGGCCGGGTCGAAGCTGATCGCCGCCGACAGCGCGCGCCTGTACCTGTGGAACTCCGACGACCGGGGCGTCCTGCGGGCCGTGACCGTGACGCTGCTGGTGCTCGATGTGGCCTGGTGCGTCGTCCTGTTGGCCGCCGAGGTCGCCTGGCCCCGGCCGCGCTACGACGTGCGCCGCTGGTCGACGGTGTTCCCGCTCGGGATGACGGCGGCGACCATGCTCTCCGTGGGGACCGCCGTGGACGTCGGGTGGCTGCGGACGCCCGGGGAGGTGGTGCTGTGGATCGCGGTGGCGGCGTGGCTGGTGGTCGCCGCGGGGACGGTCCGGTTCTATCGCGCGGCCACGTCCGGGGTCACGTCCACAGGACCGCGATGAAGATGTTCACCATGGTGAGCCCGCCCACCAGCGCGAACTGGCTCTTGTCGACGCTCTCCTCGTCCCGCTTCACATAGACGAGGCCGAGGATCACGATCAGCAGCGCGAGCTTGATGCCGATCTTGATGTTGTTGACGTGCTGGTCGTCGGCCTGGTTGAGGCCGACCAGGATCGCGCCGGTGACCAGCATGGTCAGCGCGCCGTGCAGCATGCCGGGGACGAAGCGGGCCGTGCCCTGACCCATCGCCTTCATCTGGGTCAGGAAACCGCCGAGCAGCGCCGCGATGCCGATGATGTGCAGGCCGACGAAGAGATGGATGAGTACGTCCATGGGGCCGGAGCCTAATCAGGGGCCCTGAGGCCGCCCGACACCGCCCCTCCGTAGCGCCTCGTATCCGTACTCCTGTAGTGCCTCGTATCCGTACTCCCTCGTAACTCCCTCGTAGCGCTCCGATGCCCGTGCATATATGCGGCCCATAGCATCGCGCCGGACCGCCCCGCGCCCGAACCGCCGCATCGGTCAGCGCGCCACGCGAAGGCGGCGGGCCCGGTCCGGGATCACAGCCACTCATGGTCAATTCCCGGTCACCTCACGTCAGTTCCGCGCATGCGTTACCGGGCCGCAACCATCAGGTTTAGCGTCCTCCACCAGGTGACCGGCTCCCCACCGCCGCCCGGACCAGGGGCGGCAGCCGGACACCACCGCCGAGAAGTCCGGCGGCGGCCCGCTCCCCCTGTGCAGACCGCCGCCGGACGCTCAATCGCCCGCTCCCCCGGCGGTCGTACGAAAGGACGTGCAGTCCACGTGGCAGCGCACCGCAAGGCCCGACAGCGCCCGCTCAGCGGCCATACGGCCCGTACCGCGGTCACGATCGCCCTCGCGGGCGCGGCGACGGCGACGGGCTTCGACGGGACCTCGCACGCCGAGCCGCAGCTGACACCGACCCAGGTCAAGGCCAAGGTGGACAAGCTGTACCAGGAGGCGGAGGTCGCGACCGAGAAGTACGACGGCGCGAAGGAGAAGGCGGACGCGGCCGAGAAGCAGTTGAACACCCTGCGGGACGAGGCGGCACGCAGGACGGAGAAGCTCAACTCGGCCCGGGACTCGCTGGGTTATGTCGCCGCGGCCCAGTACCGCAGCGGCGGGATCGACCCCGCGGTGCAGCTCATGCTCTCCGACAATCCCGAACGGTATCTGGACGGCGCCGAGTTCGCCGACCGGGTGGGCCACCGGCAGACGGCGGCCGTCGCTCTCGTACGGCAACAGCTCCGGGAGATCGAGCAGTTGCGCGGTGCCGCCCACATCGAGCTGACCTCGCTGAAGTCGCGGCAGGCGGAGCTCGGCAGGCAGAAGAAGACCATCAACGGGAAGCTGGACCAGGCGCGCCGGCTGCTGGCGACGCTGACTCCGCGGCAGCAGGCCCAGGTCACGGGCGGCACGGCCGACGGCACCGGCCGCGCGTCCCGCTCGTCGACCGCGGCACGGGGTGCGCTGGCCGCGCCCGTCTCCTCGGCCGCCGCGTCCGACGCCCCCAACTCCCGTGCGGCGGCGGCCGTTTCCTACGCCTACCAGAAGCTCGGCAGCCCGTATGTCTGGGGCGCGACGGGCCCGAACGCCTTCGACTGCTCGGGCCTCGTGCAGGCCGCCTACAACTCCGCCGGTGTCTCCCTGCCCCGCACGACCTACGCCCAGATCAACGCCGGACAGCGGGTCTCCCGGGACGAACTGCGCCCCGGCGACCTGGTGTTCTTCTACTCGGGCATCAGTCACGTCGGCATCTACGTCGGCGACGGCCAGATGATCCACGCCCCGAACCCGACCGCTCCGGTACGGCTGGCGCCGATCGACCAGATGCCGTTCGCGGGGGCGACACGGGTGGTGTGAGGAGCGTGCGACGCACGCGTCCGCGACATCCTCGATCTCAGTCCCGCTCGGCGATCTGCCCAAGCCACAAACGTCTTCCCAGGTCGTCGAGTTCCTCCTTGCGGACCTCGCACTCCGGTATCGCCCGCCTCAGAAGCGTCCAGTAGTCGGGCCCGTGTCCCGAGATCCTGATGTGTGCCAACTCGTGTGCGATCACGTAGTCGACGAGGTGAGCGGGCAACTGGAAGACAGCCCAGTGCAGGGCCATAGTGCCGGTACCGTCTTCGCCGAGCCGATACGTCCCCCACCGGTTTCCGACGTCGCGAACGGTGACCGTGGGCTCGGGAACCTCCATACGGGCGGCCCACGGCTGGAGACGTCCCCGCGACCATCGCAGCCCGGACTTCCGGTACCAGGCGACCAGGTCTCGGCGCGCCCGGGCGGGATCTGCGGCGACCTCCTTGTCCAGCCTCAGCCGCCCCGCCGTCAACCGCACGGGGCTCCTGCCCTCGTCCACGAGAAGCAGCCGGTACTCACGCCCCAGATACCGAAAGGTCTCGCCGTCCCGGAACTCACGCACCGGATGCGCGGGCCGGTGCCGTTCCCGCAGCAGGAGTTTCGACTCGATCCAGGCTCTGCTCTGCCGCACGAAGGCCTCGGCTCTGACAGCGTCACAGCCCACAGGAGTACGCAGGGTAAGTGTGAAGCTCCCCCTTTGACCTGGACAGCTTGATACTGGGACGGATGGTCCCGGAGGAAGCAGTCATAGGTAGTGAGTAGCGAGAGCAACATGAG
>NZ_JBIWMV010000020.1:0-202427 GCF_044766845.1 Streptomyces sp. NPDC101776 | reverse complement strand
TGTCCTACGAACCCTTCACCCGTCCCCTGCACCTCCTCGGCATGACCCCGTGACCAGCAACTTCACCCACCCGGCAGGACTTTGGAACAGCCCTGCACGCGGGGCCGGGGCATCCGTTGTCCGGAGAGACCGGACACCAGTAGGGGAAGGGCGCGACGACATGGCGGGACCGATACTCATCACCGGTGCGGGCAGCGGCTTCGGCAAAGAGGTGGCGCTACGGCTCGCCGCGGCGGGGCACGAGGTGATCGCGGGCGTGGAGATCATCGCCCAGGTCGGCACGGTACGGGCCGACGCCCGACAGCGGGGTGCGGATTTGCGGGTCGAGAAACTGGACGTGACCGACCCCGGAGACCGGGAGAACGCCTGGACCTGGGGTGTCGAGGTCCTCCTCAACAACGCCGGTGTCTCCGAAGGCGGCGCGACCGTCGACATCCCGGAGGAGCGGCTGCGCCGCCAGTTCGAGGTGAACGTCTTCGGTCCTGTCCTGCTCACCCAGGGCATCGCCCGGCAGATGGCGGCCCGCCGCAGTGGACGTATCGTCTTCATGTCCTCGGTCGCCGGACTCACCGTCGACCCGTTCACCGGCGCCTACGCGGGCTCCAAGCACGCGGTCGAGGCGTTCGCCGACGCGCTGGACCAGGAACTCGCCGAGTTCGGTGTCACGGTGGCGACGGTCAACCCCGGCCCCTTCCTCACCGGCTTCAACGACACCATGTTCGAGACGTGGAAGGAATGGCGCGACAACCCCGCCGACCGTCTCCACGACTACTCCGCACTCGCCTTCCCGCACGGGCAGTACGACCCCGAGCCGGTCTACGACAGGACCGTGCAGGTCCTGCTGGGGGAGGACCGCCGCTACCGGCACCTGCTCCCCGCCGAGTTGGAGTCGCAGGCCCGCGAACAGGTCGATGCCCTGTGGAACCGGCAGCTCAATGACGGCCGCCGCCCGGCCCTCGTACAGAAGGCTTACGACAGCAGCCCCGGAACGCCGGTCGGGTCCTGACCGGCCGGGCCGGGCGGTTCAGTCCGCCGGGTGGCCCGGAGTGATGGCGTGGGTGTCGGTGAGCGTCAGCAGAGTGGTGCGGTCGGCCGCGAGATTTTCCGTCGCCTCCGGGGCGAGCAGGAAACCGACGTGGTCGCCGCCGTCGACCCGCTTCTCCACCCGGCCGACGAACCAGGCGGGGGCCTCGTCGAGGATCAGTGATCCGCCCGGCCTCCGGTGCCACGGAACCTCGGAGAGCTTGTCCGTACGGTCGCCGGTCTCGCCGCCGAAGAGCCGGGCCAGCCGGTCCTGGTCGCGGCGCATGAGATGGACCGCGAGGCGTTCGGCGCGTTCGGCGACCCGGTACGTCCGGTTGGCCCTGGACAGCCAGACCATGAAGCGAGCGGGTCGGATCGAGCACTGTGAGGCGAATCCGACCAGGCAGCCGGCTCGCTCCCCGTCGGCCTCGGCGGTCACGACGTACATCGGGTAGTCGAGCAGGTCGGTGAAGGGATCGAGATCGATCACGGTGTTCGGCTCCGTCTCAGGCTCGGATGTCGGCCAAGCGTTCCCCGTTCCGTGTCCCGGTCGGCTCACGACGCGCTGGGCGGGGCACGGCGCGGTACATCCGGAGTCTCTGGGTACCCGGAACACCCCCGCCCATTCGAGGCCATGAGGCCATCTAGGAGAGCCGTCGCGATGTCTGCGCAGTCCGAGCCCGAGTCCGCCAGGGACGAGCACGGCGCGTCGGAAGGGGCGGACGCGAACGGCTCCGGCCCCGGCCCGGCGGACGCCGGAGTGGAGTTCCGGAAGGCGCCGCCGCGGCCCCCGCCCGGAGATTCACGCGGTGGACGTGGACGGTCGTGGGTGACCGTGGGCTTCGCACTGGGTCTGGGGGCGAGCCTGGCGTGGCTCGCCGTGCAGACCGTCATGCGAGTGAGTTCGATGCTGACCCTGCTCCTGCTGGCCGTGTTCATCGCGATCAGCCTGGAACCGCTCGTCGTCTGGTTCACGCGCCGGGGTCTGCGGCGCGGCTGGGCCGTGGCGATCGTGCTGACCGGGTTCATCGTCGTACTCGGCGGATTCCTGGCCCTGGTCATTCCTCCCGTGGCCAAGGAAGTCACCACTCTGGTGGACGCGGCGCCCGGCTGGCTGGAGCAGGTCCACAACCACCAGTCCACGATCGGCCGCCTGGAGGACCGCTTCCACCTGGTCGAGAGGGCCAAGCAGCAGATCGGCTCGGGAAGCGGAGCGTCCGGCCTGGCGGGCGGAGTCCTGGGCGCCGGGCAGATGGTGCTGAGCACCGTCACGTCCACGGCGATCGTGATCACGGTGACTCTCTACTGCATGGCGGCACTGCCGACCATGAAGCAGTTCGGCTTGCGCTTCGTGGCGGCCAGCCGACGTGAGCGGGTCGAGGGCGTGGCCGAGGAAATCATGAACCGCATCGGCAAGTTCATGCTCGGCAACCTCGTCACCTCGGGTATCGCGGGCGTGGCCACTTTCGGCTGGTGCGCGGCCACCGGTGTGCCGTACGCCGCCGCGCTGGGCGTTTTCACCGCCCTGATGGACCTGATCCCGATCGTCGGCTCCACGCTCGCCGGAATCGTCGTCAGTCTCGTCGCGCTGTCCGTGTCCCTGCCCATCGCGATCGCGACCGCGGTTTTCTACGTCGTCTTCCGGGTCGCCGAGGACTATCTCATCGTGCCTAGGGCCATGAAGTTCGCCGTCGACGTCCACCCCTTGGTCACCGTCCTCGCGGTACTGGTCGGCGGAGCGCTTCTCGGCATCATCGGCGCCCTCGTCGCCATCCCGGCGGCCGTCGCCGTCGGCCTGGTCCTCGACGAGTACGTGTTTCCCAAGAAAGAGCGCACCTGACCCCGTGCTCCCTCTCTAGGGGAGGGACGCCTCCGATTGCCCGGCAGGAGCCGACCGACTTCTCTCAATGGCCGGTCGTCCCAGGAGTCTTGGGGCCGCCCTCCGGACACTCGCTGCCTCGATGTCACCGTGGCGGTGTCGTCAGCAGGTTGCGAATGAGGCGTCCTCGGAGCGGAACAGAAGGTCAATCTGTAGGCGGCGATCCGCCGTTGTGCCCGAGCCAAAGCCCTGGCCGAACGCGCGCGGTGCTGAGGGGTGTCGTGTGCCGGGGGACAGGGCTGAGCCGACGTGGCCGGGGTATCCGAAGCATGTCCGGGCACGGTGCCTTGAGAAGAGGCGTCGTGTCAGACGCGACGGGCGCATCGAGCAGTTTGCCGGAGTCCTGAGGGCTGCTGGACAGGGGTGTTGGGTCGCTGCCGGTCCGCGTCGCGGGCCCAGGTTCGGTGTTTGGCGAAAGGGTTCCTGGCTGTCGCTGACCCCGACTCGTCTCCATGAGAAAGGACCGCCGTGGAAGATTCGTCGCTACGGGCAGTGGGCTGGGCGCGCTCGTTGCCCTTGAACAGCGAAGTGAAGGCCGCCCGGGACTGGGTGCGTGAGCATTTGGAGGCGCGGGGCTGGACGAGCACCGCTCCGGAGACGGTGGACGCGGTACTGCTCACCGTCTCCGAGTTGGTGACCAACGCACACCGGCATGCCCACAGCAGCGCCCAGTTGGTGATGACGTGCGACGACCACTGCCTGCATGTCACCGTGCACGACAAGTCCGGCGACCTGCCCGTTCCTCGCGCGGCCGGCGCGGAGAGCCTCGGTGGGCGCGGCATGTTCCTCGTGGATGCCGTGGCCGACACATGGGAGGTGCACCCCTGTCGCCACGGGAAGGCGGTCACCGCGTGTTTCCGCGCGCCCGACGCCAAGGCACGCGAAGGGGGTGCCCCGGTACCACCCCAATAGATCCGCAATGAGATCCGCACTGCTGCTCGGGACACCCGGCAGCGGGCGCTGTTCACCTGTTCGGGAGAGGTCATGACGGACAAGAGCGAAGATCTGCGGGCCAGTCGGTTCTGCAAGGTGTGTGGGACACCGGCCGGAGAGGGGACCGTGTGCGAGCGCTGCGCGACCGTCCTGGATGTTCCGGAGGACGCGGGGCTGGTGGAGGACCAAGGCGCAGCCGTACGACGGGACTTCGAGGGACGAGGCGAGGAGCACTGACGAGCCCTGGTCGCTGTGGAGGCGGAGCACCTTCAGTGCAGGATGCTGACCGCGCGGGCGATGACGAGGAGCGAGGTGAGGAGGGCGGTGACGCTCTCGACGCTCATCAGGAATTTGGCGCGTGAGGAGAGCGGCATGGTGTCCGTGGGGCTGAAGGCGGTGGAGTTGGTCACCGACACGTAGAGGTAGTCCATCAGGGTGGGTACCCAGTCGGATGTCTTGCTGGAGCCGTCGGAGACCTCTTGGACGGCGCCCGCGTTCTCGTCCTGCGAGAAGCGGAAGTCGGCCAACGGCAGTGATTCACGGGGCACTTGGGTCCGGCTGACCGGGCCGCCCCGGTCCAGCTCCCAGTAGGCCAGACCGAAGACGATGATGTTGGTGAGCCAGATCTGCAACGAGGCCAGCAACAGCTCCCGGCCGTCCTTCACCTCGGCGGACACCAGCTCATGGATCAGGATGCCCAGCGCGACGAGGTTGCTGGCTCCGATCAGAGCGACGAGCGTCAGCGACAGGGCGCGGAAGGCGCGCGTCTGGCGGGTCAGCCGACGTGGGTTGATCGCTATGAGGGGGACGAGCAGCAGGCACTCCAGGGCGGGCAGGACGTAACGGGGGGCGATCAGGAGCGGCTGGGGCAGGAAGAGGTAGAGCGCGATGGCGACGAGTGTCGCCGCCACAGCCGGTAGTCGGGCCTCTCCACGGCGCTCGTGCCGGGGATGTCTGAAACGGGTTTCTTCACGCGCTCGCGGCATGACTCGCCCTCCACCTCGTCCTCACCTGGGGCACGGAAATCGGCGCACCGGGCCGCGGAGACCCGGGGCCACCTCCGTACGAACGCCTGCGCGCAGGACGTCCAGCAGTTCCGGATCACTCGTGCGCATCGCCCCCTCCAACACCGGGGAGCGATGCGCACCAGTGTTCTCAGTGATGGCCGTGCGCGCTGTCGGAGGCGCCGCCGAAGAGCCGGGCGACGGCGCGGAAGGGCAGCGTGACGACGGTGACGTCCGCGCCGTCCTCCCGCAGTCGTGTGAGCGGCACCAGCAGTTCGTCCTGCTCGACGCCGTAGTTGGTGACGAGCGCGAGTACGCGGTGGCCGTTGAGCGGCTTGTCAGCCATGGGATGCGCCTTTCTTCGTGTCGGTGTCGGTGTCGCGAGACCGCGGGTCCGCGGCGCTTGCGATGGGTCAGTGGCCGAGGGCCTTGCGCAACTGCTGCTTGTTCATGGAGGAGCGGCCGTGGATGCCGCGCTTCCTGGCCTCCTCGTACAGCTGGTCCCTGGTGGGGCTCACGGGACCCCGGTGCGAGCGCTCGCCACCGCGCTGCGAGGCGGACTTCTTGTCCTGGGTGGAGGTCCTGCTCGCCTGGCGCGCTTCGCCGGAGCGGGCCCGCTCCTTGTTCACCGTCCGCGCGGCGATCTCCTTCGCCCGCCCGGTGGAGGCGCCCCGCTTCTCCGCGCTGTCCTTGATGTGCTCGTACTGCCGCTCCCGCTTGGGGCTTGAACCTGCCGGCATGACCGCTCTCCTCACCTCGGGATCAACGCGGGGACGTGAGTCCCCACTCCCCGGGTGCTCAGTACGGGGCGAGTCATACTCACTCCCGCCTCTTCCGTGCACGCGGCCCCGCTGCGCCCCGCGACCGAGAGCGAACCGCGCGGCGGATCGAGCAGGTGCCGGCACTCCGGTGGGGACACGAAGGCCGCCGAGCCGACCGATGTACAAGCCTCTGGACAGTGGGAACAGTGGGAGGGGAGCGGCCCTCGTAGTGCCGACGAAGGACGAGATCTTCACCCCGGTCCGCTTTGCGACGACGTACGGCATCACCCCCCCTCGTGCGGATCGGCCGGGTCTACCCGCACATGGACTACGCCGGATACCCGGCACGGGACGGGGAGTTGTGCCTCTCCGTCCTGCCGGACACGGCGTGGGCGCGTGAGGTCATCGCGGAGAGGGCTGCGAACGGCGTCGGCGGTAGGCCGCGGCGTTGGCCCGCCCGCCGCAGGTCTGCTTGTCGCACCAGCGGCGGCTGCCGGACCGGGAATGGTCAAGGAACAGTCGGGTGCACTGTGTGTCCGCGCACGACCGAATACGCTGGTGATCGGGTCCGCCGAACAGGACGCACGCCTGGTGGGCGACCGTGGCCAGTACTTGGTCGACGCCCCCGCGCCACACCACCCGGCCCAGTTCCTCCAGCTCCGGCGTGACCTGCCTGCCGGCCGCCGTCCTGCTGATCAGGCGCAGGTCCCCGGCTCGGGGGCGCTGGTCCAACAGCTCCGCGGACGCCGTGCGGTAGACGGCTTCGCGCAACTCCCGCGTCCGCTCGACATCGGCGTCGCCGACGCGCCCGGCCCCGTCCGCCAGTCCTGCCTGCTCGATTCCTGCCTGCTCGATCCACGCGGACAGGTCCCGCGGACCGGCCAACAGCTCGATCGGGTAGCTGCTGCGCCAGGTCAGCGTCGCGGCCAGGTCCAGGGCCGTATGACCACTGACGAAAGTGAACTCCACCCAAGCAGTGTCGCCCGTCCGGACATACATCCACAAGATCGTGGAATCAGCCCCTTGACCGATGACGCTCACGGAAATCCGGGGCCGGCTCCTCACCGTGCTACGGCCCCCTGACGACGGGCAGGACCTCGATGGCCGCCACCGCCTCATCCGCCGCCGTCGCCACGCCCACGGCCTGCTACCTCGGCGTCGCCATACCCGCGCGCGCCTGGCCGACGAGGGAGCGCGCGTCGCACTCGTTCTGCTCGCCCTGGCACGGGAGCACAGCGCGAGCCTCGGCGGCCTCCTGGTCGCCGCGCTGATGGTGCCCCATGTGATCGCGGCTCCCGTGGTCGGCGTCCTCGCCGACCGGGTCCGACGCCGCAAGCTCTTCCACGGCCTGGGCCTGGCCGCCTACGGCACCGGACTGGCCGCGACCGCATGGGCACTGGGCCGGCTGCCCACGGGCCTCGTCGTGCTCCTGGTCCTCGCGGCCGGCTGCTGCGCCCCCTTGATCACCGGGGGACTCACCAGCCTGCTCGCCGAACTCCTCCCGGAGCGGGCCCTCACCCGTGCTTTCAGCATCGACTCCACCACCTACAATCTGGCGGGCATCCTCGGCCCCGCTCTGGCAGCGATGCTGGCCGCCATGATCGGACCGGGCGCAGCACTCTTCGCCCTCGGAGCGGCGGCGCTGACCGGTGCCGCTGCCGTGACTCTGCTGCGGCTACCGGCCCGCCCTCCCGCCAAGCACCGAATGACCGCCGCACTACGGCCCGCCGTCCTCGCGGCCGGCGCCCGGGAGATCGTGCGCAACCCCCCGCTGCGATCCGTGACCTGGGCCAGCAGCATCGGCCAGATCGGCATCGGATCCCTGCCCGTCATCACGGCTCTGCTGGCCACCGAACGCCATGCAGGGTGGGCGGCGGGCGGTCTGATGACCGCCTTCGCCGCCGGTGCCATGGCCGGCTCCCTCACCTACGCGGTCAAACCCTGGACCCGTACTCGGCCCGAACGAGTAGTACTGCTGTGCCTGCCCCTGATCGCACTGCCCTTGGCCCTGGCCTCATGTGTCACCGGAATGGCACTGACCACGACACTCTTCGTCACAGCGGGCTGGGCAACGGGCCCGCTGTTCAGCACCCTGCTCGCCGCGCGAGAACGATACGCGCCACAGCCGTTGCGCACACAGATCTTCACCCTCGGCGCGGGTCTGAAGAGTACGGCGGCCGCGGCGGGAGCAGCCGGGATCGGCGCCCTGGGCGGACTGGGAGCCGCACCCCTTCTGGGCATGGCGGCCGGCACGCAGATCGTGGCGGCAGGCGTTGGTGTCGTCCTGCTGACCCACTCGCCGAGGAACATCCGGCGAGCGAGCAGAAGGCCCGACGGCGGTGTCCAGGACGGTGAATGCCAGGAACCCACGGCGTCAGGAGAAATCACCAACACCAGATCGCGGCGGAATTGACGGCCAACTATCCGGACCAGAAAGAGGATCTGTATCCGACGGTCCCGTTCCAGGCCGTCAATACCGGATATGCCGTCCCGGGCGCACGACTGGCGGGGAAGGGCGAAAGTGTCTCCGAGTCCATGGGCGATCAGGTGAACAGGGCTGTGATCAGGGCGATGTCGTCGTCCTTGTTCTGCCCGAAACGCGCCAGCAGCAGATCGCACATCGCTTCGAGGTCGTCCGGACCGTCGGCCACGGCCTCGCGGAACTCGGCGAGGCTGGAGTCGAGATGAGTGGTGCGTACCTCGATGAGGCCGTCGGTGACCATGAGCAGGCGGGTTCCGGGTGGGGCCCGCAGGACGGTGGGCGGTGGATGGGGGAGTCCCAGGCCGAGCAGCGGACCGTGCGGGTGGTGGAACCGCGGACCGTCCTGCGGGTCGATCACCAGCGGGGGGATGTGACCGGCGTTCGCGATGTGCAGGCGGCGGTGGTCCGGGGTGACCAGGACGAGGCAGAGAGTGACCGTGAGGCCGGGCTGGGACTGGCCCAACAGTGTTTCCAGGCGTTGCAGGATGTGGTGCGGAGGGTGGCCTTCGATGGCGTAGGCCCGTAGTGCGTGGCGTACTTCCCCCATGACGGTCGCGGCGATCAGCGAGTGGCCGACGACGTCTCCGATGGCGATCAGCAGACCGTTGACCGTCTGTACCGCTTCGTAGAAGTCGCCGCCGATTTCCGCGTGTTCGGAGGCGGGGAGATAGCGGAAGGCGAGTTCGATGCCGGGGACGGTCGGCAACTGCTTGGGGAGGAAGGAGCGTTGCAGCGCGAGGCCCAGGGCGTGTTCCTCGTTGTAGGTCCGCAGGGCCTCCAGGGCGAGGGCGCTCGTGTTGGCCAGTTGCTGGAGGAGCTGTTCGTCGTCGGCGCCGTGCAGAGCGGTCGCGGGTACGGCCAGGCAGACGGGGGGACGTCCGCGCCTGGTACGGGCGACTGCGAGAGCCACGTCTCCGCTGAGGTGGTCGGTGGGCAGCAGGGCCTGCCAATGGCTGTGCGGGAGACGGGTGATCGCGACGCCGGTCTCCTGGTTCAGGCAGCGGGCCGCCAGCTGGTCCGGGAGGCCCGCGGAGACCGGGTGAATGCGGACGGGTGCCCGCGGGCCGTCGATCATGCTGTGGACCGTTTGCCCGTGCGGGGAGAGGAACACCGCGCTGGCCGAGTCGGCCAGGACAGTGGCCGCGCCGTCGGTGGCGGCCGTTGCGAAGGAGTGGAAGCCGACCGCGCTGTAGACGTCCAGCGTCGCGCTGTTCAGCGCGATCAGACGCTGCGCGAGCCGTTCCGCGCGTTGTCGTGCTCGGGCGTAGCGCAGGGTCGCGGTGACGGTGGCGAGGAGTTCGCCGGGGTCGATGGGCTGGTCGAGATAGGCGTCCGCCCCTCGTCTCAGTCCTTCCGCGTGATCGGCCGGGCTGATCGCGGCGGCGGAGATCTGGATGATCGGCAGATGGGCTGTCCGCGGGTCGCTCTTGAGGCGTTCACTGACCTCGAAGCCGCTCATGTCGGGCAGCCGTACGTCCACGATCGCGAGGTCGGGAAGCGGGTCCGGCACGGTGTTCAGACGGGCGAGGCCCTCCTCGCCCGTGGCGGCGGCGATGACGGTGTGTCCCGCGCGTCGCAGCCAACTGGTGAGGACGTAGCGGTTCGTCTCGTTGTCGTCGATGACCAACACGGTCGCGGGCGCCAGGTCCTGGGCATTACCGGTCATGACCCGTCCCTCCGGTGTCGGATTCCTTCGCGCATGTGTGACCGAGGTCCGGCAGCCGGACCTGTACCCGGGTGCCGACCCCGACGGTGCTGGTCAGGGTGAGGGAGCCGCCGAGCAGTTCGGCGAGGGTGCGGGCGTAGGGCAGGCCCAGGCCGGTGCCGGGCCTGCCGCGCTGGTGCGGACCGCGGACCTGGTAGAACGCCTCGAAGACCCGGTCGAGTTCGTCGGCGGGGATACCGAGGCCCGTGTCCGTGACGGTGAACAGGACTGCCGGAGCGGTGGGTTCGGGTTCCACGGCGATGTCGAGGCGCACCTCGCCCCGCTCGGTGAACTTCAGGGCGTTGGAGAGGACATTGCGCAGGATACGGATGAGGAGTGTCTCGTCGGTCGTCAGGGCCGGCTGCCGTTCCGGGGCGGGAGTGACGAGCGTGATGCCGTCCCGGCCGTGGGTGCTGAGGAGAAGCCGGCAGAGGTGGGTGACGAGCAGGCGCAGATCCACCGGTTCCGGATGGATCTCGAGGTGGCCGGCCTCGGCCTTGGCGACGTCGAGGAGATCGCTCACCAGGGACAGGAGTGAATGGCCGGAGGACGCGATCAATTCGACCTGTTCGTGCTGCTCGGCGTCGAGAGGCGGGGAACTGGGGGCCAGCAGCAGGGTGGAGAGCGCGACCACGGCATTGACCGGGGTGCGCAGTTCATGGCTGATGTTCGTCCAGAACCGGGTCTTCGCCTCGCTCGCCTCCTGCAACTGCCGCCGCTTCTCCTCCAGTTCGGAGTGCAGCGCGAGGACGCCGCTGTTGGTGGTCTCGAGTTCCTGCGTCAACTCGGAGTACAGCGCCAGCACGCCCTGGTTGGTCTCCTCCAACTCCTCGTTGAGCCGCCGGAGTTCCTCGCGCTGGGCGCGGGTCTCCTCAAGTGTCGCGATCAAGTCCCGTGTCTGTGCCCGGAGATCGTCCGCTTCGGTGGTCCGGTCGCTGTCCTCAAGGACCTGAAGCAGCCGGGCGTACCGCTCGGCCGGCTTCGTGCCGTCCTCGGGGAGTGGCTGGGTGATGACGACGGATTCGGCTGTACCGCCCGTCCTGTGGTCGACGCGTACGAGCTTCGCCACCAGGTCCAGTGTCTCCTGGGCCACCGGGGACCCGCTGTTCCAGGTGAGTGTGACGAGGAGGGACACCGGCCGGTCCTCGGTGTCCAGGCCGAAGGAGACCTCCAGCCCGCGGCAGCCGAGCCGGTCCCGTCCGAGTTCGCTCAGCGCGGTGGCCAGCCGGACCTGGTCCTGTTGGTCCAACGCCATCGCGGCGGCGGCCTGTTGAGCGCTGCGCCGCAAGCCGAACACATCCTGGGCGGAGGCGAGGCCGAAGGTCGTCACCCGCCGCACCGCGGCCGAACGGCGACCGCCCGCGCTGTGCTCAAACGCGTCGCTCGCCATGCCTGCTCCCCTTCTCACCGCTCACCAGGTGCCTTTGACCACGACGACACTCGCGTCGTCCCGTCGTACACCCGCCTCGCGGAGCAACTCGGCCGCCGCGACGAGTGCCGAGTGTCCCCGCAGACCCGGCAGCGATCCGGCGTCCCAGCGCTCGGTCAGGCCGTCGGAGTGCATGACCAGGGCACCATGGTCGGGCAGCGGCTCCTCGAACGTCCGCAGTCGCCGCATGTGCGCGCCGACGATTCCAGGGGCCGACAACAGGGCCCGGCGTGGGCCGTCGCCGAGAAGGAAGCCGCTGACGTTGCCGATGCCGCAGTACAGCACCCGCCGTGCGGCGGGCTCGATCCTGGCCACGGCGACCGCTCCGCCGCGCGTTCCGCGCAGCGCGGCGTGGACGGCGTTGAGAACACCTTCCGGACTGAGGTCGGATGTGTCGTGGAAGGCCCTGACCGCGGCCTGGCTCGCGCGCGCCGCAAGGGGTCCGTGCCCCAGGCCGTCACAGAGCATGAGCAGCAGCGTGGGGCGGGCCGGGTCGCCGTCGTCGGCCACCGTGCGGACGGCCCACGCGTCCCCGCACACGCTCTCACCGCTGATGGGTCTGGTCACACCGGCGGCGGGGGACATGTTCTGCGAGGTGACGACGGACCTGCCGTCCACGGTCCGTGGCCAGAACCGTGCGGTCATGACCGTGCCGCGGCGGGGAACGGAGTGCAGGTCGAAGTGGTCCGCCAGCCGCGAGACCGCCCCCAGCCCGATGCCCAGGGTGCCGGCGCTGGAGGTTCCGTCGGCCAGGGAGGCGGAGATGTCCGTCATCCCGGGTCCCGAGTCGACGGTGAGGAACTCCACCCCGGCCTCGTCCCCCGAGCGCACGACGCGCAGCAGCAGAGCACCGTCGACCGCGTGTCGTTGCACGTTCGTCGCGGCTTCGGTGACGGCGAGGGCGACCTCGGCGGCCCGATGGCTGCTGAGCCCGATCCGCCGGGCGAGCGCGGCCGCCGCGCCCCGGGCGGTGATCGGCAGGGACGGGCCGTCCCTGAACCACGCCACGTCCTCGCTGTGGACCATGGCCACGGTACTCACCGCGCCCACTTGACGATGGTCACGGCCGTGCCCTCGCCGGGCGCGGTCCGCAGTTCGAAGTCGTCCACGAGCCGGCGGGCACCGCTCAGGCCCAGACCCAGTCCGCCGCCCGACGTCCAGCCGTCCGTCATCGCCTGCCGGACGTCGGCGATTCCCGGGCCGGAGTCCTCGAAGACCGCGGCTACGCCCCGCTTGCCGTTCGCGTTCACGGCGCCGGCCCTGACACTGCCGCCACCGCCGTACGTCAGTGTGTTTCGCGCGAGTTCACTGGCCGCGGTGATGATCTTCGTCTGGTCGACCAGGGACAGGCCGCACCGTTGGGCCAGTGCGCGGATGGCCTGGCGGACGTGGACGAGGTCGCCGCTGCGCGCGATGGGATAGACGAGGGGTTCTTCGTCCGTCGTCCAGGGCGCGGTCACTGCGAGGCCGAACTGGCCGACTGGCGTAGCTTCGCCAGCCCCTTCTCCAGGTCGAGGGCGGTGCTGACGCCGCCGAGCGAGAGGCCCAGTTCGACCAGGGTGATGGCCACGGCCGGACGCATGCCCACGACCACGGTCCGGGCGTCGAGCATGCGGGAGATGGCGGCCATCGTCGCCAGCATGCGTCCCACGAAGGAATCGACGATCTCCAGAGCACTGATGTCGATGATGACGCCCTCGGCGGACCTGGCGACGATCTGGTCGGCCAGGTCCTCCTGGAGGTTGAGGACCGTCTGGTCCTCCAGGTCGGACTGGACGGACACCAGCAGGGTGTCGCCGATCCGCAGGATCGGAATGCGCTCGCTCATCGCTGCCCGCCCGTGTGCGCGACCATGTCCACGCCGGACCTGCGCAGGGCCAGCTTGAGAGCGTCCGCCAGGCTCGCCTTGGTCACGATGCCGTCGAACTCGATCCCCAGCGCCACGATGGTCTGCGCGATCTGCGGGCTGATGCCGGACACGGTGCACTCCGCGCCCATCAACCGGGCGGCGACGATGGTCTTGAGTAGGTGCTGGGCGACCTGGGTGTCCACCGCGGGTACGCCCGTGATGTCGATGATGGCCTGCTCCGAGCCGGTGTCCACGAGGGCTTGCAGCAACTTCTCCATCACGACCTGGGTCCGCGCCGAGTCCAGTGTGCCGACCAGCGGTACGGCGATGACTCCGTCCCACAGCCGTACCACCGGCGTGGACAGCTCCAGCAACTGTTCCGCCTGCGCGGTGATGAGTTCGTCCCGGGTCTGCGTGTAGGTCTCGATCGTGAAGAGCCCCAGGCCGTCCAGGACGCGGGCGAGCCGCACGTAGGCGCGGATCTCGTCGACGGAGCCGTTCTCCAGCACCGGTTCGAGGACCCGCTTCAAAGCAAAGACGCTGATGGCGGTCTCACTCGGTGAGAACCCCTGGCGTGCCCTGTTCCGCGACAACTCGGTCAGCAGGGCGCGGACTTCGGACATCTGCTCCGAGTGGACATCGGCTGCGCCCTGCCGCAATGCCTCCACCAGGGCTTCGTAGAGTTCTCGCAGCTCGCGGTCGAGCTCTGCCCGGCCCACGCGACCACTCAGGGACTTCGACACCTCTGCGACCCACGACTCGGCCAGATTGCGGTCGTCGGCAGTCAGGAGCCCCACCAGGTCTGCGGCGCTGTCTCGCTTCACCATTCAGATGCTCCCTCGATATTCGTATGTGTGTACCAACGCCAGCGCGCGCAGCCTACGGCACCCCCGCCGGGTGCCGGTCTTCGGGGACTGGCGCGTGGTGGGGCGGCATGGAAGGAGGGTGAGGACGGCATCGCCGCGCGGACGGCGGGGCAGAAGTTCGTCTCCTCGGTCCAGGAGCGGACCGTCAGATCCTCGATCACCTTGTCGGTGCTCGACCTCGAGCAGCACGGCCGCATCCATTGGCGCTCCTTCGCTCAGTCCCGCACGTCCTGCGGACTGCGGGAGCGCTTCTGCTGGAGGAATACCGAGAGGCGCTCGGCTCTCACGTTCCGTTCCGGTTACCCCGGGCGATGCGCTTGACCCATTGGGAGCGCACCTTTCGCCGAGTCCGGCCGTGCCCGGCGAGAGTGGGCCGGATCCTGGACGACAAGTCGCCGGCCCTCGTTGTCGGTCCGGGAGGTACCGGCGACGAGCCGTTCCAAGACGTGCCGACACGGCCGGAGGGGCGGCTGGGCCAGGTTGGGGTGGTCTCGGACAGGAACACCCCACCACGTTCGCAGACCCGCCCCTGACCGCGGCGGTCGCCGAATGGCGTGCCCATGGCTCTGAGCGGGAGTACGGCGGGAACCTGGGGGTAATCGAGGCGCGATGGCGGGGGCGGCGCACTGCCTGGGGAGGTCGCGCGCCGCTCCCCGCCGGAACCTCCGGACCTTCGTCGCCGCAAGGGCCACAAGGAGCACCAGGACGCACCCTCGTTTCCGGTTGCGAAGGGCGTCGTAGGCGCAGGAGGGCGTTGAAGCCCGACGAGTCGCGGAACGTGACGCCAGACAGATCCATGACGCCGAGAGGACGCGGTCAGCCGCGCAGCCGCACGCGACAAACCCGGCGACGTCGCCGTTCGTCCCCGGAATACTGGTCGCCCATGGACGAGGTCGAAGTCGTCGTCGCTCATTCCGAGCGCGCGACCCTGCGTGTCGGTGACGTGTTCCTGAAGGTGGACGCCGATCAGGCGCGTATCGACGTCGAGGTCGAGGCGATGGCCCTGGCGCCGGTCCCGACCCCGGAGGTCCTGTGGCGCAAGCCGCACGTGCTCGCGATCGCCGCGCTCCCGGGGACCACGCTCGGGCGCCTCGGCGGGCCGTCGACCGGATCGCCGGCGGCGTGGGCCGCGGCGGGTGCCGTCATCCGGAAGCTGCACGACGCGCCGCTGCCGCCCCGACCCGGCCGGAGCGTTGTCGCGCTGGCGGCGGAACTCGACGACGAGTGCGAGTCGCTCGTCGCGAACGGTGTCCTGCCCGCCGACCTGGTCGCCCGCAACCGCCAGGTCGCCGAGGCCGCGCTCCGGCCGTGGACTCCGGCGTTCACGCACGGCGACCTCCAGATCGCGCACGTCTTCGTCGACGGCGACGAGGTCACCGGCATCATCGACTGGTCCGAGGCGGCCCAGGGTGATGCCCTGTACGACCTCGCCACCTTCACGCTCGGACACGAGGAGCGCCTCGACGACCTGATCGCCGGCTACGGCACCGACGTCGACCTCGACGTGATCCGCGCGTGGTGGTCGTTCCGCAGCCTGCTGGTGGTTCGCTGGCTGAGCGAGCACGGCTTCGACCCGTTCGCGCCGGGCTGTGAGGTCGACGTGCTGAAAGCCCGGATGTGAGGCTGCGCGAGCCCGTCTGCTTCGGCCGTGTGCGGGCGGCCCTGGACGATGCCGTCGATGACCGCGGCACCCCCACCGAGTTGGCCGCCCGGCGGAACTCCCTTCCCCGCCAACCCTGTCGGCACCGACTCCGCGCCCGGCAGAAAGCGACTTCCCCGCACACGGTCGCCGCCCCGGGCCTTCTTGACGCAGACAGAACAGTCGATCTACGGTGAGCGCGAGCTACGAGTTCCGGTGATCAAGCCCTGGCTGGCCGGACGGCAACCCCCGACGCAGTGGGGTGCCCCAGGTGACCGCTCGGCGGATGTTCCTGTTCTGCAAGTGCGTTCCCACCGGCCTCAGTTGCCGGCGACACCTTGAGGAGGACTGCGTGGCAACTGGCCTCGTGCTGTGCTCCCGGCGCCATGTGGATCTGCTGCTGGTCTCCAGCTGTCTCTGTCACAGCTGACCCGTTCCTCGCGCAGCACCTTCACCCACTCTCACCCTTCACGCGACAGCGCGCGCCCGGCATGTCCTGCCCGCCGCACCCCTTTCGCGCACCCACCCATGCGGAGACAGAGACCAGCCATGGCACACTCCAGCACCGTCAGACCTCTTCGACCCCTCGGCGCCATATCCCTCGGCGCGGCGTTCCTGGTCGCCCTCAGCGGCTGCACCAGCAGCAAGACGTCCACCGGGTCCGACGGTCCGACGATCACCGTCGGCACCACCGACCAGGTGGCCGGCCTCGACCCGGCGGGCACCTGGGACGCGGGCTCCGGCACCATCGAGAGCGAGGTCTACGCGACCCTCCTCAGCGTGAAGAACGGCGCCACGGAGGTCTCCCCGGACCTGGCCACCGGCATCGAGCTGACCGGGCCCAAGGAGTACACGGTGACTCTGCGGAAGGGCCTGAAGTTCGCGAACGGCCACCAACTCACCTCCTCCGACGTCAAGTTCACCTTCGACCGGACCCTGAAGATCGCCGACGAGAACGGCCCCTCGTCGCTCCTGTACAACCTCGCCTCGGTCGCCGCCCCGTCACCGACCACGGTCGTCTTCACCCTCAAGTCCGCCAACGACACCCTGTTCCCCCAGGTGTTGTCCACCGCGGCCGGCTACATCGTCGACGAACAGGCCTTCCCCGCCGACAAGATCCTCGACGACAAGGCCATCGTCGCGGCCAAGCCCTGGAGCGGCCCGTACGGCGTCACGAGCTACGACAAGAACTCGCTGGTCTCCTTCGCCGAAAACAGCGACTACGGCGGCCAGTTGGGCACCCCGAAGACCAAGAACATCCAGCTCAAGTACTACACCGACGCCAGCAACCTCAAGCTCGACGTCCAACAGGGCACCGTCGACGCCGTCTACCGCACCCTCACCACCGCCGACCTCGACGACCTGGCCAGGAAGAAGGACATCAAGGTCCACACCGGTTCCGGCAACGGCATCCGCTACATCGTCTTCGACTTCACCACGCAGCCCTACGGCACGAAGACCAAGGACGCCGACAAGGCCAAGGCGCTGGCCGTCCGCCAGGCCGTGGCCGACTCCGTCGACCGGGCCCAACTCGCCCAGCAGGTCTACAAGAACAGCTACCAGCCGCTCTACAGCTCGGTGCCCGACGGACTCACCGGCGCCGGCGACTCCTTCAAGTCGCTCTACGGCGACAAGAAGGGCGGCCCCGACAAGGCGGCGGCCGCCGCACGGCTGAAGGCGGCGAAGGTGACCACCCCCGTCACCCTCAACCTCCAGTACAACAGCGACCACTACGGCTCGTCCTCGGCCGACGAGTACGCGCTCGTCAAGACCCAGCTCGAAGCGACCGGTCTGTTCAAGGTGAACCTCCAGTCCACCGAGTGGACCCAGTACGGCAAGGACCGCATCAAGCACCTGTACCCGCTGTACCAACTCGGCTGGTACGCCGACTACTTGGACGCCGACAACTACCTCTCGCCCTTCTACTCGGCCAACAGCTGGGTCGCCAACGGCTATGACGACCCCGCCGTACGCTCGCTGATCCTGGAGGAGGAGACGGAGACCGACGCGGCCAAGCGCGCCGAACTCCTCAAGGAGACGCAGGACAAGGCCGCCGCGCAGGTGCCGCTGCTGCCGCTGCTCCAGGGGTCCACCGCGATCGTCACCCGCACCGACGTCAGCGGTGTGCCGGACGCGCTGACCAGCGCGTACACCTTCCGCTGGGCAGGACTCTCGAAGAAGTGAGTGCCCTGACCCAGGAGACGGCCCCCGGCGCCGTCGGCAACCCCGCCGACGGCGCCGCCGGGTACGGACTCGCCCGCTACCTGGTGGTCCGCTTCCTCCTCATCATCCCCACCGTGTTCATCCTGGTCAGCCTGGTCTTCTTCCTGATGCGCGCCACCGGCGACCCGATCAGCGCCGCCTTCGGCGACCGGCTCACCCCCGACCAGCTCCAGGCGAAACTCCACCAGGCGGGCTACGACCGGCCGTTGCTCACCCAGTACCTGGACTACCTGAGGTCCCTGGCGACCGGCGACTTCGGCCGCACCGTCACTGACAACGAACCGGTCACGCACGTCCTGGGCACCTACGGCGCCGCCACCGTCGAACTCGCCTTCTACGCCCTCCTGGTGGCCCTCGCCGTCGGTGTGCCGCTGGGCATGGTGGCGGCCTCGTACCGGGACCGAGCGCCCGACGCGGCGCTGCGTCTGTTCGCCGTCCTCACCTATGCCACCCCGGTGTTCTTCGTCGGGCTGCTGCTGAGGCTCGTCTTCGCCATCCAGCTCGGCTGGCTGCCCGCGTCCGGCCGGGCGAGCACCGACGTGCAGCTCTTCCTCCAGAACCAGACCAGCACGACCGGCTTCTACCTCCTCGACGCCCTCCGCAGCGGCGACGGGGCAGCCGTCGCGGACGTGCTGAAACACGCCGTACTGCCCGGCGTGGCACTGGGCCTGCTCGTCGCCGGCATCCTGCTGCGGCTGGTCCGCACGAACCTGATCGGCACCCTCGGCGCCGACTACGTCGAGGCCGCCCGCTCCCGAGGTGTCGCGCCCTTCCGCCTGGTGACCCGACACGCGACCCGACCTGCCCTGATCCCCGTCGTCACCGTCCTGGGACTCCAGGTCGCCGGACTGCTCGGCGGAGCGGTGCTCACGGAGACCACCTTCGAGTGGAAGGGCCTCGGCTACGAACTCGCCCACTATCTGACGGTCCGTGACTTCCCGGCGGTGCAGGGCATCGTGGCGCTGTTCGCCGTCGTCGTGGCGGTGACGAACTTCCTCGTCGACGTCGTCGCGGCCCTCATCGATCCCCGAGTGAGGTACTGAGCCGTGGCCCAACTCCACGTGCGACGGCCCACCTTGCTGCCGGACCGCATGCGCGCACGACTGCGCACCGGCGGCGCGATACAGCGCGCCATGCTCCTCACCGGCGCCGTCCTCACCGTGCTGTTCCTCCTCACCGCCCTCCTCGGACCGCTCCTCGCCCCGTACGGATTCGCCCAACTCCAGGACGGGGGACGGCTGTTCGGTTCGCAGCAACACCCCAGCGGGGCCCATCCGTTGGGCACCACCATCGCCGGGTACGACGTGCTCTCCCGCACGGTGTGGGGCGCCAGGACCGCGCTGGAGATCATCCTCGCCGCGCTGCTGCTCTCGGTGATTCCCGGCACCGTACTGGGGTTGGCGTCCGGCTATCTCGGCGGGCGCCTCGACCGGCTGCTGGTGGGACTGGCCGACGCGCTCTACGCGTTCCCGCCTCTGCTGCTCGCCATCGTCATGTCGATCGTGATCAGCGGCGGACAGTCCAGCCTCGTCGGCGGCCTCGGCGCGGCGGCCTGCTCGGTCGCCGTGGCGTTCGTACCGCAGTACTTCCGTGTCGTACGGGCGGAGGTGACCCGGGTGAAGGCGGAACCGTTCGTCGACGCGGCCCGGGTGATCGGCACCGGCACCTGGCGGATCATGTTCCGGCACGTACTGCGCAACTCGGTCCGCACCCTCCCGCTGATCTTCACCATCAACGCCTCCGAGGCCATCCTCACCCTCGCCGGACTCGGCTTCCTCGGCTTCGGCATCGAACCCAACTCGGCGTCCGAGTGGGGCTACGACCTCAACCGCTCGGTGGAGGACGTCACTTCGGGCCTGTGGTGGACCGCGATCCCGCCGGGCCTGGCCATCGTGCTCACGGTGCTCGGCACCACCCTGCTCGGCGAGAGCCTCACCGACCTCGCCGACCCGCGCCTGCGACGACGCGGCGGTACGACGGTGAAGGCGACCGCCCCCGGAACGGACGGAGGCGCGGACGATGACTGACCTCCTGCGCATCGAGGACCTGCACGTCACCTTCGCCACGGACGCGGGCACGGCCCCCGCGGTGAAGGGCGTGAGCCTGTCCGTCGCGCCGGGGGAGGTGCTGGCCCTCGTCGGCGAGAGCGGCAGCGGCAAGACCGTCACCGCCAAGTCGGTCCTGGGGCTGCTCCCCGCCACCGCGACCGCCCGCGGCCGGGTCCTGCTCGGCGACGGCACCGCCGACCCGGCCGAGGACGTCCTCACCGCGTCCCCCGCCCGGCTTCGCGCCCTGCGCGGCACCCACGCCGCGATGGTCTTCCAGGAGCCCTCCACCGCGCTCAACCCCGTCTTCACCATCGGCTGGCAGCTCACCGAAGGGCTGCGCGCCCACGGACACGGCGGCAGCAAGGCCGAACGCCGGGCGCTGGCCGTCGAATGGCTCGACAAGGTCGGCATCCCCGACCCCGCCACCCGCGTGAACCACTACCCCCACCAACTGTCCGGCGGCCAGAAGCAGCGCGCCGTCATCGCCATGGCCCTCGCCCTCGGCACCCGGCTCATCGTGGCCGACGAGCCCACCACCGCCCTCGACGTCACCGTCCAGGCGGAGATCCTCGAACTCCTGCACCGCTGCCGCACCGACTTCGGCACCGCCGTGCTCCTCATCACCCACAACATGGGCGTCGTCGCCGACCTCGCGGACCGGGTGGCCGTGATGAGTGAGGGCGAGGTCGTCGAACAGGCCCCGGTCCGCGAGCTGTTCGCGACGCCCGCCCACCCGTACACCCGCGAACTGCTGGCCGCCGTACCGGTCTTCGGAGAGCAGAGCCGGACACCGGCCTCCGTGACCGGCGACGAGCGGCCCGTCGTACGGGCCGCCGGGCTGGTCGTGGACTACCCCGGGCGACTGGGGAGGAAGGGCTTCCGCGCGGTCGACGGCGTGAGCTTCGAGATCCGGCCGGGCGAGGTGCTCGGGCTGGTGGGGGAGAGCGGCAGCGGCAAGACCACCATCGGCCGGGTGGTCGCCGGTCTGACGGCCGCGACCGGCGGCGAACTCGCCGTGTTCGGTGAGCAGTTGACGGCGAGACGGCGCACACGCGGCCGGGCCGGCCGCATCGGCTACGTCTTCCAGGACCCTGCGGCCAGTTTCAATCCGCTGCTCACCATCGCCGACAGTGTCGCGGAGCCACTGACCGTGCACCGGCGCGAACTCGGGGCCGCGGCGATCCGCGCCGAGACCGAGGCGCTGCTGAAGTCCGTTCATCTGCCCCGGAGTTACGCCGACCGCTACCCGCACGAACTCAGCGGCGGCCAGCGACAACGCGCGGCCCTGGCCCGGGCGCTCGCCCTGCGGCCCCCGCTGATCGTCGCGGACGAGCCGACCTCGGCCCTCGACGTGTCCGTCCAGGCGAAGGTGCTCGACCTCTTCACCGAACTGCGGCGGGAGTTGGGTTTCGCGGCACTGTTCATCAGCCATGACCTCGCGGTGGTCGAGCAGGTCGCCGACCGTGTCGTCGTGCTGCACCGGGGCCGGGTCGCCGCGTCCGGTTCGACCGCCCAGGTGCTGGGCAGTCCACAGGACGACTACACGCGGCGGCTGGTCGCCTCGCTGCCCGTCGCCGACCCGGTACGCCAGGGCCGCCGCCGGGACCTGGTGGCCGTCGACGCATCCGACATCCTCGACGAAGGAGTGGCCGGCACATGACCGACACCGTGGTGGACCTGGTCGAGCAGGTGCTGAGCAGCACCCCCGTCTTCGACGGCCACAACGACCTGCCCAGCGCGCTGCGCGCCCGCTCCGGCTACAGCATGGAAGGGCTGGACGACGGCCGTCCCGACCTCCACACCGACCTGCCCCGATTGCGCGCCGGAGGGGTCGGCGCACAGTTCTGGTCGGTGTTCGTCCCCTCCCAACTCCCCGAGCCCGAGGCCGTGGTGGCCACGCTGGAGCAGATCGACGCCGTGTACCGGCTCGTCGCCCGCTACCCGGACACCCTGCGGATCGCCTACACCGCCGCCGACGTCGAGCGCTCGCTCGCCGACGGACGGATCGCCTCCCTGCTCGGCATCGAGGGCGGCCACAGTCTCGCCGAGTCACCGGGCGTCCTGCGCTCGTACGCCCGGCTCGGCGTCCGGTACGTGACCCTCACCCACAACGACAACACCACCTGGGCTGACTCGGCCACCGACGAGCCCGGCGTCGGCGGCCTGAACGACACGGGCCGTGCGATCGTCGCCGAACTCAACCGCACCGGCGTGCTCGTGGACCTCTCCCACGTCGCCGACTCCACCCAGCGCGCGGCCCTCACGGCGTCGACCTCACCGGTGCTGTTCAGCCACTCCTCCATACGCGCCCTCAACGACCACCCGCGCAATGTCGCCGACCCGGTCCTGGAACTGCTGCGGGACAACGGCGGTGTCATCCAGCTCACCTTCGTCCCCTACTTCATCTCGGCCGAAGTCGCCGCGTGGGAAAAGGAGTTGCGGGCCGAACGTGAACGTCTAGGGCTGCCCTCCCAGTCCTGGACCTGGCCGCGCGCACCACGCCCGGGCGAGGAACCGGCCCACGTGGCCAAGGAGTTCGCGGCCTCTTTCGCGGCGACCGCCGACGACGACCGGCTGCGCCGCTGGACCGAGCGACACCCGTGCCCCGAGGTGACGGTGGCCCAGGTCGCCGATCATGTCGAGCACGCCCGCGAGGTGGCCGGCCGCGACCACATCGGCCTCGGCGGCGACTACGACGGAGTCGACCACCAGCCCGTCGGCCTCGCCGACGTCTCCGGCTACCCGGTGCTGCTGCGCGAACTCGCCGACCGGGGCTGGTCCAGGGCCGACCTGGAGGCACTGACCGGCCGCAACGTGCTGCGCGTCCTGCGCGAGGCCGAACATCGCGCGACCGAACCGCTGTGGCCGACGGCGCCGTTGCGGTGAGGGCACGATGAGCCGCGCACGCCGATGGGCCGACGCGCTGGCCCGGTGGACGCCGGGACTGCTCGCGGTCGGCTGCTGCCTGGGGGGACTTCCGCTGCCCCATGCCGCCACCCACGAAGAGACACCGGAGCCGTACGACGGACCGCCGTCCGGCCACCCGGAGTGTCTCGCCGCGCACATCCCGCCGACGGACGTGGAACGGGAGTTGTGGTCGGCCCTCGATCTGAAGGTCTGAGCGGGGTACGGCGATCCGCCCGCGCCCGGGGACTCGGCGCGGGCGGCTTCCGGGACGCGGTCAGTCGTGCGCCGGCGCCGGTCCCGAGACGCCCTCGCCGACGGACGCAGGGGTCCGCGTCGGGACCGGCTCGGGCGCGGTGCGCGGCTGGCGGCGTGAGAGCCCCACGCCGAGCAGGCACAGCGCACCCCCGGCGAGCGCCAGGCCGGAGGGGAACTCGCCCAGCGTGGGCCAGGCCAGCAGCACGGTGAGCGCGGGCACGATGTAGGTCACCGCTCCCAGCCGCCCCGCCGGCATGTGCGCCAGCGCGTACGACCAGGTCCAGAACGCCAACGCGGTGGGAAGCAGCCCCAGATACACCACTCCCGCCCAGGCCCCGGCCGACGCGTCGCCCAGATCGGAGACGAGCTGACCCGCGAAGGGCAGGCAGGCCACGGCACCGATCGTGCTGGCGTACGCGGTGACCTGCAACGGTGACGCGAGGGAGAGCGCGGGCTTCTGGAAGATGACGCCGACGGCGTGACCCGCCGCCGCTGCCAGGCAGAGCAGCACCCCGAGAAGGGCCGAATCGCCGCCCCCGCTCGACGCCCCGGCCAGCGCAGCGCCCGCGAAGGCCACCGCGAGGCCGATGAGCAGGGGACGCGGGAACCCCTCGTGCAGCAGGAACCCGGCGAGCAGCGCCACCAGCAGCGGTCCGGCGCCGATGAGCAGGGCCGCCGTCCCCGCGTCCGTGTGCTGCTCGCCCCAGTTCAGCGCCACCATGTACAGCCCGAACCAGAACACGCCCATGCCGGCGATCCCCGGCCACGCACCACGCGGCGGCAGTCCCTCGCGCCGGAACGCCACGACGGCGAGGAGCGCGACGGAACCGATGAGGAGACGGCCGAGCGCGAGCGGGCCGGGTCGCACGCTCTCGCCGATGTGGCGGATCGCGACGAACGCGGACGCCCACAACACCATGGTGAGGAGCGCGGCGGCCAACGCGCTGGGCGGTGTCTTCGCGGTGGGCGGGGACGTCTCATGCTGTGCCATCGGGCAACTCCCTGTTCGCTCCGCGCAGGACGCGGCGGAGAATCTTTCCCGTGCTGTTGCGGGGCAGCGCGTCGATGAACTCGACGTCCTCGGGGACCTTGTACCAAGTGAGCTTCGCCCCGGTGGTCGAGCGGATCGTGGCCGCCAGCGTGGCCAGCCGGTCCGCTCCGGGTTCGGGGACGACGTAGGCGCGCAGGCTCGTCGTGCCGTCGGCCCGGCGCACCGAGCAGACGGCGGTCTCGCGGACCCCGGCGATTCCGGTGATGAGGTCCTCGACCTCGGTGGGATGGACGTTGGCACCGGCGACGATCTCGATGTCGTCCACACGCCCGAGCAGCCACACGAACCCCTTGGCGTCGACGCGTGCGGAGTCCCCGGTGGTGAACCACTCCTCAGGGCGTAGGCGGTGCGGCGGCAGGCCGCCCCGTTTCACTCCGGGGCCGATGCCGGGGCCGGAGATCTGCAACTGCCCGACCTCGCCCTCCGGGACGACCTCGCCCGCGTCGTCGACGACCCGCGCCCGGTACGGCGGGAGGATCCGGCCCAGGCTGTACGGGTGGATCTCGTCCGGGCCGTTGGCGAGGACGGCGTGCCCGATCTCGCTGGTCCCGCAGATGTTCAGCAGCCGTGGTCCGAGGACGCGGCGCAGCCTGTCCTCCAGCGGCCGGGGCAGCGTCTCGCCGGCGACCAGCGCCAGCCGCAACCGGCCCAGCAGGTCGGCGACTTGAGGGCGGGCGAGCACCCTGGCGTAGAAGCTGGGCTGGGCGTAGAAGACGCTCACGCCGTGGCGTTCGAGGAGTTGCGGGACGTTCGTCTCGTCCGCGCGCTGCGGGGAGAGGACGACGGCGGCGCCTCGCTGGAGGGGGAGGAGGACCGAATTGCCCAGCCCGTAGGCGAAGTACATGCGCGACACGGAGTAGCAGACCTCGCCCTGGCGGAGTGCCAGGACGCTGCCGATCGCCCGGTCGAAGTGCAGGGCGTCGCCGTGGGCGTGGAAGCAGAGGCGGGGTGCGCCCGTGGTGCCGGACGTGAACACGGCGAAGGCGGGGGCGTCCGACGCGAGCGGCTCCGGGGCGTCGGCGCCTGCGGGGTCGTAGGCCTCCGTCAGTTCCCTCGGGGTCACGGCCCGGCCGTGGAACTCCGCGCGGAGCGAGGCGTCGGCGACGATCAGCGAGACCTCGGCGATCTCCTCGCTGGAGCGCAACTCGTCCGCGTGGAAGAAGGTGTTGACCGGTACGGCCACGGCGCCGATCCGCAGGACGGCCAGGAACGTCACCACGAAGGCGACGCTGTCGGGCAGCGCCAGCAGCACCCGGTCCCCGCGCTCGACACCAAGTCCCCGCAGGGACACGGCGGTTCGGCGAACCTGCTCGTACACCTCGCCGTAGGAGTAGCGGTGCGTGCCCTGGAGGTACGCGGTCCGGCCGAGCCAGCCGTTGCGGCGCGCGAGGTCCTCAAGTCGCAGGGAGAGATTGCCGGTTGTCGGGACGGTCTCGGTCGGAGCGGTCGGCAGGTCCGTGAGGATGTCCGTCACCTGCACACTCCCTCGATCTCGACCAGCAGGTCGGGCCGGCAGACCGCGACGTTGAAATACGAGATGTCCGTGTCGGCGGGGAGCGTCGACTCGCAGATGTTCCGTACGACGGGAAGGTGCTCGGCGTCGCGCACATAGACCTTGACCTGGTCGAGGTCCTTGACGTCGTACCCGGCACCGTCCAGGCCGTGGGCGCGGAGGTTGTCGCCGCCGACGAGCGCCTCGATGTTGCGCAGCGTCTCCTCGGTCTGGAGGGCAACGTTGTCGGCGTGCACCGTGTCGTCGCCCAGAATGCTGGCCGTGCCCGAGACGAAGAGGCTCCCCGTCACGGAACCCGGCGCGCCGGCGTCCTTCAGGAACGTGGCGCGGGCGAAGCTCGGCGACTTCGGCCCGTACTGGGAGGGGTACTTGTAGGCGGGCGTCTGCCGGGGGTTCTCCAGGTGCGCGGCCCGGCCCGGCTTCGCCGCGATGAAGCAGACGTCGACGCCCGGGGAGAGCGTGCCGATGCCGGTGGCGGCCGGGAGTCGGGGGAAGCGGTCGGCGAAGGCGGCGAACGCCTCCGCCCGGCCTGTGCAGAAGTCGCGGTAGATCTCCAGGCCGTCCGCGTTCGGGCTGGTGATGCCGCCGATGAGGTTCCACATGCGGACCAGGTCCGTGTAGCCACGCTCCCAGGTGAACCCCAGGGCGTTCTCGTACAGTTCGCGCACCTGACGGCGGTACACCGGCCTGGGGCCGAGCCGTACCGCGTAGAAGAGATGCTCGCCGTCCTCGGCGAAGACGGCGTCGTCGGTGCTGCCGGTCCGCACGGGGAGGGCCGTCCGCCAGATCTCCTCGACGGGACGGACGTGCTCGTTGGTCATATGGGTGGTCAGGAGGGGAGTGGCGTCGTCCAGAACGGCGTCGGCAGGGGCGTCCGTGAAGCGGATCCGGCCCAGGACGGAGCCGCGAGAGGCCACGAACTCCTCCGGCGCGGCGGCGACGGGAACCAAGTCGGACCAGAGGCCCTGCGAACGTGCCTCGGGCTGACGGTTACTCATGAATCTCCTTGTCTCTGCCGCGGCCGTCCGGGGTGTGACGGACGCGGTCAACCGGCGTGCGCTGCCCAGGTGTTGCGGGACGGTGAACAAAGCGCCAGAGGGTTCGGCGCACGATCTGTTCCTGTTGAAGAATCTCCGGGGGACGCCCTTGCCGGGCAGCCACAGACTTGCGTCAGGCACGATTACGAGGGGGAGACGAACCGTGAGCATCGGTGGCATAACGGACCTGCCGGACGTCCCGCAGGCGGGCACCGCGGCAGGCGACGTGTACACGCTCGCCTTACAGAGCGAGTACGTCGACCTCCAGCGGTGTGTACGCGAACTCGGCATCTCCGAGGCCGAGGCGGCCGCCGCCATCGACGATCTCCTCCGGCTGCGCCTTCTGCATCTGGTGCACGGCTGCACCTACGCCTACGTCGCCGTCAACCCGATGTCGGCCTCCCTGCAACTACTGGCGATGCAGGACGACGCGCTGCGGCAACGGCAGCACGAACTGGAGCGGCTGCGGCAGCAGATGCACAGCCTGCTCCCGCTGTACCGGGCCAACTTCTCGGGCGAGCCCCAACATCCGCACGTGCAACGCGTCGAGGACCCGCGAGCCGCCCGGGGCGTCCTCACCACGATCACGGTCGAGGCGAAGCGGGAGATCCTGTTCTCCCTCCCCACCCAGGACCCGTGGGAGGAACCCGCCGACCTGGACCGTGGCGCGTGGCTGCGGAGCGCGGGGACGCGGTCCGACCTCCTCAGGGTGCTGCTGCCGGAGTCGGCCAGGTTCGACGTACGGGTGCGCGAGCGGGTGGAGACGCTGATCGCCGACGGAGGCCAGGTGCGCACGACCGTCTCCCCTCCGGCCTGGCTGCTGGTCGTCGACGCCGAGGTCGCCGTGGTCCCCGCCGGGGAGGGCCCGGGGCTCAGCGTCGTCCGCGAGCAGTCCGTGGTCGCGGCGCTACGGCACACCCTCACCGGCGCGTGGGGCGAGGCACGGCCCTTCGACGGCAGCTACGACCACGACAGCGCACGCTCCACCTCGGCCCTGATCGACGACGCCATTCTGCGCATGCTGCTCAACGGCCTTGAGGACAAGGTGATCGCGCGGCGGCTGGACATCTCCCTGCGCACCTGCCAGCGGCGCATCGCCGAGCTCATGGACGCGCTGGGAGCCAGGACGCGTCTTCAGGCGGGCTACGTACTCGGGCAGCGGGGGCGCGGCGAAAAGCGGAAGGCCGCGTAGAGCCGTGCAGGGCCGTGGAAGGACGATCCCGGCCGGTTGTTGCACCTTCGTGAAATGAGGCCGCAAGGCCTTGGAGGGGCGGCGGCACTGCTGCATACAGTTGCATACATGGAAGAGATCACCTACGCAGACCCGTCGGTCGCCGAAGGCATCGCGGCCATCCGCTCCGGCTCCCCGTTCGTCTACGGCCTCACCAACTACGTCGCCGCCAACCTCAGCGCCAACGTCCTGCTGGCCGTCGGCGCGGGCCCCGCCATCGGCGCCGCGGCCGACTTCCCCACCGTCTTCCCGGCCGGCGCGGGCGCCGTCTGGATCAACACGGCCGCCCTGATCGGCAACCCCGCCGAGCCCGTCACCGCCGCCGCCCGCACCGCCCACGCGGCGGGCACCCGCTGGGTCCTCGACCCGGTCGCGGTCGGCGCCGGGGCGGTCGAGTACGACGCGTTCGTCGCCTCCCTCCTGGAGTACCGGCCCACCGTCATCCGAGGCAACGCCAGCGAACTCACCGCGCTCGCGGGCGGCGACAGCACCGGCAGGGGAGTGGAGACCACCCTCTCCTCCGAGGACGCCGTCGGTGTCGTCGAGGACCTCGCCCGGCGCACCGGCGCGATCGTCGCCGTCAGCGGCCCCACCGACTACCTGACGGACGGCACCCGCACGGTGGCCGTACCCGGCGGCGACATACGGCTGACCCAGGTGACCGGTGCCGGATGCAGCCTCGGCGCGCTGATCGCGGGCGCGCTCGCCGTCGTCCCCGACGCGCTGAGCGCCACCGCCGTCGCGCATGCCGCGTACGCCGTCGCGGCCGAACGCGCCGGTGCCCGGACCACCGGCACCGGGTCCTTCGCCGTGGCCCTGCTCGACGAGCTGTCCCTGCTCGCCGTCTGAGCCGGACCGCCGAACGACCTTTCAGGGAGCACCACTTGACGACCGACGACGCCGATCCCGGCCCCCGCCTGCACCTCGCCGCCTTCCTCAACGCGGGGCCACAGGGCACCGTCGGCTGGCGGCACCCCGACGCCGGCGACGGCTTCCTCACCGCCGCCCACTACACCCGTATCGCCCGCGTCCTGGAGGGCGCCGGCTTCGACATGGCGTTCGTCCCCGACTCCCTCGCCGTGCCCCGCAGCCTCGGCGACTCCTACGACCCCGCCGTCACCTGGGGCACCGGCACCCCGCGCCTGGACCCGATCCCGGTCATCACGCTGATGGCCGCCGCGACGCAACACCTCGGCGTCGCCGCCACCGTGTCCACCGGCTACCAGGAGCCGTTCCACGTCGCCCGCGGCATGGCCACCCTGGACCACCTCCTCGGCGGCCGGGCCGGCTGGAACGTGGTCACCAGCTTCCAGGACGCCGAGGCCCAGAACTTCGGTCAGGACAGACTCCCCGACCGGCAGTCCCGCTACGACCGGGCCGAGGAGTTCCTGGAGGTCACCACCCGACTCTGGGACAGTTGGGCCGACGACGCGATCGTCGCCGACAAGGACAGCGGGATCTACGGCAGGCCCGACCGGGTGCACGCCGTGGACCACAAGGGCGAACGCTTCGGCGTACGCGGCCCGTTGAGCGTTCCCCGGCCGCCCCAGGGCTACCCGGTGATCATCCAGGCGGGCGCCTCCCCGGCCGGCCGGGACTTCGCGGCCCGCTGGGCGGACGTCATCTTCTGCAGCCACGAGTCGCTGGAGTCGGCCGTCGCCTTCTACGCCGACATCAAGTCCCGTGCCGCCGCGCACGGCCGTGATCCCGAACAGCTCAAGGTGCTCCCGGCCGCGACGACGGTCGTGGGCACCGACCTGCGGGACGCGCTCGCCAAACACGAGGCGTTCACCCAACTCGTGCATCCCGAGGCCGGATTGTCGCGGCTGGCCTACCACGTCAACGTGGACCTCACCCGCTACGACCTCGACGGTCCGCTGCCTTCCTTGGCGGAGGTGGGAGTCGAGGGCCACTACCGCGAAGTCGTCGAGTTCGCCGAACGCGAGAAGCTCAGCGTGCGCGAGATCGGCCGCTGGTACGGCGCCCGCACCGAGGGCAACATGATCGGCTCGCCCGCGGACATCGCCGACACCATGGAGGAGTGGCTCGACGCCGGCGCGGCCGACGGCTTCATGATCCAGGCCACCCATGTCCCCGCCGCCTTCGAGGAGTTCGCCGACCACGTCGTCCCCGAACTGCGCCGCCGCGGCCTTGTGCGCACCGCCTACACGGGCGGCACCCTGCGCGACAACCTCGGCCTCGCCCGCCCCGAACGCGGCGAGTGGCGTCACCGCGCCCGCTCGGGAGGCCGCTCATGACCGCCTCCGTTCTCGTCAACGCGGCTTGGTTGCAGGGGCACTTGGACGACGTCGTTCTCCTCGACGCCACCGTGGACCGGCGCACCGAACCGGACGGCACCACCGTCTTCGTCAGCGGTCTCGCCCTGCACACCGAACGCCGCATCCCCGGCGCCCACTTCGCCGACCTCATGGCCGGCTTCTCCGACCCCGAGGCCCCCTTCCCCTTCACCCGACCGTCCAGCGATCACATCGCCGCCCACGCACGGGAGTTGGGCATCGGCCGGGACTCCACCGTCGTCGTCTACGACAGACTCACGGGCGCCTGGGCCGCCCGCGTGTGGTGGGTCCTGCGCTCGGCGGGCATCACCCGCGTCCGGGTCCTCGACGGCGGACTCACCGCATGGGAGGCGGCCCAACTCCCGGTCACCGAGGGGCGCGAGACACCACCGTCACCGGGCGACGTCGTCGCGGCCCCGGCCCGCGAGCACTTCACGGACCTGGACCGGATGCGTCGCATAGCCGACGCGGACGACCCCACCCCGGCCGTGTGTGCCCTGCGCCGCACCGAGTACCTGGGCGACCCCGCCCGCCCCCGCTCCGGACACATACCCCGCACCACGAACCTGCCCTACGCCGACCTCCTCGGCCCGCACCACACACTCGACCCCGCGCGCACCGCCCGCCTGGCACACGAACACGGCCTGCGGCAGGGAGCCGGGACGGTCCTCTACTGCGGCGGGGCGATCAACGCGGCCGGACTGGCACTCGCCCTGCACGAGATCGGCATCGACGACGTCGTCCTCTACGACGGCTCGCTCAGCGAGTGGCGGGCCCACCCGGAACTGCCCCTAGCGACCGGCAGGCCGTGACGGGCCGCCCCCGCATCGGGCATGATCGGTCCCGGCCCACGGGCCCACGACGAGGAAGCGGATGAAGAGCACACGGGACACGATCTACGACACCCTCAGGCAGCGGCTGACCTCCGGGCACTACCCGGCGGACGCCTCGCTCGTACCGCTCGCGCTGAGCGAGGAGTTCGCGGTCTCCCGGACCCCGGTGCGCGAGGCGCTGGCCCTGCTGGAGCGGGACGGGCTGCTGGTGCCCACCCGGCGCGGGTTCACGCTGCGGCTGCGTTCCGACGAGGAGATGCTCGAACTCTTCGAGATCCAGGCGGTGTTGGACGCCACGGCCGCCGAATCGGCGGCGCTGCGCCGCAGCCCGGTCGACATGGTGCGGTTGGACGCCCACCTCGACCACGCCCGGTCCCTGAACGAACCCGCGCACATCCGACGGAGCCTCAACGACTGGCACGACGCGGTCCGCCAAGCCGCCCACAACGGAACCGTCGTCGCCCTGCTGCGGACCCTCGACGCCCAGGTGAAGACGAGCGCGCCCTGGCGCACCCCCGAAGTCGCCGACACCTTCACCGCCGCCTTCGCCGAACACCGCGCCATCACCGAGGCCATCCGGACCCAGGACGCCGAGGCGGCCCGCGTCGCGATGCTCGCCCACCACGGCCACGACCGAGACCGGCGCATACGGCAACGGGTGCGCGTGGACCAGGAGTTGGCGCCGATCACGGCATCGGACGGCACGGCGGACGCTCAGCCGTGATCGTCGACCGGTAGCGGTCAGGTCGGGATCAGGTGGCCGTCGCGGAGCCGGGTGCCCGCCTGTTTGAGGCGGTGCAGGACCGGGACGACGTCGACCTGCTGGACCCCTTCGAGGGCACCGACCTTGGTGGTGACGTAGGAGAAGAGGTCGTCCATGGTGCGGCAGGTGACCGTCACCACGAGGTTGGCGGATCCGGTGACCGCGGCGGCGAAGGTGGTCTCGGGATGGGCGGAGAGGACCTCGCCGGTGGCGTTCAGCCGGCCCGGGGCGACGGTGAGCCACAGGTAGGCGGGGGCATGGAAGCCGAAGCGCGGGTAGGCCAGGTCCACGGCGACGCGCAGGGCACCCGCCGAGAGCAGTTCCTCCAGGCGCGTGGAGACCCGGGACTTCGACCAGCCGCAGGCACGGGCGAGTTCGACCACTCCGGCCCGTCCGTCGCGGGCGAGTTCGGCCATCAGCGGGCCGTCCTGCTCGCGCGGCACTGCCGCGTTCGGGACTTCCTGCGCCGCCAGGTCTCCGCCGGTGGTGGCGCGTTGCTGGTGGTCGGAGGCGTGCAGGAGAGCCGCCTGGTCGTCGGTGAGCGGGTCGTCGAACGCGAGCCATTTGGCGCCGCTGCCCAGGTACATGTGCATGACCGCACTGGCGTTGAAGCCCAAAACCTTCGCGGTGCGTGGCAGGCGTTGCAGGACCGATCCGCCCTGGTCGCGGAGGCCGGTGTGGGTCTGGCACACGATCTCGGAGCCGCCGGAGGTGACGCTGACGTAGGAGGTGTCCTCGCGGGCGGCGAGTGCGTCCGCGAGGGCGTCGGTGGCGTCGGGACGGCACTGGACCCGCACGAACCAGGTCCGGTCGCCGAGCTGTGCGTGGCTGGGCAGGGCACGTACGCGGACGGCTCCGTCGGCGACCAGGGCGCGGTAGCGACGGGCCACGGTCTGCTCGGAGACCTCGGCCACCTCGGCGATACGCCGGAAGGACGCCCGTCCGTCCCGTAGAAGGCACTGCACGATCCGCCGGTCCGTCGCATCCATGGCGGAATCATAGAGGCGCCTCATCGATCACCATGGATCTTTGGCCGCGGTGCGGCGGTCTGGCTGGGGGCACCGGGCGGGACGGGGTGAGGGTGGTGCCATGGCCCATCGCGTCGGTCCAATCCGGATCACCCCGGCCGTCGCCCCCCCCTGTCTGCGCAAGGAATCTCCTGATGACGAAGTCCCCGCACACCGGTCCGCTCGGCGCCATGCGTGCCGTCACTTCACCGCGTTCGGCGGCCCGGATGACCTCACCGTCGGCGAACGTCCGGTTCCCGAGGTCACCGCCGGTCACGTGCGCGTCAGGGTGCGCGCGGCCGCCCTACACCCGCTGGACGTGGTCGCCAGGGCGGGTTACTTGGGGCCGATGGTGCCTGCGGGACCGACGTACGTCCTCGGTGTCGACGCCGCCGGGACCGTCGAGGCGATTCGGGCCCGGTGTGTCCGGCTTCGACATCGGGCAGGCCGTGCCGGCGATGTCGAACTGGCCGGAGACCAAGATCGGTACACAGGCGGAGTTCGTGGTGCTGCCCGCGGCCTCCCTCGCGCCCGCCCCGGCGGGCGTGGCATCGGCCGCCGCGGCGACGCTGCCGCTCAATGCCCACACCGCGGCGCAGTCGCTGCGGATACTCGGGCTCAAGGTCGGTGACCGGATCGCCGTCACCGGAGCGGCCGGCGGCTTCGCGGTCCAGTCGGCCCGGCACCAGGGTCTGGGGGTGGTCGGCGTCGCCGCTCCGGAGGACGAGTCGTACCTCACCGACCTCGGGGCGACCTTCGTCGCCCGCAGCGACCGTCCCGCCGACGCGGTGCGCGAGGCCGTGCCGGGCGGGGTCGACGGACTCCTCGACGCCGCGTCGCTCGGGTCCTCGGTGATCGGGGCCGTGCGCGACGGTGGCTCCTTCGTCGCGGTGAGGCCGCCGAACACACCGCCCTCGGAGCGTGGCATCAAGGTCGGCCTGGCCCAGGCGCGTGCGGACGGTGCCGAACTCGCCGTAATGGCAGGCCTGGTGGAGAGCGGTCGGCTGCGGCTGAGGGTCACCAGGACGTTCCCGTTCGAGCGGGTCGCCGAAGCACACACCATGTTGGCGAAGGGCGGGCTCCGCGGCGGCATCATGCTTGTCGCCGATCAGGAGGAAGGAAACCGGTGAACGGGTCGACGGCGGCGGGATGACCGGGAAGCAGACGATCGACGCGACGGATCCCCCGGCGCACGGCGGAGACAACCTGAGTGGTGCTGTTTCGGGTCGCTGGGGTCCGGGCGCCCCTCCGGCCGGATCTGGTTCTGGGCGCTGTCGCCAAGCAGGTCAGCGCCAGTCCGTCGAAGCCGGTGAGGCATAGTGGGGCACTTCGGTGCGGGCGTTCCTTTCTGACGATCAGCAACTCGCGCCGCAGGCGCACCGCAATCGGTGGCGAGGGCTCGGAGCCGTCCTCGATCTTCTGCTCGGCACTCGGGGTGGGACAGATCTATTGACGCCCGTCAGCCCGCTAGGTACAACGTTGGAACCAGACGTGGTGGTCGGGTGATCCTCGCCCCCGCGCTGCTTCCGGCACGGCTGGTGCCGGCCGTCGCCCGGCCCCGGCGGAGCGCTCCGCCGGGTCGCAGTCACCCCACCCCACCCGCTGATGAGGACTCGTATGCGCCTGCCCGAACGTCCTTCCTTCCCCCTGGGGCGCGCCGCCCTGCGGTGGCTCCTCCTGCTCGTGTCCTGCGTGGCGCTGGTCGCCGTTCCCGGCACGGCGTGGGCCGTCACCACCGGCAACGGCTCGCTCGTGTACTCGCCCGCCGCGGGGAGTTCCTTCGATCCCGCCGGCACGACCTACGCGAAGACCATCGTGCTGAAGCACGGCGGCTCCAGCAACGGCCGCATCCTGGTGACCTACGACCAGTTGGTCTGGGTCAACGGAAAGCAGGTGTACCCGATCTACTCCAGTGACGACAACGGAGTGACCTGGACGCACCTGAGCGACGTGGTGCCGGGAAACACCTTCTCCTCGCTGATCAAGACCTCGCAGCCGTTCCTCTACGAGGTGCCGCAGGCCACGGACGGTCTCGCGGCCGGAACGATTCTCCTGGCCGGCAACATCATGCCGTCGGACAAGTCCAGCAGCCGGCTCGTGGTCTACAAGAGCACCGACCACGGCGCGACCTGGTCCTACCTGAGCACCGTGGACAGCGGCGGCCCCGCCGTGTACGACCCGAGCCCGACCTCGACCACCACCACCGTGTGGGAGCCGTCGCTGGGTCTGGACGAGGCCGGAGACCTGGTCTGCTACTTCTCCGACGAGCGGCAGAAGGCCAACGGCGTACTCCAGGCCGTCTCCTACCGAGTGTCGGCGGACGGCGGAGCCACCTGGGGCACGGAGGGCAACGTCGCCGCGATCCCCAACAGCAGTGACAGACCCGGCATGATCACGGTGACCGCGCTGCCGAACGGGAAGTACATGGCGGTCTACGAGGTCGTCAACCGCCCCTCGCAGTCGCTGAACACGGCAGTGGTCTACTACAAGTTCTCCGACGACGGCATCACCTGGACCGCGAACGACCTCGGCACACCGATCAAGCTCGCCAACGGCCGGGGCATCGGATCCTCGCCCTTCGTGAAGTGGGTCCCGGCGGGCGGCCCGAACGGCATGGTCATCGTCTCCTCGAAGTGGGGACTGGACGCGTCGGGGAACATCAGCGGCGGCCAGAACTTCATGGTCAACTACAACCTCGGCCAGGGACCTTGGGAGCGGTTGCCGTATGCGGTGACCTACGACTCCAGTGACACCCAGGGCGGCACCTTCGCCGGCTTCGCCCAGGCCTTCGACACCAGCGTGGACGGGAACACCCTGTTCCAGGCCACCGACGTGGAGAACTCGGCCACCACCTACAACGACATCCGGGTCGGATCGATCCCGCTCAACGCCCACCACTACGAGGCCGAGCGCGCCACCCTGACCGACACCACGCTCGTCTCCCACGCCGACGCGGACGGGGGCAGCAAGGTGGGCAACATCAACTACTCGGACAGCAAGGTCTCCTTCACCCACGTGAACGTGCCGACGGCCGGGACGTACACCGTCAACGTCCGCTACGACAACGGAACGGGCGCCACCAGCAGTCACACCGTGAGCGTGAACGGCGGCAGTGCCACCACGCTCAGCTATCCGGCCACCGTCGACTGGGGCCGCTTCGGCTGGGCCCAGTTCACCGCGAGCCTCAACGCGGGGAACAACACGATCACCTTCGGCTACAACGGAACGTACGCGGAACTCGACGCCATCGACGTCTACCGGTCGGGCACGGCCGCGGACGGAGAGTTCAAGCTGGTCAACCGCACCAGCGGGAAGTACCTGGAGACCGCGTCGGCCCTGACCGCGGAAGGCGCCCCGACGGGACAGTGGGGGGACACGAACAACCCCACCCAGGTCTGGCGGATCGCCGCGTCCGCCTCGGGCGGCTACACACTGGCCAACCTCAACAGCGGCAAGCTGCTGACGGTGAGCGGAGCGTCCACCGCCAACGGCGCAGCGGTCGTGCAGAACTCGTCCAACGGGACCGCGTCCCAGCGGTGGACTCCGAACCCGACCGACTCCGGCTATGGCTACTGGATCAACGCCAACAGCGGCAGGTTGCTGGAGATCTACCAGAACTCGACGGCTGACGGCGCGATCGCCGACCAGTGGTCCACCACCGGCTACAACGGCCAGCAGTGGCGGTTGGTGAAGGAGGGCATCCAGTAGGAACTCGCAGCGGGCGGGCCGTAGTTCACCGGCCCGCCCGCCGCTGGATCCGCCCGGGTCACCGGGGCGCGGGCAACCGGTGCTGTGCGTCGCTCAGTTCGGGGACGGCGTGGGCTGGGTGCTCTCGCGGACGACGAGCTCCCAGCCGCAGCGCAGTTCGCGTGGCGGGATCGGGTCCTCGGTGCTCATGCGTTCGGTCAGCGCGGACACGGCCTGCTGCGCCATGTCGGCGTAGTCGGGCCGGATGGTGGTCAGGGTGGGGATGGTGAAACGCCCCTCGTCGATGCCGTCGAACCCGGCCAGGGCGAAGTCGTGGGGTGCGTGCAGCCCCGCGTCGTGGGCGGCGCGCAGGGCACCGATGGCCAGCACGTCGGCGAAGCAGTACAGCGCCTCGGGGCGCTCGCCCCGGGTGAGGATCTCGGCGGCGGCGCGCGCGCCGGCCTCCTTGCTGTAGTGAGTGCCGGGGACGGCCGGGGCCAGCTCCTCGTCGAAGGCCAGGCCGCGCTCGGCCAGCGCTTCCTGATAGCCCTTCAGCCGCTGGAGTGCCGTCGCGGTGGCGTGCGGTGCGTGGTCCTGGCGGCCGATCACCGCGATCCGGCGGATGCCCTGGTCCAGGAGATGGCCGGTCAGCGCGCGCGAGGCGGCCGCGTTGTCGATCGCGACATGGTCGACCGCGACATGATCGCCGGTGGCATCGGGCTGGCTCTCACCCAGCAGCACGATCGGCATGGACCTGGTGCGCTGTGCGAGTGCCTCGCCGCCGAGGTCCAGCGGCGACATGATGACCCCTTCGATGAGCGGATCGCGCAGATGCTCGGCGGCGCCGAGTTCGGCACCGGCCTCGCCTCCGGTCTCCTCGATCAGCAGGGTGTAGCCGGCCTTCCGGGCCGCGCCGATCATCGCGGTGGCGACCTCGGCGAAGTACGGGTTGCCCAGGTCGGGCACGGCCAGCGCGATCACCTGGGAGCGGCCGGTGCGCAACCTGCGGGCCGACAGGTTCGGGCGGTAGTCGATCTCCTCGATCGCCTGGTGCACCCGGGCGGCGGTCCGGGCCGACACCCTGCCCTCCACTCCGCGGAGCACGTTCGACACCGTCTTGATCGACACTCCTGCCCGCGCCGCGACGTCGTGCAGGGTGGGCTGGGCCATCTGATCCTCCGGGCTCGTCGCCGCTCGCGGCCACCGCGGTGGCTCCGCCGCCGGTGACCGGGTGTCCGGTCCCGGCCTCTGCGGCCCGTCTGTGTCTGCCAGCCCTGACGGTACCGCCACCTGGGGCATGTCGGGCCGTGGGTTGCGACAAGACCTCGTCCAAGTGCCGACCAGGCTATTGACGCAGCCGCCACGACAAAGGTACAACGTTGGAACCTGATCGGCCGACCGAAGCTCCCCACCGGGCCCCGGGCGGCGAAACCGACAGACACGGACCGTACGTCGGCGCTGGAGCCGCTTCACCCGAGCACGCTCGCCAGTGGCCGTGACGTCCTCCCTCGTCGCCCTTCATCCCGTGGCACCGCCTGTGCGCGTCGCCACCCCACTCACGCCTTCGTCAGCACGCCCACCCACTCACCCGCATGCCTCGCTGAAGTCAGCGGCAGTCAAAGGAGACCCGCATGTCATCGTCCAGCTCCGACCACAGAGCCGCCGCACCCGCCGTGGGCCCCGCCGCCGGTACCTCACGCCGATCCCTGCTGCGTCTGATGGGCGCGGCCGGGATCGGGGCCGCCGCGACCGGTGCGCTCAGCGCCTGTGCTCCCGGCAGCAGCGCGGCCCCGAAGGCACTCGGCTCGACCGTGCCCACCCAGGCGAAGGGCACCGCGACCCTGTGGTTCCGCGACGACGACCTGCTGAAGGTGTTCCGCGGCGTGGTGCCCTCGTTCACCAAGAAGTACCCGAAGGTGACCGTCAAGCTCGTCGGCGTCGACATCGACACCAAGCTGCCCCCGGCCCTGATCTCCGGCGCGGGCGTGCCCGACGGCTCCTTCTTCGGCGACGGCAGCGTCCTGGGCCAGGCCGAGCACCTGACCGATCTCACCGCGCAGATGTCCAAGTACCGCGCCGACACCGTGCAGTACAAGCTGGACAGCAACACCAGCGACGGCCGCCTGGTCGGCATCCCCTGGGACACCGACCCGGGTCTGCTCTACTACCGCGAGGACATCCTGTCCGCCGCCAAGGTCGACCCTTCTCAACTCACCTCGTACGACGCCCTGTTGGACGCCGCCAGGGAGATCAAGGGCCGCGACGCCAAGGCCCGGCCGATCCCGCTGGAGCAGGACCCGAACCTGGCCACGCAGTGGCTGATGATGCTCGTCAACCAGCAGCAGGGCACCGGCCTGGTCGACGCCAAGGGCAAGCTCACCCTCGACACCGACGCCTTCCGGACCGCCCTCACCTGGATCAAGAAGGTCGCCGACGAGGGCCTCGGAGCCCGCAGCAAGTTCGCCGGCACCGCGCAGATCGCGCAGGCCGACGGCGGAACGGTCTCCCTCGTCCCCTGGGCGATCTGGTACAACTTCCTGGTCCAGGGCACGTTCAAGAAGAGCACCGGCCACTGGCGGGTGGGCCAACTGCCCGCGTGGACACCGGGCGGCGCGCGCTCCGGCGTCATGGGCGGCAGCTCCTTCGTCATCCCCGCCAAGGCGGCCGAGCCGGATCTCGCCTGGCTCTTCTACGAGCACGCGGTCTACAGCCCCGAGGGCTACAAGGCCGTCTTCGGCAGCAACAGCGTCTACCCCAACGGCCTGAACACCGCCCTGCCGTCGGTGAAGTCCGCGCTCGACCCGGCGAGCCCGCTCTTCAAGCCGCTGCCCGGCCTCGGCAACCAGAACCTGTGGGAGGTCGGCACCAAGGCCTCGCTCGCCATCCCCGCGGGCTACCGCATCCCGTCCTGGTTCACCCAGGCCGCCACCACCTACCTCGGCCCGAACCTCCAGAAGCTGATGGACGGGAAGATGAGCGTCGCCGACGTCATCAAGAAGTCCACGTCCGACATCCAGACCAACCTCGTCGACCGGGCCTGACGGGCATGACGAACCTGACCTGGAACACACGGGCGCCGAGGACCGGTGAGCAGAACCCGGCGCCCCGCCCGGCCCGGCGTCCCCCGGGCCGGCGCCCCGGCTCGGTGCGGGCCCGGCGCGAGGGCTGGTGGGGGCTCGGCCTGGTCGCGCCGTTCCTGCTGCTCTTCGCCGCCTTCACGGCCTACCCCCTCGGCTACGCCCTGGAGTTGAGCTTCAGCAACTGGCACGGCGCGGGCGCCCTGCGCTGGGTGGGCTGGTCGAACTACACCTACCTGCTGAGCGACCCCGGCTTCTGGGACTCGCTCGGCAACACCGGGCTGATGTGGCTGCTGATCGTGCCCGCCCAGACCCTCGGCGCGGTCGCGGTCGCCAGCCTCCTGACCCGCTCACGGCTGAGGTTCAAGAAGGCGCTGCGCACCGTCGTGATCCTGCCCTACGTGACACCCCTGGCAGCGATGGCGCAGGCCTTCATCCTGATCTTCGACGACCACTTCGGCCTGCTGAACCGGGTGCTCGGCGCGCTCGGCGGACCGCAGATCGGCTGGCTGACCACGACCGCCTGGGCCAAGCCGGCCATCGCGCTCTTCGTCCTCTGGAAGACCAGCGGCTTCGCCCTGATCATCATGCTGGCCGCGGTCCAGGGCATCCCGCCCGAGGTGTACGAGGCGTCGGCCCTCGACGGAGCCGGGCCGGTGCGCACCTTCTTCTCCGTCACACTCCCGCTGGTCCGCCGCTCCGTCAGCTTCTTCCTGGTCATCTCCACCCTCGGCGTCTCCCAGATGTTCCTGGAGCCGTTCATGATCACCAAGGGCGGACCGTACAACTCCTCGACCACATCGGGTCTTTACCTCTACCACCACATCTCGGCCTCCGACCTCGGCACGGGCGCGGCGAACTCCTTCCTCCTGGTGATCCTCGTCCTCCTGCTGTCCCTGGTCGCGGTCCGCGTCCTGCGCTCCCGGGAGGACTGAGCCGATGACCACCGCCCCACTCACCGCCCCCACCGCACCCGCCGCCGGATCCGCCTGGCGGCCCGTCCGGACCGTGCTCGGCTACACCTGCATGCTGCTCGCCGCGGTCGCCTTCCTGCTCCCGATCGTCTGGATGGTCGGCTCCTCCTTCAAACCAGGAACGAGCATCCTCAACGACCCCCTCGGCTTCGATCCCGGCACGGCGACCTGGCGCAACTGGACCGGCATGTTCGACAACACGCCGATCATGCGGGCCCTGCTCAACACCGGCATCGTGGTCGTGGGCAAGGGCGGCCTGCTGCTTGTCTTCAGCCCGCTGGCCGGCTACGGATTCGCGAAGTTCGACTTCCCGTTCAAGAACGCGCTGTTCGGGCTTGTGCTGCTCACCCTGATGATGCCGACGCTGGTCCTGATCATCCCGCTGCTGCTGGAGATGAGCCAGCTCAACTGGATCAACTCCTACCAGGCCCTGATCCTGCCCGGAGCGGTCGACGCGTTCAGCGTGTTCTGGATGCGGCAGACCATCAGCGAGATCCCCGACGAACTCCTGGACGCCGCACGGATCGACGGCTGCGGACCGCTGCGCGCCTTCTGGTCGGTGGTGGTCCCTGTGCTACGGCCCGCCCTCGCGGCCCTCGCCGTCCTGTCGCTGTTCACCATCTACAACGACCTGGTCTGGCCGATCGTCGCCATCAACGACGAGCGGCACGAGACGCTCGCCGTCCTCCTCGCGGGCCTGTCCTCGAACGTCAGCGGCGCGCAGGCCGGCGTCAGCAGTGCCGACATGTGGGGCCAGTTGATGGCCGCCTGCACCTTCGCGACCATCCCGACCGTGTTGCTCTTCGTGTTCCTCCAGCGCCACTTCATCCGTGGCCTGCTCGCCGGCAGCAGTCGCTGACCGCGCCCGCGCGCTCGTCGTCGCGACCGTCCCCTGCCCGCCCTCCCACCGCCGAAGGAATGGCTCCGAACGTGACCACACCGCAGCAGGCCCACCTCACCATCCACCCCCTGTTCGACATCGGCGAGATCGATCCGCGGGTCTTCGGCAGCTTCGTGGAGCACATGGGACGCTGCGTCTACTCGGGACTCTACGAACCCGGCCACCCCACCGCCGACCAGGCCGGCTTCCGGGGCGATGTCACCGCGCTGATCCGCGAACTGGGCGTCGGCGTCGTGCGCTACCCGGGCGGCAACTTCGTGTCCGGCTACGACTGGCGCGACGGCATCGGCCCGGCCGCCGACCGCCCGACCCGCCTCGACCTCGCCTGGCGCTCCCTGGAACCGAACCACGTCGGCATCGACGAGTTCCTGCCCTGGGCACGCAGAAACGGCATCGAGCCCATGATGGCCGTCAACCTCGGCACGGCCGGACCGAAGGAAGCCGCCGAACTGGTCGAGTACTGCAACCTCCCCGACGGCACCACCCTCGCCCGCGAGCGCGCCGCCAACGGACACCCCGCCCCGCACGCGGTACGCACCTGGTGCCTGGGCAACGAGATGGACGGACCCTGGCAGATCGGCCACACCACGGCCGCCGAGTACGGCCGCCGCGCCGCCGAGGCCGGCAAGGCCATGCGGCTGGTCGACCCCGACATCGAACTGGTCGCCTGCGGCTCCTCGTTCCGGCACATGCCGACCTTCGGCGCCTGGGAGGCGACGGTGGCCGAACTCACCCTGGACGTCGCCGACTACATCTCCATGCACGCCTACTACGACGGCACCGCCGACCGCCGCGACTACCTCGCCTCCGGGCAGCGCCTGGAACGCTTCATCACGGACGTCACCCACACCTGCGACGCCGTCAGCGCCAGACTGGGCTCCCCACGCCGGATGATGATCTCGCTGGACGAGTGGAACGTATGGTCGTCGGCCGCCACCTCCTCACCCGTCGGCGAGGGCCAGAACCACGAGATCAGCCACGCGCCCCGGATCACCGAAGACCCCTACCGGGCCCTGGACGCCGTCGTCCTCGGTGACCTGATCATCGGCATCCTCAACCACGCCGACCGCGTCAAGATCGGCTGCCTCTCCCTCCTCGTCAACGTCAGCGCGCCGATCCTCACCGAGCCCGGTGGGGGAGCGAGCAAGCAGGCGATCTTCCATCCGTTCGCCGCCGCCGCGCACGCCGCCCGCGGCCACGCCCTGCGCACCCGGCTCTCCGCGCCCCGGTTCGAGACCCTCACCCACGGCGCCGTCCCCCAGGTGGCGACCGCCGTCACGCACGCCCCCGAGAGCGGCCAGGCGGCGGTCTTCGCCACCAATCGGGGCAGCGAACCGGTCGAACTCACCATCGACCACACGGCGTTCGGCGCCTTCGACATCAAATCCGTGCACACCCTCACCGCGGCCGACCCCCGCGAGGACCGCGACCTCGCACTGGAACCCCTCCAGCAGATCCACCCCGGCGAACGGGTCTCGACGCTGCTCCTGCCACCCGAGTCCTGGACCCTCGCCGAAGCCGTGGCCCGAACCTGATCCCACCCCACCCCCTCTCTCCCGCCGTCATGCCCGTGCACGAAAGGCCGCCATGTCCCGACCGCCCACCGCCCCCGCCCGTCTCACGCTCGACCCCGCCTTCACCGTCGGCGACGTGGACCCGCGCCTGTTCGGCTCCTTCGTGGAACACCTGGGGCGCTGCGTGTACACCGGCATCTACGAACCGGGCCATCCCACCGCCGACGAGGCGGGACTGCGCACCGATGTCCTCGCCCTGATCCGCGAGTTGGGAGTGACCACGATCCGCTACCCGGGCGGCAACTTCGTCTCGGGCTACAAGTGGGAGGACAGCGTCGGCCCGGTGGACCAGCGACCGCGCCGGCTCGACCTGGCCTGGCGCGCGACCGAGACCAACGCCTTCGGCCTGTCGGAGTTCATGGGCTTCCTGCGCAAGCTGGGCCACGACGGGGAACCGATGATGGCCGTCAACCTCGGCACCCGAGGCGTGGCGGAGGCCATCGAACTGCAGGAGTACACCAACCACCCCTCCGGCACCGCACTGTCCGAACTGCGCGCTGCGCACGGCGACAAGGAGCCGTTCGGGATCAGGCTCTGGTGCCTGGGCAACGAGATGGACGGTCCCTGGCAGATCGGCCACAAGAGCGCCGAGGACTACGGCAAGCTCGCCGCCGCCACCGCCCGCGCGATGCGCATGATCGACAAGGACGTGCAACTGGTCGCCTGCGGCAGCTCCAGCCAGAGCATGCCGACGTTCGGCGCCTGGGAGTCGACCGTGCTGGAGCACACCTACGACCTCGTGGACTACATCTCCATGCACGCCTACTACGAGGAGAGCGACGGCGATCGCGACTCCTTCCTCGCCTCGGCGGTGGACATGGAGGCGTTCATCGAGAATGTGGTGGCCACCTGCGACCACGTGGGCGCACGGCTGAAGTCCGAGAAGAAGATCAACATCTCCTTCGACGAGTGGAACGTCTGGTACCAGTCCCGCTTCCAGCAGGACTTCGACGAGAACCCGCCCAACTGGCCCGAAGCACCACGACAGTTGGAGGACAGCTACTCGGTCACCGACGCGGTCGTCCTCGGCTCGATGCTGATCGCTCTGCTGCGCCACGCCGACCGCGTCTCGGTGGCCTGCCTGGCACAACTGGTCAACGTGATCGCCCCGATCATGACCGAGCCGGGCGGCGCGTCCTGGCGGCAGACGACGTTCTTCCCGTTCGCGCAGGCGTCGCGACACGGCCGTGGTCGGGTGCTCCGGGTCGATCCACAGGGCCCCACTCAACCGACCGTCAAATACGGAGAAGTGCCGCTGCTGCACGCCACGGCGCTGCTGGACGAGTCCAGCGGGGCGGTGACCGTGTTCGCGGTCAACCGCAGCCAGACCCGATCACTGCCACTGGAGGTCGCCCTGCACGGCACCACCGTGTCCCGGCTGGCCGAGCACAGCGTGCTGTCGGACCCGGACCCGGACGCCCGCAACACCCTGGCCGATCCCGACCGGGTCGTCCCGCACCAGGCCACGGCTACCACCATCGACGGCAAGGTGCTCCGCTGCGAACTCGAGCCCCTCTCCTGGAACATGATCCGCCTGCTGCCGGAGTGACCGACACCGCCGTCAGGGCAACTCGACGTCGTGGCGGGGCGCCGACCAGTTCGCGGCGGCGCTCACCGCCCGCTCGACGTCCTCGGCGGGCAACAGCCGCCTCTCCGCGAGGTCTTCGGCCGCCGCCCTGATCCGGGCGACGTAACCGGCCGCGTCACCGTAGCGCTTCTCCACGCTCGGCCGGGGATCACCGGTGATCAGACGCTCGTCCTCGGTGGCGGCGAACGGGAACGTGGAGCCGCTGAACTCGTGCAGCGCGCCATGGCCTTGGCCCAGGGCGCGGGTGTTCCATCCGGTGTAGGTGCCGAGCGGCACGGACACCATCGGCGCCCGGACACCCGCCGTCTCGTTGCCGTCGGCGTCCACGGCCGGGACCAGCACCGTGTACCGGCGCGAGCGGTCGGCGACCGGCGGCACGGTCGAACGGTCCACGGCGTACAGCTCGTTGGGCCCGTGCGGCCGCAGCGCCGAGGGCACCACCGGGAACTGCCGTGACCACTCCTCCGCCGTCACCAGACTCCCGTCGGCGACAGTGGGCACCGCGCTCGGAGGCGGTTCCACCCCCTCGCTCACCCACGCGTCGAGCGCGTCGAGGACGCCCCGGAACAACGCGGACGTGGCGACGACGTTCTCGACATGGTTGCAGATGCCCTTACCGGGAGCCTGTGGAGTCGGACTCGCCACATGCTGGCTCGACGACCACAGATAGCCCCGCACGTTCGGCGGAAATCCCAGATCCCGCCCGTCAGTTGTGGTGTGCGCCAGCGATCCCCGGCGCTGCCAGTACTCCGTGGACGTCTGCGTGTGCAGCACCTTCGGGTCGCTCGCGCGCTTCATGATCGCGTCGCGTGCGCCGGTCAGATGGTCCACCGTCTCGGCGTACGCGAAGGGGAACGCGTCGGCCGCGTTGAGGTGGTCCTCGTACTGCTGCCCGCCCGGCACCGTCAGATTGGCGAACCGCTCGGTGTCCAGCCGGCCCGCGCCGGAGACGTGCGGCAGCAGCCCGTCGAAGACGCGGCGACCTTCGGAGTCCTCGTTGAAACCTCCGTGGAGGAAGTCGCGGATGGCGCGCCCGGTCTGCGAACGCCCCCAGCCGTACGCGTAGTTGATCTCGCCGACGGGTTGGGCCGGGTCGTGGCGGAGATGGCCGACCAGGTCGCGTACCGCTACGAGACCCAGGCCGAGGACGAGCGGTGCCTCGGCCTCGTAGGTCAGTTCGTAGATCCAGCCCGGCCGCAGTCCGCCGTCGACATACAGGTCGCTCCGGCTCGGCACGACACCGACGGCCAGCGACCTCAGCTCACGGCCGCCTCCTTGCAGTCGCGCGAACCGCCAGGCCGTTGTGGGCACTTCCTCCGGTGCGCTGTGCGGATACCGCCGCCGGGTGAGCCGCGCGGTCCGTTCGCCCGCCGCGCTCACGGGGGAGGACCTCGTGCTCGTCCAGCGCGACAGCGGCAGGGAGGCGGTGGGCTCCTCGACGATGAACTCGGCTGTGGTCAGGCCGCGTACGGGCTCCGCGCCGCGTGTCGCGACGGGCAGGTCGAGCAGCAACCGCCCGTCGCCGGGCAGCAGATCACCCTGCCAGGCGCCGAAGACGACCGTGTACCCGCGTCGCAGCAGATAGCCGTTGCCCGCGTCGGCGAGCGTGCGCGGCCGGTTCGTGTGCGGGGCGTCGCAGAAGTACTGGACGGCCCGCTTGTTGCCGCGATTGCCCCAGTCGAAGAACAGCCGACGGCGCCCGCCGTCGACCGGCCGCAGGATCTCGACGTCCCCGCTGAAACGCACCGCGCCGTCGCTGTCGCGCGGCGCGAGGTCCAGATCGGTGATCGAGCGGTGGGCGGGTGCCTCGGGGTCCACGGTGTAGTGAGCCGTGGCGGTGAGCACCTCGTACGCCCCGCCCTCGGCGAAGCGATGACCGTCCGCGAACGGCTCCCGGGAGTGGACCTCCAGTCGTACGGCACTCATCGCGCGGCCTCCAACCGCGCCGGACGCCAGCCCAGTTCGGGAGCGACCAGATGGCGTATGTCGTGCAGGATCTGCTCGTACTCCTCGCGCCGGAACTCGTACGGCAGCTCAAGGCGCAGCTCCGACACCGCCGACACCACCGGGTCCGCCGCCAGTTGCTCCAGGATCTGCTCGGCCGTGCCGACCACGTCCGGGGCGAACAGGGTCCGCCTCGGGCCCTGGGGAGCCAGGGTGCGGGCATGGCGGCTCGCGGCGTACTCCTGGTAGCGGATGCGGGTGGCCCGGTCGGCGCTGTCGAACGGCACGATGACGCGGCCGATCGCGACGCGGGCCGTGGGCTCGATACGCCGGTACGCGGCGAGGAGGTTCGACTGGGCGGTGGTGAAGTCGTCGGTGTCCTCGCCGGTGACGATGTTCCCGGACAGCAGGTTGAGGCCGCTCTCACCGGCCCAGCGGGCCGAACGCAGACTGCCCCCGCCGTACCAAATGCGGTCCACCAGGCCGGGGTTGTGCGGTTGCAGCCGTGGTCGCTGGGTGTTGCCCGGTGACTGGATCACCGTGTCCGGGCCGCCGAGATAATTGCCGCGCAGATTGTCGACGACGCGGGCGACCCGGCCGTAGGACAGGTCGAAAGAGCGCCAGTCGCCGTCGTACACCAGGTCGCCGAGGAGTTCGGCGTGCGGCATGCCGGTGCTGAAGCCGATCTGGAGGCGGCCCCGGGACAGGACGTCGGCCAGGGCCAGATCCTCGGCGAGCCGGAACGGGCTCTCGTAGCCGATCGGGATGACCGCCGTCCCCAACTCGACGCGTTCGGTGCGCTGTCCGGCCGCCGCGAGGAACACCGCGGCCGAGCCGACGCCGTGTTCGAGGTGGCGCTGCCGGATCCAGGCGCCCTCGTAGCCCAACCGCTCGCCGTACTCGAAGAGTTGGAGCGTCTCCTCCAGGCCGGTGTAGGGGTCGTCGTCGGCGAAGTTGCCCGGGGTGAGGAAGGCGAGGGAGGTGATGGTCATGCGGTCTGCGTCCTCAGGTCGTGGTCGTCCCGGCGGCCGGGGATCGCCGCGAGCAGCTCGCGGGTGTACTCGTGGCGGGGGTGGGTGAAGAGGTCCTCGGGGGCGCCCGTCTCGACGATGCGGCCCGCCCGCATGACGGCCACCTGGTGCGCGATCTGGCGCACGACGGCCAGGTCGTGCGAGATGAACAGGTAGGCCACCCCGGTGTCGGCCTGCAACTCCCCGAGCAGGTCCAGGACGTGGGCCTGCACGGAGACGTCGAGCGCGGACACCGGCTCGTCGCACACCACCAGGTCGGGGGAGAGGGCGAGGGCACGCGCGATCGCGACGCGTTGGCGCTGGCCGCCCGACAGTTCCGCCGGACGGCGGTCGAGCGTCGCCGCCGGCAGCGCGACCCGGTCGAGCAGGTCACGGGCGCGCGCGAGGCGGGAGGCGCGGTCGCCGACCTTGAAGGCGCGCAGCGGTTCGGTGATCACCTCGCCGATGGAGAAGCGGGGGTCGAGTGAGGCGTACGGGTTCTGGTAGACGAGCTGTGCCCGTCGGCGCAGTTGCCTCGCCTGAGCGCCCCGGGCGGTGGTGACGTCGGCGCCGTCGAACAGGATCTGTCCGTCGGTCACGTCGGTGAGGCGCAGTACCAGACGGGCGGTGGTCGACTTGCCCGAACCGGACTCACCGACCAGCGCCAGGGTCTGGCCCCGCTGGAGGGTGAAACTGACGTCGTCCACCGCGCGCACTGTCCGGGATGCGCCGTCCACGCGGGGCAGCCTGAACTCCTTGACCGCTCCCCGCAGTTCGACGAGCGGCTGCGTCCCGGTGGGCGTGGGGGCGGCGACCGGGGTGCGGGTGCGGGCGGTAGCCAGGCTCGGTGCGCTCGCCAACAGGCGTCGGGTGTAGTCGTGTTGGGGATTGTCCAGGACGTCCAGGGTCGGACCGGCCTCGACGACCTGTCCCTGCGACATGACGACCAGACGCTGCGCCCGGTCGGCGGCGACCCCGAGGTCGTGGGTCACCAGCAGGATCGCCGTCCCCAACTCCTTGGTGAGGCCTTGGAGATGGTCGAGGATGACACGTTGCACGGTGACGTCGAGCGCGCTGGTCGGCTCGTCGGCGATGATCAGTTTCGGATGCGCGGCGATGGCGATGGCGATCAGGGCGCGCTGCCGCATGCCGCCCGAGAGTTCGTGCGGATACTGCCGTGCGCGGGTGGCCGCGTCGGGCAGCCCCGCCCGGTCCAGGATGTCGATCGCCTCCGCCGGCGCGGAGCGGCGGGTCGCGAGACCGTGGATGCGCAGCACCTCGGCGACCTGTTCGCCGACGCGCTTGACCGGGTTGAGCGACACCGACGGGTCCTGGGGCACCAGGCCGATCCGCGCGCCGCGCACCGTGCGCAGTTCGGCCTCCGACAGCGAGGTGAGCTCGTGCCGCCCGAAGCGGATCGTGCCGCCGTCGATGGCCGCGTTCGGCGCCAGTAGCCGGGTGACGGCATGCGCGGTGGTGCTCTTGCCGGACCCGGACTCGCCGACCACCGCGGTCACTTCGCCCGGCCGCACATCCAGGTCGACGTCCCGCACCGCCCGTACGATGCCGCCACGGGTACGGTACGACACCGACAGGCCGCGTATCTCCAGCGCGGCCCCCTGCTCGGGGTGGACCGGGTCGGTGCTCGGTGTGGTGCTCAAGTCCTCATCCGTTCCAGGTGCGTTCGTCGGTTCGCCGGTCATCGCTGTCGGGACCATTCGCCGTCCAGCGCCCGTGCGATGCGGTTGGTGGCCAGCACCGTCGCGGCGATCGCCAGCCCGGGCAGCGCGGTCAACCACCAGGCGTTCGCCAGGTAGTTGCGGCCGTCGGAGATCAACGTCCCCCACTCCGGCGCCGGTGGCGGGGCGCCGTAGCCGAGGAAGCTCAGGGCCGACACGGCGAGGATCGACGAGCCGAAGTCGAGGGTGGCCAGGACGATCACGGGGCCCGCCGCGTTGGGCAGCACATGCCGGCCCAGTACCGAGTACCAGCGGATCCCGGATGCGCGCGAGGCCTCGACATAGACCTCCTGCCGTACCCGCAGCACCTCGGCGCGGGTCACGCGCGCGAAGCTCGCGACGCTGGCGATCCCGACGGCGATCGCGACCTTCACCGTGCCGTAGCCGAGCGCGGTGACCAGGGCCAGGGACAGGAACAGCGCCGGGATCGACAGCAGGACGTCGACGAAGCGCATCAGCACGTCGTCGACCCAGCGGCCGACGAAGCCGGCGACCAGGCCGATCAGGCTGCCGACCACGAAGGCGACCGCGACCGCGATCAGCGTTGCCTTCAGGGACAGTTGGGCTCCGTGGACCACCCGGGAGAACACGTCGCGGCCCAGTTCGTCCGTGCCGAACCAGTGCGCGCCGCTCGGGCCCCGGAAGTTCTGCGACGGCACCCCCGTGAGTGGATCCTGCGAGGTGAACAGGTTCGGCCAGAACGAGGCCAGCACCACCAGGACGAGGATGAGCACCGACAACAGGAGACCGGGACGGCGCACCAGGAACCGCCGGACCCGTGGGAGGTCGACGCGACGTCCCGGTCCGGGGTCGGTGCCCGGCTCGACCGGGCGGGCCGGGAGGCCGAGGGCGGCTCCGGTGGCGTCGTCGATCAGACCCTGGCTCATGCGAATCCCGCCTTCCGGCCCGAGGCCACCACGATCCGCGGGTCGAACAGCGGATAGACGAGGTCGACGATCAGGTTCGTCACCACGAAGATCAGCGCCCCGAACACCACCACGCCCTGGACCAGGGGGATGTCCTGGGCCGTGACCGCGGCGGCCGTCACCCGGCCCAGGCCGTCACGCGAGAACACCGTCTCGACGACCACCGAACCGGCGATCAACTGCCCGACCAGCAGGCCGACCACGGTCAGCGCGGGCAGGGACGCGTTGCGCAGGGCATGCCGCAGATGGACCCGCCAGCGGCCCGCGCCCTTGGCGCGGGCCGTCTCCACATAGGCCTGGTCCAGCGCGGTGAGCAGGCTCTTGGCCAGTACCTGGGCGACCTGCGCACCGGTCGGGATCGCCAGCGTCACGGCCGGCAGGACCAGGCCCCGCAGTCCGTCGTTGCCGAACGCCGGGAACCAGCGCAACCGGAAGGAGAACGTCTCGACGAGCAGCAGGCCCACCCAGAACGTCGGCACCGACACCCCCAACGGCGGCAACGACAACAGCAGTTGCCGCAGCCACCGCTGGGAGGTGTACGTCGCCAGTACCGCCAGACCGCCGCCGAGCAACACCGCCAGCAGGAGGGCGGCGCCGGTCAACTGCAGTGTCTGGGGCAGTGCGTCGGCCAGGGTCGAGGTTACCGGGCGACCGGTGGAGACCGAGTCGCCGAAGTCCCCGCGCACCGCCCGGCCCAGATAGTCGGCGTACTGCACCAGGACCGGCTTGTCGAAGCCGTACTGGTGGCGCAGCGCGGCGAGTTGGGCCGGATCGACCTGCCCGGTGTCGGCCCCGGCCCCGGCCATCGCCGAGACCGGGTCCCCGGGCAGGAAGTCCAGCACCAGGAACGACACCGTGTACGCCGCCCACAGCACGCCGACCGCCTGCGCGACGCGTTTGATCACGTAGCGGCGCATGTGCTAGCCGATCCAGGTGTCGTGCAGCTGGATCCGGCTGGACGCGTCGAACTCCAGGTCGTGCACCTTGTTCGCCACACCCAACTGGGTCTGCAGCTCGACCACGGGGATGATGTACGCGTTCCGCACGATCAACTGCTGTGCCTGCGCGGCCAGTTCCTTCCGCTTCGCCGCGTCGGTCGTGGCCGCCTGCTGGGTCAGCGCCGAGTCCAGCGAACCCGTCGGGAGGCGGTAGGCGTTCGCCAGCTTGGTGGAGTAGAGGGTGCGCAGGATGTCGGGGTCGGCACGGGTGAGGTTGCCCCACAACGCGTCGAAGTCACCGCTCTGCTGCACCGTCGCGACCTGGGAGATCTGCAGCTCCTTGAGGACGACGCCGATGCCGACGGCCTTGAGCTGCTGCTGGATCAGTTCCAGCGCCGGCTGGTTCGTGGCCGAGTTCGCGAACCACTTGACGGTCAGGTTCAGCTTGGCGCCGTCCTTCTCACGGATGCCGTCGCTGCCTGTCTTCCAACCGGCCGCGTCCAGCAGGGACTTGGCCTTGGCCGCGTCGAAGGCCAGGTCGCTGCCCAGGTTCGCGTAGTCCGGCGTGGTGCGCGCCAGGATGCTGGTGGCCGGCTGGGTGCCGGTCGGGAAGACCGTGTCGGCGATCTCCTGGCGGTTGACGGCGTACTGGATCGCCTGGCGCACCTTGACGTCCTTCAGGACCGGCCGGGAGTTGTTCAGCCCCAGGTTGAACACCGCACCGGGATTGGCCCGTCGTGCCAGGGTGACCTGGCCACCCTTCAGGGCCGCCTCGTTGGCCTTGCCGACGCTGCTGATCGCGTCCACCTGACCGGACTGGAGACTGCCGGCCCGCACACCCGCCTCGGGCACCACCTTGAACACCAGCTTGTCCAGGTACGCCTCGCCCTTCTTGCTCCACAGCGAGGAACCCCAGTCGTAACCGGTGCGCTTGGCCAGAGTGATCGACTGGTTCTGCACATAGCTCTTCAAGGTGAAGGGCCCGGAGCCGACCACGCCCTGGGTGCACTTCTGCTGAGGGGTCTTCTTCACGCTCGCCGACGACTCGATGCCCAGCGAGTGCGTCGAAGTGGCTTGCAGGAACTGGGCGTTGGGCTGCTGGAAGGTCACCTTGACGGTGAGCGGGTCGACCACGGTGGTGCTCTTGACGCCGCTCAGATAGCCCTCGGCGAGGGTCCCCAGCGCACCGAGGTTCGGCACCGCGTCGAAGTTGTCCTTGACGACCTGCGCGGTCAGCTTGGATCCGTCGCTGAAGGTGACACCGGATCTGAGGTGGAAGGTGAACGTGGTCGCGTCGGAACCGACCTCCCAGCTCTTCGCCAGCCAGGGCACTATCTTGCCGGTCTTGGGGTCCTGGTCGGTGAGGGAGTCGACGATCTGCCGTACCGAGTAGATGGTGTCGTTGCTGCCCACCTGCTGCGGATCCACGCAGCCGGTGTCGGAGCCCACCGCGAAGGTCAGGGTGCCACCGGACTTCGCCTGGCCGGTGCCGCTGTCCGAGCCGCCGCCATCGCCGGAACCGCAGGCGGTCAGCAGGACGCTGGTGGTCAAGAGGGCGGCCAGCGGCGCCCATCGGGTGGGCCGGATGTCCGGATGTGCTCTCACGGAGGTGCTCCTACTCGTGTCACTACGCGCGTGATGCCCTGCGGCTCACGGCTGCGCGCGGGCGTGCGGCCCCGCTCGGCGTGACGCCGACGACGGGGCGGTGCGGTTCGGGGGTTCAGGCGGGAGGGGTTGCGCGGGGCGGCCGCGGAACGGGCCCGTACGTGCGGACAAGACCGCGAGAGGCTGCGGGAGACGCCTGTGGGCCGCGACAGAAGTCAGACGGACGTGGTCAAGGCGGTCAGGCGCGACACAGACAACTGGCGGAGCGCTGCAGGTCGATGTGGCGGCGGCGCGAGAGCCGGGAGAACACCGTCGCGGCCGTCAGCGAAGTGGTGGAGGCACTCGGGTCACTGCTGTGTCGCACGACCGTCCTCCACATCTCCGACCCCGGCCACAGGGCCTCGCGCTTGCAGGGATCCTCGATGATCCTGCCGGGCTTTCACCTGGAGCACCCCACCGCGTCGGAGGGTTGCCGGTCAGCGAGCCAGGGCTTGACGCTGACACTCAATGCCGATCGTGATCGTACGGAGCGTTTTCGTCGTACGTCAATGGCGGGTCCGGAAGGCCGTTCGGCCGCGGGGTGCGGAAGACCGTTCGTCGGTGGCGGGTCCGGACGACTCACCAACCCCCCGGCCGACCGGCCCTGTTGCCCGTACATACGGGCGCAACAGAGTCTTCGCAATCGCGGCCGATCATTGATCGGACGGGACCGCGCCGACCCGGTGTGTCCGGAGACGAGAAGGAATGAGTCATGAGCGCGAAGCAGCCCAGGACGCTGAAAACCGTCACCGGAGCCGGCGGTACGTCCGAGACGTACGACCTGGCGGTCGATCCGACCCGGTCCACGCTGGACACCGCGGTGCGGGTGGCGAAGCTCGCCGAGGCGGCGCGGTTCGACGCGCTGTTCACCGCCGATCTGCTCAGCTTCGACGCCCAGGGCGCGATCGGCTCGCAAGAACCCCTGGTCTTCGTCTCGGCGTTGAGCCAGGTGACGTCGAGGATCGGTCTGATCGCCACGGTCTCGTCGACGTTCCACCACCCGTTCAACCTGGCCCGTCTGTTCGGCACCCTCGACCATGTGAGCAACGGACGGGCGGCCTGGAACCTGGTGACCTCCTCGATCGGCGAGGAGAACTTCGGCTCCGGCGAACTGCCCAGCCCCGAGGACCGCTACGCGCGCGCCGCGGAGACACTGGACGTGGTCAACGCCCTGTGGGACAGCTGGGAACCGGGCGCGCTGACCGTCGGGGCGGACGGCAGGGCGGTGCTGCACCGCGACCGCGTGCACCCGATCCACCACTCCGGCCGCTTCTTCGACGTGGCCGGTCCGCTGAACATTCCGCCGCTGCCGCAGCGGCGTCCGGTGCAGATCCAGGCCGGACAGTCCGAGGCGGGCACGGCACTCGGTGCCCGCTACGCCGAGATCGTCTTCACCTCGCTGCCCACCCTCGACCACGCGCGGGACTTCACCCGGAAGATCCGCGGCCAGGCCGAGGAGTTCGGCCGGGCCGACGGACTGCCGCTGATCTTCAGCTCGTTCCACGCCACCTACGGCGCCACCGAGGAGGAGGCGCAACGGCTCGTCCGGGAGAGGCGTGAGTCGATCGACTTCGACCGTGGCCGCGCCCAGGTCGCCGACATGCTCGGCGGCGGCGTCGACCTGTCCGAGGTGGCTCTCGACTCGACGCTGCCGGAGAGCCTGCTGCCCGAGGTCACCTCGGTGAACCGCCGTCGCGGCCGGGTCGACATCTTCACCGGCTACGCCCGACAGGGCTACACCCTGCGGGAGTTGATCGTCGCCGCCCAGGACACCGGGCACTGGGCCGCCGCGGGCACCCCCGAGCAACTCGCCGACGCGGTCGAGGAACGGTTCCGGGCCGGCGTCCTGGACGTGATCTCCCTGGGCGGTCTCGCCGACCCGAAGCAGCACGACTTCGTCGTCAACGGCCTGCTGCACGAACTGCGCAGGCGGAAGATCGTCGGCGCCGACTACACCGGCCTCACCCTGCGCGAGAACCTCGGCCTCGAACTGCCCGCCCGGGCCGGGGCGACGCGAACGCCTCGTTGACACCTTCCGCTCCGCGTGTTTGCATCCCGCCATGCCGTTGTCGCAGCCGCTGACCCGCCGCCGCGCCGTGGACCTCGTCCGCGTGGCCGCCGCGCTGTGTCGACCGACCGGCTGATCGACCGCCTCCCCGCGCTGTTGCCAACAGCCGTGCCCCACAAGCCGGTTGTGCACCCGACGGCACTTCTCGTGATCCTCCGTGCCGCCCGCACTGTTCGCTCAGACATGACGAGGACACGCCATGCCGACACCCGTCAGCCCTCCCGGTCACCGCCACGAGACCGACTACGACCGCCGCAGACTGTGCCAGTGGCTGGCCGGTGAGGCCAGGGCCGACGGGGTCACCCGCCGTCGGCTGTTCACCCTGCTCGGTGCCACCGCCGCCGGGACCGCACTGGGCGGCACCCGGTCCGCCCGCGCCGCAGTCGCCGGGATCGTCAAGCCGCTGCCGCCGGAGTGGTTCATCGAGCGTGGCACCAACGCCGAGACCCGCTGGGAGGCGCTGCGCGGAATCGGCCACCACACCCCGAACGAGCTGTTCTTCGTGCGCAACCACACCGCCACCCCCGTCCTGGAGGCCGACGACTGGCGGCTGCGGCTGTGGGGGAGCGGGCTGCGCGGCACCCCCGGTGAGGACCGGCCGGTCGAGTTCGGGTACGACGATCTGCGCGCCCTGCCGGCCGTCACCCGCACGGCCTTCGTCGAATGCGCCGGGAACGGCCGGTCCTTCTACACGACCCAGCAGGGCGAGACGGTCACCGGCACCGCGTGGACCCTGGGGGCGGTCGGCGTCGCTCGCTGGCGCGGGGTGCGCCTCGCCGACGTCCTGCGCAGAGCCGGGCTGTCCCGGCACGCCGTGGACGTGCAGCCGCGTGGCCTGGACGCCGAGTACGTCAGTGGCGGCGAGAGCCTGGGCCACGTCCGCCGCCCACTGCCGCTGGCCAAGGCGCTGGACGACGTCCTGCTCGCGTACGAGATGAACGGCGAGCCCCTTCCGTACGACCACGGGTATCCGGTGCGCGTGCTGGTGCCCTCCTGGGTGGGGATCGCCTCGATCAAGTGGGTCGGCGACATCGAGGTGTCCGCCGAGCCGCTCTACTCGCCCTGGAACACCACCTTCTACCGGCTGTTCGGCGCCGCCTACCCGGAGGGCGGCAGCGCGCCGCTCACCCGCCAAGTCACCAAGAGTGCCTTCGAGTTGGCGAGCGGGGCGACGTTCACGGCGGGCGAGGGGCACGTGCTGCACGGTCGGTCGTGGTCGGGCGCGGGCGCCGTCGCCCGGGTCGACGTCAGCACCGACGGCGGCACGCACTGGCGGCGTGCCCGTCTGCACGACCGGCCCCGCGCCGACACCTGGACCCGGTGGTCCCTCGACTGGCGGCCCGAAGTGCCCGGTGCCACCCACCTGTTGGCCCGCGCCACGGACACGGCCGGGCGCACCCAGCCGGACGTCGCCGTGTCCAACACCCAGGGCTATCTGTTCGACGCGGTGGTGCGGCATCCGGTGAGCGTGGTGTGACCGGCGGGCGCGGTGGCCCCGCGGCGATGCCCGGCCGTTCTGTCGTCCCAGCGGCCGTCTCACCCGTCGGGATGCCTGGTGGACGCACCCGCGAGCGTGTGCTTTGATCCGCTCATGGAGACCACTGGCCAGGCACACACGGTGCTGCTCGACCCGTTCTGGGTGAGCCGCCGCGCCGACCAGTTCGACCAGATCTGTCGTTGACCTTCGTGTAACGACCGCGCTCTCACCCTTTCCCCACCCCGCCCGCTCTCGGCGCATCCCACCGCTTTGTCGTCAACCGGCCGTCCCCGTACGGCGGTTGGCGCGCGCACCGCCGTGTCCGGGTCTGCTGCCGCCGCGAAGGAATCCCATGGCACAGCCCACCGTCCTCCCCGTCATCGACATCTCCCGCTTCCGGGACCCCGGCACCGACCGCGACGCCTTCCTGGCCGAACTCCGGTCTGCCGCCCACGAAGTGGGGTTCTTCTACGTCACCGGACACGGCGTTCCCGCATCCGTCCGGGACGAGATCCTGCACGCGGCCCGCGCCTTCTTCGCTCTTCCGCAGGAACGCCGGCTGGAGATCGAGAACCTCAACTCGCCCCAGTTCCGCGGCTACACACGCACCGGAACCGAGTACACGGCGGGCAGCGCCGACTGGCGCGAGCAGATCGACATCGGCCCGGAACGCGAGGCGATCCCCACCGGACCGGAGGACCCCGACTACCTCCGGCTCGTCGGCCCCAACCAATGGCCGTCCGCGCTCCCGGAGTTGAGGGACATCGTGCTGCGCTGGCAGGCGGAGGCACTGCGGGTGAGCCGTGAGGTGCTGCGCGCACTCGCGGCCGCGCTCGGGCAGGACGAGCGCTACTTCGACGAGTGGTTCGACGACGAGGCGGCCGTGCACGTGAAGATCGTGCACTATCCGCCGCGCCCCGCCGAGGACGCCGACCAGGGTGTGGGCGCGCACAAGGACTACGGCTATCTCGCCCTGTTGCAGCAGGACGAGGTGGGCGGACTCCAGGTCCAGCGCGAGGACGGCGGCTGGATCGACGCGGTACCGGTGCCGGACGCCTTCGTGTTCAACATCGGCGAGATGCTGGAGATCGCCACCCAGGGCTATCTCAAGGCCACCCGACACCGGGTGGTCAGCCCGCGGGCCGGTGTGGACCGCTACTCCATCCCCTTCTTCCTCGGCCCGCGCCTCGACGCGGTCGTCAAACCGCTGCAACTGCCGTCCGACCTGGCGGTGTTGAGCCGCGGTGTCACCGACGACCCCGACAACCCGCTGCTCGCCGCCTTCGGGGAGAACGCCGTGGTCGGCTGGCTCCGCTCGCACCCGAGGGTCGCCGACCGCTGGTGGTCCGACGTCGTGGCGGTGGGGGTCCCCCCGCTCGAGCGAAGCCGAGAGTGGGGGAGGGAGAGCGCCCGATGAGCGACCAACGCCCCGACGACGGCTGGGAGTTCGAGACCCGGCAGGTGCACGCCGGCGCCGTACCGGACCCGACCACCGGCGCCCGTGCCGTACCGATCCACCAGACCACCAGCTACGTCTACCGCGACACCGCGCACGCCGCCGCGGCCTTCGAGCTGTCCGACCTCACCACCCACGCCTACACCCGGCTGTCGAACCCGACCACCGCCGTGGCCGAGGAGCGCATCACCGCTCTGGAGGGCGGCTCGGCGGCCGTCGCGGTGGCCAGCGGACAGGCCGCCACCGCCCTCGCCCTGCTGAACCTGGCGCGCGTCGGCGACCACATCGTCGCCTCGTCCTCCCTCTACGGCGGCACCCGCACCCTCCTGGAACACACCTTCGCCGACTTCGGCATCGCCGTCACCTTCATCGACGACCCGGACGACCTGGGCGCCTGGTACGCGGCCGTACGCCCCGGCACCAAGGCGTTCTTCGGCGAGACCATCGGCAACCCGCGCGGCAACGTCCTCGACATCGAGGCGGTCGCCCGTATCGCCCACGAGGTCGGTGTCCCGCTCGTCGTCGACAACACCGTGCTCACGCCGTATCTGCTGCGTCCCTTCGAGCACGGCGCCGACATCGTCGTGCACTCCACCACCAAGTTCCTGTCGGGTCACGGCACCGGCATCGGCGGGATCGTCGTCGACAGCGGGCGCTTCGACTTCGGCGCCGACCCCGACCGCTGGCCGGGCCTGACCCACCCCGATCCGACGTACAACGGACTGTCGTTCTGGGACTCCTTCTCCGACCTGGGTCTCGCCTACGCGCTGCGCCTGCGCACCCGGCTCGTCCGGGATCTGGGACCCGCCGTCTCACCCTTCAACAGCTTCCTGCTCCTCCAGGGAATGGAGACGCTCAGCCTGCGCATCGAGCGCCATGTCGCGAACGCCCAAGTGCTGGCCACCTGGCTGGAGTTGCAGCCGCAGGTCAGCCGCGTCCACTACGCGGGCCTCGCGTCCAGCCCCTGGAACACCCAGGCCAAGCGATATCTCCCGCGCGGGGCCGGAGCAGTACTCGCCTTCGAACTCGCGGACGGGCTGGACGCCGGGCGCCGATTCGTCGAAGGGGTACGGCTGTTCAGCCATCTCGCGAACATCGGCGACGTACGCAGCCTCGTCATCCACCCCGCCTCCACCACCCACGCCCAACTCGACGCCGACCAGCAGGCCGCGGCCGGAGTCACCCCGGGCCTGGTCCGGCTCTCCGTGGGCCTCGAAGGCGTCGACGATCTCATCGCCAACCTTGAAACCGGCCTGCGGGCAGCCGCCGTATGAGGACCACCCTTACGGCAGCCGCCGTATGAGAACAGACCGCACCATAGCCACCCGTCACACCCGAGGAGAACGATCCGCCATGCGCCGCAGCACCGCCGTCCGGCTCGCCGCCACCACCGCCCTGCTCGGTCTGGCCGCGACCGCCTGTGGCACCGGCGCGGCCGGCGATCCCGCGAACACGGGCCAGACCAAGCAGGCCACGCAGGCCGCCGACATCGACAAGAACGCGACGGTCGACGTACGCCTCGTACTGGAACCCACCAGCCTCGACATCGCCTCCACGGCGGGCGCGGCCCTCGACCAGATCCTGCTCGACAACGTCTACCAGGGCCTGCTGACCCGCGACGAGAACAACAAGATCGAGCCCAGCCTGGCCACTTCGTACGCCGCCTCCTCGGACGGGCTCACCTACACCTTCCACCTCGCGAAGGACGCGACCTTCCACGACGGCAGCGAGCTCACCGCCGCCGACGTCGTCTGGTCGCTCCAGCAGGTGACCGCGGCCGGTTCGAAGAACCCCGACGCGGCGGCGGTCGCCTCCGTCAAGGGCGTGACAGCATCCGACGACCACACCGTCGTCGTCAAGCTCAAGCACCGTGACACGAACTTCACTTGGGGCCTGACCGAGCGGGCCGGGATCGTCTTCAAGAAGGACACCGACTTCACCACGCTCGCCGGCAAGGAGAACGGCAGCGGGCCCTTCAAACTGTCCGGCTGGAAGCGCGGTTCGTCCATCACCTTCGTCCGCGACGACGCCTACTGGGGTACGAAGGCCAAGGTCGCCAAGGTCGTCTTCCACTACATCAAGGACGACAACGCGGCCAACAACGCGCAGCAGACCGGCCAGACCGACATCGAGACGGCGGCGCAGGCCGATCTGCTCCAGCCCTTCGCCGACACGAGCAAGTACACGGTGCTGCGCGGTGACACCACCGACAAGTTCACTCTCGCGTTCAACAACACCTCGGGACCGACGAAGGACGTCCGGGTGCGCCGGGCGATCCGCCGGGCCGTAGACGACGCCGGACTTGTCAAGTCCCTTGGTGGGGCAGGCAAGTTGATCGGCGGGCCGATCCCGGCCACCGACCCCGGCTACGAGGACCTCACCTCGATCGACGCCTACGACCCGGCGAGCGCCAAGTCGCTGCTCAAGCGGGCCGGTTACGGCGACGGGCTGAAGCTCACCGTGCAGATCCCCAACATCTACCCGGCCGAGATCGGCGACTACCTCGCCTCCCAGCTCAAGCAGGTCGGCATCCAACTCACCGTCAAGCAGGTCGAGTTCCAGACCTGGCTCAACGCGGTCTTCACCAAGCACGACTACCAGCTCAGCCTCGTCGACCACGCCGAGGCCCGCGACCTGTACAACTTCGCCAACCCCGCCTACTACTTCGGCTACGACAACGCCGACGTGCAGAAGTGGTACGCCGCTTCGGCCACCGCGACCAGCGACACCGAGCGCGACACCTATCTGAAGAAGGCGGCCCGCCAGGTCTCCCAGGACGCCGCCGCCGACTGGTTGTTCGTCAGCCAGACCCTCACCGTCGTCCGCAGCGGAGTCACCGGCGTCCCCCGCAACTTCACCAGCAACCGCTACGACCTCGCGAACCTCGCCGTGGCGAAGAAGTAGGGGAAGGGGTGAGGGGAGAAGTGAGTTCCGCGTGACCCTCTATCTGCTGCGCCGGGCCGCACTGCTGCTGGTGTCCCTGTTCGCCGCCAGCGTGCTGATCTTTCTGGTGCTACGGCTGCTGCCCGGCGACGTCGCCCAGACGATCGGCGGCATCAAGGCCACCCCGGCCCAAGTCGCCGCCGTACGCAAGGACTTGGGGCTCGACCGGCCGCTCGTCGCACAGTACGGCAGCTGGATCGGGGGAGTGGTCACCGGTGACTTCGGGCGGTCGGTCCTCGACGGCACGTCGGTGTCCGGGCAACTCGCCGAGAAGCTCGCGGTGACCGGCCCGCTGACGGTGGGCGCCGTCGTCTTCGCGCTGGCCTTCGCCGTGCCGCTGGGCGTCTTCGCCGCCGTACGGCGCGACTCCTGGCTCGGCGGCGCGGTGAACACGCTCGGACAGTTCGGTATCGCCCTGCCCGCCCTGTGGGTCGGACTGCTGCTCGTCCTCGTGTTCGCGGTCCAGGTCCGCTGGCTGCCCGCGCAGGGGTTTCCGGTCGACGGCTGGGCCGAGCCCGGCCAGGCGCTGCGCAGTCTCGTGCTGCCCTGGCTGACCCTGGCGCTGTCCGAGGGCGCGGTCCTGCTGCGGTTCGTACGGTCCGCCGTACTCGACGTCCTGCACCAGGACTGGCTGCGCACCGCCCGCGCCAAGGGCCGCACCCGCACCGGCGCGCTGCTGCGGCACGGACTGCGCAACGCGGCCGTCCCGGTGGTGTCGGTGCTCGGCCTCCAGATCGCCGCGCTGATCGCGGGCGCGGTCGTCGTGGAGCAGGTGTTCGTGCTGCCCGGCGTCGGCCAGATGCTGATCACCGACGTCGGCAACCGGGATCTGAACAAGGTGCAGAGCGAGATCCTGCTGCTCACCGGCGCGGTCCTGGTGATCGGGTTCCTCGTGGACCTCGTGCACCGGCTGATCGACCCGAGACTGCGGAGCGCGGCATGAACGCGCCCCCCGTCGTCCGGGCGCTGCTCGCCAGCCGCAGCGGCCGCGTCGGCTCCGTCCTCGTCGGCCTCCTGGTGCTGTCCGCCCTGGTCTCCGTGGTCTGGACGCCGTACGACCCGACGCTGGTGCGCCCGCAGGACGGCTGGCTGCTGCCCTTCTCCGGCGGGCATGTCCTCGGCACCGACCGGCTCGGCCGGGACGAACTGAGCCAGTTGCTCGCCGGCGCCCGGAGCACCCTGCGCACCGCCGTGCTCGCGGCGGTCGTCGCCGCCGTGGTCGGGCTGGCCCTGGCGCTCACGGCGGTCCTCGTGCCGCGCTGGGCGGGCGCGGTCGTCGTCCAACTCACCGACGTACTCATCGCGTTCCCCGTCCTGCTGATCGCGATGATCCTCACCGCGGTCTACGGCGGCTCCAGTTGGACCGTCGTCGCCGCGATCGGTATCGGAGCGGGCGTCAACCTCGCCCGGGTCGCCCGCGCCGAGGCGGGACGCGTGCTCGGCACGGACTACGTCCTCGCGGCCCACGCCGCAGGTTCGGGCACTTGGCGCACCGTACGCAAGCACCTGCTGCCGAACATCGCGCCCACCCTCATCGTCCAGCTCTCGCTGGTGCTCTCCGTCGCGGTGCTCGCCGAGGCCGCCCTGTCCTTCCTCGGCTTCGGCACCCCGGCCCCCGCGGTCTCCTGGGGCCGCATGCTGTACGAGCAGCAGAGCTACATCGCCGCGCGACCGCTCCTCGTCGTCTGGCCGGGCCTCGCCGTCGCCGCCGCCGTGCTCGGCTTCAACCTCCTCGGCGACGGTCTGCGCGAGGCCGCCGACGCGCGCCTGCGGGTGCGGGAGGTGACCCCCGTATGAGCCTGCTGGAGATCAGCGACCTGAGTGTGCGCATCGGCGGTACGACCGTCGTCGACGAGGTCGGCCTGGAGCTGGCTCCCGGCGAACGGCTCGCCCTGATCGGCGAGTCGGGCTCCGGCAAGACCCTCACCGCCCTCGCCGCCGTGGGGCTCCTCCCCGACGGCGCCGAGTCCACCGGCAGCATCCGGCTCGGCGGCGAGGAACTCCTCGGCCTCGGTGACCGCGCACTGTCCCGGCTGCGCGGCGAACGGATGGCCATGGTCTTCCAGGAGCCCATGAGCGCCCTCAACCCGCTGATGCGTATCGGACACCAACTCACCGAACCCCTGCGGCTGCACCGCGGACTCAACCGCCGCCGGGCCGGAGCCGCCGCCGTCGAACTCGCCGCACAGGTGGGCCTCCCCGACCCCGAACTCATCGTCCGCGCCTGGCCGCACCAACTCTCCGGCGGCCAACGCCAGCGCGTCGGCCTCGCCATGGCCCTCGCCACCCGCCCGGCGCTGCTCATCGCCGACGAACCCACCACCGCCCTCGACGTCACCGTCCAGGCCGACATGCTCCAACTGCTGGACGACCTGGTCCACCAGCACGGCACCGCACTGCTGTTCATCAGCCACGACCTCGCGGTGGTCGCCCAGCTGTGCCCCCGGGTCGCCGTCCTCAAGGACGGACGGCTCGTCGAGGAAGGCGCCACCGACATCGTCGTACGCACGCCCCAACACCCTTACACGCAAAGGCTGGTGGCAGCCGCGCGGGCGACTGGCTGGGACACTCCGGAGGTCGCTCGATGACCGCACTGCTCAAGGCGACCGGCCTCAGCCGCACCTTCCGGCTGCCGCGCGGCTCGCTCTTCACGCCCGCCGCGCACCGACTCGCCGTGCAGGACGTGTCGTTGGAGCTGAACGAAGGCAACAGTCTTGGTGTCGTAGGGGAGTCGGGCTCCGGGAAGTCGTCGCTCGCCCGGCTCCTGCTGGCCCTGGACCGGCCCGACGCGGGGACAGTGCACTTCCGGGATCGTGCCGTACTGCCTGGCCCGCCAAGGAAGTTGACGTGGTTCCGGCGCGAGGTCCAGGTCGTGCTCCAGGACCCCATGGGGTCTCTCGATCCGCGCGCGACCGTCCGTGACATCGTCGCCGAACCACTGGAGTGCCTGCGGCTGCCCGGCGACCACGACGACCGGGTGGACGAACTGCTGCGCGCCGTAGGCCTGGAGCCGTCCGTGCGCGGTCGGTACCCGCACGAGTTCTCCGGCGGGCAACGGCAGCGCATCGCGATCGCCCGCGCCCTCGCGCCGGGGCCGAAGGTCCTCGTCGGCGACGAACCCCTCAGCGCGCTCGACGTGTCCGTGCGCGCACAGATCCTCGCCCTGCTGGACGACCTCGCGGAGGCGTACGGACTGACGCTGCTGCTCGTGTCCCACGACATCGGTGTCGTACGGCATCTGTGTACCGACGTGCTGGTGATGAAGGACGGCCGCGCCGTCGAACAAGGCCCGGCCGCCCAGGTCCTGGCCGATCCCCAACACCCGTACACACGCCGCTTGTTGGCCGCCGTACCCCGGCTGCCCGCATGACCGGAGGCACACCATGACCACACAGACCCCACGTCGGCTCACCCTCGGGGCCCTCGTCGACGGCTCGGGCGGACACATCGCCGGCTGGCGCCACCCGGACGCACGGCCGGACGGACAACTCGACTTCGCCTTCCACGCCGACCTCGCCCGCACCCTCGAACGCGGGCGCTTCGACGCCCTGTTCGTCGCCGACGTCGTGGCGATCTGGGGACATCAACTCGACTCCCTGTCCCGCACCGGCCGCGCCGAACACTTCGAACCGCTGACGCTGCTCGCCGCCCTGTCCCTGGTGACCGAGCACATCGGGCTTGCGGCCACGGCGACCACCACCTACAACCATCCCTTCCACATCGCCCGCAAGTTCGCCTCCCTCGACCACATCTCCGGCGGCCGGGCCGGCTGGAACGTCGTCACCTCGGTCGTCCCGCTGGAGGCGGCGAACTTCGGCCGCGACAGCCATCTCGAACACGAGCTGCGCTACCGCAGGGCCGACGAGTTCGTGCAGGTCGTCAAGGGGCTCTGGGACAGCTTCGACGACCAGGCCGTCGTACGCGACAAGGAGAGCGGGCGCTACTACGACCCGGCCGGACTGCACACCCCGCACCATCGCGGCGAGCACTTCACCGTCCGCGGTCCCCTGAACATCTCCCGGCCGCCACAGGGGCACCCGGTGCTCTTCCAGGCCGGATCCTCCGCCACGGGACGGGAGTTCGCCGCCCGGCACGGCGAGGTCCTCTTCACCACCCAGCACGAAATCGGCGCCGCCCAGGACTTCTACGCCGACGTCAAGGCACGGGCCGCAGGGTTTGGCCGCGACCCCGATCATGTCCTGGTGTGGCCGGGACTCACCCCGCTCGTGGCCGCCACCGAGACGGAGGCGAGGCGGCGGCTCGCCGAACTCCAGGACCTCATCCACGACGACGTCGCCCGTCGTCTCGTCCAGGACAACATCGGCGACCTCGACCTGACCGGCTATCCCGTGGACGCTCCGCTGCCGGACATCCCCGACACCAACCGCAGCAAGTCGCGCCGGGAGTTGCTGCTCAAGCTCGCCCACGACGAGAAGTTGACGATCCGTCAGCTCGCGCACCGCTTCGCCGCGGGGTCCGCCGTCGCCGGTACACCGGAGCAGATCGCCGACCACATCGAGACCTGGTTCCACGCACGGGCCGCCGACGGCTTCAACATCTCCTTCCCCTATCTCCCGGGCCCCGCCGACGACTTCGTGGACCACGTCGTACCGCTGCTCCAGCGACGAGGCCTGCTGCGCACCGAGTACGAGGGCACCACCCTGCGCGAGAACCTCGGCCTGCCGCGCCCGGCCGCACGCGCCCGAGACCTTCAGGAGACCGGCCGATGAGCCGCCGCACCGACCAACTCCACCTCAACGCCTTCCTGAAGCCACCGGGCGAGTACCTCGCCGCCTGGCGGCACCCCGACACGGCGGCCGACGCGGGCGTGAACATCCGGGAGGTGCTCTCCTTCGCGCGGACGGCCGAACGGGCCGCCTTCGACGCGGTGTTCCTCGCGGATCTCGTCGGCGTCCCCTTCGCGAGCGAGGACGTCCTCAGCCGGGTCAGCGTCGTCAACGACTCCTTCGAACCGACGACCCTGCTGGCCGCGCTCGCCGCCGGAACCTCCCGGATCGGCCTGATCGCCACCGCGTCGACCAGCTACAACGAGCCGTACCACGTGGCCCGTACGTTCGCCTCGATCGACCACATCTCCGGCGGCCGGGCCGGCTGGAACGTGGTGACCTCCCTCAACGACGGCGAGGCCCAGAACTTCGGCCTCGACGCCCACCTCGACCACGCCACCCGCTACGACCGCGCCGAAGAGTTCCACGACGTGGTGACCGGCCTGTGGGACTCCTTCGAGGACGACGCGTTCCGTCACGACCAGGCGAGCGGCGTCTACTTCGACCCCGCCAAGCTGCACGCCCTCGACCACGAGGGCAAGCACCTCAAGGTCGCCGGGCCGCTCAACATCGCCCGGCCCCCGCAGGGACACCCGGTCATCGTGCAGGCCGGCGCTTCGGAAGCGGGCAAACAACTCGCCTCCCGCATCGCCGACTTGATCTTCTCCGGCATCAAGGACCTTGGCCGGGCACAGGAGTTCTACGCCGAGATCAAGGGCCGCGCCGCAGCCCACGGCCGCGACCCCGACCACCTCAAGGTGCTCCCGGCCCTGTCCGTCATCACCGCACCGACCGAGTCCGAAGCCCGCGACAAGCACGCCCGGCTCACCGAACTCCTGCCCCCGCAGGTAGCGTTGGCCGACCTCTCGTACTGGCTCGGCGGCTTCGACCTCAGCCCCTACCCGCTGGACGGACCGCTCCCCGAACTCCCCGTCTCCAACCAGTCGCAGACCGCACAGCAGCAGATCTACGAGGACGCCCGCCGCGACAACCTCACCATCCGCGACCTCGTCCGCCGCGTCGCCGACGACGACCGCACGATCACCGGCACCCCCGAGCAGATCGCCGACCACATCGAGGAGTGGTTCCAGGGACGGGCCGCCGACGGCTTCAACGTCGTCTTCCCTTACCTGCCGGGCACGTTGGACGACTTCGCCGACCTGGTGATCCCCGAACTCCGCCGCCGCGGCCTGTTCCGCACCGCGTACACGGGCACCACGCTCCGCGACCACCTCGGGCTGCCCCGGCCGTCCCGGCGCTCCTGACCCCGTACCCGCACCCGCCGTAGAAGAAGGAGAACGTCATGACCACCGTCGCCCGTCTCGACATCCTCAGGGCAGGGCCCCGTTTCGGCGCCGAGATCGCCGGTGTCGATCTGACCGCGCCCGTCGACGAGAGCACCGCCGAGGAACTGCGGCGGGCCTTCCGGGAGCACAAGGTCCTCGTGTTCCGCGGCCAGCACCTGACGCCCGATCAGCAGGTGGCTGCCGTAAGCCTGTTCGCGCGGCCCTTCGACCACCCGACCGCCGTGAAGCACCCGGACAACCCGCTGGTCTACCCGTACAACGTCAAGCAGACCGGCAAGGCCAGCACCTGGCACATCGGCGGGCTGTGGCGCGAGCCCGTGTTCGCGATCGAGTCCCTGACCTACGAGGTGGTGCCGGAGGTGGGCGGCCACACCTTGTGGGCCGACCTCCAGGCCGCGTACGACGATCTGTCGCAGCCGTTCAAGGTGCTGCTGGAGTCGGTCGGCGCCCTCTACGACGGCAACGCGGAGAACTACGCGCAGGGCAGCAAGAAGAACGCTCCCGGCGAACCCGTCGAGCACCCGGTCGTCCTCACCCACCCCACCACCGGCCGCAAGGGCCTCTTCATCAGCAGCTCGGCGAAGCAGCTCACCGGAGTCACCCCGGCGGAGAGCAAGGTGCTCCTCGACCATCTGCTGCGGCACGCCTCCTCGCCGAACTACACGATCCGCTTCGGCTGGAAGCCCGGCGACTTCGTCCTCTGGGACAACCGGGCGACCTGGCACTACGCCGTCGACGACTACGGCGACGGCGAGCGCGTCTACCGTAAGGTCCTCGCCGTGGAGCCGGACGCCGGTGTCACGGAGCGGCACGCCTGAATGCTCCCGGGAGAAGACCCAGCCGCCCGGCGCGTCCTGCTGGTGTGCATGGCCGCAGGGGCAACCACCTTGCTGGACCAGGCAGTTCTGAACATCGCCATCCCGAGCATGCGGCACTCGCTCGGGGCCGGCGCAGCGGACATCCAGTGGATCGTGGCCGGCTACTCACTCGCCTTCGGACTGGCCCTCGTACCCGGGGGCAGCCTCGGCGATCTGCATGGCCGCAAGCGGCTCTTCCTCGTCGGCATGGCCGTCTTCCTCCTGGCGGGGGTGACGGCCGCGACCGGCGGCGGTCCGGGCATCGTGATCGGCGCCAGGCTGGTGCAGGGCGCGGCGGCGGGGCTCGTCAACTCCCAGGTGATCGGAACCCTTCAGGACGTCTTCCACGGGCTGGACCGGGGCCGGGCGCTCGGGCTGTACGCGGTGACGGGTGGCGTCGCCGCGGCACTCGGGCCGCCGCTCGGCGGTGTGCTGGTCGCCGGGCTCGGACCCGGGACCGGCTGGCGGTACTGCCTCCTGCTGAGCGCACCGTGCGCGGTCATCACCCTGACCCTCGCGGCCCGCTGGCTGCCACCGCCCAGGCGCACCGCCCGCGACTCCCGGCTGGACGTCCTCGGCCTCGCCCTGGCCTGCGGCTGCACGCTGACGCTGATGGTGCCGTTCATCCGCACACCGGGCAGCGGGGGAGCGGCACTTGGGTGGGCGGCCGGTGTGTGCGCCCTGGCCTGCGCGTTCGCCGTGCATCAGCGGGTACGGGCGCGCAGGGGCCGCGCGCCGCTGGTCCATCCCGCGCTCGCCTCGTCGAAGCCGTACACGCTGGGTACGGCGGTCGCCATGGCCCAGTTCGGGTCCTCGCTCGCCGCGTCCCTCGTGCTCACCGTCTTCCTCCAGGACGGGCTCGGGCTCTCCGCTCTCCTCACGGCGGCGGTCGCGCTCCCCTCGGCGATCGCGATGGGCGTGTCCTCGGCACTGGCCTGGCGGCTGATGCGACGTATCGGGCTGCGCACGGTGACCGTGGGGCTGAGCCTGGGTATCGGCGCCGCCCTGGCCGGGGCGGTGGTCGCGCTCTTCGTACCGGCCGGGGGGCTGCCGGTCGCGTTCGCGGCCACGCAGTCGCTGTCCGGCGTGGCGGGCGGGCTCGCGGTCTCGCCCAACCAGACCCAGGTGCTGCAACATGCCCCGGCGGAGGCCGCCGGAGTGGGCGGCGGCATTCTGCAGATGGCCCAGCGCATCGCGGCGGCCGTCTGCCTCAGCGCCGTGTCGGCGGTCTATCTGCACTCGGCCGGTGGCGGGCCCGGGGGCAGTGGCCCGAGGGTCGCGTACGCGCTGGCCTCCTGCGTCTGCGCGGGCCTGCTCGCCGTGGCCCTGGTGCTGTCGCGGCTGCGTGGGGTTGCCTCCGCGCCTCGATCCTCCGTAGCCGCGATTCCGGCCGCGGGCAATCGCCGGGACGACCGGAGCCCGCAAGAACGGTAGGAACCGGTGCCGTCACGACGGCCACTCCGGTTCCGAGACGGTCGCGGCGAGTGCGTCGAGGAGAACCTGCGCGGGCTGGGACGCGGGCGGCTTGCCGTAGACCGCGGCCACGACCTGTCTGCGCATGCCGTCGATGCGGTGGAGCCGTACACCGGGGTGTCTGTTGGCGAGGAGGGTGAGGCCGGGCAGCAGGCTCACGCCGAGGCCGGCCGCGACCAGCGCCTGTACGGCGACGTAGTCGTCGGTCTCGAACTCGACGATCGGCGAGAAACCGGCCCGGCCGCAGGCCGCGACGAGATGCTCGCGGCAGCGCTCGCAGCCGGCGATCCAGCGCGTGTCGGCGAAGGTGGCCAGGTCGGTCAGCGGTCCGTCCCAGGCGCGGTCCGCCGGTGTGACCACGTACAGCGGCTCGTCGAGCAGTGGCGTCATCGTGGTGTCGCGGCGATCGCGCTGGGGCGGGTCGCCGTGCTCGAAGATCAGCGCCACGTCGACGTCGTTGTTGCGCAGGGCGCCCAGCGCGTCCGGTGGTTCGGCCTCCCGCAGGGTCAGCTCGATGCCGGGATGCCGGTCGGAGACGCGGGCGGCGGCGAGCGGCACCAGGGTGGCCAGCGCGGAGGGGAAGGCGGCGAGGCGGACCCGGCCGGTGCGCAGCCCGGCCAGCTCGTCGAGTTCGGCGTGCACCGACTCGACCTGGGCGAGGATCGACTCGGCACGGTCCACCAGCAGCCGGCCGGCCTCGGTGAGCCGGATACCGCGCCCCATCCGCTGCAACAGCGGCATGCCGACCTCGGCCTCGAGCTTGGCGAGTTGATGGCTCACCGACGGTTGCGCGTAGTGCAGTGCCTCGGCGGCGGCCGTGATCGAACCCTCGCGGGCGACGGCGACCAGGACACGCAACCGACTCAAGTCGATCATTTGTGAATCATAGACCGCGTCGATGACAGCCTCGAAAACACGCATTGGACCATTACCGGACCTACTGCGACGGTGAATCGATAGTGGGTGCGAGAGATCGCGGCCGCACACCGTCTCGTCGGCGATCTCACCCCGTCACGCGTGCCCGGGTTCCGGGCGCGGAAAGGAGATGTCGCATGACCACGGCTGTGAATCCGCCGTCGCGATCGATGTCGGTGAGCGACAGCGCGGCGCGAACCCTCGCGAACGCCACCAAGACCGTTCCCCAGATGAGCTCCATCACGCCTCGCTGGCTGGTGCATCTGATGTCCTGGGTCCCGGTCGAGGCCGGCATCTACCGGGTGAACAAGGTCGTTCACCCCGAGTCGGTGCGCATTGAGTGCGACAACTACGACGAGTCCCCGCTGCCGGACACCTTCGTCGACTACGAGCGGGAGCCCCGGGAGTACCGGCTCAAGGCCGTCCAGACGGTCCTGGACCTGCACACCCGGATCTCCGACCTGTACTCCAGCCCGCACAACCAGACGGCACAGCAACTGCGGCTGACCATCGAGGCGGTGAAGGAGCATCAGGAGGGCGAGCTGATCAACAGCCCGGAGTACGGGATGCTGGCCAGCACGGCGGCCAGCCAGCGGATCTCCACGATGACGGGGCCGCCCACGCCGGACGACCTGGACGCCCTCATCACGAAGGTGTGGAAGCAGCCGGCCTTCTTCCTCACCCACCCCGAGGGGATCGCCGCGTTCGGCAGGGAGTGCACCCGTCGGGGCGTACCGCCGGCCACGGTGAGCATGTTCGGCTCGCAGTTCCTGACCTGGCGCGGTCTGCCGCTCGTCCCGTCGGACAAGGTCCCGCTGGAGAACGGCAGGACGAAGTTCATCCTGCTGCGCACCGGCGAGTCCCGCCAGGGCGTGGTCGGACTCTTCCAGCCCGGGCTCTCGGGCGAGCAGGGGATGGGCCTGTCGGTGCGCTTCATGCAGATCGACCGCAGCGCCATCGCCTCCTACCTGATCTCCCTGTACTGCTCGCTCGCGGTACTCACGGAGGACGCGCTCGCCGTGCTCGACGACGTCGAGGTGGACAAGTTCCATGACTACGCGCCGAGTTACCGGTAACCATGACCACGCCCTCACCTACCGGTAATGAAGCCGCCCCCGCGTGGCTGCCGGACGAGGAGACGCTGAGCCGGATGGCCGGGGAGTTCTTCCGAGCACTCCCCGGGCAGTCGGCGGAGGCGGAGGCTCCGGTGCCCGACGGCCCGATGCAGTGGCCGACGCCGACGGGCCTGCCTGCCGCGGACCCGTCCGCCCCGGTCCCGACGGATCTGCCGGCCGCAGCCCCCGCTCCGCCGATGCCGACCGCCACACCCGCCGCGAACCCGGCTCCTCCGCCGCCGACCGGCCTCCCGTCCATGGACCCGCCGCCTCCGGCACCGACCGCCGGAATGAGCCCGCCGTCCGGGCCGCCGCCGACCAGCGCCCCGGCCACGTACATGGCCAACCCCCCTACGGTGGGTGCGCCCGGCGGCGCCGGAGCCCTCCCGGAGACACCGGTCCCATCGGTGCCCCCGGGGCCGCAGACAACCCCGTCGCCGACGACACCACCGGCCCGGCTGTCGGACCCCGGGGCGTACTACTTCCTCGCCGAGGCGCCCGGGTTCCCCGCCCAGGCGCCGGAACTCCCCGGCTTCGGGCACCTCGGGCTGCCACGCCTGCCCGAGGTCGCGTCACCGACGGCGACGACCGCGCCGTACTACTTCGTGCAGGAACCGGACGTGTCCGGTGCGCCGTTGGGACTTCCGGTCGACCAGCACCCGGGCTTCGACGTGCAGGCGGTCCGGCGGGACTTCCCGATCCTGTCCGAGCTGGTCAACGGGCGTCCGCTGATCTGGCTGGACAACGCGGCGACCACGCAGAAGCCGCAGGCGGTGATCGACCGGCTGGCGGAGTTCTACTCGCGCGAGAACTCCAACATCCACCGGGCGGCACACGAGTTGGCCGCCCGGGCGACGGACGCCTACGAGAGCGCCAGGAAGACAGTCGCCCGGTTCATCGGGGGCTCCGCCGAGGAGATCGTGTTCGTCCGGGGCACCACCGAGGCGATCAACCTGGTCGCCAAGGCCTGGGGCCCCACGCACATCAGCGCGGGCGACGAGATCGTGCTCTCCCATCTGGAGCACCACGCCAACATCGTGCCCTGGCAGATGCTGGCGGAGCAGACCGGTGCGGTGATCAAGGTGATCCCGGTCGACGACAGCGGCCAGTTGCTGCTCGACGAGTACGCCGCGCTCCTGTCGGAGCGGACCAAGCTCGTCGCGGTCACCCAGATGTCGAACGCGCTCGGCACGATCGTGCCGGTCGAGCAGATCATCGAGATCGGGCACCGGGCCGGAGCGCGTGTCCTGGTCGACGCGGCGCAGTCGGTCCCGCACCTGCCGATCGACGTCAGGGCGCTGGACGCGGACTTCCTGGTCTTCTCCGGGCACAAGCTGTTCGGGCCGACCGGGATCGGCGTGCTCTACGGCAAACGGGAGGTCCTGGAGGACATGCCTCCGTGGGAGGGCGGCGGCAACATGATCACCGACGTCACCTTCGAGAAGTCCAGCTTCCAGCCGCCGCCGGGCCGTTTCGAGGCCGGCACCGGCAACATCGCCGACGCGGTGGGACTGGCCGCGGCCATCGACTACGTCGAGCGCATCGGCCTGCCGAACATCGCCGCGTACGAGCACACGTTGGTCGAGCACGCCACCGAAGGCCTTCGTGGTGTGCCCGGGCTGCGGCTGGTCGGCACGGCACCGAACAAGGCGAGCATCGTGTCGTTCGTCCTGGACGGTTATGAACCGGCCGAGGTCGGGACGGCGCTCAACGAGGAAGGCATCGCGGTGCGTTCGGGCCACCACTGCGCACAGCCGATCCTGCGCCGGTACGGACTGGAGGCCACCGTCCGGCCGTCGTTCGCCTTCTACAACACACATGGAGAGGTGGACACGCTGATCGCGGCGGTCCACCGGCTCGCGGACCGCCGCGGCGCACGCCGCTAGTCGGCGCGCATCTCCTCAACCGGTACGGCGGCGACCTGTTCGAGGTCTCCGCCGTACCGGCATGAAGTCGGCCTGTTCGCCGTCCTGTTGCTCACTTCTTCAGCCAGCCGACCTTCGTGTAGTCGATGTCCGCGAGGCCGCTCGCGCCGTAGTTGGCGAGGGTCGAGTACGCCTGGGAGCGGAAGATCTGGTCGACCCAACGCCTCTGAACCGGAGAGCGGTGACGACCGCGCCATCACCGTGCCCATGAGTTCAGCGACCTGCTCAAAGGCGTCCGACTCGTGGAACACATCATGACCGTCCAGGTCATCCGAAGTGCAACTACCTGTAACCGTCGCAGAGTTGAGGTCCCACACGTCCATCGCGGGCGGTCTCGTCGTAGGGCTCTGGTGGGGGGCGTTGGGGATCGCCGCCGCCGTTGGACTGACGCTGTACTTCGTCGGTGTGGTTGGCGCGCATCTGCGTGTCGGTGATTCCAAGGGCTCGCCGCCGGCTGGCGTCCTCGCGCTCGTCGCCGTCGGCCTCATGGGGTTGGGCGTTGCCGCGCTCTGACTGTCTGTCGGTAGCTGAGGGGCATCGTCCATTCGTACGGCGCATGCCACGGTTCTGGCCGGGCTCGCCGTGGGAGTGGTGAGCAACTTGTGCCGGAGTTCGGCGGACGGCGCGGTGCCCGGACTCGTGAGTGGCGTCGGGGGCGGCGGTGGAGGTGTTCGCGATGAGAGAGGAGACCTTCCAGCGTCCGTCCCCGGCGCCGGTGAGTGTGCCGGTCCTGGCACTGACAAGCCGCTGTTGGCGGTACATGGTGGAGAGGCTCCGCTCGCGGAACCTGTCCGTCAGTTGACGGACACTCGGGCGCAACCTTCCGGTGTTCTGGCGTGTCCACGTAACGTGCTGACGATACGCAGAACAACATGGCGGACAGCGGCGGCCGCCGCTTTCGCGACCGCCGTTATGGCGCTCGCGACCCCGGCCGCGCACGCCGCCTCAACGACGCTCGTCCTGGACGCCCAGGAGAACTACTACCTCCCCACCGAGGGCGAGGGCCCGAACCTGGACCTCGGCATCACCGCCTCGGGCGGGGATGCCCATGACGTCTCGGTCGCGGTCGACGCGTCGTCCCTCGCAGGGAAGGCGACGATGGTGGTCACGGGGGACTGCGTGAGCACCGGCACCCTGAAGGTGAGGTGCGACGTGGGCCCGCTGTCGGGCAGGGAGTCGATCGACCCGTTCTTCCTGAAGCCCACCGCGGCCGCCAAGGTGGGCGACACCGGTGCCATCACCTACACCGCCACCGCCTCCGACGCGGCCACCGTGACGGGGAAGACGGATGTCTTGGTAGGCGGGCCGAAATTCGTCTCCCGGCCCTATCCGGCGCTGAAGGGCATCGCGCCCGGCGCCGTCTTCGAGCGGACCCCGGCCTTCGCCAACACGGGCACAGCCCCCGCCGACAAGGGCGTCATGCTGCTGGTGCAGGAATCCGACGGCGTCTCTCTCGCCCGTGACCACTCCAACTGCCACTACTCGGACCAGCCCGACGTCGGCGCCTGGTGCCGGTTCGACACCCCGGTCGCACCCGGCGCGGCCTACGAGACGGACGCGCCGCTGCGCTACACCGCCTCCAAGGACACGATGTACGGCTACAACACCTACGTCGTGTGGCCGGTCGGCGGCACCGCGCCCGGCTCCTTCGACCCGTCCGACTTCCCCGGCACCGGCACCGGCGCGCCGCTCGGCCTGAAGGCCGTCGCCTCCGGCTCCGGATTCACCGGCTCCGGGTACGGCACCTTCGCCACCAGCCAGCATGCCGACTACCAGGCGCTCGGTGACACGGTCGAGGGCAAGGTGGGCCAGACGGTGAGCATCACCCTGGGCGTGCGGAACAACGGGCCGGGCCGGATGGACTTCCGGTGGGGGGACGCCGACAACTCCGGCACGTTCGTGGTGACCCCGCCCGCCGGCACCACCATCACCGGCGCCCCCGGCCCCGGCGAGCAGGGCGACCCCGGGCCGCTGTGGAACTGCACACCTCGCAAGGCCGGCGCGAAGAGCTACACCTGCGACATCGCCAGCACGGACTTCAAGCCGGGCGACTCCGTGACCCAGGAGTTCACGGTGCGGATCGACCGGGTCGTCCCCGGCGCGCGGGGCAGCGTGCGGGCGGTCGAAAACCCCGACTACCCCAATCGTGACGACGACACGGCGAACGACACCGCGGCGATCACGGTGGAAGCCACCGGCTCGGCGACGTCCAGCCCGTCGCCCAGCACCTCCGCGTCCCCGTCGGCCACGGCCACCGCGAGCCCGTCCGGCTCCGGGGCGGGAACGAGCAGCGGGTCGACGTCTGGCGGCGGGCTCGCCGCCACGGGAGCGGACGGAGTCCTGCTGCGGGCGGGCACCGCCGTCCTGCTCGTGGCGGGCGGCGCGCTGGTGTTCCTGGTGGCGCGGAGGTCACGGCCGCAGGGCGGCCGCTGACGCAACTGTCCGCTGCCGTCGAATCGAGGCGTTTGACGTCGAACCCGGTCGCTTCGACTTCCTTGCCGGTGAACTGATAGTGATGGGGCTCGCGCCACGTTGTACCGCCGCCGAGCCCCCGTGGGCTCTGCGGCGACCGTGTTCCTCCGCGGCGCCTGCCGGTTCTCCGGGGGCATCGGCGACAGGCTGCTCGAAGCCCTGCCGTAGGTCCTGACCCTACGAGTAGCCGTCGGTGATCCGCCGAGGGATGGGATCTCCCTGCTTTCCCACGAGCTCGCCCACCCTGAACAGGGCTGGCCCACTGTGCTCGACCGGCCCCTCGACGTCCTCCTGGTGCTTGCCATCCGTAGTGACGTCCGCTGCGGCCCGAATGCACCCCGCTGGTACAGCGCATCCGCCGATCCCGGTCTGGGCACTGGGGCTCCAGGTCATGCACAAGGACGCGGGCCACCCCCGGTCCGGATCCGCCCGACTTCGCACTCGCCCCGGCCCTCGCTCACGGCCTGGCCCGGTCCCGGATCGACGCCCGGATCCTGGGGGCGTCGGCGGACGGCGCGTGAAGGACTGGGGTGCGACCATGGTTTGAGCGCGCCGGGAACCGGGTTGTGTGAGCCATCGCAGGAACGACATGTCGTCACGCAGGAGGGCCGATTCATGACCGCCGCCCCGATCCCCGTCTATTTCATCCACGGACTGTGGCTGCACAGCGCCTCATGGCAGCCGTGGAGCGACCTGTTCCGTCAGGAGGGCTACGAGCCGTTCGCCCCGGGCTGGCCGGGCGACCCCGACACCGTGGCGGAGGCCCGGGAGAACCCGGAGAGCATCGCCGACCACGGCATCGACGACGTCGTCGAGCACTACGCGGCACTGATCGCCGAACTGCCCGCGCCGCCCGTCCTGATCGGCCACTCCTTCGGCGGCATGATCGCGCAGAAGCTGCTCGGGCAGGACCGTGCCGCCGCGGCCGTCGCGATCGACGCCGCGCAGATCAAGGGCGTCCTGCCGGTGCCGCTGTCGGCGCTCAAGGCCACCCTCCCGGTGTTCAAGAACCCCGCCAACAGGCGCCGCGCGGTGTCCCTGACCGCCGAGCAGTTCCGGTTCGCCTTCGGAAACGCGATCTCCGAGGAGGAGTCGGCGGAGCTGTACGAACGCTGGACCATCCCCGCCCCCGGCAAGCCGCTCTACGAGGCCGCCTCGGCGAACTTCAACCCGCACTCCCCGGCGAAGGTCGCCACGGAGAACTCCGGACGGGGCCCGCTGCTGCTGATCTCGGGCGGCAAGGACCACACCGTTCCCGAGGCCGTCACCCGCGCCACCCTCAAGCAGTACCGGCACTCCGACGCCGTCACCGACATCATCGGATTCCCCGACCGCGGGCACTCCCTGACCATCGACAGCGGCTGGCGAGAGGTCGCCGAGACGGTCCTGGCCTGGCTGGGCCGACAGGATCTGGGGGGCGGACGATGATGTCCGGTGGTTCCGGGGCCGCCGGCTTCGATCTCGGTCTGACCGGGCAGAGCGCCGTGGTCACCGGGGCCGGGCGGGGGATCGGCCTGGCGATCGTCGAGGCTCTGCTGGGAGCCGGTGCCCGTGTCGTCGCCGGTTCGAGGAGCCGTACCGACGCCCTCGACTCCCTGGTCAAGGACGGCGCCGAACTCACCGTCGTAGAACTGGACCTGACCGAGCCCGAGGCACCGGCCGCGCTGGTGGCGGCGGCGGTCGCCGCGTACGGCGGTGTGGACGTGCTGGTGAACAACGTCGGCGCGGTGCGGCCGCGGGTGGACGGCTTCCAGGCCGTTTCCGACGCCGACTGGGACTGGGCGTTCACGATCAACTTCATGGCCGCCGTGCGGGCCACCCGTGCCGCACTGCCCCATCTGATCGCGAGCGGCGACGGACGGATCGTCACCGTGTCCTCGGTCAACGCCCGTCTGCCCGATCCGCTGGTCATCGACTACAGCGCGGCGAAAGCGGCGCTGACGAACTTCTGCAAGGCGCTGTCCAAGCAGGTCGGGTCGGAGGGTGTTCGGGTCAACACGGTCAGTCCCGGGCCGGTCGAGACCGCGCTGTGGCGGGGCGCGGGCGGCGTCGCCGACACCGTCGGGCGGTCGCTGGGCGTCGATCCGGGCGAGGTGGCCCGCAACGCCGCCGGGGCGGCCGTCACCGGCCGGTTCAGCACCCCCGCCGAGGTCGCCGACCTCGTGCTCTATCTGGCGAGTCGGCGCTCGGGGAACATCACCGGCGCGGACTTCGGGATCGACGGCGGCATGATCGACGCCCTCTGATTCAGCCCGGCCTTCGTCGAGGAGTCCTTCAGGGCCGACGGAAGCCCCGTCGTCGCGGACGCCGACGACCTGCCGCCGGCCTTAGACCCGGGCGTGGTGATCGCCTCGGCCGAGGCGTTCCACGTGAGGGTGACCGGACCGGCACCGACCTTGTGAGCGCTGTGTCCTCAATCGCCGGACGGGCGGGCGGGCTTGGTTCAGCCCGTCCGTCCGTCCGTCCGGCTGATCCACGACAGAACACAGCCGGCGGGCCGCGCGACCCAACGGTCCCGCGCAGACCGTCGGCCGTGGCGCAGTACCCTGATCTTCCGTACAGACCGCGGTGGGGGACCCGGCTGATGGAGGGGGAACGTGGGGCTCATCGGCCGGGACGATCAGCTGGATCTGTTGCGCCGGCTGCTGACCGAACCGCGGGGCCAACGCAGCGCGGTGCTGGTGCGCGGGGCGCCCGGCATCGGGAAGACGGCCCTGCTCACCGAGACCGCCGCGCTCGCCGAGGGCCTCGGCTACCGGGTGCTGAGCACCAGCGGTGCCGAGTCCGAGAGCGACATCCCCTACGCCGGTCTCCAACTCGTGCTCCGCCCGCTCCGCGCGGCGGCCACCGAACTCGCAGCCCCGCACCGCCAGGCCCTGGACACCGCCCTCGGGCAGGCCGAGGCCGGTGTCCGTGACGTCTTCCTGGTCGGTCTGGCCGTTCTCAACCTCCTGGCCGACGTGGCCGCCTCGACGCCGGTGCTGGTCCTGGCCGACGACGTCCAGTGGCTCGACGACGCCACCGCCGGCGTCCTCGCCTTCGTGGCCCGCAGGATCGGCACCGAGCCGGTGGTCATGGTGGGAGCCGCCCGCGACGGCTACCGGTCGCGGCTGAACCCCGACGAACTCACCTCCGTGATCCTGGACCCGCTCGACGACGGCCAGGCCACGCGACTCCTCGCCGACCACGCCCCGGATCTGCGTCCCACCGCACACCGCCGGCTTCTGGCCGAGGCCGCCGGGAATCCCCTGGCCCTGACCGAACTGTCGCGCACCCTCGGCGCGTCGGCCGACCCGCACATCTCCCGGCTGCCCCTCACCGAACGACTCGAACGGGCCTTCACCGACCGCATGGAGACCCTGCCCGACAACACCCGGGGCCTGCTGCGGATCGCGGCCCTCGACGACAGCCCGTCGCTCCCCGAGATCTACCGCGCCACCCGGGAGTTCACCGGTGCCTCGGCCGGCGCGGCGGACCTCGACCCGGCCGTACGCGCCCGGCTCGTCCACCTCGTCGGCACCGAGCTGCGGTTCGGGCATCCGCTGATGCGGTCGGCGATCCACCAGACCATGCCCACCGACATCCGCCAGGCCGCGCACGCCGCCCTCGCCGCCGTACTCGACGCGGACCCGGACCGGCAGATCCGCCACCGGGCCGCCGCGGCCGACGGCCCGCGGGAGACCGTGGCCGCCGCGCTGGAGGAAGCCGCGCACCGGGCCGCTCGCCGGGGCGGCATCGCGGCGGCCGTCACGGCCCTCGAACAGGCCGCCGCGCTCAGCGAGGACGCCGACCGCCGCGCCGAACGGCTGTTGCGCGCCGCCGACTTCGCCGTCGAGCTGGGCCGACCCGAGACCGTGACCCGACTGCTGGACCGGGCACTCACCGGGCCGCTGTCGCGGCGGCAGCACGCCACCGTCGTCTGGCTGCGCGGCAGCTTCGACGAAGGACTGCGCAGCCACTCGTCCGGCGCCATCTCCCTGACCGCACTCGCCGAGGAGATGGCCGCGGAGGACCCCGCGCTGGCGCTGCGGATCCTGTGGAGCGCGGCACAGTTGTGCTTCTGGTCCGAACCGGGCCCGGAAGGCCGCCGCAGGATCCTGCTGGCCGTGGAACGGATGGAACTCGACGAACTCGATCCGTGGCGGCTGGCCATCTGCGCGTACGCCGCCCCGGTCGACCGCGGCGCCTACGTCCTGGACCGTGCCCGGCACGTCACGCCCAAGGAGGGCGACGACGGCCGCGCCTACCGCATGCTCAGCACCGCCTCACTCCTCGCCGGCGGCTTCGACCTGGCCCGGGCGTTCTCCGCGGCAGGCGGCGCGCCGCTGCGTGCCCAGGGGCGCCTGGGGCTGCTGGCCCGTACGGTCGGCGCGGACGCGTGGAGCGCCCTGGTGGTCGGCGACCTCGGTGCGGCGATCGCCGCCACCGAGGAGTCACGGAGGCTGGCCCGCGAGACCAGCCAGACGATGATGTACGGGCTGATGACCGCCACCGCGGCCAAGCTGGCCGCGCTGCGCGGTGAGGTGGATGCCGCCCTGCGGCTGGCCGAGGAGGCCGAGGAGATCGGGCTTCCGGTCGGCGCACGTCCGGTGCTGGCCACCGCGTTGACGGCACGTGGACTGGCCGCGCTCGGCGCGGGGCGGTTCGAGGAGGCCTACGGCCATTTCCGCCGCCTCCACGATCCGGCGGACCCCGCCTTCCAGGTCGCCCTGCGGCTGACGACCGTGGGCGACCTCGTCGACGCGGCGGCGCACTGCGGGCGGCTGGACGCCGTACTCCCGATCGTCAGGGAGCTGGAAGCCGTCGCCGCGCTCACCCCCGCGCCGGTACTCCACGCCGACCTGCGTCTGGTCCGGTGCCTGTTGGCGGCGGACGAGGACGCGGAACCGCTGTTCACGGCCGCGCTGGGCGCCGACCTCAGCACCTGGCCGCTGATCAGGGCCCGCACCCACCTGGTCTACGGCGAGTGGCTCCGGCGTCGGCGGCGCAGCGTCGAGTCGCGCGACCACCTCCGGGCGGCCCGGGACATGTACGACGCGCTCGGCGCGATCCCCTGGGGGGAGAAGGCCCGCCGCGAACTGCGGGCCGCGGGTGAGACCAGCCGCCACCGGACCCCGGACGCCCGTGACCGGCTGACCGCCCACGAGCTGCAGATCGTCCAGCTCGCCGCCGAGGGGCTGACCAACCGGGAGATAGGCCAGCGCCTCTACCTCTCCCACCGCACGGTCAGCTCCCATCTCCACCGGATCTTCCCCAAGTTGGGCGTGGTCTCGCGCGCCGAGCTCCGGACCGCGCTGACGACCGTCACATGACGCTCGCTGCCCCCTGCGCGCTGCTCCTAGCGTTCTCCTTGCCTGGGTGTCGACGAGGGGGAGCGGTCCCATGGAGTGGAACGGCGGCCGGCATGCGTCGCGGACATCCGGGCGGTCCTCGGCCCTGGTCGGCCGGCACGCCGAGCGGGAAGCGGTCGGACGGCTGCTCGACGCGGTGCGCGACGGCCTGAGCGGGGTCCTGGTCCTGACCGGTGAACCCGGCGTAGGCAAGACCCGGCTGCTGGAGTACGCGGCGGAGCGGGCCTCGGAAGTGCGGGTGGTCCGGCTGACCGCCGTGGAGCAGGAGACCGGTCTCGGTTTCGGCGCGCTGCACCGGCTGCTACGGCCGTTCCTGAACCGGGCGGCCGTGCTGCCCGCGCCGCAACGGGCCGCGCTGGACGCGGCCCTGGGTCTGGCGTCCGGGCTGCCCGCGGACCGCTACCTGGTCGGTCTCGCGACGTTGACCCTGCTGTCCGAGGTCGCCGTTGATCAGCCGCTGCTGTTGCTGCTCGACGACGCGCAGTGGCTGGATCGGGAGTCGGCCGAGGCGCTCGCGTTCGCCGCCCGCCGCCTGCACGCCGACTCCCTGGGACTGATCGTCGCCGTCCGCGAAGGGCTCGGGGACAAGGGCGTGTTCGACGCGCTGAGCACGCAGCGGGTGCCCGGTCTGCCCGAGCCGGAGGCCAGGATCCTGCTCACCTCCGGCACCCGGCGGGTGGATCCGGCCGTGGCCGACCGGATCGTCGTCGGCACCGGCGGCAACCCGCTCGCGCTGCTGGAGTTGGCCGACGCCCTGAGCGCCGAGCAGCTGTCCGGTATCGCCCCGTTGCCCGATCCGCTGCCGGTGGGCCGACTGCTGGAGGGCCATTTCCGGCGCCTGGTCCGGGCCTTGCCGGCGGACACAGGAACCCTGTTGCTGCTGCTCGCGGCGGCTCCCTCGGACGACACGGGGCTGATGTGGCGGGCCGCGGGCAGGCTGGGCCTGTCGGCCCGCGCCGTCGAGCCGGCGATCGCCGCGGGCATCCTCGGCCGGGGCATGCCGACGTCCTTCCGGCACCCTCTGATCCGCTCGACGGTCTACGCCGGAGCCGAACCCGGTGAGCGCCGCCGGGTGCACGCGGCACTGGCCGCCGCCTGCGACGCCGTACGGGACGCCGACCGCCGTGCCTGGCACCGGGCCGAAGCCGCCGAGGGTGTGGACGACCAGGTCGCCGACGACCTGGAAGCCGCCTCCGAGCGGGCCCGTTCCCGCGGCGGCTACGCCCAGCAGGCCCTGTTCCTGTCCCGCGCCGTCGACTTCACCGGCGACCCGGACAAACGGACCGAGCGGCTGCTCGACGCGGCGCAGGCCCACCTGATGTCGGGCGACGCGACGGCGGCAGGCACCGCGCTGGACCTGGCCGGCGCCGACCTCCGCGGCCCGGTGATGCGCACCCGCGAGCTGCGGATACGGGCCACCGCGCAGATGTTCCGGATCGTGGTCGCCGACGTCCCCGCGATGCTGATGGACGCCGTGACCCGGCTCGGTCCGCAGGACCCGCGGCTGACCTGGGAACTGCTCCGTGAGGCGCTGCACGCGGCGCTGGTCGCCCACGACTTCACGCAGGGCACCTCGTTGACCGAGGTCGCGGCGGCCGTCACCGCCGCCCGGCACACCCCGGACACCACGGCGTCCGGCCGTGACCTGCTGATGGAGGGCCTGGCCCGGCGCGTCGCCGAAGGCTACGAGCACGGCGCGCCCGTGCTGCGCGGCGCCCTCGACCTGCTGCGGGACGGAGGCGAAATCGGGGACGGGAACAGCCCGTTCGCGGTGATGCTCTCCATGGCCTGCGACGACCTGTGGGACATCCGCGCCGAGCGTGAACTCGCCGATCGCCTGGCGGCGGCGGACCGCGACACCGGCGCGCTGTACTCGCTGAGCATCACACTGCTCGTCGCGGCACGCTGCGACCTCCTGGACGGACGGTTCACGGAGGCCGAGGTCCGCTACGCCGAGTTCGACGACATCGCGGCCGACACGGGGTTCCCCGGCGGCGGAGACATCAACCGGCTCCACCTGTTCGCCCTGACCGGCCGGGAGACCCTGCTACGGGCGGCGGTGCGGCAGGCCGAGGAGATGAGGAGCATGGGCCACGGCGTGCTCCAGTTGCTGGCGCAGCACGCGCTGACCCTGTTCGAGCTGGGCCAGGGCCGCTACCGGCAGGCGATGGAGCACGCGCGGGCGGTCTTCGAGGCCGATCCCCCGGCCTGCGGCAACCTCGTCCTCCCGCTGCTCGTCGAGGCCGCCGTGCGCACCGGCGACCGAGCCGTCGCGGCGGCGGCCCTGGCCCGGCTGGAGGAACGCGCCCCGCTCGCCGGTACCCCCTGGGCCCTGGGCGCCCTGGCCCTCGGCCGGGCGCTGACGGCGGACGGCGACGACGCCGAGAAGGCCTACCGGGAGTCGGTCGAGTTGCTGGAGCAGGTCCCGACGGCCCTGGAACAGGCCCGGTCCCGGCTGCTGTTCGGCGAATGGCTGCGCCGTCGCAAGCGGCGGTCCGACGCCCGGACGCAGTTGCGCGCCGCGTACGAGAGCTTCGACGCCTTCGGCGCGGTGCCGTACGCCGAGCGGGCCCGCACCGAGTTGCTGGCCACCGGAGAGACGGCCCGCAGACGGACGGAGGAGACCAGGTTCGACCTCACACCGCGGGAACGGCAGGTGGCCGCCATGGCCGCCTCGGGGCTGACCAACGTGGAGATCGCGACGCGGCTGTTCGTCACCACGTCGACCGTCGAGTTCCACATGAACAAGGTGTTCCGCAAGCTCGGCATCACCTCCCGGAGACAGATCCCCGACGCGATCGGCGAACCGGGGTCCGACCCCGGTGCGAGCCGCCGACGCCCGTGATGGTCTGGGTGCCCTGCGTATGGAATGACCGACCACACGGGCTCCGAAGTCGCGGAGGTCGAGCGCGACGACCGTGTGATGAGGGGTGAGCAGCGGGATACCGTGGCGCCAGAAGAACATCGTCCTCGGGAGGCTTCGCGCGACCGCCGTCGGGCTATGACACCCGGCCCCTCGCCGGTGACGTCGCCGGGGTCATGACGGCCCTGGGCTTCGAGCGGTTCCGCGTGGTGGGCGAGGACTGGGGCGCCGCCGTCGCCTACGCTGTCGCAGCCTTCCAGCAGCCGAGGGTGGTGCAACTCGTCCACCAGGAGACCTGGTTGCCCGGCCTTCCCGTACCGGCTCCGGCCGGGCTGCCGACCGAGGACCCCCGCACCGGCCGGCACCGCACGTGCTCGCCCTGCCGCACTAACCGGAGCTGCTCCTGGCGATCGGCGGCCGTGCGTACCCGGGCGCCGAGCCGGGTCACCAGATGGCGCAGGTCGCGAGAGACGTCCGCAGCACCGTCATCGAGAACGCCGGTCACAACATCCCGCTGGAGGCACCCGACGAACTCGCCCACGCCTGCCTCGACTTCTTCGCCGGTCGAGAGTGATGCGTACTGAGCAGGGGGTTGGTCAGTCCTCGCCTCGGACGACGTTCGACTCCGCGTTCGTGTGCGCAGTGATCGGAGGGCCGCCGCTCTCCACTGCGGGGACGCACGTGCGCACGCCCTTGCCGTGGCGATGACGGGCCTTCGACCAGCCGGTCCTTGCCACGTTCAGGACTTTCTGTTTGGCGGTGCGCGCGGTCACGGCACTTCAACTTCTCTCTGTCTCGGTCGAGTTCTCAATGGATGTGCACCGGGTTCCCGTGGGCAACGGGAGTGAAACGCCGTGCCGTTCAGATATCGCGCTCCTTCAATGGGCGTACGGCCGACCCTTGGAGGATTCAGCATTCGACACCGAGAACGTCGACCAACTCGTGGACGACCGGATCACCTGGTGATCCGTGGGGCGGCGACACCCGGCAGCGCGGATCGGTCAGGTTCGAGCGGCTGGACGACCTGCGTACAAGGGCCGAGCTGCCCACGGACGTCGAACCGACCGGCGTCGCCGAGAAGAGCGCCGACACGCTGGGCGTCATCGACTGGCGGGTCAAGGGCGACATGCGGCGCTTCAAGGAGTACGTGGAGCGCGAGCGCGGTGATCCGGTCGCCTTGTACCGCGGCCCGTAATCACGTGCGTCGTCCAGGCCCCGCTGTACGACGCGGGCCTGGACGTGGCGGTGTGCGCGTGACTCCGCGTCAGCGGGCGACGGACAGCGCGAAGGGTGCGAATCCACTGGACCGGATCACGTGCGGTACGAACAGGATCGCGGCCTCCGTGGCGCGGGCGGTCCGGATTCCGCCGAGATCGACGATCCACTCCTTTCGCCAGCCCAGGTCGGTGAGCAGTTCGCGGACGGTCGACTTGGCCTGCGGGTCCTCGCCGGAGAGGAAGGCGCTGGGCGACTGGGTGAGGATGCTGGGCGCGGTCATCACAGTGAAGAGCATGGTGTTGAGTGTCTTGACGACGCGCGTCTCGGGGAGCGACTCCTGGAGTTGCTCGGCGAGGCTCGATCCGGGATAGAGCAGGTCGGCGGGGAGTCCGTCCGGTCCGTCGACGGTGGCGTTGGAGACGTCGACGAGGATCTTGTCCCGCAGCTCCTCGCGCAGCGCGACGAGCCGTTCCAGGGAGCCGTCGCCCGGCGTGGCGTTGATGACGATCGGCGCGGTCCGGGCGGCTTCGGCGGCGGAACCGTGCGAGCGGTCCGCCACGGTCACCGCGTGTCCGGCCCGGGTGAGGGCTGCGGCCAGGCTGCCGCCGACGCGGCCGTTTCCGAGGACTGCGATGGTGGTCATGATGACTCGGTCCTTCCCGTGCTTGTGGGTCGTGGTGCGCGATCAGCGAGAGAGAGTGGCGACGGCCTCGGAGTGCACGCCGGGCGCGGCGGCCAGGAAGCTGTCGCTCGCCGGCGTCCATGGTCGGCCCTCGGCGTCGGAGATCAGTCCGCCGGCCTCGGTGACGAGCAGCGCTCCGGGAAGGAGGTCCGCTCGGGCTCCGGCGAACTGCCAGAAGGCGTCTATCCGGCCTGCGGCCACGTTCAGCAGATGCAGGGTGGCGGGCACCGAGGTCCGTACCACGAGCGCGTCGAGGAGCATCTCGGTGATCGAGGAGCCCACGCGCCGTACGACCTTCTCGTCCTCGTCCGGCCTGGCCTGGCTCGTGGCCACGATGCCCAGGCCGAGGTCGGCGGTGTCGGAGACATGCAGAGGCCGGTCGTCGAGGTGGGCGCCGGCGCCGGCGAGCGCGGTGTAGGTCTCGTCGGTCAGAGGCAGGTGAACCACGGTGAGGACCGGCAGTTGGTCGCGCACGAGAGTGGCCGTGACCGCCCACTCCGGCAGGGCGTGCAGGTGGTTGACGTTGCCTTCGGCCGGGTCCACGACCCACCATTCGCCGGGCGGCAGGGCTCCGCCCGCGAGCTCGTCCTCCACCCAGCGGGCCTGCGGGCGCAGCTTCGTGAGACGGGGGCGCAGGACGTCGAGGACTGCGTCGTCGTTGACGGCGAGCGCGCGCATCAGCTCTTCGCGGGTCTGGTAGCGGACCACGTGGCCGAACCGCTCCCGCAGCGCCGAACCCGCCGTGCGTACGGCGATCGCGGTCTGTGCGAGCAGGTCGGCGTCGGAGGCGGCGCCGTCAATGGGACGAAGCGTTTCGGACATGGTGGTGCTCCCGTCTGATCAGGGGTGATGAGCTTTGTCGGGCCAAGTCGCGCGGTCCGTCCTGCGCTCCCGTCTCGAAGGTATGCACCCCCACCGTTAACTACAACTGCATGTCAAGCACGGCTAGGATTACTCCCATGCAATTGGACTTGAACCTCCTCGCCGCGCTCGACGCGCTGCTGGAGGAGGGCAGCGTGGCCGGGGCGGCCGCGCGCCTGCACGTCACCGCCCCCGCGATGAGCCGGAGTCTGGGCCGGATCCGGCGCACGACCGGGGACCAGATCCTGGTGCGCACCGGACGTACGATGACCCCGACGCCGTACGCGATCGCTGTCCGGGAGCAGGTGCACGATCTGCTCCAGCAGGTCCAGGGCGTGCTGGCACCGAGCCGCGAACTCGACCTCACGACGCTGGAGCGCACCTTCACACTCCGCTGGCACGATTCCCTCGTCGCGCTCGGCGGCCCCGCACTTCTCGCGGCCGTGCGCGGACAGGCGCCAGGTGTGCGATTGCGTTTCATCGCGGAATCGAGCGTTGACACCCCCGAGTTGCGGCGCGGCGAGGTCGACCTGGAAGCGAACGCCAACCGCCCGAGCGCACCGGACGTCCGCGCCGAGAACGTGGGCGAGAGCCGCCTCGTCATCGTCGTGAGGCAGGGGCACCCCCTCACCCGCGTCAGGGCCGTCACCGCCGAGGGGTACGCCGCGGCCGAGCACATCGCCGTCTCGCGACGCGGAAACCTCGGCAACGCCCTCGACGCCGCCCTCGCACGACGTGCCCTCACCCGCCGCGTGGTGGCGACAGCGCCCACGGAAGCGGCCGCATTGGAGTTCGCGCGCGGTTCCGATCTCCTGATCACCGCCCCCGAAGCCACCACACGCTCCGCGGTCGCGGGCCTCGGCCTGGTTGTGCTCCCCCTGCCGCTCGAACTGCCGTCGGCAGCGGTGTACTTGTCGTGGCATCAGCGCTACGACACCGACCACGCCCACACCTGGCTGCGCGGGCTGGCGCGCACCGCGCTGACCGAAGCGGCACGATCATCAGCGTGATGGGCGCCGTCGAGAAGATGACCATAACGGCTGGACTGGCCTCCGGAGGGGCGATGCTTGGCCGTGCACCACTTGCCGCCCCGGACCATCTGATGTTGGCGGTCCAGTCCCGTGGGGCACTGCTGTACGGAGCCGATCGGCGTGATCACCGTAGACCTGAACTACCTTGCGTAGGCGCCGTTTTCAGGAGTCTGTACGCGGAGACCGCCCCGGTCTTCGAGGCGGTCGAGTCGTGCGTGTCCGCGCCCGCTGACTGCCTCGGCGGGCGGATGACTGCGACGTAGGTGACCGGCTGGCAGAACACCTGCCAGGCCCCGATCGCTTCGATACGTTCGTCGTCCTCGGGTGGGACGCCCCCGCGCAATTCGGCGCTCACCAGGAGCCAACTCGGTGACACCTACCTGAGCATGGCCCGCCCGGGTTCCGCCTGCGCCGAGTGGGTCCAGGCCTCCCCATTTCGGAACGACTTGGGCACCCCAACGAAGAGTTCCTGAGCACCAGACCCCGAGAGCTTCCGGTACCGGACGGACATCGCGTGTCGCCCTTTGCCTAGGTGGTCGTGCGCACGACAGAATCGCCTCGGGCACGAGGACGGTGATCGTCGGCGCCCGCTCAATGCCATCGCGGACCACCGCGGGCCACCACGACGTCTTCGGCACTTCGACGCAGTACCGGCCGCGCGGGAATCCACAACTTCAGTACCGGAAGGACGACATGACGGCCTCCTCCGAGGATCCGACGGCGGAGGCCGCCACGGCCCGGCCCGACCAGTCCGACTCCGCGTCGCGGCCCCTGCCACGCCGGTCGAGGGGGCCCTCGGCGATCGCCGAGGCCGCCGCCGCGCTGGGGCCCGCTGCCGCCTCCGAGTCCGGGGCGGTGGCCGACCCCGAGCAGGTGCCTCCGCTGCCGCCCATGTCCGCGGTGGCGGCCGAGTTCGCGGCATCCACCGAACGCGCGGCGGTCACGGCGGCGTCAGACGCCCGTACCGATGCCCACGCGGGGGACGTGCCTGACCACCATGCCGACGTCACGCCCGTTCCGAGCCGGTCCGCGCCCCGACCCGCACGGCGCCGCAAGATACTGCTTGCCGCCGCCGCTACCGCCGGCGTCCTGCTGACCGGCTCCCTGTTCCTCATGGACGGCGATGGCGGCACGGGGCGTTCGGCGGCCGGCACCGGATCGGACACCGTCCGGGGCGACGGAGAGACCGGGGACGTGACCGACTCGTCGGACTCGGCCTCGCCGTCGGGTGAATCCTCCGCACTCGAAGCCGACTCCACGCGGCAGTCCAGCGGGCGGCCGTCCCCGAAGGCCGGCTTGCCGACGTCCGGAACGAACACCGGTGACACCACAGCCACTTCGGAGGGCGACACCAAGAACGGCGGGGCGCCGTCCGGGAGTTCCTCACCGGCCACCGATTCCAGCGACATCGCCAAGGGCGTACTGATCCGGGGTCACGCCTCCGACCGCTGTATCGACGTGACCGGAGGCAACCCGGTGGACAACACCCGCTTGCAGATCTGGGACTGCACGGGCGCCGCCCAGCAGAAGTGGCAGTTCGCGTCCGATGGAACAGTCCGCGCCCTGGGCAAGTGCATGGACGTCGACGGCGGTTCGCGGACGGACGGCGCGTGGATCAAACTTGTCGCCTGCAACGGCACCGGGGCCCAGCAGTTCCGGCTCAACGCCGCGCACGATCTGGTCAACATCCAGGCCGACAAGTGCGTCGACGTCACCGATGCGGGGACCGGCAACGGCGCGGAGCTGCAACTGTGGAGCTGTACCGGCGGGGGCAACCAGAAATGGAGCACCGGCTGACGGCACGCCCTTCGAGGTCAACGCCGTTGCTTTGTCGGCCTGTTGGGTCTGGGCGGGCGGATCGTGACGACACTGGCACCGGGCTTGCTCCGGAGCCGTCGTGGTCGTAGCAGGGTTGTCAGCAGGCTGTCCCGGAGTCGGATCGGTGCGGTGATCAGGGGCTCAGGGTGTGGCGGTGACGGTGCGCGGGCCACTCGCAGGGTGTCGGTGAAAGAAAGCCGGTCGGGGTCGACGTCGTGGACGGCGCCGGTTCTGGAGATCAGGGACCTCAAGGCGTGGTGGGCCCGCAAGGGGGCCCAGACCTGCCGGCGTACGCCGTCGAGATCCACCGCGACCTGGACCTGCCGGCCGCCGGCCCGCGCTGGGCGAGCGCGCCGCCCGTGTCCGCACGGGACTGCACCAGGTCCGGCGGCCTGCATATGACCATTCTTGCCAACACGAACCTCCAGGCTCACCAAGCCATCGCCCCACGGCGCGAGTGCTGTGTCAGCAGGACGGGCGGGCGTGGCTTCAGCCGCGCAATTTCTGCGTGTCACTGCGAGCCTGTGGCCACCAGGATCGCGGTGATGGGTTCGAGCTCGGTGATCAGTTCGTCGAGTTCGGCGGGGGACAGGGCGTCGTAGGGCGGGGTGGCGAGTTCGTCGGTGAGGGTCTCGATGCGTTGTTTGGTCGCGCGGCCGATGTCGGTGAAGTGGCCGTCGGTGTCGATGAGTTCGCGTTCTCGCATGCCGTCCATGACCGCGGCCAGGCGCTCCTTCGGCAGGTGATGGATGCGTCCGAACGACTCCGGGGGGTGGATGCCCTGTTCCAGGGCGGAGAGCACGTGGGCCTCCGTGCCGCCGATGCGCGCGCCGAGGAGTGCGGCGATGTGCCCGTCGCCGCGGTGCTCGCGCAGCATGGTCGCGGAGTGCCACAGACGGGCGACGGGGTCGGTGGGTACATCGAGGGTTCGCATGCCGGCGTACATCGCCCGGCCTTCGGTGGGGGCGCTCGTCGCGGCCTTCGTGGTCAGGTCCGCGGCGCGCACCAGGCCCGGGGAGCCGGCCAGTTCGTCGCCGAGGATGCGCCGTAGGGAGGCAGCGCTGCCCCGCTCCCGCGCGGCGACGGAGGCCTCGGGCGGGATCGTCTCCCAGGCACTGGGGATGTGCCGTGCGGCCTCCCCCTCGGCGAAACTGTAGAAGGCCGCGTGTACGACTTGAGCCGGCACCCGTCCCAGTGGTGCGGCGCGGCTGGCGAAGTAGCCGTCCCAGTAGGTGCGGTGGCCGAGTGCGGTCAGTTCCTCGTTGCACTCGTCGGCGGCGAAGGTGACCATGCAGATCGGCTCCAGGAGCTCGAACATGCGGCGGGCGATGTGAGTCGTCGGATGTGAGCGCGTCTTGCTCATCGGGTTCTCCCTTTGTTGGGTGTGCCGACTTGGACCGTGCAGCACACCGAAACTCATCGGTGACCGGAAGGGAAGCGGTGACCGAAACTCATCGGTGACCGTGTAGGCGAGAGCGGGTCCTGGTCCCAACGTCCGGGCTCCGTCGCGGATTTGATGGTGCGTGACGATCATGAGTAGGTGGGCATGGTCGTCGGGTTCGCCGGCCTGGGACCCTCCTCTGCCTGCTCCTTCCCTCATCCGATCGGGCGACAGCTCGGGGATTTGTTCGCTGTTTACCTTCTGTCCGAGTGGCCCAGATTGTCTGTGGTGGTGGGAATGCTCCGCGCCACCGACGAGGAAGAGGAGACCTGTCATGCGCCGCATCCAGTCGTTAGCCGTCGCCGTAGCTGCCTTCGCCGCAGTCCTCGGTACGGTGCCCGCCGCGACCGCGGCCCCCGCCGCACCCAGCAGTCGGGCGGCCTACAACTGCACCTCCGGATACTTCTGCATCTACAGCGACTGGAACGGCGGGGGAACCCGCTGTCAGTGGTCGCAGTCCAGCAAGGCGAACACCGCCGACGACTGCTCCTTCATCCAGCGAGGACAGAACGTGCTCTCCGTCTGGAACGGAACCGGGCACCGCGTGCAGTACTACACGCACACCAACTACAACTCGCGCGTCGGGTCCACCCCCGCCGTAGCGGGCGGCAACCTGCAGGGCAGCTACCAGATCCGCTCCTTCAAGCCCCAGTAAGGCCGTAGACGGCCGCAGGGCGCCTCCACAGCGGTGCCCTGCGGCCGATCGGCGCGAATCGTTCTAACCTCGCTGGCGATCCGGTCCGGGTCCGGCGTCGGAGGAGAGCCCGCGCGGCTCTCCGTGGTCGGCTCAACGTGCGAACGTACGCCGTACACGGAACCTGCAGTGGAGGGAGCCGCAGGAGTCCTGGCCGTGCGCTTTGGTTCTCGTTCCACCTTCTCAACGGCTGCCGGGGACAACCGGTTGCAGCCCGGCCCGCACACTGGTGTCGATTCTCAGCGCGTCGCCAACCTGCCGGGCCATCACCGGTCCCGAGCGAGGACGGTCGGCTCCACGGCTGACGTGCGGTGCGGTGCGGTGCGGTGCGGTGCGGAACCACCATGACGGCTTGTCCGCCGACTTGCCAGGGCGCCGAAGCGGCTGGGGGCACGCCCAGCCGCGAGCTGTCCGCTCATCCGTTCAAATACCCTTACGGCGACGGCGAGTTCGTCCCACCCGCACGAGATGGCGGGCAGCCACTCGACGGCGGCGGGCGGGATCCGGGCGGTCGGCTACCTGCTTCTGCTTTCGCCCCGTACCCAGGCCGGCTCTGGTGCTGTCATGCACCGGCCCTTTGATCTGCGACTTCAGGTCGGCGGAGGGTTGGGCGGGGGCTTCGTCCTCGCCGAAGCCGGTCGCGGTGAGGAAGTCGGCCTCGACCGGCATCAGGTTCGCGATCAGGGCGTCGAGCGGGTAGGTGTCGACGAAACGGGCCCGGGTGCTGGTGACGAGGAGGACCGCGAGGGGCTCGTCGCCGGGCATCGGGAGGCCGGGGTGGATGTCGCCGCCCCAGTACGTGACCGGACCGGCATCGGCCGACAACCCGCCCGGTGATCGTCGGGTGCCTCGCACGATAGCCCGGTCCACTGACGCCGCTTCGGACCCGCACACTTCCACGGCGAAACCCGAGGCGCCGCCTTCCCCGCAGTGGTCCGGAGCTGTTTCCGTCGCCACCAGCCCTACCCGTGCGGGGAGTTGATGGTCCTGCTCGATCGACGGAGGAGCCGGTCAGCCGACCACCGCCGGGCTCATGTCGACCGACGGCACGAGCTGCCGTCGGAGCCTGTCTCCGATGATGCTCTCGGCGTCCGCCACGATCGTGCGGACCACCGTCTCGCAGCTCTCCACACTGTCGATGAGACCCTGCGCCTGACCGGCCCACCACATGCCGCCCTCGATATCGCCGTCCCGCAACACCCGCTGCCTGGCGCGTTTCCCGGAGGCGAGTTCGGCCACGTCGGAGAAGTCGGCCCCGGGGCGCGCGCCCAGGCGGGCGATGTCCTGGGAGACCGAATTGCGCGCCACCCGGGCGGTGTTGCCGAACTCCCGGAACACGATCTGGGTGCCGCGCTCGTCGTTCGCGACGATCCGGGCCTTCACGTTCGGGTGGATCGGCGCCTCCTCGGTCGCCTCGAACCGGGTCCCCATGTTGATCGCGCACGCTCCGAGCGCCAGGGCCGCGACGAGGCCGGAGCCGGTGGCGAAGCCCCCGGACGCGATGATCGGGATGCGCAGCCTGCGGGCGGCGGCCGGGATGAGGACGAGGCCGGGGACGTCGTCCTGGCCGGGGTGCCCGGCACACTCGAACCCGTCGATGCTGACGGCGTCCACGCCCAGCGCCTCGGCCTTGAGCGCGTGCCGGACGGCGACGGCCTTGTGTACGACCTTCACCCCGGCCTCCTTGAACGCCGACAGGTGCGGTGCGGGGTTGCTGCCCGCCGTCTCCACGACCTTCACGCCCGAGTCGATGATGACCCCCCGGTAGTCGTCGTACGGCACTGGTTCGATGGTGGGCAGAATGGTGAGGTTGACGCCGAACGGCTTGTCGGTCAGTTCACGGCAGCGCGCGATCTCCCGCGCGAGCGCCTCGGGGGTGGGCTGGGTCAGCGCGCTGAGGAAGCCCAGCGCGCCGGCGTTCGCGACGGCCGAGATCAGCTCCGCGGTACCCACCGCGAGCATTCCGCCGCACACGATGGGATGTTCGACGCCGAACATCTCCGTGAACTCGTTCTGGAAGGTCATGTCACTCCTGTTGCCGGGGCAGGGCCGAAGACGTCACAGGTTTCGGCGGCGTCAGAGTCGTCGCGAGATGATCAGCCGCATGATGTCGGAGGTGCCCTCCTCGATCTCCTCCAACTTGGCGTCGCGCATCCACTGTTCGACCGGGAACTCGCGCGAGTAACCCCAGCCGCCGAGGGTCTGAACGGCACCCCAGGTCACCGCCATCGAGGTCTCCGAGGCCTGGAGCTTGGCCATGGCGGCGAGCTTCGTGGCATCCGCGCCGGCGTCCATCCGGCGTGCCGCGTGCAGGGTCAGCAGCCACGCGGACTCGATCCGGGTCGCCATGTCGGCCAGCCGGAACGCGACGGCCTGGTGCTCGATGATCGGCTTGCCGAACTGCTTGCGCTCCCGGGCGTAGTTGAGCGCGTACTCGTACGCCGCACGGGCCGCTCCGGTCGCCGCGGCGGCCAGCACGATCCGCGAGATGTCGAACGTCCTCATCAGCCCGCGGAAGCCCTGCCCCTCGTCCCCGAGACGGTCGGACTCCGGCACGAAGACGTCGTCGAAGAAGATCTCGCGGCAGACGATCGCGCGCTGGCCCATCTTGCGCATGGGCTCCCCGAACCTCATTCCCTCCGCACCCTTGCGCAGCAGGAAGGCGGTGACCCCGGAGGAGCCCCGGGTGGGGTCGGTCTTGGCGAAGACCACGTACTGCTCGGCCAGGCCCGCGTTGGAGATCCACACCTTCTGCCCGCTGATCGCGTAGCCGCCCTCGACCCGGACGGCCGTGGTGGCGATGGACGCGGCGTCGGAACCCGATTCCGGTTCGGTCGTCGCCAGCGCGGTGTAGAGGGGGTTGGGCCCGGCGAGCGGACGCAACCACTCCGCCTTCTGCTCCTCGGTGCCGAGCGCGAGCAGCGGGTCGGCGAAGAACCCGTTGGAGCACACGAAGTTGCCGATGCCCGGATCGCCCCAGCACATCTGCTCCTGCACCAGGCACTGCGTCACGACGTCGGTGAATCCGCCCCCGCCGTACTCCTCGGGCAGCATGAAGTCGGTGATGCCGACCTTCGCCGCCGCCCGGAAGATGTCCAGCGGCGACTCGATGTCACGCTCGTCGACCTCGCGTCCGCGCGGCCGGATCTCGTTCGTGGCGAACTCCCGGCACAGTTCGACGATCGCCCGCTGCTCATCGGTCAGCGGCCAGGGCTCAGTGGACGTGCTCACGCGATATCTCCTGCTTCTCGGTGGTTTCCCGGTGGCTGTTCACCCCGGTTGTCTCTGGTACGGCTTCTGTGGTGCCGGAGACGACGAGCGCGTCCACGGCGAGTGCGCCCTCGGGACCGACCCGGATCGGGTTGACCTCGATGTCCGTCACACCGGTGGTGGCCGCGATCGCCTCGGACACGGCGACGATCGCGTCGATCAGGGCGTCGAGGTCGACCGCCGGTTGTCCCCGCCAGCCGTCCAGCAGCCGGCGCGAGCGCAGGCGGTCGAGCATTCCGGCCGCCGTCCGTCGGTCGACCGGAGCCAGCTCCACGGACACGTCACGCCAGAGCTCGGCGTGGACCCCGCCATGACCCACGGCCACGGTCGGACCGAAGTCACGGTCCCGTCGGGCGCCGATCAGCATCTCGACGACGCCCGGCCGGGTGTCCTGCTCCTCGACGACATACTCACCGGGGCCGAGGCGTTCGTACATCTCTCGGAACACGGGAGCGGCGGTGTCCGGGCCCAACCCCGTTCTGACGGCCTGGTGTTCACTCTTGTGCTCGATCCACCCGGCCTTGAGCACCAGCGGCGGTCGCAGGGACGCGCAGGCCTCCGTGAACCCGGCCGCGTCGGTGGCCCGTCTCGCCTCGGGCATCGCGACGCCGAGTGCGGTGAGGAACGTACGAGCCGCCCAATAGCCGGGAGTCGGTACGGCCGTTTCGGTCCGTACGGTCGCTGGAGTCGGGCGGGGCTGTCCACCCAACCGGGTCACGTGGCCCAGCGCGCCCACGGCCGCGTCGGCGGTGTCGAAGACCGGTACGCGGTGCTCCCGTAGCCGGGCGATCGCGGGCGAGGCGGCGCTCATGCTGTGCACGATCAGGGGCACGCGCGCAGTGTCTGTCCGCCGGAGGCGGCCGATGCGGTCGATCACGGCGGACTCGGCCTCCACGAGGCTCGGCGAGTCCTCGCCGTAGCAACCCAGGTATCCGGACAGGACGATGGAGTCGACCTCGCCGGAGGCAGCCACCAACTCGGCGACCCGCGCGTAGATTTGGAGGTCCGCCTCCCCCGCACCCGCGAGATCCACCGGATTGGACACCGCTGCCGCGGCGGGGAGCAGGGCGCGCAGACCGGCTTGCAGCCCGTCGGTGAACACCGGCGCGCGGAGCCCATTCACCGTGGCGAGGTCGACGGCGATCCCGCCCTGTCCGCCGCTGTCGCTGATGATCGCGACCCGGCGTCCGCCCGGTGGTGCGATCGTGTCCAACACCCTTGCCGTGTCGACGAGTTCGCGTGGGGAGGCCACTCGAAGGGCTCCGGAGGCGCGGCACGCCGCGTCGACGACGTCGAGTGCCGAGGTCATCGAACCGGTGTGGGACCGCGCGAGCCGACGGCTGCCCTCGCTGGCACCGGTGGTGAGCACGAGTGCGTGCTTCCCGGCGCGGCGGAGGGCTTCGAGGGCGGCGACGATCCGTGTGCCGTCCGCGAAGCTCTCCAAGTAGAGGGCCACCGTGGTGGTGTGCTCGTCGGCGACGAGGGATTCGAGTACGTCGGCGGCTCCCACGTCGAGCTGGTTGCCGACCGAGTAGAAGCGGGACACACCCAGTCCGGCCCGGGCGCCGAGGCCGGCGATCTCGGAGCCGAGCTGACCGCTCTGCGACACGATCGCCAGGCTCCCGGGAGTGAAGTTCCCCCAGGCGAGCCGGAGTTGAGTGGCGGCGTTGAACAACCCGAGGCTGTTCGGCCCGATCATCCGGGCCCCCGCCCGGCGCAGCAGCGCGGCGAGTTCGGCCTCGTCGGCACCGAGCCCCGCAGTGATCGAGAGGAATGCGTGGCACCCCTTGGCGAGGGCGTCCCGCACGACCGGGAGGACGTGTCGCGGCGGCACGCAGACGACGACGAGATCGGGAGTCCGCGGCAGGTCGCCCACCGTCAAATGGCAGGGCTGCCCGAGGACTTGCGTGGCGCGGCGGTTGACCAGCCACACCTGCCGCCGGTCGGCTCCCGCGAGGGCACCGGTGGCGAGCCAGTAACCCCACTTGGCACGGTCTTCGGTCGCACCGACGACGGCTATGGAGGCCGGGTCGACGAAGGCCCGGGGAAAGGACACGGACGGTCTCCCGGTCTCGGGGGTCGCGGGTGCGGGGATCCCGGGCGGGCCGGAGCGGTGATCCGCGGTGCCGCACTGATCAGGCATGGGGCTGCACCGCCGTACAGACGAGCCTTCTGTTCACGAACTCGCCCATGGCCGGGCCCAGTTCGCGGCCGTAGCCGGAGCGCCTGACGCCGCCGAAGGGGAGTTCGGGTCCGTCCATCGACGGGGTGTTGATGCTCGCCATGCCGGTCTCCAGCCGCTCCGCGACGCGGTGCGCCCGTTCGGGATCGGCGCTGAACACGGCGGCGCCGAGTCCGTACGGGGTGGCGTTGGCGAGTTCGACCGCGTGCTCGTCGTGCGTCACGCGGTGGACGACGGCCACCGGCCCGAAGAGTTCCTCGTGCCAGGCCCGCATGTCCTCGGTGACGTCGACCAGGACGGCGGGGGAGTAGTGCGCCGAACGGTCCGGTGCCAGGACACCGCCGGCGAGCAGGCGGGCGCCCTCGGCGACGGCGTCCTCGACCTGCGCCGCGAGGTGCTCGGCCGCCGCGCGGGAGGCCAACGGCGGGTGTACGGCGGTGTCGACGGCCTTCGCTTCCAGGACGAGCGCGGTCACGAACTCGTCGTAGATGTCGGCCATCACGAGCATGCGCTTGTTGGAGGTGCAGGCCTGTCCGTTGTTGTGGATCCGCGTCTGCCAGGCGAGCGCCGCCACGGCGGTCACGTCGGGGGAGTCGAGCACGATGAACGGGTCCGAGCCGCCGAGTTCGAGCACGCACTTCTTCAGGTGCCGGCCCGCGGTCGCGGCGACGGCCGAGCCCGCACGCTCGGATCCCGTCAGCGACACACCCTGGACCCGGGGATCGGCGATGACGGTCTCGACCTGCTCGTGCGTGGCGAAGACGTTGAGGTACGTCCCGTGCGGCAGCCCCGCGTCGAGGAAGACCTCCTCGAGTGCGCGGGCGGTGAGCGGTACCGACTCGGCGTGCTTGACGATCACGGTGTTGCCCAGCACGAGATTCGGGACGGCGAAGCGCGCGACCTGATAGCAGGGGTAGTTCCAGGGCATGACGCCCAGCAGCGGGCCGATCGGGCGGGACCGCACGACCGCACGGCCTGCGCCACGGGTCGCGAGCTCCTCGTCCGCGAGCAGAGCGGGGCCCTGGTCGGCGTAGTAGTCGAAGATCGACGCGCAGTACTCGATCTCGGCGGTCCCTTCGGAGAGCGGCTTGCCCATCTCCAGCCGCATGGTCGCGGCCAGTTCGCGGGAACGCCGTAGGAGCGCGGCGCCCGCTCGGCGGACGAGATCGGCGCGTTCGGCGACGGCTCGCTCCCGCCAGTCGAGGTACGCCGACTGCGAGGCGTCCAGGATCTCGGCGACCTCGGCATCGGTGGCGTAGGGGAACGAGCGGCCCGGGTCGCCGGTCGCTGGATCGACGACCCGATAGGCGGGCTGCCTGGCGCCTGGCGGAGTCATGAGTGATCAACCTCGGGGGTCGTAGGGCAGAAGGTCTGAACTCAGGCCTGAGCCGTGGGAGTTGACCGGCGCGAGAAGAACTCGGGATACAGGCGTCGGCAGAGCAGCAGGGCGAGGAGGCCGAGTACGAGCGTCCCGGTGCCGATCAGGAACGTGCCGCCGACGTGGGTTCCCGAGGAGAACGGGAGGCTCCAACTCGTGCCGCTGTTGAGGGGATCCCACGCCTGGACCAGGCTCCACGCTCCCGCGGCGAGCAGGACGAGCCCGCCGATCGCGGGGAGGACGACGGTCAGCCAGAGGTCCGTCGCCTTGGCGCGTGGTCCGGCGCGGTGCACCCAGGCGGAGGTGAGGCCGGTGAGGCCGTAGTAGAAGGCGATCAGTACTCCGCAGGCGGACACCGCGTCACCGAGGACGAGACCGTGGCCGAGGAAGTTCAGCGCGACGTACACCACGGCACCGATGACGCCGACCGCGATCGTGCCCACGTGCGGGATGCGGAAGCGCGGGTGCACCCGGGCCAGTGCGCGGGGGAGTGCGCCCTGGTCGCCCATCGACAGCATCGTGCGGCTCAGGGTCAGTACGGTCGTCTCCGTCGAGGCGGCGGCCGAGGTGAGGACCATGAGGATCAGCAGGTGCCACAGCACCGAGCCGAAACCGCTCGACCCGAACACCGCGGTGCCGAAGCCGTAGAGGACGTCCCCCGAGTTGTCCGGGTTGTTCAGGCCGATCCCGGAGTCGCCGATGCCGGCGAAGGAGATCGCGGCGAAGGTGGCGAGGAGGTACAGCGTCACCAGGAGCACCGTGGACCAGGTCGCGGCGCGGCCGGGGATGCGGTGCCGGTCGGTGGTCTCCTCGTTGACGGTGAGTGCCGTCTCCCAGCCCCAGTAGATGAACAGCATCAGCACCAGCGCGCTGACGAACGCGCTCAGGGAGGCGCCCTCGAAGGGGTTGAGCCAGGACAGGCTCGGCCGCCGGGTCCCGGTCGGTGCGCTGCCGGCGTACACCTTGACGAGCGCGACCACGGACAGGGCCACGAGCATGCCGAACTCCAGGAAGAGCAGGGCGCGTTGGACCGCCGCCGCGATCTCGATACCGCGATAGCAGACGAGGGTCATCAGCGCGAGCCAGCCGAGTCCGGCCAGCAGCACCCGCCAGTCCGCCGGATCGGAGCCGACGTTCTCCGCGCCGAACAGCAGGAACACGTACTGCCCGGCGACCTGCGCGAGGCTGCCGATCACCAGGACGAAGGACGCGATGATCGCCCAGCCGCCGAGGAAGCCGAGGCTCGGGTTCAGTGAGCGGGTGGCCCAGGTGAAGATCGTGCCGCAGTCCGGATCGCGGCGGTTGAGGGCGGCGTAGCCGAAGGAGACGAACAGGATCGGGACGAAGGCGAGCACGACCACGGCCGGGGCCTGGAAGCCGACGTATCCGACGACGAACGCCAGCGTCGCGGTGAGGCTGTAGGCGGGCGCCGCGGACGCCACGGCGAGGATCAGGCTGGTGGCCATGCCGAGCGCGCCGGAGCGCAGGCCCTTGTCGGAGAACTCGCCGTCGATCGGCTCGACGGTGGGGCTGAGCGCCTGCGCGGGTGCCGGTGCCTTGCCTCGTTGATATTGCGAATCTGAGGTCATCGCCACTCCCGATCTGGTGGTCTACGGGTACCGACAACAAAACGCAATGACTGATTGGCGAGTCAGACTGGCCGTGGCCGGAAGCGCTGTCAAGACTCCGATCGCAATTTTGTGGAGTGTCTTGACTGGTGAGTCAATATTGCGACACGGTGTGCGGCGTGACAACACTCGAAACTTCTGCCGTCGACACCGAGGTCGTGGTCGTGGGCGCCGGCTACGCGGGGCTGAGCACCGCGTGGCGGCTGGCCGACGCCGGGGTCGACGTGGTCGTGCTGGAGGCCGCCGACCGCGTCGGTGGCCGCGTGTTCAGTCAGGTGAGTCCGTCAGGGGTGCGCATCGACCTCGGAGGACAGTGGATCGGGCCGAGCCAGCGACGGTTCCACGCGCTGGCGGACCGGTTCGGCTGCCGGACGTTCCCGACCTGGGAGACCGGACGGCACGTCGAGATCCGCGCCGACGGCACCCGCGTCGACTACGCGGGCGGCGCACCGGATGCCGGGCCGGGCATCGAGGAGTACGAACGCGTCACCGCCCTGCTCGACGATCTCGCCCGCACCGTCGACCTCGAACTGCCGTGGTCCACCCCGAGGTTCGCGGAGTTCGACGCCCTGTCCGCCGAGGACTTCTTCCGCGCGCAGACCGCCGACGAGGACGCCCTCCAGCGACTGGCGCTCGCGATCCAGGGCGTCTGGTGCGCCGAACCGCACGAGATCTCCTTCTTCCACGTGCTGTTCTACCTGGCATCCGGCGGCGGCTACGAACAGCTGATGGAGACCCGCGGCTGTGCACAGGACGCCCGGTTCTCCGACGGAGCGGACGCGGTGGCCCATGCGCTGGCCACGTCACTGGGCGGTCGCGTCCGCCTCGGCGAACCGGTGCTGTCCCTCCGGCAGACCGCACACGGAGTGGAGGCGTACACCGGCCACACCGTCGTCCGAGCGCGCCGAGCCGTCGTCGCCGTACCCCCGGCGGCGGTCGAACGGATCGCCTTCGACCCGGTACTGCCCGTCGGACGGCGCGGCTGGGTACGCCACTCCCCGATGGGCCGGGTCGCCAAGGTGCACGCCGTGTACGAGGAGCCCTTCTGGCGCACGGCGGGCCGCTCCGGCATCGCGACGCTCTACGGCGACCACCCGGTCGGCGTCGTCTTCGACAACTCCCCGGAGGACGCCTCGCGCGGCGTGCTCGTCGCGTTCGTCTACGGCGACCGGCTCGACCGCTGGTCCGCGGGAACCGACGCCGAGCGCCGCCAGGCGGTGCTGGCCGCGCTGTCGGCGGTGGCCGGACCCCGTGCCGGACACCCCATCGACTACGTCGAGAAGATCTGGCCGCGGACGGGCTGGACCATCGGCGGCTACGAGTGCTTCGTGACCCCGGGCGGCTGGACCCGCCACGGCCGGGACGGCTGGCGGGAGCCGTCCGGGCTCGTCCACTGGGCCGGGACCGAGACCGCCTCGGTGTGGAACGGCTACATCGACGGGGCGATCTCGTCCGGCGAGCGGGCCGCGGCCGAGGTGATCAGCGCCCTCGCGGCCGTCGTCCACCAGGGGTGAACATCCGTGCCTGACATACTGACCGGGTTATGACCAGCATCGAAGAGCGGCCGCCCGCGACCGTCGCCGATCTGCCGGAACGCGTCCGTACGGCGATCCGGGCCGCCGCCGTCTCCCAGCGCGAACTCGCCCATCGGATCGGCATGGACCCGACCGCCCTCTCCAAGGCACTGCGCGGGACGCGGCGGCTGCGCGACGAGGAGATCGCCGCCATCGGGAAGGCCTGCGGGGTGTCCACGGCGTATCTCGTCGAGGGAACCGGTCCGGAGCCCGTCCTCCCGCCCGACGCCGGCCGGGACCGGGCACAGCCGGTGACGTCACAGGAACGCCGGGACCAGATCCTGGAGGCCGCGACCGTCCTCATCGCGCGCCGGGGCTATCACAACGTGCGGGTCTCGGACATCGCCCGTTACTGCGGGACCAGCACGGCGACGGTGCACTACCACTTCCCCAGCAAGGAAGCCACGCTGCACGCGGCGCTGGAGTACTACGCCCAGCGGTTCCGCACCCGGCTCGACGAGGAGTTCGGCCGGGCGACGTCCGCGCGGGACAAACTGCGCCGCCTGATCGAGGTCCAACTCCCGCTCACCGCCGACGACATCGACGAATGGTCGGTGTGGATCCAGTTCTGGAACCAGGCGATGCTGGAGCCTCTCCTACGGCCCGCGCAGCGGCGGATCTACTCGGGCTGGTACCGGGTCGTGGTGGACGTGCTGCACGAGTGCCGGTCCGAGGGCCTCGCGCCGGAGGCGGACATCGAGGCCCTCGCCGACCGGTTCACCGCGATGGTCGACGGCCTGGCGATCCAGATCCTCGCCAACTCGACGGACATGCAGCCGGACCGCATGCGCTCGCTCCTGCTGCACGCCTTCGAACCACACCTCGACCTGACCGATCAGCTTCCGCCGCCCTCTTGAGACACCCGCCCACCCGCCATCGGCATCAGCCGGCCGGCTTGCGGCAGAACAGGGCCGCGGGGCCCGGCGAGCTGCCGGCGCGGGTGGTGTAGGCGATGCCCGCGGCGTACTCGTCGTCCGCGCACTGGCCCTTGTAGTCGCCGCTCGCGAAGTCACCGCCGCCGGCGGGCCGGTTGTCGGACCGGTCGAACCACACCGTGCGTCCCGTGCCCGCCAGTGCGACACGGGCGGGAGCGCAGAGGGCTGCCGACGTCCGCACGCCCCGGTGGCTGTAGCCGATGAGGAACTGGCCCTGGGCGCACTGGAGTTTGGTGTATCCCGAGGCCCAGTCGCCGCCCTGGGGAACGTTGCGCTCGTCGGTGACGACCGACTGGGCGCCGTCCGCGGCACGCAGGTCGCCCGCGGTGACGTCCGTGCACAGTCCCCGGCCCGAGGTGTGCCCGAGACCGATCAGCCGCAGGCCGTCCGGGCAGGCCGCCTTGGCGGCCCCCGTGTCCCAGTCGCCGGTGGCGCGCACCCGTACGGACTCGACGTAGTCGCCGTGGTCGGTGGCGAGCATCTGCCAAGCGGGGACCCGGGCGACCGGACCGGTGAGCGAGGAGGCGGACATCAGCCGCTGCCAGCCGACGATGCGCCAGTCCGTGTCGTCCAGGAGGCCGTGCCGGGTGCCGTCCGTGTCGTAGCGCAGCAGGGCCCAGTCGTCGTGGCCCTGCCAGCCGACCAGGGGCCAGTAGGCGAAGTCGGCGTCGTGGTCGGCGAAGTAGTCGGTCACGTTGCCGAACCAGGCGCGTGCCGCGGTGCCGGTCTCGCCCGCTCCGATGCCGAACTCGCTGATCCACACGGGGGCGGTGTAGTGCTTGCCGTCGTCCTGGAAGACGAAGAACGCCTCGTCGTACAGGGCCTGGAACAGAGCGTCGCGGCCGAGGTCCTGGTAGCGGGGGTCGCTGGTCTCGCCGAGGCCGGTGGCACCGCTGTGGTGGGGGCCGGTGTAGCCGTAGAAGTGGGCCGAGTAGACGAGTTTGTGGGCGGCCACAAGAGTGTGCGACAGCGTGAGCGCGGGGGTGAGCAGGGGGCGGCCGTGGGCGAAACCGTCGATGGGCAGGCCGGTCCAGTTGATGCCCTCGATGACGATGAGCAGGTTCGGGTCGGCCTCGGTGAGGATGCGGTCGGCGGCGAGTTGGGCGGCGGCGAACCAGTCGTGATCGTCGCCGCTTCCCCAGTTCGGGTCGTTCCAGACGTCACGGCGCACCTCGTTGTAGAGGTCGGCTCCCACCACACGGGGGTCGGCGGCGTAGCGGCGAGCCATGAACACCCAGTCGTCGGCCCACTGCCCAGTCGTCTGGCTGCTGTTCCACCGTTCGTTGCCGTCGACTCCGCAGCACCAACGGGACGTGTTGGTGTGGTTGTTGAGGATGACGGCGAAGTCGGCCGACGTCAGCGCGGAGACCACGGCGTCGTACACCGCAAGCGGAGTCCGGCCGCGCAACTGCGGGTTGGCCGCCACGGCGGCGTCCGGTACGGCGGCGGTGTCATGGATCATCTCGTTGGAGAACGGCAGCCGGATGCTGTTGATGCCCAACTTGTGGAAGTCGGCCATGAGTTGAGCCAGCGGTACTCGGTCGAGGCCCAGGGGGATGCCGTAGGAGTTCTGTCCGGCGTGGTGATTGGCGTTGTCGGCCTCGCTGCCACTGCCCGTCCAGGAACCCTGGGCGCCGTCCCAGTTGGCGGACTTCAGCCGGAAGCGGTTGCCGTTCGCGTCGACGATGTAGCGCCCGCGCGTGGACAGGGGTGGCTGCCAGGAGCCTTCGGCGGCGACGGTCGGGGTTGTGGCAGCTGTGGCCACCGGAGCCGCGGAGGCCGTTCCGGTGGACGGGAACAGGAGGGAGACACCTATGACCAGTGATGTCAGGTACCGGACAAGTCTAGCCATGGGGTGCCCTCCGTGCTGATACCGGCAGATGGCGGCGCTCCCGGGACGTGGGGTAGCGGCGGCCTGTGGGAGATTACCCGCGACCTGCGGACCCGTCGACGGGACAAAAGCGCCCAGTCGACGCCCTTCCGTCCCACCCCTCGTGAATCTAGACTCAAGAAAAGTGAAGCTAGTTCAGTTCAGGTGTCGCGACATGTGCTGGGAGCAGACTCGTGATGGGTTCCTTGGACGGCAGGACGATCCTCGTCACCGGCTCGGGGCAGGGCATCGGCAGAGCGATCGCCGTGGAGATGGCCCGGCAGGGCGCCTCCGCCGTGGCCGTCGCCGACCGGACCGAGGAGACCGCCGCCGAGACGGCCCACCTGGTGCGTGCCGCCGGGGCGGAGGCGGAGGTGATCGTCTGTGATCTGCGGGTGCGGGACGACATCGCCGGCATGGTGACGCGCACGGCGGAGCGCTTCGGCGGACTCGACGTCCTGGTCAACAACGCGGGCGCGATCGAGACCGCGTTCACCACCGCGCCGGACCGCGGCGTCGACGCGCTCCCGGAGGAGGTCTGGGACGCGGTCTATGAGGTCAACCTCAAGGCGGTGTGGCTGGCGACCAAGTTCGCCGCACCGTATCTGCGCCGCTCACGACGCGGGCCCGCCATCGTCAACACCGCGTCCGTGTCCGGCCTCACGGGCTTTCCCAACGCACCCGCCTACGGCGTCACCAAGGCCGGTGTCATCCACCTGACCAAGGTCACCGCGGTCGACCTGGCCCCGGTGCGCTGCAACTGCTTCTGCCCCGGCGTCATCGACACACCGCTCGCCCAGGACTACTTCGCCGCCGCGAAGGACCGCGAAGCCATGGAACGCGAGCTGACCGCACCGCAGTTGGTGGAGCGCCTCGGACGTCCGGAGGAGGTCGCCAAGCTGGCGTGCTTCCTCGCCTCCGACGACGCCGCCTTCATCACGGGATCGTCCTACGTGATCGACGGCGGCGCTCTCGCGTGGCTCGGCGCACGGAACTGAGGGCCACCACACGTCATGTGACGCCCCACCAGGAAATGAGGAGAACCGATGCAGCCCAGACTGGCCGGGAAGACGGCACTGGTGACCGGTGCCACGGGAGGCATCGGCGATGCCGTCGTGCGCAGGCTCGCGGCCGAGGGCGCGGCGGTCGTGGTGACCGACCTTGACGCCGATCGCTGCGCGAAGCTCGCCGGGGAGGTCGGGGGCGGTGCCCTCGGGATGGCCCTGGATGTCGCGGACGAGTCGGCGTGGAGCGAGGTCGTCCATGCGGCGACCGCCGCACTGGGCGAGCTGAACGTGCTGGTCAACAACGCCGGGATCGCCACCATGCATACGGTCGAGACCGAGACCATGGACTCCTGGGAGCGGGTGCTCGGTGTGACCCAGACCGGTGTCTGGCTCGGCATGAAGTACGGCGGCCCCTCCATCGAACGCTCCGGCGGCGGCTCGATCGTGAACGTCGCGTCGATCTTCGGCACGGTCGGCGGCTTCGGCGCGCAGTTCTCCTACCACGCGGCCAAGGGCGCCGTACGCCTCATGACGAAGAACGCCGCGCTGCACTGGGCGCAGCGCGGCGTGCGGGTGAACTCACTTCATCCCGGCTTCATCGAGACGCCCCGCTCCCGCGAACTGTGGCGTGACACGCCCCGGTTGAGCGCCATGGTGGAGGGAACGCCGCTCGGCCGACTGGGTACGCCCGATGAGGTGGCGGCCTGCGTGGCCTTCCTCGCCTCCGACGACGCGAGCTTCATGACCGGGTCCGAGCTGTACGTCGACGGGGGCTGGACGGCACGGTGAGCGACGCTAACCGGGTGTCGCCGTATACCGGTTGACCCCGTCGGACCGGGCGCACCGGGCGCGTCCGCGGTCCGCCAGTACGTCCAGGTGCGCCGCCGTCTCGTTGACGGCGAGCATCTGGTCGAAGGCGCCGAGGTCCCCGAAGAGAACCCTGCGCCGGGTCCAGCCGAGATCTCCCGCCACCTCGTACGCGGTGCGGGTGCGCTCACCGAGGGCGGTCAGCGCCTCGGCGAGCCGGTCGTCGTGGTGGGCCAGCAGCTCCCCGACCCGGGCGTGCACGCTGTCGCCGACCGGGCCGTGCGCGGGCAGCAGCCGGGCGTCCGCAAGGGTGGTCATCAGGTGGAGCGAGCCGAGGTAGTCGCCCAACGGGAGGGCGGGGCCGCCGAGTTCGAAGCCGATGGACGGGGTGATGTGCGGCAGGACGTGGTCCCCGGAGAACATCAGCCCCCGCGCACGGTCGAGGTAGACGACATGCCCCTGTGTGTGACCCGGAGTCGGGATCACCGTCAACCGCACGTCCCCGAAACGGAGTTCCTCCGCGTTCAGCCAGCGGTCGGGCGCCTCCCAGACGCTCGCGTCGAAGTCGCCGTCGTACATCCCCGAGACCCGCTCGGCGAGTTCGTGTGCCCCGGCGCGGCACAGTGTCTCCAGTGAGCCGACCGGCCGGTCCGTGCGCAGCTCGCCGAGCAACTCAAGACCGCGCCGCTCCCCTGCGCCGAGGTGGACGCGGGAGCCGAGCAGTCGGCGCAGTGCGACGGCCTGGGTGTAGTGGTCGCGGTGGATGTGGGTGACCAGGATGTGGTCGATCTCGCCGAGATCGTGGCCGAGTTGGGCCAGCGCGTCCTCAAGTGCTTTGCGGGACTCGGGAATCGACCAGCCCCCGTCGATCAGGACCAGGCCCTCCGTCAGCCCCTGCAACGCGTAGACATTGACCGCCCGCAGTCCGTCGTCCGGCAGCGGGAGGGGTATGCGATGGACCCCGGGCCGTACGGTCTCGGGTCCGGCCTGTGCCCAACGGCCGCGGTCGAAACGGGGAGTTCGGGTCGTCGGCGTGGTCATTCATCTCCTTGACGATGCGGGTCGAGGTGCGTGGCGAGCCCCGCGTGCAGGTCGTGGGCGAGCCTGCGGGCGCCCGACCGGTCGAGCTTGCCGACGGTGGTCTGGGGCAACTCGCCTACGGTGAAGGCGAATTCGGGCCACTTGGCCTTGGACAGGCCGGTGCCGGCGAGGTGTGCGGTGATCTCGTCGAGGCCGAGTTCGGCGTGACCGTCCTCCACCACGACGAGTACGGCGGCACGTTCGCCGAGGAGCGGGTCCGGCACAGGAGTCACGCAGGCGCGGGCCACCGCCGGATGCGCGGCTACGGCGCGTTCGATCTCGGTGATGTCGAGGTTGCGTCCGCCGCGGATGATGACGTCCTTCTCCCGGCCCATGACGGTGACCGTGCCGTCCTCGCCGGTGACCAGCAGGTCGCCGGTGGGGAAGAAGCCGTCCGGGGTGAGGGCCGGCGGTTCGACCTTGCCGTCCCGGGCGTAGCCGAGGAAGAGGGACGGGCCGCGGACCTGGGCCCGGCCGGTCGCCCCGGGCCCGAGAGGGGTGCCGTCCGGGGCGACGGCCCTGAGGTCGGTGCCGGGGAAGGGCCGTCCGTCGCGGCCGAGGCGGATCTCCTCGGGGTCCTCGGGCCGGGGTGAGGTGTGGCCGAGACACTCGGACATGCCGAAGACGCGCAGGATCCGTGTCCCCAGGGAGCGTTCGGCACGGGCGAGGGCCCCGCGGTCCATGGGGCCGCCGCCGACGGTGATCGAACGGACCCCGTCCAGGACCTTGGAACCGGCCGCCGCCGATCCCATCTGGAGGGCCATGGTGGGCACGCACATGGTCCACCGGACGTCGTGCGCGGCCATCCGCGCGAGCGCTTGCTCACGGTCCCAGCGGCCGGACAGCACGAGCGGTCCGCCCAGCATGAGCGCGAGGCCGACGCCGAAGCAGTAGGCGGCCGTGGAGGAGAGCGGGACGACGGCGGCCACCGCGTCCCCGGCGCGCAGGCCGTTGACGTCGATCGTGCAGGAGCACGCGTACCGCAGGGCGCTCTCGGACTGGACGACGCCCTTGGGCCGGCCGGTGGAGCCGGAGGTGAGGCCGATGAGCGTGCCGCCGGACCAGCGGGAGACATCGCGCGGGCCGAGTCCGGCGCGGACCGTCCACCCGTCGAGGGCCTCGGCGGTCACCGCGTCCGACAGCGCCGCGACACCGCCCCACTCCTCGATCGCGGACGGTTCGGCGATCAGTACGTCGGGGCGGATGTCCGCCACCGCGCCGGCGAACTCGGCGCGGGTCGTGTGCCTGTTGACCAAGGCCAGGACACCACCGGTCAGGCCCACGGCGAGGGTCGCCACGAAGGTGCGCCAGGAGTTGTCGGCCTGGAGCAGCACCGTGCCGCCGGGCGTGCCGTTCGGGTTCATCACCTCGGCCAACCCGGTTGCCCGCCGCAGCAGTTCATGTGCGCCGTGCGCTCCGTGGTCGTCGACGACGGCTGTGAAGTCGGCCTGTTCGGAGCGGTCGTAGAACTCCCGCACTGTCTGTCGCATCCACTTCCTCGCCTCGTTGCGAAGGGGGCGCTCCGGGTCGGCCCGGCGTTACGCCCCGGTGTGCTCGGTCCGCTGTGCCGGGCCGGCGTACAGTTCGGCCTCGCCGCCCATGACGGCGATCCGGCGTCCGCGCATGTCGCCGACCTGGGCGACGGCCGCCGCCCATTCCGGGCTGGCCAGTGCCGTGCGTAGGTCCTCGGGGGAGTCGAAGCCCAGGACGGAGAGGCCGTCCCAGCCCTCCGAGCGGGGTTCGAGGGCCGCGTCGAGGTCGGTGTGCCGCCAGGACCTGAGTCCGGGCAGGCGCCGGGTGAGTTCGGCGTGGTCGCCGCGCCACCACTCGATGAACCGTTCATGGGTCCACTCGGGCGGCCGGGCGGCGAGCAGGACGAGGTTGTACATCGTGTGTCTCCTCAGGTGAACAGGACCGCGGGCGAGCGCCCGATCAGCAGGCGCCGCACCCGGCCGTCGTCGTCCAGCCGGGCGGAGGCGACGAAGGTCGCCTCCGGCTCGCCCGACCTGCGCACCTCGCCGAGGTACAGCTCGTCCCGGCCGACGACGGACCCGGTGAGCAGGTGATGGGTGCGGACGCCCACCGCGCGCTGGGCGAGATAGCCCTCCATCTCGGCCCGGCCGCCGTGGAAGTCGGTGCCGGCGTCGCCGCCGGTCGAGAACAGGATGGAGAAGGAGAAGTCGTCGCTGATCAGGTCGAGGATCCGGTCGGCGTCGTCGCTGTCCAGGATCCCGAACCAGGTGGTCAGGAACGGGGCGGCGGACGTGGCCGGCGCGCTCACGGCCGGTCCACGAGGTCGAAGTCGGGCGTGAAGAACGACTGGTAGCGCGCCATCAGTCCGGCCGGAGACACCTGTGCGGCGGACAGGAAGGCCCCGCTCGTCACTCCACCGTCGACGACGAAGCCGTACGCCGTCTCGACGTCACCGTCGACCGAGTACCGCACGATCTCGTGCCTGCGGTCCACCGCGTTCCGTCCGGCGATGTAGCCGGCGAAGTCCTCGCGTGACGTGCCGGTCCGGCCGCCGCCCGGCAGCGCGATCAGGAACCGGAAGTCGGGTTCCAGGAGTTCGAGGGCCTTTTCCGGGTCCTGGCCGTCCATTCTGGCCATGTATTCGCGAAGCACCATCGCAGATCGCTCTCCCTCAGCACCACGGGTCCGACACCGATGCGTCCACCACCAAAGGGTCCGACCTCAATAAACAACCTGAGTTCAGTTCAGTTTGACTGTAAGGCGGCATCCCCGCCCCCGACAAGGGGCGGGGCAGGGGCTATTCGGCGACCATCCGCACCACGCACCCCTCGATCATCTCGCTGATCTCCGACAGGGGGATCGCCCCGGTCGGGCGGTACCAGCGCCAGACGCTCACGATCATGCCGAGCACCGAAAGGCCGAGCGTGTGGGCGTCACGGAGCGGGAACACGCCCTTCGACATGCCGCGCATCAGCAGACTCGTCCAGTCCCGCTCGACCATCTGGACCAGTTGACGGGCCGCGACGCGCTCGGTCTCCTCGCGCTTGGACTTCCGCGGATTGGCGAGCAGGGACATGTTGGCCTGGAGGATGCGCATCTGGCGGATCTCCTGCTCGGTCACCGCGAAGGCGGACCGCACCGCCGCGCGCACCTCCTCCACCGGGTCCGTCTCGTCCTTCGTGGCCTCGACGAACTGGTCGTGGGAGCGCTGGAGTTCGAGCCGCATGATGGTGAGCAGGCAGTGGGCCTTGGACTCGAAGTAGTGGTACAGGGCGGTCTGCCCGATGCCGACCTTGTCGGCCACGTCCGACCACTTGGTGTTCTCGTAGCCGTCCTCCCCGAACCGCTCCACGGCCGCCACGAGGATCGCGCCGCGCTTCGACCGGGGCCCTTCCTCCGGATCCACGATCCGTGCCCTCGCCATCGCCACTCCCTTTCCTTGGCGACCGGTGCCGATCGCCTTCCGGCCCGTCCGAGAGTAGACCCAAGTTCAAGTCGGCTACGAATCGAAGATCGACCGGGCTCGCCGGCTTGCCGTGTGGTCCGGTGAGGGGCGGGATTCGGTATGACCGCCGCCGACCGAATCGGGGGCGGGGTTCGATGAGACCGATGCCGGCCGTTCGGCCGGGGCGGGGTCCCGCGCGCTTCCGTCATTTGGTCACACCGAGCCACCCCTGCCGGACCGGGACGGCGATCGATCGATACCGACACCCTCAATCTCACCCCCCTCACTCCCACGGACCGCGAAAGCAGCCCGGCGCCCCGCGAGAAACGCCGCCACCCCCTCCCGCCCCTCCCACGACACCGCCGCGGCGGCCAGCTGGCGGGCCTCCGCGTCGAGGTGTTCGTCGAGGCCGGCGGTGAGCGACCGGTCGACCAGCCGCCGTGTCGCGCCGTACGCCCCCGTGGCCCCGCGCGCCAGCGTGCCCGCCGTCCGCATGGCTTCGTCGTTCAGCCGGTCCGGCTCCACGACCCGGCTCACCAGGCCCATGCTCAGCGCCTCCGCGGCCGATACGCGTCGGTTGGTCAGCAGCAGGTCCATCGCCCGGCGCGGTCCGACGAGCCGGGGGAGTGACCAGCTGACCCCGGCGTCCGGCGTGTACCCGATCGCGGTGTACGCGGCTGTGAAGCCGGCGTCGGTCGCCGCGAGGCTCACGTCCGCCGCCGCGACCAGCCCCAGGCCCGCACCCGCGACAGCCCCCTGCGCGGCGACGACCAGCGGGGCGTCCAGTCCGGCGAGGATCCGCAGCGCCGCGTGCAGCGCGTCGGTGACGTCGGTGAGGTGCTCCCGGAGGCGCTCCTGTGGCAGCGCGGCGAACTCCTTCAGATCGCCGCCGACGCAGAAGGATCGCCCCTGCGCGGTGAGCAGCACCGCCCGGACCCGCGCCCGCTCGCACTCCTCGGCCGCGTCCCGCAGCGCCCTGGCCATCGTCAGGTCGATCGCGTTGCCCGCCCCTCGGCACATCTCGATCCGGGCCAGGCCGTGGCCGTCGATCTCGACCGTGACCCTCATCGCGCCGTCCACCCGCCGTCCACGGTGAGAACGTGCCCGGTGCAGTACGAGGACGCGTCGGACGCCAGGTAGAGCAACGCCCCGTCCAGTTCGCCCTGTTCGCCGCCGCGCCCCAGCATCGTGCCGCGCTCGACCCAGCGCCGGGCGCGCTCGTCGGAGAAGAGCTCGTCGGTCATCTCGGAGCGGAACCAGCCTGGGGCAAGGGAGTTGACCCGTACTCCCAACTGCCCCCACTGTCCCGCCAGTTCACGGGTCAGCCCGACAAGCCCCGCCTTGGAGGCGGCGTAGGCCGCGCCGCCGAGCGGCGCACCGGAGACCAGCCCGAGGACGGACGAGATGTTCACGATCGACCGGGTCGTACGACCGTGGTCGTGGGCCGGAGCTTCCGCCAGCAGGCGCGCGAGGTGGAAGGGCGCGACGAGATTCACGGCCAGTACGTCCGCGAAGTCGTCGGCGCTCTCGTCCTCGGCGCGCACGGCGCCGGACATCCCGGCGTTGTTCACGAGCACATCGACACGCCCGGTCTCCTCGAGCGCCGTCTCCATCAGCCGTATGCGGTCCTCCGCCCGCGAGACATCGCAGACGACGGGATGGATACGCGGGTCCTCGTCGGCGAGTTCCTTGAGTTTCTCCAGCCGTCGGGCGGCGGCGAGGACGGTCGCGCCCGCCGCGGCCAGCACCAGGGCGAACCGGGCGCCGAGCCCGGACGACGCGCCGGTGACCACGGCGGTCCGGCCGTGCAGCGAGAACAGGTCGGTGATCTCCTGGCTCACTCCTCCACCCCGATCGGCAGCACGGTCGCCCCGCCGTCCAGAACCAGGGTCTGCCCCGTCATCCACGACGAAGCCCCGGATGCCAGGAAGAGGGCCGCGTGCGCCACGTCCTCCACCGTCCCGAGTCGACGCAGCGGCAGCCTCGCGGTCAGCACCGGCTCCCTGGGCTCCCAGACGGCCCGGGCCAGTTCGGTCTTGATGAGCCCGGGTGCGATCGCGTTCACGCGCACCAACGGGCCCAGTTCGTAGGCGAGTTGACGGGTCATGTGGAGCATGGCCGCCTTGGTGGCGTTGTACCAGCCGATGTGGGGGTCGACGATCAGGCCGCCGACGGAGGCTATGTTGACGACGGATCCGCCGTGCTCCCGCATCGAGGCCTGCCAGGCGGACCGGGTCCAGGCGATCATGCCGTACTGGTTGACGCGTACGGTCTTCTCCGCGCGGGGGAGGTCGAGGCCGAGGAGATCGCCCATGTAGGGGTTGGTGGCCGCGTTGTTGACCAGGATGTCGAGGCGGCCGAAGCGGGACACGGTCTCCTCGACGCAGCGCTCGGCGTCCTCGGGCTCCCCGGCGTTGGCGACCACCTCGTGCACCTCGCCGTCGCCCTTGGCCCGCAGCAACTCCTCGCGGGCGGCGGCCAGTCCGTCCGGTTTCCGGGCGGCGACGACCACATGGGCGCCCGCCTCCCGGTACGCCTTGGCGATCCCGAGGCCGATGCCCCGGGAGCCGCCGGTGATCACGGCGACCCGGCCGCCGAGAGCCTGCCGCCCGTACAGCGACTGTCCGTCCGTCTCGTGTCTGTTCACGCCGACTCCCCTGGATACTTGGCCAGTTCACGTCGCGCGACCGTCCGCAGATGCACCTCGTCCGGACCGTCCGCGATCCGCAGGGCCCGGGTGATCGCGTACAGCCGCGCCAGTACGGTGTCGTCGCTGACCCCTGCTGCTCCGTGTGCCTGCACGGCCCGGTCGACCACCCGGTGGGCCACCTCCAGCGCGGCCACCTTGATCGCGGCGACCTCGGTACGGGCCGCCGCGTTGCCCTGGGTGTCCATCAGCCAGGCCGACTTGAGGACCAGCAGCCGTAGTTGCTCGATCTCGATCCGGCTGCGGGCGATCCACTCCCGGATCACGCCCTGTTCGGCGAGCGCGCCCCCGAAGGCGCTGCGGGTCAGAGTTCGCCGGCACATCAACTCCAGTGCCCGCTCGGCGAATCCGACCGCGCGCATCGCGTAGTGCATGCGCCCGGGACCCAATCGCCCCTGGGCCAGGGCGAATCCCTCACCCTCGCCGACCAGCACTGCCGACACCGGGACCCGCACGTCCTCGAAGAGCACGTCACCGTGGCCGCACCGGTCGGTGTAGCCGAACATCGGCAGATCGCGCAGCACGGTGATCCCGGGGGTGTCGCGCGGGATCAGCAGCATGCTCTGCTGCCGGTACGCGGGCGCGTCCGGGTCGGTGACCCCCATCAGGATGATCAGCCGGCAGTCCGGGTCGAGGATCCCGGACGTGTACCACTTGTGGCCGTTGACGACGTACTCGTCGCCGTCGCGGGTGATGCGCGTACGGATGTTGCGCGCGTCGGAGCTGGCGACCTCGGGCTCGGTCATGGCGAAGCAGGAGCGGATCTCGGCGGCCAGCAACGGGCGCAGCCAGCGCTCCTGTTGCTCGGCCGAACCGAAGAGGGCGAGCAGTTCCATGTTGCCGGTGTCGGGGGCCGAGCAGTTGAACACCTCGGGGCCGATGATCGAGCGTCCGGCCAGCTCGGCGAGCGGCGCGTATTCGAGGTTGGTGAGGCCGGCGCCCAGTTCGCCGTGGGCGAGGAACAGGTTCCACAGGCCCTCGGCGCGTGCCTTCTCCTTCAACTCGCGCATGATGGGCGGCAGTTCGTGCGGGTCGGCGGCCTCGGCGAGTTGTCGGTCGAAGACGTCCTCGGCGGGCAGGACGTACTCGTCCATGAACGCGGCCATGCGCGAGCGGAGTTCGTCGGCCTTCGGTGAGAGTCCGAAATCCATGGTGCTGCTCCTTCAGGACCGTCGGGCGAGGAGGCCGCGCGCGGTGCGGATCATCGCCGCGATCGTCGGCGGCAGCCGCTCCTGGTCGGGGTCGTGGTGCTTGCCCTCGCGGTGTCTGCGCAGGTTGTGGCCCATGATCGCGGCCATCTTGGTGCGGGCGAGGGCGCGGAACCAGTCGAGGTCGGGGGGTTCGGGCCGGCCGTCGAGGTAGGCGGCGAGCAACTCGTCCTCGTCGGGCAGACCGGGTACGGCCCGGCCGAGCCGGGGGAAGTTGCGGTGGTCGGCGAAGAGGAGGAACCAGCCGAGGTCGATGCGCGGATCGCCGTACCCCCAGATCTCCCAGTCGACCACGGCGGCGGGCTGTTCGCCCTGGCACAGGACGTTGCCGAGGCGGAAGTCGCCGTGGGTCAGGGCGGGTTCGATGCCGGCGGGGGGCGTGGCGGTGAGGGTGGCGAGCAAGGCCTCGCCGCCTGGGCGGAGTTCCGTCGGAACGGCCCGCATGGTGCGGCGCCACTGCTCCAACTCGCCTGCGGGGGAGCGGGGTTCGTCACCCTTCGCATCGGTCCGATGCAGTGCGCGCAGGACGGGGGCCAGAGCCAGCATCCGGGTCCGGCACAGTCCCGGGTCGAGCCGGTGTTCGTCGAGGACCGGCTCGATCGCCTCCCCTTCGACGAACTCCATGGCGAACCAGGCCGGTTCACCTTCGTCAACGGCGACCACACTCGGCACGGGTACCGGCGATCCGGCCAGCGCGCGCAGCACCCGGGCCTGGCGCAGCACGTCGTTGCGGCCCACGGGCCGCTGCCCGGGCGGCACCGCCTTGACGACGTACGAGACCGGACCGGCAGCGATGCGGTAGGTGAGTCCCGAGTGGCCGCCGGGCAGGGTGCGCAACTCCCCGATGGGCACGCCGGGATGGTGTTCCGCCAGTCGTGTGCGGACCCGTGCCGCGAGTGCGGTGACCTCGGTCGTGGTGGTCAACGTCCCGTCCCCTTCGGTTCCTTGGGCAGTCCCAGCACCCGTTCCGCCAGGATGGTGCGCTGGATCTCGTCGCTGCCCCCGGCGATGCGGTATCCGGGTGCGCCGAGCAGGTGCTCGGTCCAGGCGTATGTGCCCCACTCCCCGGTGTCGGCGGCGAGGCGTGGCCCGAGGAGTTGCTGGACCAGGTCGGTGGTGGCGCGCATGGTCGCGGTGGCGTGGAGCTTGCCGACCGAGGCCTCGGCGCCGGGTTCACGGCCGGCGGCCAGGGCGGCTGTGACGCGCAGGGCGATCAGCCGCTGGACCAGGGCGCGGGCGAACAGGTCGGCCGCCTGCTGCTGTTCACCGCCGGTGAGCGGACGGGGGAGGTTCCGGGCGAGGTCGAGGGCGCGCTCGGCGTTGTCCAGCCCGAGGCCGCCGGAGTCGAGACGCTCGGCGGCCAGCACGCTGAGGGTCACCCGCCAGCCCGCGCCGACCGGCCCGAGCCGGTCGCTGTCGGGCACGAACACGTCGTCCAGATAGACCTCGTTGAAGCTGGCGCCGCCGGTCATCTGGCGGATGGGCCGTACGGTCACACCCGGTGCGTCCATGCGGACCAGGAAGACCGTGATGCCCGCGTGCTGGGGCACGGTGGGGTCCGAGCGGCAGACGGCGACACCCCAGGTGGCGACGCGGGCGCCGGAGGTCCAGATCTTGTGGCCGGTCAGCGTCCAGCCGTCGCCGTTCGGGATGGCCCGGGTGCGGACGGCGGCGAGATCGGAGCCGGCCTCGGTCTCGGAGAACAACTGGCAGGCGAGTTCGTCGGTGCGCAGCATGGGGCGCAGCCAGCGCCGCTTCTGTTCGTCGGTGCCCCAGATCCGGATCGCGGGTGCAACGAGTTGCTGGGTGACCGGGAAGATCTCGGTGCGTCGCGGTACGTCGAAGTCGGCTTCCTCGGCACGGTACAACTGCTCGTAGTACGAGGGCAGTTCGCGTCCGCCGTACTCCGGGGGCCAGCCGATCGCGCCCCAGCCCTGGTCGTAGCGGGTGCGTTCCCAGTCCCGTGTCCGGTCGGTGTGGGCGTGTTCCTCGGGCTCGGTCCAGTTCTCGAAGACGGCCACCGAGTCGTCGCCGCTGCCCCATTCCCGGTGTGCGGCGCGCGCTGTCGCCGCGCCCTTCAGCCAACTCCGGGCGTCGGCACGGAACTCGTCGGGGTCGGGTATGCCGTCCATGGCGGTCCTTCCTCCTTTCAGCAGGTCGGTACGGTTCAGCGGGTCAGTACGGTGCAGGCGCTGACGCCGGGCGCTCCGTAGACGTGGGTGAAGCCGGTCGCCGGATCGTTGGGCACCTGCCGTTCGCCGGCCCGGCCCCTCAACTGCTGGACGATCTCGTGGACTTGGCGCAGTCCGGAGGCGCCGATGGGCTCGCCGTTGGCGATGCAGCCGCCGTCGGTGTTGACCGGCAGCGAGCCGCCGATGCCCGTCGCCCCGAACGGGATGAGCGACTCCTGGTCGCCGTGCACGCAGAACCCGCACTCGGCCATGTGCATCACCTCGGCACCGCTCTCGGTGTCCTGCAACTGGCACACGTCGATGTCACAGGGCCCCAACCCGGCCTCCTCGAAGGCGAGTCGGGCGGCGTCGGCGGTCACACTCGTCGGTGTCCCGACCGGCGCCCAGGGGCTGAACACCTCGAAGGAGCCGAACCGCCGGGTCCGTACGACGGCCGCGCGCAACGCAACGGGAGTACCGCCGAGTCGGCGGGCCACCGCCCGGCTGCACAGGACCAGGGCGACAGCGCCCTGCCCCGGCGAGCAGAACATGTACCGGGTGAGGGGGTCGTTGACCATGCCGGACGCGAGGATCTCGGCCGCGTCGAGCGGCTTGCGGCGCCAGGCGTGGGGATTGAGCACCCCGTTCGCGTACGCCTTCTCGGCGACGAGGGCCAGGGTGCGCGGGCTGATGCCGTAGTCGTGCATGTAGCGCTGGATCTTCATGGCGAAGAACTGCGTGGTGACCATCAACCCGTCGCGGCCGTAGGACTCGTCGAGCCCCCAGTCGGCGGGCCGCGGATCGAAGGCACCGCGCGGATGCTTGTCGAAACCGACGGCGAGGGCCACGTCCGCCGCCCCGGACCGGATCGCGTTGACGGCCGACACGAGCGCGCTGCCGCCGGTGGCGCAGCCGTTGCGGACATTGGTGAACGGCACTCCGGTCAGGCCGAGTTCGGCGACCAGGGTGTCGGCGTTACCGGCCGCGTCACTGCCGCCGTAGGCCGCGCGCACCCGGGCCCACGGCAGCTCGGCGTCGGCGAGGGCGGCCCGCACGGCCCGGACGGCGAGCTGCCGGCCGCTCTCCTCCGTACGGGCGAAGGAGGTGATCCCGGCCCCGCAGACGAGGACTTCATCGGCAGTCATACGACGGCTCCCGTGGCCCTCGGTACCCCGTCGCCCGCCGAGATCGTCATCGGCATGCCGATCTCGGCGTCCTCGGGCCGGATGTCGAGGGCCGCCAACACCCGTACGCCTTCAAGCAGTTCGATGTAGCCGACGGCGAACGGCGTGAACCCGGCGGCGGGCGGGGCGTACGGCGGCGACTTGGGCGCGTACCGCTGCACGGTCCAGGTCCACAGCGTGCCCGTACCGGAGAGCTCGACCGGCTCGGCCGGTCCGCCGCAGCGCGGGCACGCCGGGTCGGCGGGGTAGGCGGCCACCGCGCAGTGGGCGCACCGGGAGCCGCGCAGCCGGCCCCCGGCCTGTGACGACACGGCGCTCAGCGCCCCTTCCACTGCGGTTCCCGCTTCTCCAGGAAGGCCGCCACACCCTCCGCGGCGTCCTCGGAGTTGAGCATCACGCCGACCGCGAGGTGCTCCATGACCATCAGCGACTGGATGTCGGCGTCGAGGCTGCGGTCGATGGTCATCTTGGTGATCCACATGGTGAACGGGCTCTTGTCGACGAGCTGGTCGGCGAACTCCTCGACCGTGGCGTCCAACTTGTCGGCGGGAGCCGAGGAGTTGATGAGACCGAACTCCGCGGCCTCGACCCCGGTGAGCAGCTTGCCGGTGAGCATCAGCTCCTTGGTCTTGCGGACGCCGATCATGCGCGGCACCCGGTAGATGGGACCGGCACCGCCGAACAGGGCGCGGCGGATGTGGAAGTCGCCGATGAGGGCGTCGTCCGCGGCGATCGCGAAGTCGCAGGAGATCATCAACTCGAAGCCACCCGCGGTGACATGACCTTCGAGGACGGCGATGGACGGGGTCTTCATCGAGTAGAGCCGGTCACAGACCTTCGCCGACAGCACGGCGACGTCGATCGCGTTGGACCTGCCCACGAACTCGGCCTTGAGGCTGTCCAGGTCGAACCCGGAGCAGAAGGTGTTCCCGCGACCGCGCAGCACCAGCACACGCAGTTCGGGGTCCGCGTCGACCTCGGTGATGATCTCGTCGAGTCGGTTGAGGATCGGCACGGTCACGCAGTTCTTCTTGTGCGGGCGGTTCAGCCAGACCCGCGCCACCTGTCCGTCGCGCTCGAACTGGATCTCGTCTTCGACTGCCATGAGCTCCTCCAAACTGAACTGAATTGAGTTCGATTCTGTGGGCGGATGGATGCCCCTGTCAATGGATCGGGAAGCGATCGGCCGGTAAGCGATCAGCCGGCGAGGCCGAGCAGTCCGGCCAGGCGCAGGCGGTGGTCGTCACCCGTGCCGAACAACGCCTCGTCCGCCCGCGCCCGGCGCAGATACAAATGGGCCGGGTGCTCCCAGGTGAAGCCGATACCGCCGTGGAGCTGCACGTATTCCGTGGTCGCGAGCCGGTAGGCGCCGGTGCACACGACCGCTGCGGCACCGGCGGCGAGCGGAAGTTCCGGCGATGCCGAGGCGAGGCAGGCACTCGCGTACGCGGAGGCCGACCGCGCCCCCTCGATCTCGACCAGCAGATCGGCCAGTCGATGCTTGACCGCCTGGAACGAACCGATGGCCCGCCCGAACTGAACCCGTTGGGACACATGGCCGAGTACGGCGTCCAACGCGTGCCCGCTGCCACCGACATGCTCGGCCGCCAGACTCACCCGCCCGGCGTCGAGCGCGGCCTCGACAACTCCCGCCGCCTGCGCGGCCTCACCGACCGGCTCGGCACGTGCTCCCCGGAAGCGGACGAGTGCCTGGCGCCGTGTGGGATCGAGGACCGTGCGAGGCGTACGGTCGCTGGTCGCGCCGTCCGGCTCACAGGCGAACAATCGCTCCCCGTCGGGCGCGCGGGCCATGACCAGCAGCAGATCGGCCCCCTCGCCGTCGGGCACGAAGTCGGCGTCTCCACGCAACACCCAGCCGCTGGGGCCCTGTTCGGCCGTCACGGCGGAAGGGTGCAGGAATCCGACGACCGTCGCCGTGAGCGCACCGGAAGCGATTCCCGGCAGCCATCGCGCACAGGCCCGCCGATCACCACTCGCCAGCAGGGCATGCCCGGCGAGGACAACTGTGGTGAGCAGGGGAGCGGGGCACAGAACACGCCCCAACTCCTGTAGGGCGACGGCAAGTTCGGCGTACGTATACCCGGCGCCGCCGTACTCCTCGGGCAACGCGAGCCCATGCACCCCGATCTCTCCGGCGAGCCGCTCCCAGAGCGCCTGGTCATATCCACGCGGGCTGTCGACCTGTGCGCGAACATCCTCGGGTCCACAGGATTCGCCGAGCAAGTCCCGTAGAACCACACGCAGTTGACGCTGCTCGTCAGTCTCCAGCAGCACTTCGGGACCCACATCAAGCGGAAACATCCCAACCTCCCTCGCTCGAACCCACCTGTAGGGGCGCGGGGTTGTATCGATTTGCGGCTCCGCCGCGTGGGCGCGACCAGCCACGGCGAACCCGCGGTCGCCCACCACCGTTGGCCCCTCAAACCGTGAACCGCCCCCCATTCGCAAGCACCACCGCCCCCACCACATTCGCCGCGTCCTCACTCACCAGAAACAGCGCGACATCGGCGATCTCCTCCGGCGTGGCGTAGGCGCGCACCCCGGGCTCAGCGAACCCCCGCCGAAGCGCCGCAGGCGTCCGCGCCGCCATCCCCGTCTCCGTCGGCCCCGGCGCCACCGTGTTGACGCGGACGCCGAACGCGATGGCCTCCTTGGCGACCGACTGACTCACGGCATGCGCGCCGGCCTTTGAGGCCGCGTAGTGCGGATAACCGGACTGGGCGTCGAAGGCCGAGGACGAGCCGACCGTGACGACGGCCCCGGACCCGCGAGGCCCCATGACCCGCAGAGCCGCACGCAGAACGTGGAACGTGCCGTCCAGATTGACGCGCATGACGCGCCGCCACGCGTCGTCGCCGAGCCGCCCCGTGACCTCAGGCGACCGCCCCGCGACCAACGCCTCGGCGATCCACTCCTTGGCCGCGGGGTCGTCGACTCCGGCCGCGTGCACCACGATGTCGAGCCGCCCGTGCCGGCGTACGGCCTCGCCGAAAGCGCTGTCGACCTGCGCCGGTTCGGCCACGTCGAGCGTCAGCGGGCGCGCTCGCGGCAGGTCCTTCGCGACGGCCTCCGCCGCCGGGCCGTCGACATCCGTGACGAGGACGTCGGCCCCCTGCGCGGAAAGTCGCCGAGCGACCGCCGCGCCGATGCCGGATCCCGCGCCCGTGACGAGCGCGATCCGCCCGTCGAAACGCCCCGCGTGCTCACCGCCCATGCACGGTCACCACCCCACATTCGGCACCTGAACTGACTTCATGTTTGTTACTGTCGCATGTATGTCAACAGGCGGGAAGAACGCGCGAGCGGTCCGGCTGACCCGTTGGGGCGGCCCACCGGTCCTCACCGAGGTGGCGCAGCCCACCCCCACGGACGAAGAGATCCTGATCCAGGTGGAGGCGGCCGGCCTCTGCCGTTCGGACCTCCATGTCATCGACTCCCGACCGGGAGACCTCCCCTACCGGCTCCCGTTCACCCTGGGACACGAGGTCGCGGGCCGGGTGCTGCGACGCGGCCCACTGGCGACGGGACCGGCGGTCGGCGAGCGGGTGATCGTCTACGGCCCCTGGGGCTGCGGGAGTTGTGCGCGCTGCGCGGTCGGTGCGGAGAACTACTGCGACCGGCGCACGGCGCTGGACGCCGATCGCGTCGGCACGGGGGCGGGCCTGGGGCGCGACGGCGGAATGGCGGACCTGCTGCTCGTGCCGTCCGGGCGGCTGCTGGTCCCGGTGGGCGACCTGGATGCCGTCCAGGCGGCGCCCTTGTCGGACGCCGGGCTCACCGCCTACCACGCCGTGGCCATGGTCCGGCATGCCTTGGGTGACGGCGTGGGAGGGCATGTGGTGGTCCTTGGTATCGGCGGGCTGGGGCATCTCGCCGTCCAGATCCTGCGCGCCACGACGACCGCGCGGATCCTGGCCGTGGACGTGCGCGAGGAGGCTCTCGCCCTCGCCGAGGAGTGCGGCGCGCACTTCGCCACGCTGCTGCGGCCGGACACCGCACGGGTCCTGCGGGACCGGACCGACGGTGTCGGGGCGACGGCGGTGCTCGACTTCGTCGGCAGCCGGTCCAGCCTGGAACTCGCGGTAGGGGTGCTGCGGGCGGGCGGAGAGCTGGCCGTGGTGGGCAGCGGCGGGGGGGAGGTGGCCGTGCGCAAGCCAGGTTCGCTCCCTCCGGGCGCGCGGATCTCGCTGCCGTTCTGGGGGACCCTGCCCGAGCTGGAAGCGGTCGCCGCCCTCGCGCGGAAGGGCGCGCTGAAGGTCGGTGTCGAGCGGTTCGCGCTGTCGTGCGCGGCGGAGGCGATCGAGAGGCTTCGGTCCGGTGCGGTACGCGGGCGCGCGGTCCTCGTGCCCGACTGACGGCCCGCGCGGCCGAAACCCGTATCACCGCATCCTCCGTCGTCCATCCTCTCGACTCCAGAAGTGAGTTCAATTAGCGTCGGATTCCAGTCAGCGACACAGAGGCGGTGGGACCCGTTATGGACACGGAGACAGTGGATCTGCTGGTGATCGGCGGTGGCATGGCAGGTCTCTCGGCCGCCGCCCGGGTGGCCGCTGAGGGCGGTTCGGTGGTGCTGGTGGAGAAGGCGGAACGCACCGGCGGCTCCGCCCGCTTCGCCGGTTTCGTGTGGACGACCCCGACCGTCGAGGAGATGCGCCGGGTCAACCCGGACGGTGATCCCGAGTTGGCCGCCGCCCTGCTGGACGGGTTCGCCGACGGCGTGGCCTGGATCCGGTCCCTCGGCGTGGACTGCCGTCCGCCGGTGCCGGTGCTCGGTTTCGGCCGGGGCCATCAGCTCGACACGAACCACTACCTCGACACGTGCGAGCGACTGATCCGCGACCGGGGCCAAGACGTGCTGACCGGCACGTGGACCCAGTCCCTCGTGACGGAGAACGGGGTGGTCAAAGGGGCGAACGTCCTGCTGCCGGACGGAACTCCGCGCCGCATCGAGGCCACCTGGACGCTGCTCGCGACCGGCGGTTTCCAGGGCGATCCGGATCTGCGCGCCGAACACATCCACCCGCGGGCCGCCGACATCGGGCTACGGGCCAATCCGCACAGCCGGGGCGACGGCCTGGCGCTCGGGCGGACCGTGGACGCGGTCTTCGGCAGGAAGGACGCGGGGTTCTACGGCCATCTGATGCCGGCCGGCGTCTCGCTCGCCGACCCGGCACGCTTCGTGGACCTGGCGCTCTACTACAGCGAGCACGCCCTGCTGTTCGACATCACCGGTGAGCGCTTCGTCGACGAGACGGTCGGGGACCATCTCACCGCGATGGCACTGCTCGAACGACCGGAAGCGCGCGGCCTGTTGGTGGCCGACGCGCGGGTGCACCGGGAGTGGATCAGCGCCTCGTACGTGGAGGGCATCCCCGGAGTGGACAAGTTCCAGCTCTGCCATCGCGCCGGTGCTCGCAGCGCGGTGGCGGACAGCCTGGAGGACTTCGCGTCGATGCCCGAGGAGTGGGGCTATCCCGGCGCCGTGATCCGCGACCGGATCGAGGAGTTCAACGCCGTCGCGGGCGCGAACGGGAGCCCGGTGCCCGGCCGTCGCCTCGACCGACCGCCGCTCGACGAGCCGCCGTTCTACGTCGTCGAGGCGGCCCCGGCGATCACGTTCACCTTCGGCGGCCTGCTGATCGACACCGGGGCGCACGCACTGTCGGCGGCCTCCGACGGGCAGGCGCCGATCCCGGGCCTGCTGGCGGCCGGCGCCGACGCGGGCGGCCTGTACCGGCGTGCCTATGCGGGCGGTCTCGCCCCGGCGCTGGTCTTCGGCCTGGCGGCGGCACGCACCGCGCTCGCCGGTTCACCGTCGGCCACCGGGTGCTGAGCCCGCTCGGGCCGCCCGGCACAAATCCCGTGCACGAGGCTTGCCCCTCCGGCGCGACAGTGCCTAGCTTACTGAAGTGAGTTCACTTTAACTCAAGGCTCCGTGAGGTGATCATGCTTCCCGCACATGTGGCGCGAACGCGCTCTTCCCCGAAGGAGGGACTGTGAGTCAGTTCCTGCTCGTCCTGGTGAGCGGTGTGGCCAGTGGAGCCGTCTACGGCCTCATGGGTCTCGGGCTGGTCATCATCTACCGGGCCACGGACGTCGTGAACTTCGCGATGGCGTCGCTCGCGACCCTCGGCCTGTACGTGGCGCTCTCGCTGCACGACCGCGGTGTGGCCACGATCCTCGGCATCCTCGCCGCCGTCGTGATCACGGTGGTGGCGGGCCTGCTCGTACGGGAGACGGTCATCCGGCCGCTCGGTCAGGGCCAGTTGTTCTCCGCCCTCGTCGTGACGATGGGCGTGTCCCTGATCGCGGAGAACGTGGCCGGATCGATCTGGGGCGACCAGCCCAAGTCCTTCCCCAGTCTGGTCGACGGGACGGTGCGCTGGTCGGGGGCCGCGGTGCCGACCCAGAGTCTGCTGACGATCGGTGTCGCCGCCGTGGCGATGGCTCTGGTCGGGTACCTGTTCGCGCGCACCACGATCGGTTCGGCCATGCGTGCCGCCGCCGAATCGGCGGAGACCGCGCGCGTGGTCGGGCTCAGTTCGCAACGGCTGGCCCGGATCTCCTGGGCGCTCGGCCTGGGCCTCGCCGCCCTCGCCGCCTGCCTGTACGCACCACGGTCCGGCCTGGTGCCCACCGCACTGGTCGCGCCGCTCTTCCGGTCCTTCGCCGGCATCTTCCTCGGCGGCCTGACCAGCATGTACGGCGCCGTCCTCGGCGGACTGACCATCGGCGTCCTGGACAACCTGGCGGCGAACTACGTCTCCGCCAGCTTCCGGGACACGTTCGTTTTCTCCTTCACCGTGCTGGTGCTGCTGATCCGCCCGCAGGGCATGTTCGGCACCCGCACCTTCCAACGGGTCTGAGGGGTCGCATCCATGGTCTTCAACCGTTCCCTCCTGGCACGGGCCGCCCTGGGCCCGGCGGCCGGCGCGGTGCTCATGGCGTTCATGGCCTCCGGCGCGATCCCCGCGTACCAGATGTACTCGGTGGGGCTCGCGGCCGTGTACACGATCGTCATCCTGTCGGTAGGCCTGCTCGCCGGCTGGTCCGGCATCTGGTCGGTGGGCCACCCCGCGTTCTTCGCCATCGGCGCCTACTTCGCCGCGTACGGCAGCGGTCACGGCTGGTCCCTGGAGACGGTGGTCCTCGGCGCGGTCGCCGCCGGTGCCGCGCTGGGCGCCTTCCTGGGATACGCGGGCGCCAGGTTCTCGGTGCTCTACATCGCCCTGCTGACCCTCGCGTTCACGACGGTGACCCTGGAGCTGATCAACCGCTGGAGCAGCGTGACCGGCGGCGACCAGGGCGTGCCGGTGGTCCAACTGCGCAGCGCCCTCGGCTTCGGCACCCTCGCGGGCGGCGGCACCGAGACCCAGTACCTGGCGGTCGGCGCCGCGGCCGTCGTCCTCGCGCTGGCCGTACCGGCCGCCGCCTCCGGGCTGCGGATGCGCCTGGTGGCCGCCAAGTCGCATCCCCTGGCCGCTCGTACGACCGGCATCGCGCCGGAGGCCCAGTCCGCTCTGTCGTTCGCGGTGAGCGGGGCGTGCACCTGCTTCGCGGGCGTACTGCTCGGACTGCTCACCGGGTTCGTGAGCCCGGACCCGTTCTCGCTGACGTTCGGCATCTCGCTGATCGCGGCCTGCGTGCTCGGCGGGGTCGGCACGATCGTCGGCGCCGTGGTCGGCGGCGTCTACCTCACCTGGAACCCCTCGCTCTCCTCCGCCGTGGGACTGCCCCAACCCGTCGTGCAGGGCCTCGTGTTGATCGCGGTGCTGCTCTTCCTGCCGGGCGGGGTCGTGCCGTTCCTCGGCCGGCTCGCGGGCCGTGTCCTGCGCCGGTCGCCCGCCCCACACCTGCCGTCGTCGTCCGAGGAGCCGCCGGTTTCCGCGTCGCCGCCATCCGCGTCCGATGCCCCCGGCGACGGACCCGAACTGCTGCGCCTGGAAAACGTCTCGGTCTCGTACGGAGGCCTCAAGGCCCTGGAGGACGCCTCCTTGACACTCCGTCAGAACGAGATCCTGGCGATCATCGGTCCCAACGGGGCCGGAAAGACAACGCTGTTGAACGCCCTGTCCGGACTGACCGGCAACGGCCGGGTGAGCGGGACCGCCGACTTCGCCGGGCAACCGCTGCTGGGAGCCAGGGCGACCGCGCGGCGGCGGCTGGGCATCGGGCGTACGTTCCAGCACGCGGAGGTGTTCTCCGAACTCACCGTCGCGGAGAACGTGTTGTGCACCCGGCGCCGGATCACCGCCGGGCACCGGGCCGATGTCGCGCGACTGCTGCGGTCCGTGGGTCTCGCCGAGGTGGCCGAACGCCGCCCGGGAGAGCTGCCCTTCGGCCTCCAGAAGCGTCTCGACCTGGCGCGCGCGATGGCCGAGAAACCGAAACTGCTGATCCTGGACGAGCCCTTCGGCGGCCTCGACGCGGGCGAACGGGCGCTGCTGGCAGGGCACATCAGGCGGCTGCACGCCGACGGCACCGCCGTGGTGGTCATCGACCACGTCCTGGACGACCTGTTCTCCGTCGCCCACCGGGTGCTCGCGTTCGACTTCGGGCGCACGATCGGCGAGGGCACCCCGGACACCGTGCTCAAGGACCCGAAGGTGCGGTCGTCCTACCTGGGAACAGTCGAGGGCAGGACCCGGCCGCCCGAGCGCGTGGGCGAGCGGAGCATGATCCGCCTGCACGGGGTCGGCCACACCTATGGTGGGGTCGTCGCGCTCCGGGACGTCGACCTCGATGTCCGCCAGGGGGTGGTGCTGGGCATCGCCGGAGCCAACGGTGCGGGCAAGAGCACGCTGGCAGGCATCCTGCACGGATCACTCGAACCCGCCCGTGGACAAAGGGAGTTGGGCGGAGTCGTCCGCACCAGCCTGGCGCCGGAAGGCCGGGCCCTGTTCAAGACGCTGTCCCTGCGCGAGAACCTCGAAGTCGCCGCGTACGCGGCGGGCATCACCGGTGCGCCGCTGCGCGAGCGGATGGAGGAGACCGTCCAGTGGTTGCCGGCGCGGTTGCGCGACCGGATGTCCGCAGCCGCCGGTGGACTCTCGGGTGGCGAACAGCAGATGCTCGCCATCGCCCGGGCCCTGATCGTCGCGCCGGACGTGCTGATCGTCGACGAACCGGCCCTCGGACTCGCCCCCGCCCTGGTCGACGAGGTCTACGACCGGCTCGCCCGGCTGGCCCACGAGGGTCTGACCGTCGTCCTGCTCGAACAACTCCTCAGCCGCGCCCTGTCCGTGTGCCACGAGGTGGCCGTACTGCACGAGGGCGTCGTCGCGGCCCGAGGGCGGCCCGGCGACCCGGAGTTCGCGGCCCTGGCGGAATCGGCGTACTTCAGCGGCGGCCGGGATCAGGCCACCCCTGCGGCAGTGACCAACACCCGTACCTCCCCGGTGAATTGACAGCTCGTACCGAACCCCGCACCGAACCCTGTACCGAACGAGGTGGACCGTGTTCCGGACCCAGAGAAAACTCCGCCGCGCCACGGGCGCGATGGCCGTCATGGCCGCGGTGGCACTCACCGCCAACGCCTGTGCCGGCCAGGACTCCGCGACTGCCGGTGGCAGTTCCTCCGAGATCCACATCGGCGCGTGGCTCCCTCTCAGCGGCGCCACCGCGACATACGGCGTGGGCGAAAAGGCGGGCGCCGACGCGTACTTCAAGATGGTCAACGCGCAGGGCGGCGTCAACGGCCGCAAGATCACATGGACCGTCAAGGACAACGCGGCAGATCCGCAGCAGACCGTTCAGATCGCGCGCGAACTGGTCGGGCAGGACAAGGTTGTTGCCATCGTCAACGCGAACGGCACGGCGCAGGCGGAAGCGGCCTTCCCGTTCGTCCTCAACCAGTCCAAGGTGCCGGTCCTCAACGAGGTCGGCGGCACCGAGTCCTGGTACAAGCCCTCGCGCTCCGGGCTGTTCGGCACACAGACCCTCTACGAGGACCAGGCGGCGGCGATCGCCGCGTGGGCGGTGCAGGACGGCGCGAAGAAGATCCTCGTGGTCCACAGTGACCCGGCCGCGTTCGTGAACGTGGCCAAGCAGGTGGAGCCCGTCGCGAAGAAACTCGACCCCTCGGTCGAGGTCGACCGGCTGCCGGTCAAGTACCAGACCACCGACTACACGCCCGTGATCAGCAAGGTGAAGGCCGCGAAGACGCAGGCGGTCGTCCTGATCCTCACCTCACCCGAAGCCGCCGCCTTCCTCAAGGAGGCCAAGCTCCAGGGTCTGTCCCTGCCCACCTACGCCTACGCACCGGTGGCCGCCGAGTCGACGCTCGCGCTGGCCAAGGACGCCGCCGAGGGACTCAAGGCCGTACAACTGGTGAAGGCGCCCTCCGACGACGACCCCGCGGTGAAGGAGTTCCGGACCGCGATGGCCAAGTACGAGCCTGGTCAGGACGCGGGGTTCCTCGCGCTGTGGGGCTGGAGCAACGCGAAGGTGTTCGCCGAGATCGCGAAGACCATCAAGGGGCCCGTCACGTCCAAGGCCATCATCGCGGCGTACGAGAAGGCGTCTTCGGTGGATCCCGGGGTGTCACCGGTGATGAAGTTCAGCGCGAGCGATCACCTCGGCACGCGCAGTGTGCAGCGCGTGGTCGTGAAGAACGGCGTGTGGACGTCCGTCGGCGACTTCTACACGCCGCCGGCTCGCGACTGAACGGTCCTCTCGGACACCGCGGACGGGGCCGCGCGATCATCGTGGCCCCGGTCCGGTGGACCACAGGGCTGGGCTCCGTACGGTTTGATCCCGAACGATCAGTGTGAGTCGGAAAGGCCGTGACCGGTGCCTCTCGTGCCGTCTGCGCTGTGCCCTTTCACCGTGCCTCGGCCGACGTTTTGCCGGAGCGGCAACAGGATTGGCGTGACCGGGAGGTGGTGGGTGACCGTGGGCCGGTGACCGACAACATCGCAGGATCGCCCGCGCCCGACACCTTCTTGCCCGCCGACGGATACGTCGGAGACCCCGAGGTCCGGGCGGAGTGGGACAACCGCTACGCCGACCGCCTACAACTGTGGAGCGGCCGGCCCAACGGCGCGCTCGTGGCCGAGGTCGCCGGGCTCACGCCCGGACGGGTACTCGATGTCGGCTGCGGCGAGGGCGCGGACGCCGTCTGGCTCGCGCGCGGCGGCTGGGACGTGACCGCGCTCGAAGTCTCGGGCGTGGCGCTGGAGCGGGCCGCGGGCCACGCGAGGGACGCCGGTGTCACCGTCCGCTGGGTGCACGCCGCCCTGACGGAAGCGGCACTTCCCTCGGCCTCCTTCGACCTGGTCTCCGCGCAGTACCCGGCCCTGCTGCGGACACCCGACGCCGCGGCCGAGCGAGCGCTGCTCGCGGCCGTCGCGCCCGGCGGCGTACTGCTGCTCGTGCACCACGCGGGGATGGACACGCGGCACGAACACGACGGCGGGTTCGACCCGGCCGACTACGTCTGGCCCTCCATGGTCGCCGCCCTGCTCGACGACGACTGGACGGTGGAGGTGGACGAGCAGCGGCCACGGGTGGCACCTGACGGCGGCGCCGGTGCGCACCACGCCGATGACGTGGTGCTGCGGGCACGTCGACTGCGCTGACGGCCCGTCCGCCGAAGGCGGGCTCGGCGCTTGAGGGTGGCCATCCTGCTGGGGTTCACAGGTCGAGGACGGCGCGGAGGGCGTTGTCGACGAGTTCCTGTTGTTCGGGGCCGATGTTGCCGTGCGGTGTGCCGGTCTCGAAGCGGAGGGTGGCGAGCTGGAGGAGGTTGACGGCGACGGCGGAGGCGTCGACCGGAGTGGTCAGGTGCACGCTCATCGCCGTGTCGGGGTGCTGGGCCGGGGCGTGCAGGACCAGGACGACGACGGCGCCGTAGGCGTCGGCGAGTCCGTCGAGGCTGACGACGAGGACGGTGCGGGTGCCTTTGCCGGTGTCGACGTCCCAGACGTCGCCCTTGCGGATGATCACAGGGCGTCGCCTTCGCCCGCCAGGTCGAGGGGGGCGATGGAGGCGAGTTTGCGTGCGGCGTCGAGGGTCATCTGGCGGCGTACGGCTCGCACGATGTAGTCGTTCAGGGACGAGGCGCCGGCAGCGGCGTCGCGCAGTTGTTTGTCCATGGCGTCGGGAATGCGCAGGGTGATGGCAGTCATGACACCAATTCTAGTGGCAAGAGTGCCGTCATGGGTGTTGTCGAGAATTTCCGGGGCCGGAGCCGCTGAGCCGGGCTTGTGGTTGTAGAGGTGTGGTGCGCGGGCCGGTGCACTGATGAACCGGCCCGCGCGTCGGGCGGGCATGGGGGCGAGCGTCAGCAGTAGAGGTTGCTGCCGGGGCTGACGCCGAGGATGGAGGTGAAGCGGTTGTAGGCGTCGACGCGGCTCTGGACCTGCGCGGGGTTGCGTCCGTCGCATTCGAGGGAGCCGTTGATGGAGCGGATGGTCTGGCCGAAGCCGGCGCCGTTGACCATGGCGTTGTGCGGGGTCATCGTGCCCGGGCCTGACTGGGTGTTCCAGTACCAGAGGCCGGTCTTCCAGGCGACGGCCGAGTCGTTCTGCACCAGCCAGGGGTTGTTGAGCAGATCGATGCCCAACGCGTCACCGGCGGCCTTGTAGTTGAAGTTCCAGGACAGCTGTATCGGGCCGCGCCCGTAGTAGGCGGCCTGACCCGCCGGGCAGCCGTACGACTGGCTCGCGTCGCAGTAGTGGGGGTAGTTGGCGGTGTTCTGCTCGACGACGTAGACCAGTCCGCCGGTCTCGTGGTTGACGTTGGCGAGGAAGGCGGCGGCCTCCTGCTTCTTCGTGGTGTCGCTGCCGGTCTTGGCGAAGCCGGGGTAGGCGGACAGGGCGGCGGTCAGGCCCTGGTAGGTGTAGAAGCCGTTCCGGCTCGGGAACATCTGGTTGAACTGGGCCTCGCTGACGACGAAGCCGGACGGGGTGGTGCCGCCGCCGCTGGCGGGGGCGCTCCACTTCTGGTTGGCGCCGCCGGAGCAGGTCCAGATCTGGAGCCGGGTGCCGTTGGCCGAGTTGTTGCCCGTGACGTCCAGGCACTTGTTGGCCTGCGGGTTGACGATGTCGTTCGCCGAACTGACGGCCCACTTCTGAGCGGCCGAGCCGTTGCAGTCGTAGAGCTGGACCGTCGTACCGTCCGCCGTGCCGCCGGAGGTCACGTCCAGACACTTGCCGAGCGCGCGCAGTGTTCCGTCACCGGGGTTGGACCAGGTCTGGGCGCTGGTGCCGTTGCAGTCGTAGAGCTGAACGGCGGTCCCGTTGGCGGAGTTCGCCCCGGCGACGTCGACGCACTTTCCGGCCAGACCGGTGATCCGGCCGTCCGCAGCGCGGGCGGGGGAGATGGTGAACAGGGCGGACAGGGCCGCGGCGAGCAGCATGACGAGAGTCAGTCTGCTCAGGGTCGTGAGTCTGCGGAGACTTGGTGTCAAGTGGGGGGTGACCATGGGTCTTTGCTCCTGTGGTTGGGGGGTGGACGGGGGTGATCGGCCCGCATCGGTCGTCGCCGCGCGAGTCGGGCGTGCCGTAGCCGTCAGCCCAGAACGGTCTGGGTGACGACGAAGTGTCCGGCGTCCGGGTCGAGGACGCCTCCGAGGCGGCTGAAGGCGCCGTCGGTGAGATCGAGGCACTTCGGTTCCTGCGGGGTCTGGGCGAACGTCCCGCGGTCGTTGATCCGTACGGTCAGGGAGCGGCCGTTGGTGACATTGGTGACCTGGACCCGTGTACCGAAGGGGAGTTGGGGCTGGCGTGAGAGCGAAGTGGCCGCGGTGTCCGCGTTGTTGTCGAAGACCTCGCCGCTGGCCGTGAGGGCACCCGCGGGCTGGGGACCGTAGTGCGTGGCCCAGCACTGCTCCCCGGACTGGGGCGCGGGGGCGTTCCACTTCTGGTTGGCGCCGCCGGAGCAGGTCCAGATCTGGATGCGCGCCCCGTTGGCGGAGGAGTTGTCGGAGACGTCGAGGCACTTGTTCGCGGCCGGGTTGACGATGTCGTTCGCGGCGGTGACGGTCCAGCGCTGGTTCACACCGCCGCCGCAGGTCCACAGCTGGACCTTGACGCCGTCGGCGGTCGAACTACCGGTGACGTCCAGGCATTTGCCCAGGGCGCGGACGGTGCTGTCCGTGCCGACCGTCCACTGCTGGGCGCCGGTGGCGTTGCAGTCGTAGAGCTGAACCGGTGTGCCGTCGGCGGAGTTGGCTCCGGCGACGTCGAGGCACTTGCCGGCGAGGCCGGTGATCGACCCGGTCGCCGCGGCGGCCGGCACCGCGGTGAGGAGGGCGATCAGCAGGGTCAGGAGGGCGAGGACGGGGGTGCCGCGTAACGCGATGCGGGGGAGGGGGGAGCGGGTGGTCATGGGGGAGTGGGGCCCTTTCGAGCGGGTCGGCGCACGCGGAGGAGGGCGCCGGTTCCAACTGGGCGCTAGCCGAAGGGAATTGACCACTCGAAAGTAAAAGTCTAGACCAATTTGGTCAAGGTGTGTGCATGACAGCGTTTGGCGGCGCCGCTCCTGCGCCGCTCATGGCGCTGATTACGTTCATGACACTTGTCATCGACAGTCGTGACCGATGGCATCGGTGGTGGGGCCGACCGGCGTCAGGAATCTGAGCATGACCAGGTACCAGCATCAGGAGCACCAGGCAGGAGAGCCGGCACCGCAACCCGCTTGGAGCGCCGGCGGCAGTCGGAACCGTGGCGAGCGCATCGTCCGCTGTCGCGTCGCCGCTGGCCCCGCCCCGGTGTCTCGTGCTGCCCGCGCCGACGGGGCGGCATGCGATCGGCATCCACATCCTGCGGTTGGTGGACTGTTTTCGTCGTGACCCGTGGGTGCCGTCCAAACCCGTACGCGAGTTCATGGTCCAGATCTGGTATCCGGCCGAGCGCGCCGACGACCGGCGCCGCGCCCCGTGGACGACACCGGCGGCGGCCCGTCACTATCCGGAGTTCCGGCTTGCTGCCCGCCGGGTATGTCGTCCTCCCGACCACCCACGCGGCACTCGACGCCGCCGCGCGCAGAGCCGGTGGCGCGGTGCACGCGGTGGCGTTCAGCCCCGGCCGTTGCGGACCGCGTACGGGATCTTGAGACCGCGAGCAGCCCATGGCAGGCTCATCCCGCATGATCGATGAGTTCGCGAAGGAGAACTCGCAGGGGAGAGAGACTGCGGCGGGACCGCAAAGGGCACCTGCCGCTGTCGATCAAGCAGAAGACCGGCCTGGCCGGCAATCAGTGCTTCACCGACGCCAGGACGCCGCGATCCGGCGACCGCACCGCGACTCCGTCGGCATCCACCCTCGGCGGGCCCGCACCACGGTGGGACAACTGGACCCGCACCACCGTCGGAACGCGGGACACCTGGACCGTCGGCGTCCCGGTATTCATTTGAGGCCGGAGTGGGAGAGGCCCTCGATGAAGTGGCGCTGGGCCAGGACGAAGACGATCAGCATCGGCAGGACGGTCATGGTGGCCGCGGCGAGTTGGGTGTTCCACATCGGACCGCCGTAGGAGTCGGCGAAGCGGGTGAGGGCCTGCGGGAGGGTGAAGAGGTCCGGCGAGGTGATGTAGACCGTGGGTTCCAGGTAGAGGTTCCAGGAGGCGAGGAACGTCAGGATCGCCACCGCCGACAGGGCCGGCCTGGCCAGCGGCAGAGAGATCCGCCACCAGATCGCGGGGCGGCCGAGGCCGTCGAGGCGGCCGGCCTCCTCCAGTTCGACGGGGAGGGCGATGAAGAACTGCCGCATGATGAACGTGGCCAGCACACATGGTCCGGCCAGTGCGGTCACCAGGATCAGCGGCCAGTGCGTGTTGATCAGGCCGGCCGACTTGAAGAGTTGGAACAGCGGCACGATCGTCACTTCGCTCGGTACCAGCATCCCGGTCAGCACCACCAGGAACAGCGCGTTGGCGCCGGGGAAGCGGATCCGGGCGAAGGCGTACCCGGCCAGACCGGACACCAGGAGAGTGATCAGTGTGACCAGGACGGCGATGTAGACGCTGTTGAAGTACTGCCGGGCGAAGGGCTGGAAGGTGAATGCCTCGCGGTACGCGGACAGGGTCGGCGAGTCGGTCCACAGCGACGGCGGGGACTTGAAGATTTCCGCCAGTGGTTTCACCGACGCGGCGACCATCCAGATCGTCGGCACCACGAACGGGATCGCCAGCACGCCCAGCGCGATCAGCAGAAGTACCGAACGGGCCCTGGCGGTCGGGACTCTGTCAGTCCTCATAGAACACCCACTTACGGCGCAGCTGCCATTGCAGCAAGGTGAGCAGCATGACGAACGACAGCAGCATCAGGGCCAGCGTCGAGCCGTAGCCGATGTCGTTGAACTCGAAGGCCTGCTGGAAGACGTAGTAGACGAGGACCGTGGTGGACAGGCCGGGGCCGCCACCGGTCAGGACGGCGATCTGGGCGAAGGACTGCAATGCCCCGGCCACCGTGACGATGACGGTCAGCAGCACCGTCGGGGAGATCATCGGCAGCGTGATCCGGGTGAAGAGGGTGCGGCTGCTCGCGCCGTCGATGCGGGCGGCCTCGTACAGTTCCCGCGGCACACCCTGGAGGGCCGCCAGGAACAGCACCATGTTGACCCCGACGCTGCGGACCACCTGGGAGACGATCACCGAGACCATCGCGGTGTCGCCCTCCTGGAGCCAGTTCGGTCCGTCGATTCCGACGGTGCCCAGCAGGCCGTTGATGCCGCCGTTGTCCTGGAGGAGGAAGCCCCAGACCAGGGTCCAGGCGACCACGGAGACCACCACCGGAGAGAAGAACAGCGTCCGGAACACCGTGACACCGCGGAACTTCCGGTTGAGCAGGACGGCGATCAGTAGCCCGAGTGTGACGTTGAGGATCACCACCCCGACGGAGAAGAGCACTGTCGCCAGGAGCACCTTGGGCAGTTGCGGGTCGTGGGCCAGGGCCGCGTAGTTCGCGCCGCCGACGAAGGTCTGCTTGCCGGTGAAGACGTTCCGCTTGTTGAGGCTGTACCAGATCGCCATGCCGACCGGCAGCAGCACGAACACCGCCACCCCGACGAGCTGCGGCAGGACGAACAGATAGCCGGTCAGGACGTCCCGACGGCGGGTGGTCCAGAAGGCCGGGCCCACCGGCCCCGACGGTCGCGCGGTCTCGACCGCGGACTTCACAACCGCCCGCTCGGCGGCTCGTGTCCCGCTCACTTTTCCAGAATCGGATCGATCGCGGCGCACACCGACTTCAGGACGGCCGGGATGTCGGCATCGGCGTGCCACATGGCGTCGAGCGCCGTCTTGCCCTTCTGCGCGATCTCCGCCGGGCTGGTGTGGTTCGGCAGCGTGACGGCGCCCGGCAGCTGGTCGACCACCGCGGCCTGGAGCTGGTCGGCCTTGAGGACCTTGTTGTTCGCGGCGAGCTTGTCCCCAGTCAGCAGCGACTTCCGGGGCGGCGGGAAGTACTGGGCGAGCTTGGCGGCGTTCTCCGGATCGGTCAGGTACGCGAGGAAGTCCGCGGCCTGCTTCGGGTGCTTGCTGGAGGCCAGGACGCCCATCCCGGCCTGGCCGAGGACGGAGTACTTGCCCTTGGGACCCGCGGGCAGCGGGTACAGGCCGAACTTGAACGAGCCGGTCAGCAGCGAGGCGCGGGAGACCTGCGCGACCGTGAAGGCGGCGTCGCCGGCGAAGAAGTCGGCGGTGGTGCCGGGGCCAGGCATCGCCTTGGTCTTGAACGCCGCGTCGTGCAGGAAGGTGAACGCCTGCTGCATCTCCGGGCTGTCGAAGGTGCAGGTCTTGCCGTCCGCGCTCCACGCCGACGCGCCCCAGCCGGTCCACACGGTGGCCAGCGTGTTCCACGCCTTGTAGTCGAAGTCACGGACGACGAAACCGGCCTTGCCCGTCTTCGCGTGCACGGCCGCTCCGGCCGCTGCGACCTTGTCCCAGGTCAGGGTGGCCGGATCGATCTTCTGCCCGGCCTTGGCCAGCAGGTCGGTGTTCACGTAGAGGGCGAACGGAGAGTTGGAGAACGGGTAGGCGTACAGCGTGCCGTCGTGGCTGTACTCCGCCGTCGCGCTGCCGAGCAGGTCGTCGTACTTCCAGCCGGGGGTCGCCTTGAACGTGTCGGTCAGCCCGAGGAGTGCGTCGGAGGCGATGAGGTCCCGCGACAGGTCGCCCATCCACGCGAGGTCCGGGGCGTTGCCGCCGGCGATCTGGGTGGTGAGCGTCGTGTTGTAGTCGGCGAACGGGAGACTCTCGAAGGTGATCTTCGCGACGTCGGGGTGGTCGGCCCGGTAGGCGGCGGCGATGCTGTCGAACAGCTTCAACTGGGCCTTGTCCGCGGTCCAGACCGTCATCCGCAGCTCGACGGCCTTGTCCGAGGTGCCGGTCGACGACCCGCCGCAGGCCGCGGTCAGCGCGAGGACCGTCGTCAGGGCGACGGCGCTCAGCGCCTTTCTGGTTCCGATCATGGGTGGGTTCCTTTCACGTGCGGGTGCCGGTCCGGCTCAGTAGCCGACGACCTCGGGCCAGTGGAGTTCGACGCCGGCCTCGACCAGGCGGCGTTGGAACTGCTCGACGAGTGCGGGTTCGGCGGCGACCTGCCGCGGGCTCAGCCCGCGGTCGAGGCAGAACGCGGCCAGCTCGCCCGCGGACTCGCCGATGTTCCACTCGACCGGGTGGAGCCGGTAGGCGCCGTTGGTGATGTGGGTGGTGCCGATGTTCTTGGCGGCGGGGATCAGGTTCTGGGTCCGGACCGGGACCAGGGCGCCCAGCGGGATCTCGAACGGCGCCGACTCGACGTCGATGTAGTTGTCGCCCCCGGTGGAGGGGTGCAGGTCGATCCGGTACATCCCCACCCCGACGGACGCGTCGAAGCGGGCCGGCCCGCCGTACCCTCGGGCCTTCACCGAGATGTCCTGTTCGCGGACGGTCGTCAGTGCCTTGATACGGCGGGATTCGCGGATGTACGGAGCCTGCGCGAAGCCGTCGTCGGTGCCCACGAGGTCCCCGCGCAGCCGCAGTCCCGGCCAGCCCCGGCCGCCGTCGGGACGGGGCGCCTCCGTCTGAAGCCAGTGGACGTAGGCCCGGGACTGGGCCTTCGCCGCCGCCAGGTGCCGCTCTCGTTCGTCGGTGTCGATGACCGAGCCGCCGACATAGTCCAGTTGGGGCCAGTTGGCCAGCACGATGTCGCTGTCGTACAGGCCGTCGGCGAAGGTCTGACGGGCGGCGATCCGCCGGAACTGCCACAGGTCCCGGTCCCCGGCGTCGAAGCGCGGATCGCCGGAGACGTCCTGCTCCGGATTGACGACCATGGTGCGCCGTTCCGGAACGAGGGTGCGCGGATCGGGCGCGGTGAACGACAGCATCGGCGCGCCCCAGTAGGGCAGTTCGAAGGAGCGCCACTCGTCGTAGTCGTCGGGCCGGGCGATCGTGTGGTCCCCGGGGACGTGGTCGAAGACGAAACACCAGGCGATCGACTGCACGTTGGCCGGGTCGGCGACATCGGGGGCGCTCGGCTCGCCGGTGTCGGACCGCGCCTCGGCGCCGACGACGTACTCGGTGCCGGTCAGCGGCAGCAGGTCACCGGTCTCGGTGCCGTCCAGCACGAACTCCGCGGTGATCAGGCTCTGTTGCCCGGTCCGCGGATCGGCGACCGTGACCGAGCGGACCACCCCGTCGACGGTCTCGGCCGCGACCGGGACCGCGGGCTGCAGGACGGTCAGCCGGCCGCTCGACCGGTACGGCGCGAGGAGGGCCTCGATCACCGCGAGCGCCACCCTCGGTTCGTGGCAGAGCCGGCTCACCCGGCCGCGCCCCGGGTTGAGTTCACGGTCCGCGCGGGCCTCGTCCGAGAGCGGGTAGTGGTCCCGGTAGTAGCGGCGGATGTTCTCCCGCAGGGTGCGGTAGCGGGCCGTCACGCCGAACTGCTCCACCCAGATGTGCTCGTCCGGTGGCACCGCCTGGGACGTCAACTGCCCGCCCAGCCAAGGGAATTCCTCGGTCAGCACCACGCGATGCCCACGCTGGAGCAGGGCGAGAGCGGCCGCCACCGAGCCGAGCCCGCCGCCTATGACCGCCACCTCGGCGGCGACATTGTTCACGACGGTCACGACAGCCCCGCCGACCGGGCGGCGATGGTGTCGCCCGCTTCGACCTCGGCCACCAGGAGCCGCTGGGTGTCCAGACCCGCCCACTCCTGCGGGTCCGTGGTGATCAACTGCTGGAGCAGCCCGAGTGCTTCGGCGGCGACCCGAGCGCGCGGCACGTGAAAGCCCGACAGCGCCCGTCCGTCGGTGCGATGACCCCGCACCTCACCGAACGCGGCGACCGAGATCTCGCCGGGCACGTCCACCCCGGCTTCGACCAGCGAGAGGACGACGTCCTCGGTGAGGAAGGCGTCCTCGGCGATGATCAGCGTGGCGCCAGTCGCCCGGGCCAGCCGGGGCAGATCGGCGACGCGCTCCTCGCCCACCAGCATGAACGCCATACGGCCCGCCGCCGAAGCGGTCTCGACCGCGCCGCGCCGGTCCCTCGCGGTCGCGGTGTCCCGGCCGCGGTGCACATACAGGGCCTGGCGGTGTCCGCTGTCCGCGGCCAGGTCGATGAGGGCGTGCGCCGGAGTGACGTAGTCGACGCCGACGTACGGGACGGGCGCGGTCGTCTCGTCCCTGCGGCCGACCGCGACGAACGGGAACTGCTCGGCGACCAGGCGTTCCAGTTCGGAGCCGAGCATCTGCTGGCCGAGCAGGACACAGCCGTCGGTGAGCCGCAGCCGGGTCTTGCGGTGGAACAGACTGCGGGTGCCGTTCTCCACCGGCGAGGACGTGAAGAGCAGCAGATCCCAGCCGATCTCCTCGGCCGCACGCTCGATGCCGTTCAGCAGCGGGCCGTAGAAGTCGAGGCTCTCCGGCGACAGGGCTGCCTCGTAGGTGAAGACGCCGATGATCTGGTTGTCCAGACCTGCCAGCCGGCGGGCCGCCGGATCGGCTACGTACGTCGCCTCCTCGATCGCCCGCCTGACCCGCGCCCGGGTCTCCTCCGGGATACGCACGTTCGTGCCGTCACGGTCGTTCAGCACGAGCGAGACGGTGGTCTGACTGACCCCCGCGATCTCGGCGATCTCGCGCTGGGTGACTCGGCGCGGCTTCGTTGGCATCGATCCTCCGTTGATAATGCGTAACTTCAGCGGACGTCGGTGACGTTAAACCGCCCGAAACAAAAGCGCAATACCCCTTGACCAACAGCATGTCCGATTGAGACCGTCCGTGTCACGCCGTTGAAGATACGCATTATCAGGACGGCTCTCGGCCAGACAGGAGCAGACGATGACACCCTCAGATGCCCAAGGCGCTCAAGGGCCCCACCTCAGCCGTCGCGGTCTTCTCGGCGCGGTCCTCGCCGCCGGCGTCGTACTGATCACCGAGCGCACCGCCGTGACGGCCCACGCCGCGGACGGAGATGTCACCCTCAGCGCGGGCGGGATCAGCCTGCTGGCGAGCGTCGGCGGACGGCTCGCCATCCGGGACACGGCCGGTGTCACGCGCAGCGCCGGGTCGAAGTTCCAGATCAAGGACCAGCTCACCGGCATCCACCTGTCGACCGGCGGCACCCCCGCCCTGTCCGCCCTGGCGGACGGGACACCGGCGATCCGGATGGACTACGTCTTCGACGCGGCCGCCGGGGCGGTCACCGTCACCGGCTGGTTCAGCGTGAGCACCGGGCACGCCCGGCTGGAGTGGCGGATCACCGGCCCGGACACCCTGCTGCCGGACGGCTTCCTGTTCAGCCGGGCGATCCAGGCGCCGACCGAACCCGACGACTACCTCGCGATCGCCGAATGGGTACGGGACTCCGGCGGCGGTATCCCCTACGAGGAACCCGCAGGCGTCGCCCACACCTCGACCTGGGGCGGCCTGCACGGGCTGTTCCTGCTGGACCGCTCACGCCAGGCCTGGACGAACACCACCTGGATCCACGCACCGGGATCGGCCGACCCGGCCGGCGGCTGGACCAGCGGCGCCGACTTCTTCTTCTCCGCGACCAGAACGTCGGCCACCGCCACCATCGGCCGAGGCGTCGAACTCGGCCTGGAGCTGACCACCGACAGCGACTTCAACCTGTACGACACCCCCGGCGAGTCCATGCAGCTCACCGCCCTCGTCGCCAACGGCGGTGCCGCGCGTACGGCCGAACTGGAGCTGTCGGTAAGGGACTTCGACGGCGCGCTGCTGACCGCGACCACAGTGGCCGGCAGCATCGGCGCGGCCGGCACCTGGCAGCACACCTTCACCGTGCCCGCACCGGCCGCCGGCCTCGTGTTCGCCGAGGTCGTCGTACGGTCCGGGACCGATGAGGCGTTCGCCCGGACCAACCTCGCGACCCTGCCGCCGTTCACCTACCAGGCGGGCACGGACAGCATGTTCGGGATCGCCAACTACCCCTGGCTGCAACGCCCCGGCGCCGACGCCGTGCTCGACCTTTGGCAGCGGACGGGCATCTCGCTGGTCCGTATCGCCTACGACGGCGGCCCGGGCCTGCCGCCCTCGGCGTTCGACGCCCGGGACATGCGCCACAACATCGAACTTCAGCCGTCCCTCGACGCCAACGACACCGACGCGGCGGCCTGGGCGGCCGACAAACTGGCCGTGGCACAGGGCGCCGGAGCCGGGTACTTCGAGGTCGGCAACGAACTGAACCGGCCGTTCAACACCGGAACGGCCGCCCCGTCCTACCTGGACAAGGCGCTGCGCCCGGTCTTCGACCGACGGGCCGTGACCGGCGACACCGTCAAGCTGATGAACAACGGACTCGCAGGGATGGACAAGCCCTGGGTGGAGAACTTCATCGCCGCCGGCGGCTGGGACCTGATCGACGCGTTCGCCTACCACCCCGGCCGCGGCAACTTCACCCCGGACTACATACCGGCGGGCGACGACTGGAGCACCGGCTCGGCGGGCACGTACTGGAACTTCTACGGCGGCCTGAAGCAGCTGAAGGCGCTGATGGCGCAGCACGGCGAGAAGGAGATCTGGCTGACCGAGGCGTACGCGCCGACCAAGCCGAACAGTTGGTGGCACGACACCTACCGACACGCAGCCGAGAACGTCCTCCTCACCCTGGCACTGGCGAAGGCCGAAGGCGTCACCTGCGTGTGCTGGTACCAGTTCCACGACAGCGTGCTGGGCATGCCGCAGATCGCCGATCCGGACAACGTCGAGTACCACTACGGCCTGATGAACCGCGACCTCAGCGCGAAGCCGTCGCTCCTGGCGTACGCGACCGCGGCCCGCGCACTCGACCAGGCCACGTTCCAGGGCCACTTGACCTTCCCCGACCCGGAAACCTTCGGCCTGTGGTTCGCCACCCCCGACGGCCCGGCGGTCGTCCTGTGGAACCGGGCCGACGGCTATCTGCTGAACACCTCCGGCACGCGCACCGACTGGCACTTCCCCGCGCCCGAGGTCTGGACCGACCCCTGGCCGACCAAGGCCCTCCTCACGGTCACCGCGGGCAGCGCCGTACGCGAGCTGGACGCCATCGGCCGCAGCCGCCAACTGCCGACCGCCCAGGGCAAGGTGACGCTCACGCTCGACGGCGCGCCGCGCGTCTTCTACGGCCTGACCCCGGTGGCGGGGCCGGATGCCAACACTCTGGCGGGCTGCTGCTGACGACTGCTCGCCGACCACCCCCGCACCCCCGCGTCCAAGGAGCAATCAGCCACATGTCCGTTCCCGATACCTCCCCGTGGTGGCGCAGCGCTGTCATCTACCAGGTCTACATCCGCAGTTTCGCCGACGGCGATGGCGACGGTGTCGGCGACATCGCCGGCATCCGCTCCCGTCTGCCGTATCTCAAGTCGCTCGGTGTGGACGCCATTTGGATCAACCCCTGGTACAAGTCGCCGATGGCGGACCACGGTTACGACGTGGCCGACTTCCGGGCGATCGACGGTCTGTTCGGCACGGTGGCCGGTGCCGAGCAGCTCATCGCGGAGGCGCATCAGCAGGGGATCCGCGTCATCCCCGACCTGGTCCCGAACCACACCTCGGACCAACACGTCTGGTTCCAGGCGGCTTTGGCGGCGGGCCCGGGCAGCCCGGAGCGGGAGCGATATGTCTTCCGGGCCGGGCGGGGCGAGGGCGGCGCGCTGCCTCCCAACAACTGGGTCTCCGAATTCGGTGGCCCGGCGTGGACCCGGCTGCCCGACGGCGACTGGTATCTGCATCTGTTCGCCCCGCAGCAGCCGGACCTCAACTGGGAACACCCCGACGTGCACGCCGAGTTCGAGGACATCCTGCGGTTCTGGTTCGGGCGGGGTGTGGACGGCTTCCGTATCGACGTCGCCCACGGCCTCGTCAAGCACCCCGAACTGCCCGATGCCCCCGCCCGGTTGGACGCGGCGGACCAGCAGCCCCGGCAACACATCGACCACCCGCACTGGGACCGCGACGAGGTGCACGACATCTACCGCGCCTGGCGCAAGGTCGCCGACGAGTTCGAGGGCGACCGGTGTTTCGTCGCCGAGGCGTGGGCGGACACCCCGGAGCGCCTCGCCGCCTACGTCCGGGAGGGCGCCCTGCACACCGCCTTCAACTTCGACTACCTCATGGCGAGTTGGGACCCGGAGGAGCTGCGCACGGCCATCGACGACTCCCTCACCATGCTCGGTGCCGTCGGCGCGCCCGCCACCTGGGTGCTCTCCAACCACGATGTCGTGCGCCACCCCAGCCGTTACGGCCGCAGCGCCGCCAAGCGGTGGGTCGCCGGCGAGCGCTACGCACCCGTCGGCCCTCTCGATCTCGACCTGGGCACGCGCCGCGCCCGCGCCGCCGCCCTCCTCACTCTCGCCCTCCCCGGTGGCGCCTACATCTACCAGGGCGAGGAACTCGGCCTCCCGGAGGTGGAGGACCTGCCCGAGGACGTCCTCCAGGACCCCATCTGGGAACGCTCCGGACACACCGACGCCGGCCGTGACAGCTGCCGGGTACCCATTCCCTGGGCCGGGCAGCATCCGCCGTACGGCTTCAGTCCCGACCACGCCACCGCCACACCGTGGCTGCCCCAGCCCGTCGGCTGGAGCGGGTTCACCGTCGAGGCGCAGACCGGTGACCCGGCCTCCGTGCTGGAGCTGTACCGAACCGCCCTGCGCCTGCGCCGCGCCCACCCCGCCCTCGGCGACGGCACGTTGACCTGGCTGGACACGCCACCCGGTGTTCTCGCCTTCCGCCGCGACCCCGGCTTCGTGTGCGTGGTCAACCTCTCCGCCGCCCCGTACCCACTCCCCGACGGCTCCTCCGTCCTGCTCGGCAGCGCCTCTGTCGAGGACGGTCTGCTGGCGCCGGACCACACGGTCTGGCTCGACGTCTAGAGAGCCGCGGCGCGGGCACCGGGCCACGTGCCCGCGCCGCGGTTCCCCCTGTCCGCCAGGGTCCGTCCGGTGTTCAACCCCGCCGGCCGGACGGTCCCTGGTTCATTCGTCCGTGGCCCGCTCCTGGTGTTGCGTCAACGTCCGTACCAGGTAGGGCAGTTCTGGTTCCTCAAGAGATCCCTTAGGGCCGCCGTTCGATCGTTGCGAGTCAGTCTCAAAGACACTCTCCGCGAGTCAGGGCCGCTTGCGTACGGTCCGGACGTCGAGGCGGGTCGACAGCACCGGCCCGCCGCAGTCAACGGAACACAAGGGGAGGCACCGTGGCGAGTGTGGAAGTGTCGCTGAAGGAGATGATGGCCGGCGTCGAGGGGGCGTTGGGGGCAGCGGTCGTCGACTACACCAGCGGGATGGCGCTGGGCACGTTGGGCGGCAGCAAGAGTCTGGACCTGACGGTCGCCGCGGCGGGCAACACGGATGTGATCCGCTCCAAGGTGCGCACCATGGAACAGCTGGGCCTCAAGGGCGAGATCGAGGACATCCTGATCACGCTGGACAGCCAGTACCACCTGATCCGCCTGGTCACCGGCCGCAACGGCAACGGACTGTTCCTGTATCTCGTGCTCGACAAGGCCCGCTCGAACCTGGCCATGGCCCGTCACCAACTCAAACGCGTCGAGGGGGCGATCGAGATCTAGCCCGTCCCGACAGGCCGGACCACCCATGCCCCTGATGTGAAGACTTCTTCAACTCACCATGTCCGCATGGTCACAATGTGCGGTCGTACGGTCGGCGGGGCGTGAAGGATCGGCTTCCGAGGGCGGCCTGTGAGGTGGCGGCACTCTCGGGTACCGCCACCTCACGGCGGCCGCATTCCCAACCACCCGGCGAGGAGCGAGCGTCCATGCAGGTCCCCCTCTACCAGGTCAAGGCAGACTTCTTCCGCATGCTCGGGCACCCCGTGCGCATCAGGGTCCTGGAACTCCTCCAGTACGGTCCGGTGTCCGTACGGGACCTGCTCGCCGACATCGAGATCGAGCCCTCCAACCTGTCGCAGCAACTGGCCGTCCTGCGACGCTCCGGGATCGTCGTGTCCACGCGGGAGGGCTCCACCGTCCGCTACGAACTCGCCGGCGGAGACGTCGCCGACCTCCTGCGTGCCGCTCGCCGTATCCTCACCGAACTCCTCACCGGACAGAACCAGATCCTCGCCGAACTCCAGCAGGCGGACGCCTCTCCGCGACCGCTGCCCACACCCCGGTGACCGGCCCCAGGGCCTTCGACGGCTGAAGCCCCGCGAGTTCGACACCTGGACTCTTCGCGCCTTCCTGAGGACGATGCCCGCAGGGGCGGCCGAGGAGGTGAGCCGGGGTGGACCACGGGGGGCCCGCTGTTCGGTCAGGATCGGCGGGAGTGTTCGTCGGGCGTACGGAGAGCCTTGCGCTGCTGGCGGGTGCCCGGGAGCGGGCACGAGCCGGAGTCCCCGCGCGCGTTCTCGTCGAGGGCCCGGCGGGTATCGGCAAGACCGCTCTCGTACGTCATTTCCTGCGCGGTTCCGGGCAAGTGTCGCGGGCCGCGGGCGAGGAGGCCGAGTCCGAGCTGGCCTTCGGTGTGCTGGCGCAGTTGCTGGGCCGACGGGCCCGCTGGCCCGACGCCTCGACGGCGGGAGGGGAACTGCTGGAGGCATGGGACGAGACGCAGCAGACGGACCCGGAGCCCGGGGGAGCGGCAGGGGAACCGGTCGTCGTCGTGGTGGACGACGCCCAATGGGCAGACCGTGCCTCCCTCCAGGCACTCACCTTCGCCCTACGGCGGCTGCGGGCCGACCGGGTGCTGGTGCTGCTGGTCGTACGGGACATCGACGATGCGCGGCTGCCGGGTGGACTGCGGCGGTGCTTCACCGCCGACGATGTCGCGCGGGTCCGGCTCGACGGGCTCGCGCCCACCGAACTGCGCCGACTGGGAAGCGAGTTGGGCGCGGCCGGGCTGACGGCCGGGGCAGCCGATCGGCTGCACGCGCACACCGGGGGCAACCCCCTCCACGTGAGGACCTTGTTGGAGCAGGAAGGCCCCGGGCTGCTGGAGGCGTTGGCGCGGACCGATGTCGCGCCGCCCGCACCCAGGTCGTTCACGGCGCTGGTGCTGGCCCGGCTCGCCGCGATCAGCGCGCCGACCGAGGCACTCGTCTGCGCGGCGGCGGTGCTCGGCGCGCACTGCGGGCTTGCCGAAGCGTGGACGGTGGCCGACGAGAATCCCCAGGTGGCCGACGAGAACCCGCTGGGGGTCGTCGGGGGAGTTGCCCTCGCCGTCCTCGAAGAGGCAGTGCGCGCCGGTCTGTTGACCGAGGCGGCAGGCGATCCGGTCATCCGGTTTCCGCACCCCCTCATGCACGCCGCCGTCTACCACTGGCTCGGTCCCGCACGCCGGGCCGCGCTGCATCTGCGGGCCGCCGCGGTCGTGACGGACGAGGCGCAGCGGCTACGGCACCGGGCGCTCGCGGCGGTCGGGCCCGACCCGGGACTTGCCGGTGAACTGGCCTCTTCGGGGCGAAGGTTGGCCGCCGAGGGTGCCTGGGCCGGAGCGGCGGGGCAACTCGACGCCGCCGCCCGGCTGACCGCGGACACCGAGGCTCAGGAGCGGTGCTCGCTGGAGGCGGTCGAGTGCCGGCTGCTGGCGGGGGACGTGCCGGACGTGGGTGAAGTCGCCGAGCGGATACGGCGGTTCGCGCCCGGCGGGTGGAGAAGCTATCTGCTGGGACGGCTCAGCCTGTTCGACGTGGCGCGTGCCGAGGCGCTGCTCACGGATGCCTGGCACCGCTGCGATCCGGAGGCCGAGCCCGTGCTGGGGGCGCGGATCGCCGGTCAGTTCGCCGCACTTCACGGCAGCATGTCGCACGGAGCCGAGATGGCCGAATGGGCGGATCTGGCGCTGCGTCTCGCGCCGGACGACACCGCCACCGACATGATCCGCTACCTGCGCCTGATCGGGCTCGCGATGAACGGACGGGCCGCGGACACCCTGGCGGCGCTCGGCCCGCTGCCCGATCCGGTCCTCGCGTCCCCCGCGCAGCTGGAGCAACTTCTGGGCCGTGGGAACCTGCGTCCGTTCGTCGGCGATCTCACCGGCGCCGTAAGGGACTTGAGCGGGGTGTTCGGCGCCTGCCGAGGGCGTGCCGCATCGTTCCGGGTGGTCGCCGCGACGGCGCTCGCCTCCGCCGAGTACCGCGTGGGGCGCTGGACCGACGCGCTGGTCCACACCGAGTTCGCCCTGTCGCTCGCCGCCGACACCGATCAGCCGCACATCGCTCTGCACAGCAGGACGCTGGCCGCCCAACTGTGCGCGGCCGGCGGCGCGTTCGCCAAGGCGCAGGCACACGCGTGCGTGGTTCGTGACTACGCCCGAGGCAGTCATGTGAGCCCGGCGCTGGCGGCCGCGCTCGCCGAGGGCTACCTGGCACGCGCCCAGGGCGATCCGGAGGGCGTCGTCGTGGCCCTCGATCCGCTGCTAGCGCTCGGCCCGCGCGGCTCCCTCGAAGAGCCCGGAACCGTGCCGTGGGCGGACCTCCTCTCCGACGCGTGGTCCGCCCTGGGCGAGGAGAAGCGCGCCGCACGGATCCTCGCCCCGTACGAAGTGCTCGCCGCCCGGCGCGGACACCACGAGGCGCTCCTCGTCGCCGCCCGCGCCCGAGGCACGCTCGAATCCGCGCGTGGCGACACCGAAGCCGCCGAGCGCGCCTTCCGGCTGGGACTCAGGCACAGGGCCCATGTCGAGGCCCCCTTCGATCGCGCCCTGCTGCACCTCGCCTACGGCGGCTTCCTGCGGCGCACGGGTAAGCGCACGTCGGCGGCCGAGCAGTTGCAGAGCGCCCGCGGCCTCCTCGCACACCTGGACGCGAAGCCCGATCTGGAGCGCTGCGACAGGGAGTTGGCCGCGTGCGGCCTTCGCCCCGCAAGGGAACACGAGCGGACGTCGGACCTGGCGCTGCTCACCCCGCAGGAGATTGCCGTCGCCCGTCTGGTCGCGTCCGGGCAGACCAACCGGCAGGTGGCGCGCGAACTCGTCATCAGCGTCAAGACCGTCGAGTACCACCTGGGCCGGATCTTCCCGAAACTGGGCGTGGACTCCCGCACCCGTCTCGCGGCCCGGCTCGCGGGCGGCCCCGAACCCCGCTCCTAGGGATACCCCTGGTGCCGCACCCGGGGTGCCGGGCCGGCGCGCGCCGTAGCGTCGGTCGCACTTCGCACCTCGTGAGCCCAAGGGCCGTAGCGGAGGAATCCCACTCACACGCAATCAACCGGGGGATCGACTGTCATGGCCGACAACATCAGTCAGGTAGTGACCGACATACCGCACGCAAAGGTGAAGGCGGTGGCCGAACGCGTCGTGCAGGAACTGAGGCTCGCCGCCGAGAAGGTCGCCGCGCACCACGCCGAGCCCGCCAAGTACCCGATGCCCGAGGACAAGGGCGCCGCGGAACACCTGCTGGCCCAGCGCTTCGACCGGCTGCCCGACGACAAGAAGAAGCGGGCCGCCGACGCGGTCGTCGCCGACCTCAAGGACGTGGCGGGCCGGGCCCGGCGCCTCGGCGACCTGGCCCGGGTCGACCTACGCTCACCGGCATCGGTCGACGCGCAGATCCAGCGGATGCCGTTCCCGGACCGGTTGAGGTTCCCGGCCGACGAACTGAAGAAGCTGCCGTTCCTCCTCCCCGAGGAGCCGCAGACCGACCAGCGGGCCGCGACCGTAGCTCCCGCACTGCACAAGCTGGAACTGCGCATCCAGAGTGTGAAGTGCCTGGCCGAGACGTCGGAACTGGGTTCGGACGAGATCTCTCTCGCGGGGACCAGCGTGGACGAGAGCGGCGACGCTCTGAAGATCAGTCCGTTCGACGTGCGCAGCTTCGACGACGGAGACGTCAAGACGTACGCGCCGCCGAAGCAGTTCCACTGGTTCAACCTCGACGAGGGAGGCGCCTCCTACCCGAAGTCGTACTTCGTCACGCTGGTGCTCGCGGAGGTCGACTTCGGCGGTCTCGCCACCTATGTCGACCGACTCCTGGACATGGTCAGGACGAAGGTCGCCGCCTGTCTCGCCGCTGCCGTCGGTGGGGCGATCGGTGCTTCGGGCGGTGTGCTCGGTATCCTCATCGGCATGGCGGTCGGCGCGGCCGTCGGCTGGGCCTTCGACCAGCTCAAGGGCATCGTCGAGGACGACGTGTTCGCCCCCGTCACCCTCAGCACCGTCATCCCGGCGCTGACCTGCCGCTGGGCAGGCAAGCCCGAAACGGCCGCGGCATCCATCGACTACCGCGGCTTCGGCGGGCACTACCGCGTGACGTACACCTGGCGCATGTTCAACTGAGCGGCATGGCGCCCCTGTTCGGCCGCGGCCGAACAGGGGCGCCATGCCACCCGGGTCGGCCCCTCTGCCGACGGTCACTTGTCGGCCGGGGTGGTCGGCCCGCGCGGTGGTCACCGGCGGGTGTTCCAGAACGCGCAGTGGTGGCGGAGTTCCGCCGTGCGGGTGGGGGCGATGTGGTCTGGTGCCAGGGACAGCACCGTGTGCCGCGACCAGCGCGGGGACGAGGAGCTGTTGGGGTCGGCCGTGCGGGCGAAACGGGTCCAGTAGTCGATCATGGTGTCGGCCAGCCGGTGCTGTGCCTCGGTCAGGTCGCGGGGGCGGCCGCCCAGGTCGAACAGGTAGGTCAGTTCGCTCGCATGCGGTGCGCCGAGCGGGAACGGCGGTGTGCCGGGGGTGAGCGGTGGGGCGTGCTGGTCGGCGAACTCGTAGCGCCAGGTGGGAACTTGAGCGCTGAGCAGGGCGTCGGTGCGCGCCGTCGGACAGGCGAAGTTCGCGTCGCCGATGACCGCGCCGAACACCGGGCCCCCGTCGGTACGGTTCACCGGGTACTCGCGGACGATCGCCTCGGCCTGTCCGGGGGAGGGGAAGAAGGCGGCCACGACGTCGGGCCAGGTGTCGGGGGTGACGGGGTTGTCGGCCTGGATGATCCCGGCGGCCCAGCCGTTGCCTTCGTCGTGGGTGTTGCCGAGGAGGACGGGGACGTGACGGAAGTGGCCCGCGGTGATGGCCGCGGCGGGGTCGTCGGGCAGCAACGGGGTTGCGTAGGCGGGTTGTTGATCGGGTTCCTGAGCCGCGAGAAGGCGGGGGACCTTCACGCGCCGCAGACAGGCGACGACGTCGCGGGCCGCGCCGCAGCCGACCTTCGCCGCGAGGTCCGCGCCCGTGGCGCGCGCCGTGGACAGGGGGACGGAGGACGGAGCGAACGGGCGGTCGGGGTTGCCTGTGCACGGTCCGCTCTCGATGATCGCGCGGTCGAAGAGGCCCGCGGCGGCGGGCGAGGTGAGCTGGGCGCAGACGCTGTAGCCGCCCGCCGACTCACCGGCCAAGGTCACGTTGTGCGTGTCGCCGCCGAAGGTCCCGATCTCGGTGCGGACCCAGCGCAGCGCCGCCTGCTGGTCGGCCAGGCCGAAGGTGCCGGAGCCGGGCAGCGCGCTGTGCGCGAGGAAACCGAGGGCTCCGAGGCGGTAGTCGACGGTGACGACCACGACGTCGCCACGGGTGGCCATGCGGTGGGCGTCGTAGGAGCTGCCCGACCCGGTGGTGAAGCCGCCGCCGTGCAGCCACACGATCACCGGCCGACGGCGTGCGGGTCCCGCGCCGTCGGGCGTGGTGACGTCGAGGTGGAGACAGTCCTCGTCGGTGCTGCCGCCGGGCACCTCGCCGGCCTGCTGGGGGCAGGCGCTCGCGGGCCGCGTCGCGTCACGTACTCCGGGCCAGGGTGCCGCGGGGCGGGGCAGCGCCCAGCGCAAGCTGCCGACCGGGGGCGCCGCGTAGGGGATGCCCTCGAAGGTGCGGTAGCCGTCGTGTGCGGCACCCCGCACCAGTCCGTCGTGGACACGTACCGTGGTGGCCGTGGCCGGCGGGGTCGGTGGTGGGCCGGACCAGGCCGTCGCGAGTACGGCGGTCAGGACACAGCCCAGGGCGGTCAGGACTCGGTGCATGGTCGTCGTCTCCCCGTTCGGTCAGCTGCCGCCCATGCCGCCCTGCGCGGCGATCATGGTTGTCGGCAGAGTGCGTACGACTTTCTCCAGGCCGGGCGCCAGGGCGGCGAGCGAACCCGTGCAGGCGTCGATACGGGCCCGGAGGGACCTGCGGTCCTGCCGGGACACGACCGAGCGGATGCGGCCCGCCGCGGCCAGCGCCAGCAGTGCGGAGTCGGCGGCGGGGACGTCCCGCACGGGGCCGTTCCCGCGCAGCGCCTCGGACACCCGCGCGCGGACCGCGGCGGGCAGTTCGCCGTCCGTCACGGTCAGCCTCCGGGTGCCGAAGGGAGTACGGGGCGCCTTCGCGGTGAGCACTCCCGCCGCGACGAGCCGGTCCTCCACCTCCGTCAGAGTCCGCTCGCGATGACGGCGCACGAGATGCTTCCAGCCGTGCCCGGCGGACGCGTCGCGCAGCACACCGTCCAGGACCGGGTCACCGGTCGGTTGAGCGCCGGACACGACGACCGTGCCGTCCCCGCCCTCCGTCAGCCGGCCGCGCATCGCGAGGTCGACCAGGGCGGCGGCACGCACCAGCAGCCGGGTACGGGAACGGTCGTAGGGGCCTCCGGCCGCGTCGTCGTGGGCGAGCAGATACAGGAGAGAGGGCAGGTCGTCGATCACACCTCGACGCTACGGCCGGCCGCCCCGGCTGCGGATCGGCCGCGGGAACGGGCGGGCACTGGGAACACAGGGGGAGCGCCGCCCGCTCTCCTCCTTGAGGAGGAGAAGGTGCCGTCAGGGGTGGCGCGGCTGAACGAGGCCGTGGTCGTAGGCGGCGACGACGGCCTGGACGCGGTCGCGCAGGGTCAGTTTGCGCAGCACCGCGGTGACGTGGTTCTTGACCGTGGCCTCTGACAGGCGCAGCCGGTCGGCGATCTCCGCGTTCGACAACGCCTGCCCGATCAGGGTGAGCACCTCCCGCTCGCGGCCGGAGAGAACCTGAAGGGAGGCTGGTGGTGCCGGGTCGGGTGTGGTGCGCAGGAAGCGGTCGAGGACGCGGCTCAGCACGGCCGGCGCCAGCAGCGCGTCACCGCGCGCGGTGAGACGGATCGCGTCGACGAGTTCACCGGGGCGGATGTCCTTCAGCAGGAAGCCGCTCGCCCCGGCCCGCAGGGCGGCGACCACGTGCGCGTCCACGTCCCAGGTCGTCAGCACGAGCACCCGGGCCCGACTGCCCGACCCCGCGATCTGCCGGGTCGCCTCGATGCCGTCCACCAAGGGCATGCGTACGTCCATCAGCACCACGTCGGGCGCAAGGTCCCGCGTCAGCCGTACCGCTTCCCGGCCGTCACCCGCCTCACCGACCACCTCCAGGTCGTCCCGGGCGTCGATGATCATGCGGAATCCGGTACGGACCAGGACCTGGTCGTCGGCCACCACCACACGCAGCGTCATGACACGCGCTCCACCGGCAGCCGCGCCGCCACCTCGAACCCGCCGCCGGGCAGCGGTCCGGCGCGCAGGCTGCCGCCCACGAGCCGCGCCCGCTCCCTCATCCCCACGAGACCGCGTCCCGCACCCTCCGCAACCGAACTCCCTTGTGGTGTACGTCCGTTGTCGACCACGGTGACCTCCACGCACTCCCCTCCGACCGTCACGCGCACGCCCACCTCGTCCGCGCCGACCGCATGGCGCAGCGTGTTGGTGAGGGCCTCCTGGACGATCCGATAGGCCGCCAGATCCACCGTGGTAGGCAGTCCGTCGTAGGTGCCCTCGCAGTGCAGTCGTACGGTCATCCCGGTCGCGCGCACGGTATCGGCCAGCTCGTCGAGGCGGGCGAGCGAGGGCCCCGGCTCCCGGTTCTCGCCCACTCCCTCGTTCGTCCGCTCGTACGCTCCCTCGTCCGCTCCCTCATCGGGTCCGAACGCATTCAGTAGCAGGCGCAGTTCCCCGAGCGCCGAACGGGCACCCGTCTCGATGGCCCGCAGCGCCTGACGGGCATGGTCGGGCCGCCGGGCGAACACATCGTCCGCGGCGCCCGCCTGAATGACCATCACGGACAGCGTGTGCGCCACCACGTCGTGCACCTCGCGCGCGATCCGCGCCCGCTCCTCGACCACGGCCCGGCGCATCTCCGCCGCCGCCCGCGCCCGCTGCGCCCGCCGCCACTGTCCCGCGGTCCACGCGAGGAGCACGGCCAGCAGATAGACCGTCACCCCGGCAGGGCCACCGCCGGCCCCGAACGCCAGCGGCGCGGGCAGACACATCGCGGCGAGCGCCCGTACCGACATCCGCCGCGGCCCGGTGGCCGACAGCACGCACAACGCGACCTGCGCCGCGAGCAGCGCCCCCGTCAGGGACACCTCGGGCAACAAAGCCCACACCGCGAGCCCCGTCGCCGCGGTCGCGGCCAGCACGGCGAGGGGGGCACGCACCTGCCACCTCAGGACGACGACCTGCGCGAGGACCAGGCCCACGGCCAAGGGCAGTCGCCGGCCGTTCCCGGAGCCTGCGACAAGCACCGAGGTACCGAGCACGACGAGCACCAGACCGGCCGACCCCCACCACAGCGCCCGCACCGCCCGCGCCGACAGCTCGACCCGTGCCTCCCCGACGAACGCCTCGTCCGGCTGCCTGCCGCTGCGGTTCACGCCCCGACCCTATCCAGCGAACGGGCCGTCCCCCGTGTCAGGCGTGCCCCTGACGCTGTCCGTTTCCAGGTCGGCCGGGAGCACGGATCCGGCACCGTGGGCCTCGTGCAGTCGGTCACCCTGGATGAAACGGACACGGCCTTGCTGCGCCTGCGACTCGCCGTGAGTTACTGGACGACGCGGATTCGTGTGCCCGGTCCTGCGGGGACTCACGGGGAACAACGCGGAATCGAGGCACCCCGAGCTTCCCGGGCCGCGCGGCCAAGCCCGGACTGACAGGCTGTCACAGGTAGGACTTTCAGCTCTCCCCGTGCCCTGTCGGGATCAAGTGCGGGGCTCGGGCCCCGAGGATGCCGAGAACCTCGTTCATGGCCGGCCCGTGGAGCTCGCAGAGGAAGTCCCGGTCGATTCCGTCCCGGCGGGCCCAGACGCCGGCGAGCGACTCCGCGCACAGCTGGGCCAGCACACTGGTGAAGCCCTCGGCACGGATGGTCCGGATCAGGCCCGACTCGACGAGCGGGCCTGAGAATTCCTCCAGGTACATCGCCGCGTCATACTTTTCGTCCTCGCGCGCCGCCGGGTTGTCGAGGATTCCAATGAGCAGGACCCCCCGTTCCTCGGGCGCGATCTCGGCCCGGCTCTCCAGCGGGGTCTCATCCATGGTGCGGAGGTGCCTCCTTCTGAAGAGCCCGCCCAGCGAGGTTCTTATCTGCACCACGTCCTCGATCCCGTCCATAGTGCGCCGCTGCCGATCCCCAGAGGGCCCGCGTCGGCAAGGCCACTCGCCAGGCCGGCATCGTCGCGGATGGCCGGGAAGGTCCTCTTGCGGCGGCCACACCCTAGCGTGATGTGCCGGAAATCCTGAGGGAGTTGCCGGCGGCCGCAGGCAGGGTGACGGGCGGAATTCGACAGCCGTGGCCAGAGAGAGGTGTTGTGCCAAGGAGCGCCGCAGCGCCGCACGCCGGTCCGGTGGGGTTGCGCGGAGGTCTGGGCCGGCGCGGCCCGGAATGCCTCGTTGAGGACATCGACCTCGCATTCTTCGCCTGATCGGGGCGGTGACGAGGAACCGGCCGCTGAGCGGATCGGTCTGGACGTGCGCGGTGAGGCCGGCCATGAGCGAGGCGACGATCTCGTCCATCGGGGCGGGATCTTCGGTGGCGACGTCGAGGTCGCTGCTGAAGTGTTCGGCCAGGCCGTGGGCCAGCACGGCGTAACCGCCCGTGCGGACCAGAGGATGGGGGAGAGACCAGGCCGAGGATGTCAGCGAGGAGACGCTCGTCGAGCGGGGGAGTCACACGGACGGCATGCCGCCCGCAGTGGTGCGCGGCAGCTCGGGGAAGGCATCCTCCCAGGCTCGCGGATGCAGGGGCTGATCAGGCGATGCGGAGTAGGCGACTGCTCGGTCGGCGACCGATGGCGAAGGAAGGCCGTCGGGGCCCGGCGCAGACCTTCGACCTGAACCGTCCGGTAGAGCGTCATGGGACTTCGGGCGGTCCAGGCCGTCGGGTCTTGCGGTATCAGGAACCAATCACTCACTCACGGCGGGTTCAGCTGAAGACGAAGGGCCCGGGTGTCTGGGCGGCGTTTGACGTACAGGTGACGGAGATGCCGAAGATGACCATCTTCAGTGAGCCCTTGTAGAAGTCGAGGCTGTCGCCGACGGCCACGGTGCCGGGAAGCGGGCCGACGGTGACCGAGCCGCCTGCGGGGATGGCCGGGTTGACGGTGCCGCTGAACACGCGGTTGGCGCCGGTGGAGTTGGTCATGGTGAGCGTGGAGCTGATGGAGTTCGCCGACAGGGCCAGCGGTGTGGTGATGGCGGTGGAGCTGAGGGTGATGGTGGCGGAGGTGCTGCTGACCTGGGTCGCGGTCAGGGTGGCCGTGCCGCCGCCGAAGATGCCGCAGGCGGCGGTGATGGTGGCGGAGCTGGGGGTGACGGCGGCGGATGCGGTGGGTGCGAAGGCCAGCGTCGTGGCGGCGATGGCCGCAGCCGTGACTGCCGCACCTGTGGTCAAGCGTTTCATGGGGATCGTGTTCCCTTCCCGTTGGTGGGAGTGCCATGTGTGGGATGGCGACCCCGGGCCGGGTGGGTGCGGGCACACTGCGGGGGATCGGATCTGACGGTCCGTCGGTTCTTGCGATCCCCATTGATACGCCGGTGACACGGAGCGGCATAGTTGAAATCTGGCCGACTGTGTACGAGGGGCTGAGGATCGGATCAGCGACGTGGGTTGCCCGGCCCGTCAAAGGTGTGCGGGAGGCGCGTACGCGGAGGGATGGTTGCGTGGTCCAGCCGTCTCTGCCGGGTCCGTACGGTCGGTGGAATGACACAGAGCCATGCGGACCCAGCGACGATCACGCCCGAGATGGCCGCTGGGTCCGCACCTGGCAGGTGGATGGAGACCTCGCCTGGCGCTCTGTGGCCCGGGCCACGCCAGTTCTCCAGGCGGTTGATGCAGCGTTCGACGGTGTTGGGTCGCTTGTGGCACTCGCGATCGAAGCCTGCGGTCGTCCGTCCTGGTGGCCCTTGTGTTTGCGGTTGGCAAGCCGGTCGGCGGGGTGTGGGAGCACTGCCCGGATCCCCCGTCCACGTGGATGTACACGGATGGCCCGGGATGAGTAGGCCCGGTCCGCAAGCAGTACACGAGGTCGGGTGTGCGGTCGACCAACCGTCCGGGGCACACGCAGGGCGGCCATGACGCGCTCCAAAGCCGGCGCATCGTTTGCCTGACCTGGTGTGAGGACGAAGCGCTGCGGACGGCAACAACTGTCCGCAGCAAGGTGAATCCTCCATCTGCCGAGTGTCGGCAGTCGGGCACGGCTGTCGACGTCTTCGAGCGGCCTCAGGAGCCGTACGCGAAGCGGCTGTTGGCCGCCGTGCCCCGGAAGGACACCCGGCGCGCCCCAACCACCCACCGGCTCCGGCGCCGTCTCACCGGGAGGAGAGGGCGGTGCCGCAACGTTCACTGATACGAGGCTTCGCGTGGCCGTCGTGGACTGCCTCACCTTCGGCGCGACGATCCTCCGGACCGGCACGGGCTCCTACACGCTCGCCGACACCAGGACTCACCCACTGGATCAGTAGCCGCTGAGCATGGCCAAGACGTTGTCGTATGTGCCGTTCGCCTGGGCGTGGCGCAGGAACTTGACGTTCTCGACGAGGATCTCACTGGCGTCTGGCTGCGAGCGCAGGAGGATCATGACTTCGGAGAGGAATTCCTCCAGAGGCATGGCCTGCTCGCTCTCCTGCTGTCCCATCAAGGCGGTTCGCACGGCCGGCGGCACCAGTTCGACGACCTTGACGGAGGTGCCGGCGAGTTGGACACGCAGGCTCTCGCTGAAGGAGTGGACCGCGGCTTTGGTGGCGTTGTAGGTCGGGGTGAACGGCAGCGGTACGAACGCCAGTCCGGAGCTGACGTTGATGATGACCGCGTCGTCCTTGGCCGTCAGGTGGGGCAGGAAGGCGTTGACCATCCGGATCGGGCCGAGCAGGTTGGTGGTGACGGTGTCCTCGGCGACGCGCAGGGAGTCGGCGTCGAGGAGGGATTCCGGCAGCATGATGCCCGCGTTGTTGACCAGGACGTTCACCTCCGGATGGGTGCTGGTCACCGTCTTGCGGGCATGGGCGATCGACGTGGGGTCGGTGACATCGAGGCCGATCGTCTCGATGCCCGGGTGGTCGGTCGCGATCTGGTCGAGCAGGTCCGCGCGCCGTCCGGTGATGATCACCTTGTTGTCGGCCTCGTGCAGCCGCAGGGCCAGGCCGAGCCCGATGCCCGAAGTGCCGCCCGTGATCAGAATTGTGTTGCCCGTCGTCTTCATGGGGATGATGTCTCCTTTGCCACGGGAGCCGGTGGGCCCCGTGGCCCCTACCTTGCGGGCGCCCGTGGGTGGGCGGGAGAGGAGAGCGTGTCCAGGGACCGGCGATCCCTGCCCGACATCGGACGACGGCCGGCTCAGCCTGCCGAAGGGGGGCGAGCCGCGGATCGGCAGTCCCTGGATGAATGGGCGGGCAGCAGCCACCATGGAGGACATGGACCGAGAAGGACTGGCGGATTTCCTTCGCCGACGGCGTGAGACGCTGCAGCCCGGCGATGTCGGACTGACCGAGGGCTCACGCAGGCGCACCCGGGGACTGCGCCGCGAAGAGATCGCCGCGCTGGCCGGCATGTCCACCGACTACTACGCCCGACTGGAACAGCAGCGCGGCCCGCAGCCTTCCGAGCAGATCGCGACTTCCCTGGCCCGCGCCATGCGCCTGACCCTGGACGAACGCGACCACCTCTTCAGCCTCATCGGGCACGGCGCCCCAGCGCGCTTCCTTCGCTCCGAGCACGTCAGCCCCCCTCTCATGCGGGTCCTGGACCGCCTCGACGACACCCCGGCCCTGGTGCTGTCCGATCTCGCCGACACCCTCGTGCAGAACCCGCTCGCGACCGCGCTGCTCGGCGACCAGACCCGCCACACCGGCCTGGCACGCAGTGCCTACTACCGTTGGTTCACCGACCCGGCCGAGCGGACCCACTATCCGGAAGAGGACCACCCGAAGCAGAGCCGGATCCAGGCAGCCGCCCTGCGGGCCGCGCTGACCGCCGACCACGGCAACCCGAGAGCAGCGCAGATCGTCGCCGAACTACGCGAACGCAGCACTGAGTTCGTCCGTCTGTGGGATCGGCACGAGGTCGCCAAGCGCTTCGAGGACCACAAGACCCTCATTCACCCGGAGCTGGGCCGTATCAACGTCGACTGTCAGATCCTGTTCACCGACAATCGCGCACAGACCCTGCTGGTGATGACCACGCGTCCCGGCACGGAAAGTCACGGAAAGCTCCAGCTACTCTCGGTCATCGGACATCAACAGTTCACAGATGACCCTCCGCCCACGCGGCGTACGGTCACTTGACGCGTCGGCTGTCCTGAAGACGCCAGGGGACTGTTCCATGGATTGCCGCTCGTGGAACACGGCGACGGTCGACACCCTCCAAACCTTTAGGGCGGACCTTCACAACGATCAACGCTGCGGAGCACGCGGCGAATGAGTTCGCGAACGTGTGCCGTCGGCTCGGCGTGCCCCGCTCACGCGGGTTTGTCCGGTACGACGACGAGGCTGATGACACGACGTATGCGGCCGCCGTCCCTGGCACGGCCGACCCGTGCGAGGACCGAGCTCTCGATCTCCTCGACCATCTCCGCGAACTCTTCATCGGTCAGCCATACCGCTGCCTGCCGGTAGACCACGCCGTCCGAGGTGGGATCGGCGTCCTCGTGAGTGAGGTAGCGGTCGAAATCCGCCATCAACGATGCCGCGAACGTGGTGTAGGCCCGCAGATGGTCCTCCCGCGTCATGGACGCTCGCGCGGCGGGGTCGACCACCGCTTCTTCCTTGCACACCCGGTAGCTGCGCTCCACCGTGCCGCGCACCCGCCTCTCGTCCACCACCTCCAGCACGCCCGCTTCGGTCAGTACGGCGATGTGCCGGTACATCGTCGCCGGGGCGATGTCGGGCAGACGCTCACGCAGCTGTGCTGTGGTCAGCGGATCGGCGTCGAACAGCGATTGCAGGATCCGCATCCGGACGGGATGCAGGAGGACGTCCGCGGTTGCCATGGACCAACCTTTCTCGCATACGATAATGTTCTCATAGTTGATAACGATGGGGGTGGGGCATGTGGGACGTCGACATGACAGTCATGCGGGCAGCGGCCCCCACGGGGCGGCTCGCCCAACCGGCGGTGCGCTGCCGTTGCCCCGTGCGTCCGTCGGTGTGCTCCCCTCGCCGACGGCTGCGCCAGTCGGCCGACACCGATCTGTTCGCGCAGGTGACCGACCGCCTCGCCCACCAACTCCAGAATACGACCGGAGGGGATTCGCGCCGCAGAGGGAACGCGCCGACTGGAAGTCGCGCCCGGTCGGCGCGTTTGGTTTCGCGGCTCCGGAATAGCCATCGACCGTATTGTTCCGCACGGACTTCCGAAAATTCTGCGGTCCCATTTTGTGCCCGCTCTCTTCGGAATGAACAATCAATTCCTCCATACGGTACCCATGAAAGGCAAAAGCGTGACAAGCGCAACCACTCTTCACCATAAAAGCAGCCTGGCCGTTTTCGGGGCTGTCACCTTCGCGACGAGTTGGGGTTTCTGGCTCATCGCGATCGTACTCGGCGGATCGGTGAAGAATTCCGCCAGCGTCATTCCCTACGTGCTCGGCGGCTTCGGCCCGGTGTTCGGCGCGATCGCGGTCCGAGTGCGCCGCTCCCGCCTCGGTGAACCCGCTCCTGCCCGTACGGTGAGGCTCCGGCTGAGCGGGCGGCTGTTCTGGGTGCTGCCCCTGCTGGTGATGGCGTCGGCAACGGTGCTGACAGCCGCGCTGCTCGCGGACCGCCTGGGTGGTCCCGCGCTGAGCTTCGCGGAGGGGCGGAGTCTGATGTCGGACGCCGGCGGACCCGTGCCGTTCTTCGTCGGCATGCTGGTCGCCGGTCCGCTGTCCGAGGAGCCCGGTTGGCGCGGTACGGCATATCCACGTCTGCGCGCGTCGTTCGGACGCTTTCAGGCCGGCCTGTTGCTGGGTGTTGTCTGGGCGATATGGCATCTGCCGCTGTTCTTCGTCTCCGGGACCCTCCAGGCGAAATTCGGTCTGATCAGTTGGAACGGTCCGCTCTTCGTGCTCAGCGTCATCCCGATGGCACTGCTGACCGGCTACGCCTACGAGCGCGCCGGGGTCGCAGCGTCGATGGCGGTTCACTTCGGCGTCAACGCGACAATCGCGCTGTTGGACGTCAAGGCGCCCTTGATGCTGGCATGCATCGTGGCGGTGCAGGCCATTGTCGCGATCACCCTGCTCGCCCGGCAGAGCGATCGCCAGGCGGACCTGCCGGTGCACGCGGATCCTCACCTGCACCGGGTCGTCACCGGCAGCACCGAAACTCTGTGACCATGCTCCCGTTCGGCAACTACCGGGCCCTGGCGGAGCAGACGCAGACCCAGACGTATCCCGAGAGCGTCCATACCGCGTCCGCCGCCTTCGCCCCCTTCGGCAACTCGACCACAGCCCGGAGGAGTTGCTCAGCGCTGCGCGCCCTCTGGCCGTAGGCGTACGAGAACAAGGTCGCCAACACCGCGCCCGCCGCTGCCGCAGGAATACGGTCGGTTGATCCCATGTCTGTGCTGTCGCGTTGATCTCTGACCGGCGTCAGGCTTCGGCGCCGTTGCGTGACGTCCGCTTCGTGACGCACTGCCAGCTCGGCAACGCAGCAGCACGGCTTCCAAGATCATGGAGGCCGTGCCTGCCGACGCAAGATCCTTGATCCCGCCTGCCCTCGTCGGACTCCTGACCCGCGTCGACGGCTACACGCCGGCCGGGCTGTGGGCCGCGGGCGACGCTCTCCAGGAGTTGCCCGTACTGACGTTGCACCAGCCCCAGCCCCAGCCCCCGACCCCAGCTCGCGGCGAGGTCGACGACGTGCACAAGGCCCTTCCCATGGCGGTATCCGCGCGGACCCTCTCGACGCCGCGAGCCGTTCTGGAGCGCGGCCGGACCGGCATGCCCACAGGCTGACGTGCCTTCGTGGCCCGTCGTATCGCTTCGCCGATCATGAGATACGGGTTCCTGCCGCCTGAGCGGCCCCCGATAGACTCGTCCGCATGGTCCGGTCGTCCCGTGGTGAAGTGAGCGTCGGGACGTGGCGGCGAGAAGTGAGCACCGTGGTGCATCCTGCCGGGGCGTTCCCAGAGGTGACGGTGGAGCCGTTCGCCATCGCCGCCGGGTTTCACGTGCCCCCGGTCCCCACGGAGTGGGCGCCGCACTCGCATCCCTCGCACGAGCTCGTCTGGGTGCGCGGGGGGACGTTGACGTCCCGGGTGGAGGACCGCGTCTTCACCGTGTTCGCGGGGCAGGGGCTGTGGATGCCCGCCGGAGTGGTGCACGGGGGGCGGGCCACGGCGGGTGCGGAGTTCCATGACGCGTTCTTCGCCCCTGAGCGCACGTCGTTCGCGTTCGCGTCCGGGGAGCCGACGGCGATCGCGATCACGCCGTTGCTGGAGTCGCTGCTGACCCACCTGTACCGCACGGATCTCGACGTGGCGGCCAGGGCGCGGGCGGAGTCCGTCGTGTTCGACGTGATGCAGCCGGCGGAGCGGCAGTTCGCGTTGCAGCTGCCAGGCGACGCTCGGATCGACGCGATCGCCGAGGCCCTGCTGGACGATCCCTCCGACGACCGTTCGCTGGAGGAGTGGGCGCGGTGGCTCGGGGTGAGCGACCGTACGGTCACGCGCGCGTTCCGTACCGCGACGGGTCTGTCCTTCGCGCAGTGGCGGCAGATGCTGAGGGTGCATCAGGCGCTGGCGCTGCTCTCCGAGGGCCTCGACGTGATGACCGTCTCCGAGACACTCGGCTACGCGCAGCCCAGCTCGTTCATCGCCGCCTTCCGCCGGGTCATGGGCACCACCCCGGGCGCGTTCTTCGGCGCGGACGACTCCTTCCGCGAGGGTGTCCGGAATCCCGTATCGCCTGTCGGGAACTCCTGATTGTCGACACGTCGGGCGAACCATAAGCTTCTTGGAGTTAGGTAACCCTTACTTCTTGTCCGGGCCGCGGGCGGTATTTGTCGTGCGCGCCCGGTGGAGGGTGCCGTCGTCCTTGCTCCTCCGACCGTCCGGATCCATCGATGTTCACCAGCCCTTTCCGGCACGCCGATCACTCCGCGGACGAACCCGTCGCGCCGGTCGCCGCCCTCAACGGGCACGACCTGGTGCTGCGCTACGGCGGCGAACCGGTCGTCCACGGCGTATCCATCGCGCTGAAACCCGGCCGCGTCACCGCCCTGGTAGGGCCGAACGGCAGCGGGAAGTCCACACTGCTGCGCGCACTGTCCAGGCTGCACCGGGTGGACAGCGGCCGGGTGACGCTGGGTCCCGGTGCCCCGGATGGGTCCGCCGGCGGACCCGACGACCGTCCCGATGGCGACACCGACAGCCCGCGTGTGCGGGACGCGGCGCTGCTCAGTGCCCGTCAGTTCGCCCGCGAGGTCACGCTGTTCTCCCAGTCGCGGCCCGCGCCCCAGGGGCTGACGGTCGCGGAGGTCGTGGCGTTCGGACGTCACCCCTACCGGCGGAGCTTCGCCGGGCCGACCGCTGAGGATCGCGGCGCCGTCGACCGCGCCATGGGCGTCACCGGCGTACGGGACATGGCCTCCCGGCCGGTCGGTGAGCTCTCCGGCGGCGAGATACAGCGGGTCTGGCTCGCCGCCTGTCTCGCCCAGGACACCGGCGTCGTCCTGCTAGACGAGCCGACCAACCACCTCGACCTGCGCTACCAGATCGAGACGCTCGACCTGGTACGCGATCTCGTCGAGGACCACGGCATCGCGGTCGGCATCGTGCTCCACGACCTCGACCAGGCGTCCCGCGTCGCGGACACGCTGGTCCTGATGAGCGCGGGCCGCGTGCACGCGACGGGTAGACCCGCCGACGTCCTCACCGTGGCGAACATCGGCGAGGTCTACGACATCCGCGTCGAGGTCGGCGTCGACCCGCGCACCGGCCGTCTCCGCATCGACCCGATCGGTCGGCACCCCGCCTGAAGAGGCGCTCCATCCGAAGCGGCACTTCCATCGCCGTGATCACTCGTAGAAGCACCCGCAGGAACATCGCGGGGAAACAAGAAAGAGGCTTGTCCATGAACCGTGCCCACCGTCTGGCGGCGTCGGCCTCCGTGGGGCTCTTCGTCCTCTCGGTGTCGGCGTGCGGCACGACCGACGTCGACAAGGTCGGGGCCGGCAGCAGTGCCAGTGCCTCGCCCGCGTCGAAGAGCTGTGCCGACGACACCACGACCACCTCGACGAAGCCGGTCTCCTTCACGGACGGTGTCGGCCGGAAGGTGACGCTCGCCAAGCCCGCCAAGCGGATCGCCGTCCTGGAGTGGCAGCAGGTCGAGGACGCGCTGACCCTGTGCGTCACCCCCACCGCGGTCTCCGATGCGAAGGGATACGGCACCTACGTCAGCGCCGAGAAGCTGCCCGGCGGGGAGACCGACGTCGGTACCCGCGGCGAGCCCGACCTCGACACCCTCTACGCGACGAAGCCCGACCTCATCGTCGTCGAGGCCTTCAAGGCCGACGACGAAACCCTCGTGAAGCTGGAGAAGCGCGGCGTCCCCGTGCTGGCCACGAAGGGCGCGGACCCGAAGGACCCGCTCGGGAACATGAAGAGCGTGTTCACCATGATCGGCAAGGCGACAGGGCGGACCGAGCGTGCCGACCAGGTGCTCAAGCAGTTCGACCAGCACCTCGCGGAGGCGAAGCAGAAGGTCACCGACTCCGGTCTGCCCACGAAGAAGTTCCTGTTCTTCGACGGATGGCTGGAGAGCGGCAACCTCGTCATCCGCCCCTACAGCACGGGCGCCCTCTTCACTCAGATAGGCGAGGAACTCGGCATGACCCCCGCCTGGACCGACACCATCAACAAGGCCCACGGCGACGGAGGTGTCGATCCTTCCTACGGCCTCGCACAGACCGACGTCGAGGGGCTCACCTCGGTGGGCGACGCCAACCTGTTCTACTCCGCCGACGAGGGAGCCGACGGATATGTCGCCGCGCTGAAGAAGAACCCCCTGTGGAAGAGCATGGCGGCCGTGAAGGAAGGCCGTGCGCACGCGTTCCCGTCCGGGGTGTGGGGCGCGGGCGGCCCGCTCTCCTGCGAGCAGGCCATCGACGCGTACGTCGACGTACTCGACAAGTGAGCACATCGCAGAAATCCCCGGCCCCGGCCTCCTCGACAGCGGGGACGGTGGAGGCACCCCCGGGGAAAGCGCTGCCGCGCGTCGAGCGTGGCGGCGGTCCCACCGGTGCGGCCGTCCTGGCCCTCCTGCTTCTCCTGACCGTTCTGGTGGGCATGTGGCACCTGACGCAGGGGACGTCGGGCGTCGGAGTCGGCGATCTCGTGCGATACCTCGCCGGAGAACGGCAGACCGGCGGCGGAGCGCCGGTCGGTGAGATCCTCACCGGCTCGCGCCTGCCGCGCCTGTTCGCGGGCGTGGCCGTCGGCTTCGCCCTCGGCTCGGCCGGGACGCTGCTGCAGTCCGTCACGCACAACGCGCTCGCCTCGCCCGACACCCTCGCGGTCACGTCCGGGGCCTACTTCACGCTCACGCTCGTGGCGGCCTTCGGTATCTCCGTCCCCCTGTGGGCGTCGGGCGCGGTCGCCTTCGCGGGTGGTCTGGTCGCGGCGGCTCTCGTGTTGCTTCTGGCCGGTCGGGCGGCCGGTACCGCGGGCACCCGCCTCATCCTCGCCGGATCGGCGATGGCGATGGCGCTGGACGCGGTGAGCGGGATGCTCCTCGTCCTGTTCAAGGAGAACACGGTCGGTCTCTTCGCGTGGGGGAGCGGTTCGCTCGCGCAGATGAACATCGACGCGTCGCTGCGTGCGTTCCCCGTCCTTCTCGTGGTGCTGTGCGTCGCACTGGCACTGTCCCGGCGGTTGGACGTGATGAACCTCGGCGACGACACCGCGTCCACCCTCGGTGTGCCAATCCGCGCCACCCGCGTGACGGCCGTGCTGTGCGCGGTGGTGCTGACGGCCACGGCGGTCACCCTCGCGGGCCCGATCTCCTTCGTCGGTCTCGGCGCCCCGGTCCTGGCCCGCATGATCGCGGGGCGGGCCAGGGCGCTGCGCCGGCATCTCCTCCTGGTGCCGGCGGCAGGCCTGCTGGGCGCCTTGCTCGTCCTGCTCGCGGACGCGGTCCTGCGGGCGATTCAGGGTGCGAACGGTGCCGCCTCCATTCCCACGGGCGTGCCGACCGCGCTGCTGGGCTCCGTCGTGATCGTGGTCCTCGCGCTGCGCCTGCGCGACACCGGCGAACTCCGCCGACCGCCTCACGTCCGGGTCGCCGTACGGTCGCGCCGGGGGTTCCTCCTTGTGGTGTGCGGCGCGGCGGCACTGTTGGCCGTGGCGGTCCTGGTGGCGACCCTGGCGGGCGCCATCTGGCTGCGGACGGGCGACATCGGCCTGTGGCTGCGCGGCACGGCCCCGGATCTGATCGGCCAGGCGCTCGACGACCGGGTCCCGCGGGTGACCGCCGCGGTACTCGCCGGCGCGGCGCTGGGACTGGCGGGATGCGTCGTGCAGGGCGCGGTGCGCAACCCGCTCGCGGAACCGGGCGTGCTCGGCATCACGGCGGGCGCCGGACTGGGAGCGGCCGCTGTCGTCACGTCGGGTGTACCCGGCGGCCGGCCGGTGCTCGTCGTGGCCGCTGTCACGGCGGGCCTCGCCACGTTCGCGCTGATCACCCTGCTGTCGTGGCGCGGCGGTTTCCTGCCCGACCGGTTCGTGCTGATCGGCATCGGCTGCGGGTACGGCATCAGTTCCGTCACCACGTTCCTGCTGCTGCGCGCCGATCCGTACAACACGCCCCGGCTCTTCACCTGGCTCTCCGGTACGACCTACGGCCGGGAGTTCCCCGATGTCGTGCCGGTGGCGGTGGCCCTGGTGCTCGCGTTCCCGGTGCTGATGGCGATGCGCGGAAGGCTCGATCTGCTGGCCGTCGACGAGGACACTCCGCGCATCGTCGGGGTCGGGGTCGAGCGCACCCGTTTCGCGGCTCTGGGGATTGCCGCGGTGCTTGCCGCGCTGAGCGTGGTCGCCGTGGGCGTCGTCGGCTTCGTGGGGCTCGTCGCCCCGCATCTCGCCCGGTCACTGGTGGGTGCCCGGCACGGGCGGTCGATCCCGGTCGCGATGCTGCTGGGCGGAGTGCTGGTGTGCGTGGCCGACGCCCTGGGGCGCACGGTGGTGGCACCGGCCCAGGTGCCGGCGGGCCTCATGATCGCGCTCGTGGGCGGCCCGTACTTCATCTGGGTGCTCCGGAAATCCCGCGTATGACAACGAGGGGGGCGCCTTTTTTCCTGCCCCCGTTCCCCGCCCTGTTTCCCGTCCTCGCCCTCAGGAGCACCGGAATGCCGTCGTCCCAGCAGGAAGCGTCCGTCGGGCGTGTCGTCGTCCCGTTCGAACGGGAGGCCGTGCCGACTGCGCTGCGGCGGCTCGCGCACCACGAGGTACTGGAGCGCTGGCAGGCGGTCGACCGTACGGCCCACGGGGTTCACCTCGTTGCCGTTGCGGGTGACGGCGGCGGGGACGATGCGGACTGGACGGGGGCCGCGCTGGTCACCGCACGTCCGCACACGGCCTACCTGAAGATCGTCGACGCCCTCGGCGACGTACAGGCGGCCGTCGCGGCCGTCGTCGGTCACGCGCGCGAGCGGGGACTCGTGCAGGTCAAGTGGGAAGGCTGGACGGCACGTTCCGAGGATGCCGCTGACGCCGGATTCACCGTGTTGCGCCCGCCGGCCACCGACAACACTGGGCCCGCGTCGGCGTATGTCCGCTGGCTGCACGCCGGCGAGACGGTGCCCGAGCCGCCGTACTACGGGCAGACCACACACTTCTCGTGCGGCGCGGTGACCGCGCTGGTCGCGCAGGCGCACGCGGGGACGCTGCCGGTGGAGTCGCTGGACCGCCGGGCGGAGTTGACGCTGTGGCGTGAGGCGACCAACTTCCCCTCGTGCGAGCCCGTCGGACTGGGCGTCGCCGTGCGCCGGACCTGGCCGTCGTCCTCCGTGACGGTCCACCTCGATGTGGACCGGCCCGTCCTGCTCGACCACTTTCCGGAGACCGAGCAGGAGTGGCGGGCCCACCTCCAGCGCATGTCCCGTGCGGACGCGGCACGGATCGGTGTGCCGGTCGAACCGCACCGGCTGCTCCCGGCCGGGATCCGCGGCGCGGTCGGGCGACGGGAACAGGTGCTGCTGCTGATCTCGCTCGCCGGGATGCAGGGGTTCGACGTACCGCACTGGGTGCTCTGCCACGGCATCGTGCCGGGCGCCGTCGTCGTCGAGGATCCGTGGCACGGCACGGCGACGGGAGACACCTGGGTCGACGCCCACCTGCTGCCCGTCCCCGACGAGTCCCTCGACACGATGGCGGCCGTACCGCCGGACCACTTCCACGGTGCTGTGCTCATCGGTGCCCGTCCGGCGGCCCGTACCGCCTTCCTTTCCGATTCGGCCGGCGCGTAGGACCAGGTACCGCGGTCGGACACATCGTGGGTGCCTTCACCGTGTACGACGCGCGGCTCCTTGACGAGCCCGCCGCAGGCGGACACACGGGTGCTGTGTCCGCCTGCGGGTCCGGAGGACCGACCGTCAGGCGGTGAACCGGTGTGTGCCGGAACCGACTTGGTAGACCGAGGCGCCGTCCTCCTGGCGCAGGAACGTCCCGTGAGTGTGTCCGACCGCGTCCGGACCGGTCGCGGGCACCCATACCTCCGCGGTCGTGTTGGGCGGCACCACGCAGGTCAGGGCGAAGCGGCCGGATCGTACCCGCCACCGGGTGGAGACAGGGCCGTAGACGGACGTGAAGTCGGCGCGGGCGGAGGTGACGGCCCCGCCGGGGCGGGGGCGGATGACGATCTCGCGGTAGCCGGGCCGGCCCGGCGAGATACCGGCGATGTTCGTGTACATCCATTCGCCCACCGAGCCGTAGGCGTAGTGGTTGAAGGAGTTCATGCCGGCGTCCTGGAAGCTGCCGTCGGGCCGGATGGAGTCCCAGCGTTCCCACATCGTGGTGGAGCCCCGGTCGATCTGGTAGCCCCAGCTGGGGAAGGAGCGCTGCTGGAGGAGGCGGTAGGCGACGTCGGTGTGGCCCGTGTCGGTCAGGACGGGCAGCAGTCGGGGCGTGCCGAGGAAACCGGTCGACAGGTGCCAGTCCTTGGCCTCGATGAGAGCGACGAGACGGTCGGCCGCGGCCGTTCGTGACGCGTCCGGCAGCAGGTTCATCGACAGGGCCAGGACGTAGGCCGTCTGTGTGTCGCCCCTGACCCTGCCGTCGGAGGTGACGTAGGCCTGCTGGAAGGCTGTCCGTATCCGTTCGAAGAGGTCGAGGTAGGGGGTGGCGTCCTTGCCCAGTTCCCCGGCCATCCGGGCCGCGAGGTCGGCGCTGTGCGCGAAGTACGCGGTGGCGATGACGTCCTTGGGGGTCTCGTCCCCGACGTTCAGCCAGTCGCCGAATCCCTGGTCCGGGCGCAGCAGTCGGTCGCTGTTCTTCTCCAGGTACGCCAGCCAGGCCTGGACGGACGGCCAGGCGTCCGCCAGGACTTGGCGGTCACCGTATGCCTGGTAGAGGGACCAGGGGACCGTGACCCCCGCGTCGCCCCAGCCGGCCGTGCCGTTGCCGATCGTGCCGACGACGGGTGCCACGTCCGTGAACGCGCCCTCCGCGGTCCGGGAGTCCCGGAGGTCGACGAGCCACTTGGACAGGAAGCGGGCCGACTCCATCGTGTAAGCGGCCGTGGGCGCGAAGACGTTGATGTCGCCCGTCCATCCCAGGCGTTCGTCGCGCGCGGGTGTATCGGTCGGAACGGAGAGGAAGTTGCCGCGCTGGCCCCAAGTGATGTTGTGGTGAAGCTGGTTGAGCATCGGTACGTCGGTCTCGAAGTCGAGGGTGAAGGGGGCGGAGGTATGCATGACGCGCCCGGTGACGGCCTTGGCGGTGGGAGTGCCCGGGAAACCGGTCACCTCGACGTAGCGGAACCCGTGGAAGGTGAAACGAGGTTCGTAGACCTCCTCCCCGTGTCCCTTGAGGGTGTACGTGTCGGTGGCCGCCGCGGTCCGCAGGTTCGCGGTGTAGACGGTGCCGTCGGGGTTGAGCACCTCGGCGTGTCTGAGCCGGACGGTCGTCCCCGCGTCGCCCGACACACGCAGCCGCACCGAGCCGACCATGTTCTGGCCCAGGTCGAACACGTGGACGCCGGGCTTGGGTTGGGTGATCGCCTTCGGCGTTAACTCCCGTTCCACCCGCACCGGACCGTCCACCTGCGCGACGATCAGGCCGGGACCGATGTCGCCGACGCCACCCATGCCCCGTACGCCGAGCCAGCCGGTGTCGTCGAAGCCGGGGGAGGCCCAGCCGGGGGTCTCCTTGCGGGCGTCGTACGTCTCGCCGTTGAGCAGATCGGCGGCGACGATTGGCCCCGCGGCGGCCCGCCAGTCGGTGTCCGACGTGATGCGTTCGCTCGTCCCGTCGGTGTACTCCACGTCCAACTGGGCCAGGAGCGCCGGGTGTTGGCCGTACTGGCCGGGCCCGAACATGCCGACGTTGCCGGCGTACCAGCCCGGTGCCAGGTAGACCCCGATGGCGTTGGCGCCGGGCCGTAGCAGCGTGGTGACGTCGTACGTCTGGTACTGGACGCGCGTTCTGTAGTCCGTCCAGCCGGGAGCGAGGTGGTCCCGGCCCACCTGGCTGCCGTTGAGGTGGGCTTCGTACAGGCCGAGCGCCGTGGTGTACAGGCGGGCCCGTGACACCTTCCTGCGCGGGAGCCGGAATGCGCGCCGGACCTGGGTGACGGCGTACGACACCGGGACGACCCGTCCCCACGGTCCGCCGCCCCACGCGGCAGCCACCCTGGCATCCCGCCAGCCGGCGTCGTCGAAGTCCAACTCGCGCCAGTCCGTCGGGGGTTGCTGGTCCGTGGTCTTCCAGGAGGCGTCGGTGAACACCTTCCGCTCACCGGAAGCCGTGGCGACCACGAGGACGGCGACGAGTCCCGCCGGGCCCTCCGTCGCGTTGGTGGCAGACACGGCGATAACGTTGTCACCCGCCCGTACACGGTCCAGTACGTCGATCACCGCAGGGCGCTTCCAGTCCTCGTTGTCCGTGTCGAGGTCGGTGTGGCCCACCTCGATTCCGTTCACGGAGACGGCGTACACGTTGTCCGCGGTGATGGCGAGCGTGGCCGACGTGATTGCGTCGGGCAGTTGGGCGGTACGGCGGAACCAACGGGTGGCCGCCGGAACGCTGTTGGTCGGATCGCCCTCGGGGAACCAGATCCAGGAACCGCCCTCGAAGGACGGCGCGTCCGCGAGGCCCGCCGGCGCGGAGATCCAGCCCGCGCTCCACTGACCGGCATCCATCAACCCGGTCTCCCACCATGAGGGCGCGCTCCAGGCGGAGACCTGTCCGTCCCCGTCCCAGACGCGTACTGACCAGTGGTAGCGCGTCCGAGGCTTGAGTCCGGGACCTCCGTACGACACGAGGACGGACTCGCCGGACGTGACCTTCCCGCTGTCCCAGACGTCCGGTCGGGACAGGCCCGACACGGTGCCGGCCACGCGGATCTGGTAGGCGCTCTGGCGCACATCCACCCCGTCCGAGGCCAACGGCCAGCTCAGCCGGGGGCGTTGCGCGTCGATCCCCAGCGGGTTCTGGACGTACTCCACGGTCGGCGCCGTGACGCGCAGGCCGTCGCGCCGGGTCTTCGCCCGCGCCTGTCCGGATGCCGACGCGGCCATCGCCGGCGCACCGTCGACCGTTGCCGCCGCGACCGTGACGACCGCGCCCGCGAGAATGTTCCTCCTGCTGATCACTACGACTCCTCACTCGTACAAAGAATTGAATCGATTCAAATCGGAGGGGCGTGGGTAACGTAGAGCTCAGTGGGGCGGGGGTCAATCGTTCTGCGGTTCTTTTCGGTGGGAGGGGCCGGCGGAAGCCGACGGCGGCGCGCGGCGGTCGGCCTCCAGGTCGTTCACGCACAACTCGCCCTCCGGCGCAGGCTCTTGGCGGACGTCGGAGCCCAAGGCCGCAGCGCTGTGTTGGACCTGGGCCACCCCGCCCAGAATCCGCAGGCGTGCGGGAAGGACGTCCCCTGGTCGCAGGACGAGCTGTTGGCGAGCTGGACGTTGGTGACTGGTAACTGGCGGCCGACAGGACCGGGGCGATGGGTACTCGGCCTCTGTCTGATGCTGAAGTTCTTCGAGATCGGGATTCCCACGTGAAGGAGGTGTCTGCGCCTCGGCTTTGGGGGCAGACGGCGATGGATCGGGTGTGAACGTCACCCGGTCGTGGACCGCCGCGAGGCGCCGACCCGTGGGAGCGCCGATGTCGACCGCAGTGCCGGGAAGAGCAGTGGGAGCGACCGGGGAAGAACCTGACGCGGTCCGGCCGGGCCGTTCGCCTGTTCTGCCCCGCGGTACCGGGAGCACCGCGGCGCGCATCGGCGTACTGACCGTCTGTCAGGCCGCTCTGCTGGTGGGCTTCGGGCTCCTGATCACCGGCCCCGCCCGGAACATGTGGCCGCTGACGGTCGAGGACCACGTCAACGAGGGGTTGGAGCGGATCCGTACGGGCCCGCTCACCGCCCTGTCGTACGTCGGTTCGGAGGCGGGCAACACCCTCACGGTGATCGCCGTCACCTTGGTGAGCTGCGTGGCGCTGCTGCTCGTACCCCGGCTGCCGATGTGGCGTCAGGCGGTCTTCCTCGCCGTCGCCGTCTCGCTCCAGGCACTGGTGTTCCTGGCCGTCACCGAGTCGGTGGACCGGACGCGCCCGCACGTGCACCGCCTCGACGCCTCCCCGCCCACGTCCAGTTACACCTCCGGCCACACCGGCGCGGCCACCGTGCTCTACGCCGGACTTGCGGTTCTCGTGCTGTCCCGGGTGCGCAGGCCGTGGCGGTGGCCGCTGGCCGGGCTGCTGTTCCTCGTGCCGCTGGCCGTCGGTCTCTCGCGTCTCTACCGGGGAATGCATCACCCCACGGATGTGATCGGCGGACTGGCCAACGGTGCCTTGTCCCTGCTGATCGTCGGCCGTGCGCTGTTCACCGACGGGTCCGTGGTCGCCGTCCCCTCGCCGCGCACCGGGCGCGCCGACGCGGAAGCCGAGGCCGAGGTCGAGGAGCGCGAGCCCGGCAGCACCGCCGTGATCTTCAACCCCACGGTGACCGGCGAGGCGGACCGGGCGAAACTGCGCCGCATCCTCGAACAACACGGCCACCGCGCACCGGAGTTCATCGAGACCACCGCTGATGACCCCGGCACCGGCCAGGCGGCCGGCGCGGTCCGTGCCGGAGCGCGACTGGTCGTGGTCTGCGGGGGCGACGGAACCGTCAGGGCCGCTGCCGACGCCCTGGCCGGCACCGGCGTACCGCTCGTCGTGGTGCCCTGCGGCACCGGCAACCTGCTGGCCCGCAACCTCGGCCTGCCGCTCACCCCCTCCGGCGCACTCGACGCCGCGCTGTCCGGCACCCCGCACCGCCTCGACCTCGGCCGCATCGAGGGCGACGGCCTCGCCGCCACCCACTTCGCCGCGATGTCAGGGGCCGGGCTCGACGCCGCGATGCTGGAACACACCGACGCCCGCGCCAAGTCCGCCGTCGGCTGGCTCGCCTACGTGCTCGCCACTTTCGGCACGCTGCGCACACCCCGTATGCGGCTGACGGTCCGTCTCGACGACGGTCCCGTCCTGCACCGCACGGCCCGCATGGTGCTCTTCGCCAACGTGGGCACCGTGCAGGGCGGTCTCACGCTCCTCCCGGCGGCCCGCCCCGACGACGGACTGCTCGATCTGCTGATCCTGGACCCGCGCGGCCCCGGCGGCTGGATGAGCGCCTTGGTCACTCTGCTACGCGGCCGCGGGCGCAGCGCGCGGCCCACGACCCTGGACACCCTCGTCCCCGACGGCACCGGCACGAAGGGCGTGGCGGTGGAGTTCCGCACCTTCCGGCGGGCCGAACTCACCTTCGCCGTACCGCAGTCGCGTGAACTCGACGGTGACCCGGTGTCCCACGGCAGGCGTCTCACCGCCGAGGTCAGCCCCGGCGCGCTGACCGTGCTGCTGCCCACCCGGGAGAAGTGAATGGGTACCGCCACCAAGGTCCCCGAGACCCGTGACATGACCGGCGACGACCTCGCGGCCGACGAGGCGCTGGCGTCGCTGCGCCGCTACGGCCGCTGGCCGCTGCTGCGTGACTCGTTCGTCCGGTTCCGCTACGCCGACGGCTTCAGCCACTCGCGTGCGCTCGCCCTGCAGACGGTGCTGGCGGTGATCCCGCTGGTCATCGCCTTCGTCGGACTGTCCACCGCGCTGCACACGGAGAACATCGGCAGACTCGCCGAACTGACCATCCACCGCATCGCGCAGGGCCCCAGCGCCGACGTCGTCGACGACGCCCTGGACCGCGGCCGCCACAGCGCGGGCGACGGCGACCAGATCGCCCTCTGGTTCGGCCTGCTCTTCTCCCTGGTCAACGTCACCACCGCGATGTGCCAGATCGAACGCGGGGCCAACCGGATCTACGGCAACGAACGCGACCGCCCCTTCCGCCAGAAGTATCTGCGCGGTCTGGTGATGTCGCTGAGCGCGGGGATCCCGCTCGGCCTCGGCTTCGTCGTGATGGTGGCGGGCGGCGACCTGGCCGCCGCGGCGGCGACGGTGTACCACCTCGACGGTGACGCCAGGACCGCCTGGGAGATCCTGCGCTGGCCCTTCGGCCTGCTGCTCGCCCTCCTCTCGGCCAGCGCGATCTTCCGCCGGTCCCCCCGGCGCCGCCAGCCCGGTTACACCTGGCTGGCCTTCGGCGCCGCCGTGTACCTCGTGCTGTGGACGGCCCTGACCTGGCTGCTGAGTCTGTACCTGAACTTCAGCGGATCCTTCGACGCGGTCTACGGCCCGCTCAGCGCCTTCATGTCCCTGTTGCTCTGGGCCTACCTGACCTCCATCGCCCTCTTCCTGGGCCTGTCCTTCGCCGCCCAACTGGAGGCGGCGCGGGCGCTGCGGCCCGGTCCGGTCACTGCCGACCCGGGAGTGTGAGTGATGGTCCGTGCCACGGCTCAGCGCCTTCGCGACCTCCGCCGTCGTCACGCCGACCGGAGATTCGGCGTCCACCTGCTCGGTTCGGCCACGGTCGCTGCCGTGGCCGCCGTCCCGTTCGGACTGCTGCTCGTCCTGGTCGAGGGACACTGGCAGCCGCTGCGTCGGCTCGACGCGGGCGCCGCACGGCAGTTGAACGAGACGGCCCTCCAACACCCGGCGTGGACGCACGTGTTGCGGTTCCTGTCCGACCGGGTGTGGGACCCGGTCACCCTTCGCACGGCCGTAGCGCTGCTGACCGTATGGCTGTTGTACCGCCGGGCCTGGCGCCTCGCCATCTGGTCCGCCGTGACGGCCACGGTCGGTGGACTCATCGGGCTGCTGGTGAAAGTGGTGGTTGAGCGGGCGAGGCCGTCCTTGGAGGATCCGGTCGCGCACGCACCGGGATTCTCCTTCCCGTCGGGTCACACGATGACCGCGACGACGTCCTTCGCGATTCTGCTGCTGGTCCTGTTGCCCGTGGTGCCGCGTGCTCTGCGTGCGCTGTGCTGGTGCGTCTCGGTCGTGTCCGTCCTGGGCGTCGGTTTCACCCGGATCGCGCTCGGTGTCCATTGGTTCAGTGATGTGGTGGGTGGTTGGCTCCTGGGTCTCGCGGTCGTCGCGCTCACCAGCTGGGCTTTTGAGGCCTGGCGCGTTGACGTGGGCCGTGGACGTGCCGGGTTGAGCGGGGGGTTGGAGCCTGAGCTTGTCGGCGTCCGGCCCGAAGCCGGTCCCGCTGGGCGGAGCGGTCACGACGGAGGTTCGGCCGAAGTCCTGGAGTAGGCCTCCGCCGTCAGTGGGCCGCAGCCGGGAGGCGGCGATCGGGCCGGCGCATGGCGAAGTCGTCGAGGACGCGTCACGACGCGGAACGCAGACCGCGGTTCCGGCGCTGGTGCAGCGCACGGCCAGGTCGCTGCCGGTCCGGTCGGGTGTCTGCTCGACCGAGGGGAAACCACCCGCTCGCGGAATCGTCGCCCCCTGCGACGGCCGACGCGCCCGACCTGCTTGCCCGGATGCCGAGTTCAGGTGGCCATGGCCGGGCTGGATGTTCGCCACCATGGCGGAGCATCGTCCGCGGCGGTCGCTGAGACGTCGCCGTCTCCTCGGGCCCGTCAGCGCGCGGCACGCTTGATGAGGTCGGCCGTTGCGGCAGGCTGCGAGATCATCGCGACGTGCGAGGTGCTGACCTCCCGGACCTGCGCACCTGCTCGCTGTGCCATGAAGCGCTGCGCCGTGGCCGGCAGCACCCGGTCGTCGCGGGCCACGAGATACCAGGACGGGGTCCGCCAAGCCGGGGCGCCGGACGGCTCGCCCAGGGTACGAGTGTCGGCCGGTCGCTGGCCGGCCCACATCAGCTCGGTGGTCCTCCGCGGCACGTCGGCCGCGAAGACGTCCCGGAAGGCTTCCTTCTTGATGTAGCCGTCGACGAGACCGTCACCGTAGGGACGGAAGTCCAGTGCTGCCTCGTTCAGGAGGCTTCCCGGGTACTGGGTTTGCAGGCCCAGCAGCGTTTCGCCGTGATCCGGCATGAACGCCGCCACGTAGACCAGCGCCGTCACATGGGGGTTGCCGGTCGCTGCGTTCGTGATGACCATCCCGCCGTACGAGTGCGCCACGAGCACCACCGGCCCCTCAAGGGTGGCCAGGACGTCGGCCAGGTATGCGGAGTCCGTGGACACGCTGCGCAAGGGGTTCGCCGGTGCGATGACGGGGTAGCCGTCACGGACGAGCCGGTGGGCGACGTCGTTCCAGCCGGAGGCGTCGGCGAACGCGCCATGCACGAGCACGACGGTCGGGTTGGGACCCTTCGCCGGGGTTTGGGCCTGCGCAGCTGGTGCGCTGAGCACGCTGCCGGTCGCGATCGCGGCGGATCCGGCCAGCAACGTACGGCGAGAAGTCGTCATCACACCACGCCTTTCAGGGAGTTGTCCTCCGAGGTGACGAGGCGTGAGCGTAGAGCCGGGTACTTGACGTCCTGTGGACGGTGCCGGGCCGGGCGCCGGGCGGTGCGTCCACGAACGGTCCAGTCCTCGTCCAGGGTGCGGATGCCACGGGCCGCCATGAGCCGGGAGACGCTCGGGTGCGCTGCCGCCGTCGCCCGCGCCTGGGGCGTTCCGCCGAAACGCAGGTGGCCGCCGGCGGGTCGTCAGGCCTCGGGCAGACCGGACATCAACTCCTCGACACGGCGGGCGAACAGGTGCGCCTCGCGCTCGTCGCACAGTGCCCGGGCGCGCTCGGCAACGGCCCGGACGGTGGCGTCCGGCTCGTCGCGGGCCTGCAACACCCGCGCCCGGATAATGAGGAGCAGACTCTCCGCGTAGCGCTGGCCGTAGGTGTCGAGGGCCAGGTCGGCCTGGTCGAGGGCTGCTGAAGCCTCGTCCGATCTGCCGGCCGCGAGCCACATCTCGGCGAGGAGGCCGTACCAGGTGGCCAGGCCGGAGCGTGGTGGGTCGGCCAGTGCCGCGGTGATCAGCCGTTGTGCCTCGGTCGCGGCGCCGGCCGGGTCCTCGCCGGTCACGGCACGTGCCCAGCACATGGCCAGACGCTGATAACTGCCGAGGAAGACGAACGAGAACTCGGGGTCCAGGGCGCTTCCCTGCGCCGCTGTGCGCAGCGCCTGTGCCGGGTCGCCGGCAAGTGCCGCGGCCGTGCAGGCGAAGGCCGCCCAGACGGTGATGACATAGGGGTCGCCGTCAGCGGTGGACTCGATCGTGTCGAACAGTGCCCGCGTACGGCCTCGGCGCCGCGACAGGCGTCGTACCGGTCGGCCGGCGTGGCGACACGGCGGCCCAGCGGCTGAGGGCGGCGGAAGGGTGAGCCGTCGCGTTCGGACGTGAGTCCCCAGGCGCGGCTGCCGTAGGTGACGTGACACCATCACTCCAAGATCGGTGACGACGCGCCGTCGGTCCACCTGGCCGATGCAGGCGCCATCGAGGTGCCGGGCTCACGAGGATCGGTCACTGCCGACGCGGTGTCCTCAGCCGTGGGCAGACGGAGCACCCGCCGCGTTGGTGGCCGTCCCACCTAGCCATGACCGGGAAGCGGTAGTGAACGAGACCAGAACGACGCGCGAGACGGAACGCCACGGACCCCAGGGCCTCGGCTCGGCGCGAGCCCTGGCCCGTCTCGCCCTGCTGTGCGTCGCGGGTGCAGTGGCGGCAGTGGTGGCCGGCACCGGCCATTGGTTCATCCTGCTGCTGGGCCTGGCGGGACTCGGACTGGCCGGCGCGGGCCTGTGGTGGGCGCTGGCACACCGCGGTTTCGCCCGGCTCCTCGGTGCCCTGTTGGCGATCTTCGCGCCCGTCGGTGTCCTGGTGCTGTACGCCGTGTCGGGCCTGTGGGTGGTCGCGGTGGTCGCCCTCGCGGCGTGGACGGCCGCGCTCGGCTGCGCGAGGAGTGCCCTGCGCCGTCTGCGTGAGCCGCACGGCATGCACACCCGTACGGTCCGGCCGCCGCGCCGGGCCGTGCTGATCATGAATCCGAAGTCGGGTGGCGGGAAGGTCGGGCGGTACGGACTCGTGGAGCGGGCCGAGGCACTGGGCGCGCGGGTGATCCTGCTCGACCTCGACACGGATCCGGATCCGGTGGCACTGGCCCGGCGGGCTGTCGCCGAGGGAGCGGACCTGCTCGGTGTGGCCGGCGGTGACGGCACCCAGGCACTGGTGGCGGGAGTGGCCGCCGAACACGGTCTGCCGTTCATGGTCGTCACGGCGGGCACTCGCAACCACTTCGCCATGGACCTCGGTCTGGACCGGGACGATCCGGTGAGCAGCCTGGAGGCGCTCTCGGACGGTGTGGAACTCCGCGTCGACCTCGGAGACATCTCCGGCCGGCCGTTCGTCAACACCGCCTCGTTCGGTGCGTACGCGCACATCGTGCAGAACCCCGACTACCGGGACGCCAAGGCGGTCACCGCGCTCGACCAGTTGCCGGACCTGCTGGCGGGCGAGTCGGGCGCCGAACTCAGTGCCCGGACCGACGAAGAGCGGCTGGAGGCCCCACAGGCGGTGCTGGTCAGCAACAACCCCTACGCACGGGCCGACCCCCTGACCGGTGGCCGCAGGGAACGCCTCGACACGGGCGCGCTCGGCGTGATCGCGGTCCGGGTCGGGGGCGCGGTACAAGCCGCCGAACTGGCGCTGTTGGGGGAGCGGGCCAGCGGCATCACGACCCTGACGTCCCGCAGCGTCGTCGTCGAGTCAGAGCAGGAGGCCATCCCGGTGGCCGTGGACGGCGAGGCACTCGTCCTGCCGCCGCCCGTGGTGTGCACGATACGACCCGGCGCGCTGCGGGTGCGCGTGCCACGGGAACGCCCCGGGGCACCGTACGTCGCACCGGCCGTCGACTGGTACCGCGTCCTGCGCCTCGCCTTCGACCGGTCGCCCCACGACCACGAGAGCCACGACCCCACAGCCCCCTCACGCGACAAGAACCAGGAGCAGCGCGATGATTGACCGTCGTCCTCGGCAACAGCGAGTACCGCAGGGCCTGTTGCGCGATCTCGCCGGCCTCGACCAGGCGCTCTACGAGACCGTGACGGTCACCAGCACACCGGCACTGGACTCGGCGTTGCGCCGACTGTCCGCGGCGGCCGACCATTCCAAGATCTCCCTCCTGATCGCCGCCACCCTGGCTCTGCGCCCCGGCCGCTCCCGCCGCGCCGCGGTGCTCGGCGTCGCCGCGCTCGGCGTCGCGTCCACCACGGCCAACCTGCTCGGCAAGCGCCTTGTACGGCGGCCACGCCCGCACCGTGCCGAGGACTCGCCCTTCCCCGGTCGGCATGTCCCCATGCCGGCGTCCGCCTCCTTCCCCTCGGGGCACACGGCCTCCGCCGTGGCCTTTGCCGCAGCGGTCGGACCCGCGTTCCCGGCTGCCGCGGTCCCTCTCGGTCTGCTGGCCTGCGCCGTGGGCTACTCGCGCGTCCACACCGGGGTGCACTACCCGGGCGACGTCGTCGCCGGCGCCGTACTCGGAACGGGCGCGGCTGCTGCTGTCCTCGCGGCGGCCGCACACTGGGACGGTTCGGGCGGCGGCAGCGCCGGGCGACCGACCTGGTGTTCTTCGGCCCGGTGACGGCTCGTGGTCCTGGCGCTCGGGCGTCAGGACGGCAGACATCTCCCGCAGCCCGGATCACCCCACCCCGTCGTTGAACGGGTTCAAATGTCTTGCCCATGATGGGAATGGGAGCGAGGCGCCGGGGTGTGGGGCGTCGGTTGTCGCAAGCACGCGGCGGTGCGAGTCCGCGGGGGACTCGCACCGCCTGGTGGTGTTCGGGCCGGATGGCCAGGTAGGTCTTACTTGGTGGCGAGGAAGAGGTAGTCCGCGGTGTAGGGGACGCGGGCGGTGGGCTGCGTGGCCGGGTTGCAGGTGCCTGCCGGGGCGACGCCGCCGGCGGTGTTGAGTCGCAGGACCGAGGTGGTCTTGGACAGGAGTCCCTCACTCTTGCCGGTCTGCTGTGCGCGGAGCAGGAGTTGGGGGACGTTGCCCGTGCCGTTGTCGAACTTGTTGAGGACGGTGCCGGTCACCGAGGAGCCGTCGGGGGCGATCCACTGCGGCGGGCCGGCGGGGCCGTGCTTGGCGAAGCTGTGCTGGATGCCGCCCTGGAGGGTGGCGTCGACGTTGTCCTGGGTGAAGGCGTAGGAGCCGTCGTCCTGCTTGGTGCAGGCGTAGACCTGGGCGCCCTTGACGACGCCGGCCAGCGCCGAGTGCCGGATGGCGTCGGGCAGTGAGACCGCGCCCGGCAGCGCGACAGCCTGTCCGCGGACCGCGCCGCCGGGGAACTCGGCGGTGTGCAGGTTGAAGTAGAACCGGTCGGGATACGCCTTGATGCTCCGCAGCAGGTCGGCGTCCTTGACCTTCACGGTGCCGAACACGAACGGCGTGCCGCCCTTGAGCTTCTCCATGAAGAACGGGATCTTCACGTCACCGTTGGTGCCCCGGCCGCCTTGGTGGAGATGGGCCATGGTCGGGGTCCCCGTACCGGTCCACGCGAACGCGAAGGACACCTCGTTGCCCTGGATACGCATGAGGGCCACGGCGCTGCCGTCCTTGTCGCCCACCGCCGGCTTGCCCTTGACGGGCACCTCGTTGTCACCGGTGAGGATCGAGGTGAAGTACATCGCCCCCGGCGCGTTCTCGGAGTAGCGGCCGATGGCGCCCGCCGCCTGCGTGGCGCCTGCCTGCTGCGTCGCTCCGGCCGCCGGATGCGACACGTTGGCGTCGGCCGCACCGTCCGCGCCGTTGCAGGCGGTCAGGAGCAGGGTGCCGGTGATCGCGGTCGCGGCGATGGTCCCGAATCGCTTGAACATCATGTGTCTCGTTCTCCCCGTGATTGCCGATCCGCGGTTGCCCCGCGGTCGTTCTCCCTCCATCACGGGGGCCCTGGGGCGATCCCTCACCCGATGACACTCCTGAGACACGCCTGAGAAGGGACAGCATCACTGAGGACACGATCTTGACATTACGACGCAGACCGACCGGCCGCCGGGAGACGCCGGCCGGATGCCGGTGACGTCTGCTAAGGCATGCGGCGCCGACCCGGCGCCAACTCGGCCTTGCCGCGCGGGTGGTGGACATCGATCGGACGTCGCCCGCACCGTGAGCGGCAGGGCGTGCGGTGCCCTGTCCGGGGAGGGCGGACGGCACCCGCTTCAGGACACCGTCCGCAACAGCGTCGTACAAAGGGTGCGGTGGTGGTGTGACGGAGCAGAGTAACTGCGGGCGTGTTCGTCAGTTCCGTGAGGCTTTCGACAGGCCTGAGCCGCTGGCGTGGCCGGAGATCAGCCGCGGTCAGCTGCGCTGAATGCGACGCTGGGCATCCTGCTGCGGCGTTCTCCGATGGGTTGGCTCGTTCTCGGGGAAGGGCTGAACTGGGGGACGCCGGTGGCCCGTTAGGCCATGGTCAGCGGATTTGGTGGCTCCGCGAGCGACAGCTTCTTCCTGCAGGAAGTGATCCTGGTCGCGGCCCAGTCGTGGACCGCCATGGTGCCGTCGGCGATGCCCGCGACATGGTGAGCCGTCTGATGCGCCTGCTGGATCCAGTCCGCGATCGGGTCATGGTCCCGGACCTGATCGAGTCGTTGACGGGCACCTCCGGGCTGTCCCACCAGTGCGGCCGCCACACCGGCGTTGAAGTCCTCCCACAGGTGGCCGGGCCGACTGGGACGTCCCATCAGCGCGTCGGCCGTGGTGCCAAGGTCGACGAACCGGGCCCTGAGGTTCCTGACCCGCTGTTCGGCTTCCCGGGATAGCGCGGCCGCGACGGTGGTGAACTGTGCTTCGTTGCGGAAGTCCGCTGCCGGCCGGACCTGTTCGGCGAAGTCGAGGGCCAGGTGTCCGAGGTCCCAATCCACACGGCGCGGGCACTGTTCGACACGATCGAGTCCACCGCTGACGGCGCCGACCCGGTCGTCCGCACGTACGGCCACTGCGCCTGGGGCATAGTGACCGCAGCCGGGCGGCAGTCGGACGCGACCGTGATCGACTGCGTTATGTGACCTGCGGGGGTGTCTTAGGCCGCGCAGCTCTTCATGGACGAGATGGGACGGGCGTCGCGACCACGTGCCGCAGCGCCCGCTCAGAGGTGGCCGTCCAGGAACTTCCGTACCTCTGTGGTGGTCATGGGCCCCGTGCCGTGTGCCACCACCTCTCCCTCCTTCAGCAGGACGTAGGACGGGGCTCCGGTGATCCCGTATCGCTCGGTTGCGGCCGGACAACGCGTGATGTCGGCGCGGACGGCTGTCAGGCGGCCCGTGTAGTCGTCGGCGATGCCACCCACGACGAGGTCCATCACCCGGCAGGGCTCGATCGCCTTGGGCCATGACCCGGTGAAGTACGCGAGGACCGGAACTCCGCTCATCCCGAGGATGAAACTGAACTCCGCGTCCTCACGGGGTCGGTGAACCTGATTCGCCATGGAAGCTCCTGACCTCACATTCCGTCATTCGATTCCCATCATCCCTCGCGCGGTGTGCCGGGCCGGCGCGGTCGGTCGTCCGGTTGACCTGTCGGAAGAGAGGCGCGGGGCGGTCGCAGACCACGGCGGTCGCCGGCGCGAGAGGCCCGCTACCTGGCGACCTGGCCTGGTCACCCAGCTGTGGCCCGCCGCGCGCCCGCGGGTCAGCTCGTGCCAGGACAGCGCCCTTCACGAGGACAGGAAGCCGTTTTCCAGGGCACAGCGGCCCAGATCGCCGACCAGATGCTCGATGATCGCGTCGACGAGCGGGCCGGTGCGCATCGTCCACCGGATCCCGTCGAGTCGTATCCGCCACCGCGCTTCTCAGGTACAGCCCCCCCGACGGGCTTTCCCGCGGCCTTGTCCGGTCTTCGCGTCAACCCCGTCTCGGCTGGCTGATGACACCGGGAACGAGGTGCGATTCCTGGACCGCTCGCGGACGCGGTCGTGGACGGTCGACGTACGCGTCAGCCGGCCGGAAGACCGACCGCCAGCGTCAGTTCAAGGACCCGCTGTGGCGATGCGAGATCCGGAAACAGCTCCCGCAGCTGCGACATCCGGTACCGGACCGTCTGGGGATGGACGAACAACGCCGCCGCCACCTCGTCCCGCCTGCCCTGGTGCAGCAGCCACGCCCGCAAGGTCTCCTCCAGCCGCCGTGCGGTCGCGGCAGGCAAGGTCCGCAACGGTGCGAGGGCTCGGGCCCGCAGGTCTGCGAACGCGTCCACGTCGGCGGTCAGCACCAGCTCGGGCAGGTGGTCCTCGGTGTCGCGGATATCGGAGGAGAGGGAGCGCGCGCGTACGGCTCGTGCGTACGAGGCGGATGCACGGGTCCATGGCCGGGCCGGGCCGGCCACGGCGGTGCGGTCGGTCAGCTGTCGCAGGAGATGTGGTCGGTCGGCATCGGGGACGAGCAGCACACCGGTGGCGTCCGGCAGATCGTCGAGGACGAGGGTGCTCGGGTCGAGGGTGCGGTAGGCGGGCCGGGCCTGGGCGGCGGGCAGCAGGACCGCGGTCAGCGAGACCGGAGGCTGCCACCCGGCCCGTTGCGCGGAGGCCAGCAGCACGTCCGGGCTCGCGCCGGCGAGTAGGTCGCGGGCCAGGTGTTCCAGGTGGCGCTCGTGGGCCCTGCCATGGGCGGCCAGTTCGTCGGCGTGGCCCGCGGCGCTCGAGGCGGAGAGCTCGTCGATGTAGGCGAAGGTCAGCTCGGCGAACTTGGCGACCTCGGCGGCGGGCAGACCCGCGGGTACGGCACCCGCTGCCAGGCAGCGCCAGGCCACACGGGCGCCGACGCGGTAGGCGCTGAGCAGGGCATCCATCGAACGGCCGTCGCGCGCCTCGCCGCGGCCCAACTCGTAGGCCGCGTCACCGGCGTCGCCGCCCGTGGCATTCCCGCTCGCGAGGTCCAGGTAGTGCCCCAGGGCGGTGCGGACGGCTCGGCGGATGGTGGCGCCCATGCGGCCCGAAAGGGCGTTGGCGTAGGAAGGGACCTCGTCGATGATCGCCTGGACGACCTCGTCGGCGGTGGTCTTCAGCGCGGCCCGAAGTACGGTGACCGTCGTCTCATCCAGGGCCAGTTCGCTGGCCCTCCGGATTGCGTTACTCATGTTTTTGTTCCCTGCGAACAATTCAGCCGACCAGATTTACGTCCTGCGGTCAGGACTTTACGCCCTGCGGCGCAGCAAGCTGGAGCCATGACGAGTACAGCCCTTCGCAGCAGGGCGTGGAAACTGCTGGAGATGGTCACGACGCCGCTGCTGCCGTCGGACTATCTCGACCTGGTCAGCCCGCTGCGTGCGGGCGCCGACCTGCGTGGGCGCATCGAAGCCGTGCACCCCGAGACGGGTGACGCGGCGACCATCGTGATCAGGCCGGGACGGGGCTGGCGCGGCCACACAGCCGGTCAGTACGTGCGGATCGGGGTCGATGTCGACGGGGTGCGCCTGTGGCGTGCCTACTCCCTCACCTCGCCGACGAACCGCGAGGACGGCCGCGTCACGATCACCGTGAAGGCGATCCCGGACGGCAAGGTCAGCAACCACCTGGTCCGCAGGGCGAAACCAGGCACGCTGATCCAACTCGACCAGGCGACCGGTGACTTCGTGCTGCCGCAGGCCAAGCCAGCCAGGGTGCTCTACCTGACGGCCGGCAGCGGCATCACGCCCGTGATGGGCATGCTGCGCGACACCGAGTTCGACGACGTCGTCATGATCCACTGCGCGCCACAGCCGCAGGACGTGATCTTCCGCAGCGAACTGCACGACCTGGTCGCGGACAAGAAGCTGCGGCTCACCGAGGTGCACACCGACACGGACGGCACGCTCGACATCACCCGTCTCGACGAACTCGTGCCCGACTGGGCCGAGCGCGAGACCTGGGCCTGCGGGCCCGCAGGCCTGCTCGACGCCGCCGAGAAGCACTGGGCCGAGCACGGCGTACCGGAGCGCCTGCACACCGAACGCTTCCGCGCCGGCATCGTCGTCACCGGCGACGGCGGCGAGGTCACGTTCAGCGCCACGGGTAAGACCGTCGACGCGGACGGCGCCACGCCGTTGCTGGACATCGGCGAGGAGGCCGGCGTGCTCATGCCCTCCGGGTGCCGCATGGGCATCTGCTTCGGCTGCGTCACGCCCCTCAAGGCGGGCGCCGTCCGTGACCTGCGCACCGGCGAGATCACCGAGGCCGAGCCGGGCGTACTCATCCAGACCTGCGTGTCCGCCGCCGCGGGCCCCTGCGACATCGAACGGTAGGAGCACCTTGACCGCCATCGACCCCACCGCCCACCTGACCGCGGAGCAGATCGAGGAACTCGGCCGCGAGCTGGACGCGATCCGCGACGAGGTGATCGCCGGCCGCGGCGAGAAGGACGCCGCCTACATCCGCAAGGTCATCTCGGCGCAGCGCAAGCTCGAACTGGTCAGCCGGGGCGTGCTGTTGTTCTCGCTCTTCCCGCCCGCGTGGGTGATCGGCACCGCCGGTCTGTCGGTGGCCAAGATCATGGACAACATGGAGATCGGGCACAACATCCTGCACGGCCAGTGGGACTGGATGCGGGACCCGAAGATCCACTCCACCACCTGGGAGTGGGATCACGTCTCGCCGTCCGAGCAGTGGAAGCACTCGCACAACGAGCTGCACCACACGTACACCAACGTGATCGGCAAGGACAACGACCTCGGCTACGGCATCATGCGCGTCGACGAGGACCAGAGGTGGCACCCGTTCCACCTCGGCCAGCCGCTGTGGAACTTCCTCAACGCCTGCTTCTTCGAGTACGGCATCGCGGCGTACGACCTGGAGCTCGGCAAGAACCTGAACAAGCGCCGCCGCAAGAACCCGGAGTTCCGCGCGCGGGCCAGGGCCGTGGGCCGCAAGATCCGCAAGCAGGTGCTCAAGGACTACGTGATCCACCCACTGCTGTCGGGCCCGTCGTTCCTCACCACGCTCGCCGCCACGTTCACCGCGAACCTGGTCCGCAACATCTGGACCCACTCGGTGATCATGTGCGGGCACTTCCCCGAGGGCGTGCAGGTCTTCGAGCGCCGGTCGATCAAGGGCGAGACGCGCGGCCAGTGGTATCTGCGCCAGATGATGGGCTCGGCGAACATCAGCGGCAGCAAGGCCATGCACTTCATGTCCGGCAACCTGTCGCACCAGATCGAGCACCACCTGTTCCCGGATCTGCCGAGCAACCGCTACGCCGAGGTCGCGGTGAAGGTGCGCGCGCTGTTCGAGAAGTACGAGCTGGAGTACGTCACCGGGCCGCTGCCCAAGCAGGTGTTCTCCGCGTGGCACAAGGTCTTCCGCCTCTCGCTGCCGAACAAGAGGCCCAAGGTCAAGACACCGGACCGCGAGCAGGAGCTCGTCGCGGCCTGATTCCCGGTATTGGTTCAGATCTCCCAGCGGTACCGCCGGGTCAGGACGGTTGCAAGTTCCGGGATCACGTAGATCGTCTGCGCCCGGCGGGAGTTGACGTGGCAACAGCACGGGCACGAGACCGGTGATCATCAGGGTGTCTACGCCAGCTGATCACATTGAGGTCCCGTGCCTGCCGCTCCATCCTTCCGGATCACTGCCGTCCTGGCGAAACTGCGCCCCCGTCACCAGCACGACACCGGCCGCCTGCGCGCCCACCTCCAGCGCGTACCCGACCCGCGTTCGCGTCGCGGGCGGTGGTATCCCTGGCCGGCCTGCTGCTGATCTGCGCCTGCGCAGTCGTCTCCAGTGCCCGGACCATCACCGAGATCACAGAGTGGGGACAGCGCACCACCACCACGGTGCTGGAACACCCCGGCATCCGCCGGCACCTGCCCGGACGCCGCCGCGCTCCGTCCCATGCCACCTTCACCCGGCTCCCGGCCGCCCTCGACAGCGAGGTGCTGGACGCCGCGATCGGCACCTATCTGGCCGGACACGACCACACCGACGTCGGCGCCACCGCCTCGGCACCGCGGCCGTCGATCGCGGTGGACGGCAAGACGCCGTCCGGCTCCGCGCACCGGCAGCAACGCCACCGGCACCTGCTGTCCGCCGTCACCCACGCCCCCACCGTCACCCTGGCCCAGCGGGAGGTGGGGGCCAAGACCAACGAGACGGCCGCCTTCCGCCCGCTGCTGGAACCACTCGATCTGGCCGGCACCGTAGTCACCTTCGACGCCCTGCACAGCATCAAGGACCAGGTGCGCTGGCTGGTGCAGGAGAAGAAGGCCCACCACATCGCGGTGATCAAGGGAAACCAGCCGACCTCGTCGGCCCAGCTCAAGGCCTTGCCGTGGGACCAGGTGCCCGTGGCGCACACCGTCTCCGGCACGGGGCCCGGCCGGCGGGAGTCCCGCTCGGTCAAGACCATGGCCATCGCGGCGAACCTCGGCGGGATCGCCTTCCCGCAAGCGCGGCTGACCTTGCGCATCCACCGGCGCCGCCAGGAGAGCGGCAAGCGGCAGACCCGGGAGACGGTCTACGCCGTCACCCGCCTCGATACCCACCAGGCCAGCCCTGCCGACCTGGGCGGATACGTGCGCGGGCACTGGGGAATCAAAAATTCCAGCCACCATGTCAGAGACGTGGTGTTCGCCGAGGACGCCTCCACCGTTCACACCGGCAGCGCACCGCGGGCGATGGCCGCTCTGCGGAACCCGGCCATCGGCAGGCTTCGGCTGCTGGGAGCGGACAACATCGGCCAAGACCACCCGAGCGATCCGGGACGCACCCGCGTTCAAGGGGCTCTACACGGAGTTGTCACTCCGGGGCCTGCACGCCGACCTGAACGATCTCCTCCCAGGAGTCCGCGGGTGTGCCTGCTGGGCCGTTGTTCTGGTTTTGAACCGTGACTCGCACATAGCCGGTATTGATGCCAGTCGCGATCAGTGCCCCTTGCGCCATGCAGGGCCTCCCGGAACGCTCGGAATGGGGTCGCACCCCCGAGCTACCGGGAGGCCCTGCCTTCATGCGCGTACGACCGGAAGATCACCCGACCAGGAACTCCGTTCGACCTGCAGGTTTCAAGATCGGTTGAGATGCGGCTTCTCACTGCAAGCAGCGCCTCACCGACCTCGACTGAACCCACCACCCCGTTGATCCGTCAGATCACGAAGTACGACTGGAGTACTGGGCCACGAAGAGCACTCTGCGCTACGCCCCGCGCCACCCCGAACGCCGCATCGGTCTCCTGGCCGGAACCGGCCTGGAACTTGTCGCCCCGCGTCAGCCCGTAGTCAGAGATCAGCATCAGCGGGGGTCTCGTCACGCGATCAGCCGCGGATGGTCTGCTTCACACCGTCCTTGGTGGTGATGTCCACGGACATACGCCACCTCGTACGCTTGTCGACCGTGACGGTGACCGTGTCCGCGAATTTCCTGCCGTGCAAATCCTTCGCCTTGATGCGGGCGCCGAACGTGGCGCTGTCGTCGCAGCCACCGACCTCGGCGCTGAGGCCGGTTCCGCTGGTGACAGTGAGACCGCCAGGTCCGAGACAGTCGTAGCGGACGCCTAGTTCGGCGATCCGGTCGGCAGAAACAGGAAGTTCGACCGTCCCGGGTCCGAGATGGCCCGGCGTCTCCTTTCCGCTGTCAGGATGGTCCGGATCAGACACCAGCACTGATTTCGACGGGCTGGCCTCAGGAGCCCGATTTCCCCCGCCCCCACACCCGGCGGCCAGGATGACGATGACTGGCAGTACGGCCAGATGTCTTCTGCGCATCAGCTCTTTCCGTGCCAGGTTTCGCGACCCTCGTAGACCAGCCGCGCTGATCCACTGCGCAGCACCTTGGTGCTGCAGTTGGGCTGTGTCTGGTTGTAGTTCCACTTCGTGTACTTGACCTTCACACCCGCGTGCAGGTAACCGTGCGTCATGTTGTTCGGCACCTTCCACGACCACGTGTAGGTCGAGCTGTTCTCCCACTGCCATGCGAAGTGGTAGTCGAACGATGCCGACGCCTTGACGAAGACCACCTTGGCTTCGCCCGAGATCGCTCCGCCCACGGTGGACGTCGTCGTCTTTCCCTTGTGGAAGGTGATGCTGATTGTCGTACCGCTGTCGCCGCCGGAACGGGGTTCCAGGTCGCGGTAGTAATTGTAACTGCCGGAAAAATCGTAGCCCGTGGTCATCGGGCAACTCATCGGCACAGCGGCGGAGGCAGGTGTGGGGCTGATGACGGCCAGTGCCCCTGCGACACAGCCTGCCGACATGATTCGCGAAATTCGGCGCACGCGTTCCCCTCGGTTTTCTTTGGTCGACAACGGCCTCTACAGCCGCCGAGGAGAGACCCTAGCGCCGACTCCCGCCCCCGTTCGCACGGTTGAGCGAAACCTGAGGTGTGGCGACAGAGGGGACCGGGTCGCCCGTTCGACTGCTGGTGCCAGGGCTTGATCAAGTTCCGTAGCTGTCCGGGTTGTTGGTGACGCCCAGGATGGGGAGTGCTCGTTCGGGTTGGTCGCGGATCGCCCGGGTGGTCTTGGCGATGTTGTCGGCTCCCAGGGTTTTCAGCGCGCCAATGGCGGGGTTGCGGAGGGTCGCAATGGCCCGTGGGGGTTCGGTCCCGGCGTGGACGGTGGAGGTGTCCTCGGCGAAGGTGACGTCCCTGATGTGGTGCGAGGAGTTCTCCGCTCCCCAGTGTCCGCGGATCGCGGCGGCCAGGTCGGCGGGGCCGGCTCGGTGGGCGTCGAGGCTGGTGACGGTGTAGACGCTCTTGCGGGTCTCGCGTGTGCCGGTGGGCTTGCGGCGGCGGTGGACGCGGATGGCCACGCGGGCATGGGGGAAGGCGATTCCGCCGAGTTCGTCGGCGATCCCGCACGTCTTGACCGAGCGGGACTCGCGGCGTCCGTGCCCGGTTCCGGACGCGGTGTGCTGGACTGCGATGGACTGCCAGGGCAGGGCGCCGAGTTGGGCGTGGGCGGTGGGCTGGTTGGTCTTGATCACGGCGAGGCAGCGGGCCCTCTTGGTCTCGACCAGCCAGGAGCTGTTCGCCTCGACCGAGTGCAGGGCGTCGAAGGTGACGACGGTGCCGGTCAGGTCCCGCGGTGCCAGGAGCGGTTGGAAGTGTGTGGTTTCGTACGTCTTCGCGTCGGCCGCCACCTGGGCGAGGGGCACGATGGTGCCGTGAGTGACTGCGGAGAGCAGACGCCGGCGCGTTGCGGCGAGACGGGCTGATCCCTTGAGTGCTTTGCCGTCGACAGCGATCGCGCGTGGCCGCCCGGACGCGGAGAGCAACGGCGCCTGGGCGGGTGCGGTGGCGGCACGGTGCCGGTCGGCCAGGCAGGCGCCCACCGCCCGGTCCCGGGCGTCACCGTCAACAGCCCCCAGCACACGGCCGATCGTGGCCAACGCCGGAGTGCGCCGCCATCAGCGCAAGTGGCGGCGGATCCCGATCGCCGTCAGGAGTGCCGTCGAGGCACGCCGGCCCCACTCGGCGAGTTCGTCGATGCCCCTGGCTCCCGAGACAGCCGCGCAGGCGCACACCAGCAGGATCGCTGTGAGTGAGTACCACCGGCCCCGCCGTGCGCGCGGGTCGGGCACCGAGTCGAAGTAGGGGTGCAGGTCGGCGATCCGGCCGGTGTCCAGCGGGCCCAGTGTCACCAGCACGGCAGGGATGGGAGAGGACGCGGCAGCAGGCACGGGCCACCTCGTGATCATCTGGCCTACACACCACAATGATCACGAAGCCCGTGCCTGCTCTGCCATACGCCCCAACTGGTCACGACCCGACCAGCCGCACGAACCCGGAACTTGCAACCGCCCTGACCGCCGGGTCCGGCGAGATCCGGTGCGGAGGGCATGGGCTGTGACGTGGACTCTGCCGGAGTCGATGCTCGCCGCCCCGGTGCCCGCCCCTGCGCTATTGCCGGGGTGGGCGGAAGTGCCTGCTCCTCGGAACGAGGCGGCCATCGCCTCACTTGCTGATTCGCTCCCGGAGTAGGTCCCCTTCGGGGTGGCCGAGTGAATCGAGTATTTTCAGCGCGTCGGTCCATGCTTGTTGGGCGTCGTGCGGGGATTCGGGAGAGTGTACGTCGCCGATGTGTATAAGTGTATCGGCGATCAGGTATGAATCGTTGAGTTCACGATAGAGGGCCAGTGCCCGGTTGAGTGCCTCAAGTGAGTCTGAGTGGCGTCCGAGGTGGTCGTAGGCAACGCCCAGACTATCCCATGATGCTGCTTCTATATTTCGATTTCTGATCTTGCGGGCGATGTCGACGGCATGACGGCACGATGTTGCCGCGTGTTCGAAATCGTTGAGCAGGATATGGGTCCATCCGACCTCGTTGGTTACGGCGGCCAGCCCGATCTCGTAGTTTGCTCTCTGATACAGGGATGAGGCGGACTCGTAATGTGCCAGGGCTTCGTAATGTCGTTTACTGGCGTTTCTGAGAAATGCCAGGTAGCGATTGGTGAGTGCGGCGCCGAGCAGGTCGCCGGCGTCGGAGAATATCTTCAATGCTTTAAGGAGGTGACTTTCTGCAGCGGAATCGTCGCCGGTTCGGCCGAGTGCGAAACCGAGGGACCTGTGCATCTGGGCTTGCCCCTGGGCGTCACCAGCCCGCTGGGCCGCTGAAAGTGCGGAGCTTTGAATTGCGATCTGCTCCTGACGCCGTCCGCTGCGATCGAAGATCAGCTCAAGGACAGCCGCCAAGCGCCATGTCTGTGCGCCTGCACCTGCGCCATGGTGAGCGTGGTGGAGGACGATGGCCTGTAGGGCGGGCATCTCCTGGTGGAGCCACTCGGCTGCGCACCCTGTGCTGGTGAAGGAGATGACCTGGGTTCCGGGTGCGGAGGCCGTGAGCGCGGGGTGTTCTCGATGCGTATTTATGGCGCTGGATGCGTTGTGCGCCGTGTGCAGGTAGTGGTCGTAGAGCCGCCGTCGTGCGGTCTTGAGGGTGTTGCTGGAATCATTGCGGGCGAGTTCCTGACTGAATACCTTGAGGAGATCGTGCGTGGTGTACTGCCCGGTCCTGTATTCAGTCCAAAGGTTGGCTCGGTGGAGCTCGGACATCACTCGGCGTGTGCTTTTAATGGTCAGGCTGGTCAGGCTTGCCGCGGCGTGGATCGACACGCTGTGCGCGGGGCTCAGGCACAGGCGAAGGAATGCGTCGGCTGCCTGTTTTGTGAGTGTGCGGTATGACCAGGAGAAGACGGAGCGGGTATCTGTGGCGGGGTCGCCGTCGCCGCTGAGTGTGAACGCGCGGAGGCTGTCGCGGCTTGCTTCGAGTTCGGCTGCGATGTCTGACAGCGGAGTGGCCGGTCGGCTGCTGACGCGTGCGCAGACGATGGCGAGGGTGAGGGGAAGCCTGCCGCAGTGGATCCCGATTGCGAGTGCCGCGTCGCGTTCTCGCTCGACACGTGTTTTCCCGAGTCTTCTGGAAAGGAAATCGAAAGATTCCACCTGGGTGAGTGTGCTCACGTTGAGGAGACTCGCTGCTGCGGATGCCGCCAGGCCGGTCATTTCCTCGCGGCTGGTGATGATGGTGAAGCAGTCCGGGTTTCCGGGAAGGAGTGGGCGAACCTGCTCTGCCTTTCGTGCGTTGTCGAGAACGATCAGGCAGCGGCGTCGTGCCAGGATGCTGCGATAGAGGGCGATCTGACTGTCGAGGCCTGAAGGAATGCGTTCGCTTGGTATGCCGAGTGATTCCAGGAAATAGCAGATCGCCATGGAGGGGGTGAGGGGAGCTCCTGCGGGATCGTAGCCACGCAGGTTGATGTACAGCTGACCGTCCGGGAACCGGTGGGAATTGCGGTGGGCCCAGTGCAGAGCGAGCGTGGTTTTCCCGACGCCGGGAGCGCCCCCGATGGCGACGGCCGTATGAGCGTCAACCGGCAGGAGCGAGTCCAGGTACTCCAACTCGCCATGCCGTCCGGTGAACACGTGTAAGGCCGCGGGTAGTTGGGCGGGCCGGACCGAGGTCCAGTTCTGTTCGGGAGATCCTGTGGTCGCCGAGGTGTGGGCGGCGTTCGTGTTGCGCAGCACGTCGGCTTGCGCGGCGCGGAGTTCGGGGCCTGGGTCGACTCCCAGTTCGCCGGCCAGCCGTGAACGGATGCTTCGGTAGTGCTCCAGGGCTTCAGCCGTATGTCCCTCAGCCGCCAGGACACGGACGAAGCCGGCCTGTAGGAATTCGTTGAGGGGATCACCTTGGGCGGCCTGCCGGAGGAGTGGAAGGGCGGCCTTGGTGCGTCCGGCCGCGAGGGATGCCTCCGCGGCGGCCCGGGCGGCGCGGTAGTACTCCGCGTCGGCTGCGGCGAAGACGGGGTGCGAGCGCAGGTCGTGGGGCAAGCCGGCCGCCGTCGGGCCGTGCCACAGTGAAAGTGCCTTGAGGAGCAGGTCTGAGCCCTCCTCGGGTCGGCCGCCGTCGGCGGCTTCGTGGCCCGCGTCGCGCAGTTTCCGAAACCGCAGGAGATCCGAGGCCTCCTCCCCGAGGTTCAGCCGGTAGCCCCCGGCGGCCCGTACCAGTACCTGTGCCTTGCCTCTCTGCGTGAGACCGGGCTCAAGCAGCCTACGTAAAGCGCCCACATGGCGGTGCACCACGTTGACCGCTCGCTCGGGAGGATCGTTGCCCCACAAGGCATCGATCAGGTGGTGCAGCGGCACGGGCTGCCCTGCCTGAACCAGCAGCAAGGCCAACACGCCTTGCTGTTTGGGAGGTCCGAGGTGCAGCTCTGTGTCCCGATGCCAGGCTCTCAGCGGGCCAAGGATCGAAAGGCGCAGCGGGTGCTCTGCCGTGGGCGCCGATTCTTGCTTCAATTTCGCACCTCCCGAGTGCGGCTAAGGGAGTCGGGCGTTGGCGGAGGATCGTGGCGTTACTGGTGTGGATCTCCGGGGTGCGGGTGCAGCGAGCCGACGTTGGCGCTGTGGCCGCCGAGCACGCAGACCGGCTGAGTGCCCAACATCGCGGCCCTGCGAGGCAGTTGGACACTGCCGGGGAGTGTCACCACGGACTGCGTCGGCAACACCCTGGCAAGGAGGGATTTTCCCCAGAGGCGGCGGGGAGCGGCCGTCCGATCGGGTGCCTCGGACGGTTTCAGGTGTGTGCAGTTACGCTCGCCCGCCATCCGGATCCCCGGCCGGGGGAGTGCTGCGGGGTCCCGGTGATGGTGTTCAGCGCGTCAGAGAGAGCTGGGCGGTCGGATCTCCTGCCCCGGTCGCTGCTCGGCCTCGGCTGCGGCGTTGCTTCGCAGGAGTTCGGCCAGTACGGAGACGCCGTCACGATCGCCCAGTCCTGCGGCCATGGCCTGGTCGATCAGCGCGCGGCTCGCGTCCAGTCGGGCCATGGGAGCTCCCACTTCTGACGCCAGGGTGTCGATCAGCGTCAGGTCCTTGGCGACCAGGGACAGGGCCATGTGTATAGCTGCTTCGCGTGGTCGTACGAAGTTGTCGCGGTTGTAGAGGACGAAGGGGGCTGCGGCAGGGCTCTGGGTGAAGGCGTCGTAGGCGTCGGCGCGGTCGATGCCGGCGCGCTCCGCGAGGACCAGGGCCTCGGCCAGTGCTGTCGCCAGCGACAGGAGCAGTGAGTTGATGGCGAGTTTCATGATGTTGCCGTTGCCCGATTCCCCGAAGTGGAGGATGCGGGTGGCCAGGACGTCCAGGACGGGGCGGACCCGGTCGAGTGCTTCTTTGGGGCCGCCGGTCAGGAAGGTGAGTTCGCCGCGGGTGGCGAGTTCGACGGAGCCGGACATCGGGGCGTCGAGGAGAGTGGCGCCGCGTTCGAGGACCCGGGGTGCAAGGGCCCGTGTCGTCTGCGGAGCAACTGTGCTTGTTTCCAGGACAGTTGCTCCCTCGCGCAGTCCGGCGAGGATGCCGTCAGGCCCGTCGTAGACCTCGCCCACCGCCGTGTCGTCGGTCAGGCAGACGATGACGATGTCGGCGCGGGAGGCCGCCTCGCGCGGGGTGGCGACCACGCATGCGCCCGTCTCGCCCGCGATGTCGAGGGCACGCCCGGGGCTGCGGTTGGTCACGGTGACGCTGTGCCCTGCCCTGCGCAGGCGTACCACCATGGGGCGGCTGATGCGGCCGATGCCGATCACGGCCAGTGTGGGCAGGGCGTCGGTCATGCGTGGCCGCCGTTGAGGTCGAGGTTCACACCGTTCGCGGCCGGGTTCTCCAGCAGGAACATGGAGCCCTCGACGATGTCCCGCATCGTGGGGACGACACCGGTCAGGATCCGGGCGCGTGCCGCTTCCACGGCGGGCTGGTTGTCGGCCCAGTAGGGGCTGTCGCCGACCATTCCGGGGTGGACGGCGTTGACGCGGACCGGTGCGAGTTCCTTGGCCAGCGTCGCCACCAGGCCTGTGACTCCGGCGTTGACGGTGGTGACCGTGGTGGAGCCGGGGTAGGGAATGTCCTTGGCCAGGCCGCCGAAGAGCAGCACGGAGCCGGTGGGGGAGATGCGCGACCGCAGCGCGTGGACGACGGTGGTGTAGCCGACGATCTTGGTGATCGCCAACTCCGTTGCGCCGGCGATGTCGTAGCCGGCGATCGTGTTGTTGTCGCGCCGCATTCCGGTGAGGACGATCGCGTCGACGTGGTCGATGCCGCTCAACGCGTCCTTGAGGATCTCGGGCTTGGAGAGGTCGGCCGCTATGCCCCGCACCTGAGCTGTGTCCGTCTCGGCGTTGAGCTCCTTGGCTGTCCTCTCCGCGCCGGTGCTGTCGCGGCCGGCGATGATCACGGAGGCGCCCTGACGGGCGTAGGCGGCGGCCAGTTCGCGGCCGATACCGGTGGTGCCTCCGACGATTAGGACCTGCTTGCTCATGACCATCCCTTCGTCAGACAGACAGCGGGAGTCGCTGCCGGTGAGTGACAGCCTGGCGCGGAAGTCGTATCGAGTCCAACGAAAAATGTTGACATGTGTTATCGAAGAAATCGATAATTGCCCATGGAATTACGGCAGTTGCGCTATTTCATCACCGTGGCCGAGGAGCTGAGCTTCACGCGTGCCGCGGCCCGTCTTTTCGCAGCTCAGTCGACGGTGTCGGCGGCTGTTCGGGCCCTGGAGGAGGAGCTTCAGGTGTCGCTCTTCGACCGGTCGACCCGGACGGTGGCTCTGTCCCCGGCGGGCGAGGTGTTCCTCCCCGAGGCCAAGGCGGTCGTCGTGGCGGCGGAACGGGCGAGGGAGGTGGTCGGCGAGGCGTCGCGAACCCTGCGGGGCAGTCTGCGCATCGGCACGATGACCCGCATGACCGCTCTCGATTTGCCGCGCCTGGTGGGGGCCTTCCGTCAGCGCCACCCCCTGGTGGACATACAGATCCAGGTCTCCGGGTCCGGCTCGGGCGGAATCGGTGAGGACGTGCGACGTGGCCGTCTCGATGTCGGCGTCGTGGCCTTGGCCGCCAGCGAGGCGCACGACCTGGACCTGCGGCAGTTCGCGACGATCCCGTATGAGGTGATCCTGCCGTCCGGGCATCCGCTGGCGCGGCGAGAACGCATCGCACTGAAGGATCTCGCCCACGAGAACTTCGTCTCCGGGGCGAGTGGCTTCGGCTCGCGCGCCGCCATGGACCGCGCCTTCGGCGAACTCGGCATCACCCGCCGCGTGTCCGTCGAGATCACGGACATCGCATCGGCCGCCTCGTACGTGCGAGCCATCGGCGGCGCGGCCGTCGTGCCCCGCTACGAGCAGGTGGACACGGCCGGGGTGGTCATCAAGCCGCTGTCCGGTCCCGTACCCACGCTTAATCTCTCCTTCGCGGTCCGCGCGGGACGCGAACCGAGCCCCGCCGTCGCCGCCTTGCTGCAACTCAGCCCCAACTACACCCGCGACGAAGGGACGTTCTGAGCCCGGACGGTGAGGCGAACGTGGGGTGCGTCGATCTCAACTTCCTTTGCTTGTGCGGCGAGTTGTCGCGTCGAGGGCTTGTTGCGGCGTCGACTGTAATGGCATGCTCCGGGCCATGATCAGAAGAATCGAGTCCTCCGTCCGCCGATGAGCGCGACAGCCGGGCCAGGACTGTCAGGACTGCCCGGATCACCGACGACACTGTTCGACCACGCGCTCCGCCTGCATCAACTGGCCCCGGGGGAGCCGCTTCCGCGCAGCGGGGAACCGTATCCCGACGACGGACGGCACCGTCGTCGGCCGCGCCCGAAGGCGCCTGTTGACCGGTCCTTGGCGGGCCAGGGCGCGGCACTCATCCTGGACGCCCACTTCGCACAAGTCTCCGCGCTTCCCAGCGAGTTGGCCGACGCGTTCCACGACGTCCACATCCCGAATCGCCACAACGAGCACATCGCCGCGGCGGCTGAGCGGGCCGACCCGGAACGCGTCCGCCGAACCGGTCGCTGGCTCGTCCGGCACGGAACCGACCGATGCTCCGTCACCGTGGGGCTCGCCCTGCTGGCTGACGTGGGAACGCCTGCCGACATACCGCTGATCCAGACGATCGGGCTGCTCTCCCATCAGTCCGGGCCACTGGCGGTGCACGCTTTCGAGACGCGGCCGGGAGGAGTCGAGGCCCTGCTCTGGCTCGCCGAGCGCGTGACGGGCTGGGGACGTGTCTACGTCGTTGACGCTCTCTGCAGACTCGACCTCGACGGCGACCCGGCTGTCCGACCATGGCTGCTGCACCGAGCCTGCGACGGTGACGTCCTCAACGGATACTTCGCCGGGAAGGTCGCCACTCTCACCCGACTCCATGAAGAGCTGGAAGCCCTCGACACCGATCACGAGATGGTCGATCACGTCGGTCGGGTCCTGCATGTCATGAGCGGCTGCGCGGGGATGGGGCTCACGCTTGCTCATTACCCGCACTCGGGAGCGGTTCTGGAAGCTCACGCCCGCCATGCGGGTTCGCTCAGCCCGACCATCGCGCGCTACTTCACGATCGCCGTACTCACTCAGCATCTGGCCACGAAGTCTCCCGAGGCCGCGGGGTGCACCGCGGCCCAGCAGGAAGCGCTCCGGGCAACGTACTTGGAGGTGCTCGACCGGGAGGAGTGGACCCGGACCGCGCGCGCCGGATTCGCGGCGGACGACCGCCGGATGCGATGGCTCGCCGACTACCGGGCGCCACAGGTGAGGCTGCGTGCGTTCCCCGATCGAGAACCGGGTACCGAGGAATAGCCCCGGAGAGGGTGGCGACCCACAACGCCGCGAACTCCCTACGACCTTCCTACGACGCGGGAGGGAAGTCCGCGCTGCGCGAGGCGGCCTCGTAGGTGTGCAACTCCTCGATCATGCCTGCCAGTTGGCCGTGTACGGCGTCGTAGCCGGCGGTGCCCAGGACGAGACGGTGAGGAGGCTCGGCCTGATCCATCGCGTTCAGGACGGCCCGCACCCCTCGGTAGGGATCGCCCGGCTGGCGGCCGTCCTGGTCGATCATGGAGGCGCGGACGGACTGGCCGAGCGGCAGATAGGCGTCGACCGTCTCGGACACCGGCTCGTCGGTGAAGGAGGAGTACGCGCGGGTACGGAAGGCGCCGGGTTCGACGGCCAGCACCTTGATGCCGAACGGGGCCACTTCGCGCCGTAGCACCTCGGTGAGGCCCTCGACGGCGGACTTCGCGGCGCTGTAGTAGCCGAAGCCGGGCACGCCCCGCAGGCCGGCGACGGAGGACATGTTGATGATCCATCCGCTGCCACGGGCTCGCATGCCGGGGAGGACGGCACGCAGAACCTCGGCGACGGAGAAGAAGTTCAGCTCGAAGGACCGCCTGACATCGGCGTCGGACGTGCCTTCGACGGAGCCGTACCAGCCCCGGCCGGCGTTGTTGACGAGGACATCGATACGGCCGAACCGTTCCTCGGCGGCACGGACGGCCGTATGGATCTGCTGGGCGTCGGTGACGTCCAACGGCAGGACAAGTGCCCGCTCCCCGTGGGGACTTGACCAGGCGTCGAGCAACTGCGGGCGGCGGGCGGTGAGTACGATGTTGTCGCCGCGCTCCAGGGCGAGGTCGGCGTAGGCCGGGCCGAAACCGCCCGGGGTCCCGCCGGTGATGAACCAGGTCTTCATGATTCCTCGTGATCTGGGGGGGCAGGTGGATCGGTGAGTTCCGCGACCGGTCGGCGGTCGTCAGGGGGCGATGACGAGTTGGCTGATCCGTCCGTGTGCGTCGAGGTCGAAGCGGTAGCGCAGATCGACCTTCCCGCCGGGGAAATCGCCTTCGAGGTGCTGGATGACGGTGTACCCGTCGGGACCGTGGCGCTCCGCTCCGAGCGGCGTGGTGGTGTAGGTGTACTCGGAGGCGGTCCGCTCCAGCCAACGCCCGATGGCGGCCGGCCCCTGGTAGGTGTGGCCGTCGTCCGTGACGGTGGCCTCGGGCGCGAGGACAGCCGTGGCAGCGGTGACGTCCCGCGCGTCGTGGGCCCGCAGATAGCGACGGACGACCTCCGGCAGGTCGTCGACACCGACGTGGTCGTGGTGATCGGTCATGTCTGCCTCGCAGGTGCGCTGGATGGTGGTGGCCCGGGCGGGCCCGCCTCCGGTGTGGACGCAGGAGGGCCATGTCCGGGGCAGTCCCGCCGGCGGTGCCCGATGGACACCGTGGGCAACTGCTAAAATAGAAGTGAGTAGCTTCGACTTTAGCAGTAACTCTGGAGGGTGCCATGCCGAGCAGGATCCGACTGGAGGATCGCGCGTGTCCGCTGTCGACCACGGCGCAGCATGTCGGCGAGTGGTGGACGCTGCTGATCCTCCACGACGCCTTCGACGGCTATACGCGCTTCGATCAGTTCCAGCAGAGCCTGGGCATTTCCACCAGCATGCTCACGGCCCGCCTGAAGACCCTGGTCGCCGATGGCCTGTTGGAACGCCGGCCCTACCAGACGAACCCGGTCCGCCATGAGTACGTCCTCACTGAGCGTGGGCACTCCCTGCGCCCCGTGATCGTCGCTCTGGCCGCATGGGGCAACCAGCACCTCGACCCGTCGGACCGGTCCATGATTCTTGTCGACGCCGAGACCGGCCAGGAGGTCGAGCCGGTAGTGGTCGACGCCCGCACCGGCAAGCGCCTCGACGACAGCGACGCCTACGCGTTCACTGCCGGGCCGGCCGCCGGAGAGGCCATGCGGGCCCGCTATGACGAACTGGACCGGCAGCGGCGATCGCGAAGCGCCGAGCCCGAGCCGGGCGCGAAGTAACCGCGCCGCCTCTCCGCCTCGACCCCGCCCCGGCCTGCGAGCCGGACCTCCTCGCCGCCGAGCGCCTGGTACGTCGAACGCATCGGCATGCCTGCGCCGTGTGTACAGCGATGCTGTCACGTCAGGAAGTGGGAGCACTGAGCGCGAGGACTGTCGTGACAAGGCTTGAACAAGGGATGCGGATCGCGGCGGGGGCAGTTGTACTCTCCTTCCTCCTGTCCGCGTGCGGCACTGCGGAGAAAACCCAGCCGAGCAAGACACAGCAGGTCACCCTGATCCCGACCAGCGACCCCTCCTTGGATGTTCCGCAGGGGAACGTCAAAGCAGCCACTCCTACGAGTGTGTCCGTGCGGGTCGACGACGAACTCAAGTCCGTGGTGGTCGACGGGAGTGGAAAGACCGTCTACGTCTTCGACAAGGACGAGGCGACCCCGGGCAAGTCGAACTGCGTCGCGGAATGCGCCAAGACGATGCTGCCTGTATCCGCCGACGCCGAAGCCGCCACATCGGGCAAGGGCGTCGATCAGGACCTCCTGGGTTCGATATCCCGGACGGACGGATCGAAGCAGCTGACACTCGTGGGGAAGCCGCTCCACACCTACGCGAAGGACGAACCGGGCGACACCAAGGGGCAGGGGTACCAGAAGGCGTGGTACGCCGCGGCCGTGGACGGCGCCAAGGCGGGTGTCAGCAGGCCGGCTCTGAGCGTCCTCGACAGCCCGAAGCTGGGCCGGGTCCTCCAGGACAGGAACGGCCGCACGCTCTACCTCTTCACCAAGGACACCCCGTGGCCGATGACCACGGCCTGCGATGCCAAGTGCCTTCAGAAGTGGACGCCGAGTGCCCCGGTCACGGCTGCTGATGCCGAGGCCGCGGGTCTCGGCCCGGAGATCCTCTTCACGTTCGCCACACCAGGTGGAACCAAGCAGGAATCATTCAACTGCTGGCCCGCCTACACCTTCAACGGGGACAAGGAGCCCGGCGAGACGAACGGCCAGGGGGTGAACGGAGTGTGGTTCGCGATCAAGGCCGACATCCCCAAGAGCGACCGGGGCAAGACGGTCCCTGCGGCCGGGCGGAACCAATACTGACCCCTGGCACGGACAGGCCCGGCGCTCCCGGCGGATCCGCAGGCGCCGGAAACCGTGCGGCCACGCGAAGCTCCTTCACCGCACCGAGCCGACGGCACCCGGCGGATGGAACTGGAGGCGGCCGATGCCCGGCGGCACGCGCAGCGCCGGCACGCGCAGCAGCTCCAGCAGGCCAAGCGCTCCGAGTCAAAGGCGCCGCCACTGGTCGATCCGCGCCGCTCCTGCCGCATCGCGCTCAACACCGCCTCACGGCAGTACCTGACCGCCCAGGGCACCCCGGTGCACTCTCTGCGCGCGGGCACCGGCATCCAGTCGTGCCCGGAACAGCTCGAAGCCTGCCGCATCGCGCAAAACGCGACAGCTTCGCGCAGGCCGAAATGGTGGTCCCCAACAGGCAATTGGCAGCGGTCACGGCCGTCGGGCACCGGCTCGACCGCCGCTACCTCTCCGAAGCCTCCAATGCCGAGTTTCCCCCACACCGTGCTGGTCGACGTACGCCCTGTCCCAGACATGAGCCGGCACACCACGCCGGATGATCTCAGTCGTACAACCGACCAGCTTCTTCGGCACAGTTTCGGCACTCCTCAGCACCTAACGTCATTCGGCACCATGTCCGGGCCGCGCATCCCTTACGGGGTCGGCGCGGCCGACCAGCGATGACACTGCCACGCCTAGAAAGGCAGGACCACGACATGACCTCGGCCGCCGGCCACGGTGACGAAGACCCGCAGGACTACCCCTTCGTGGGCGCCACCGCCCTCGAACCGCCCGCCCAGTGGGCCGGGTTGCGCGAGAAGTGCCCCGTGACGTGGGTACGCACACCCGGCGGTGACGAGACCGCGCTGCTGACCCGCTACGAAGACGTCCGCAAGCTGTTCGCCGACCGCAGGTTCCGCCGGAACCTGGCCGCGGAGGACACCGCCCGGCTGGGCGATTCCGAGGACGGCGGACTGTTCTACAACCCTGATCCCGACGGAGAGGGGATATCGGACGCCGACCACGACCGCAACGACCGATCCGATCACACCCGCTGGCGCGCCGTCCTCACCCGGGCCCTGACCGGGCGGCGGCTCGACGAACTGCGCCCCCGTATCGCCGCGAAGGCCGACGAGCTCATCGACGCCATGACCGCGCGCCCGGGTCCCGCCGATCTGATCAGTGCCCTCGCGAGGCCACTGCCCCTGTGGGTGATCTGCGAGGCCCTCGCCATTCCGCACCAGGACCAGGACCAGATTCTGCGCTGGTCGACGGTCCTGCTCAGCCTCACCCGCCATACGCAGAGCGAGATGGACCAGGCCGGAGGCGATTTCTACGACTACATGATCGCGCACATAGCGAGCAGGCGCGCCACCCCTGGCGACGACGTCATCAGCGAACTCACCGCGATCGTCGACGCCGACGACGGACGCTTCAACGAGCCCGAACTCGCGAGCGCGGGGATCGGTCTGCTCGTCGCCGGACACGAGACCACCTCCCAGATGATCGGCAAGATGACCGCGATGCTGCTCGCCGATCGCGACCGCTGGCGCGAACTGCTGGCCGACCCCGGGCTCGTACCCACCGCGGTGGAGGAGGCACTGCGTTTCGATGCCAACCACGGCTTCGCACTGCCGCGATACCTCTCCGCCGACATGGAGTTCGGCGGCACCACCCTCACCCGCGGCTGCACCGTCATGGCCGAGATCGCCGCGGCCAACCGCGACGGGACCGTCTTCCCGCACCCGGAACGGATGGATCTGCGACGCGCCCCCAACCCGCATCTCACCTTCGGATACGGTCCCCAGGTCTGCGTGGGCCGTGAATTCGCCCGCAACGAACTGAGGACCGTTCTCACCGTCCTGCTCAAGAGACTTCCGACGCTCGAACTCGCCGTACCGGCGCAGCAGTTGAAACGTCGGTCAGGGATTCTGGTCGGCGGTCTGGAGGAGCTGCCGGTCCGCTGGTGACGGCCCGGACTGCCGGAGCGGCGGCCGGCCCGCGCTGACCAACCAGCTCTGCCTCGCCTGCCTGGGCCGCCCCATGGTGAGGGGGCCCGAGCAAGTGGTTGAGAGGGCGGCCGCCATACCCGCCGCCGAGTGACCAGCCCGTCTGGTCTGGGCAGTTCAGGGGAGATGTGAGGCATCCGCTCAAGCCGCCACTGCGGAGGTCCGGCTGCACGCCCTAGTACTGCAACGACACTCCGTGACGTGGTGTGCCCGCGATCGTTGATGGGTTCGTGCCTGAAGAGATAGTTGATGGTTGGTCAGATGCGTTCG